>JASEFS010000015.1:0-53374 GCA_030018495.1 Deltaproteobacteria bacterium | reverse complement strand
CTGCAACAATGTATTTTTCTTATTGAACAGGCTTTTTTTGCCCTCTCCCCATCGGTGAGAGGGTCGGGGTGAGGGGGAAACCTGGTTCCCAAGCTCCTGCTTGGGAACCCCCCTTTATTTATTTCAGGTTTTCCATAATGCGGATGGCCGCGGGGCCGATGATGACCACCATCAGTGCCGGGAAAATGAACAGGAGCAAGGGGAAGACCAGCTTCACGGGGGTTTTGGCGGCCAGTTCTTCCAGCCGCTGCCGCCGGGTGGTGCGCAGCATTTCGGATTGAACCTTCAAAGCTTGGGCCATGCTGGTGCCGAAACGGTCGCTTTGGATCAGCATGGAGCACAGAGAAGAGACATCTTCAACCCCGGTCCGCTCCGCCAGATTGCGCAGGGCGGTCTCCCGCTCCAGGCCGGCGTTGATCTCCAGGTTAACCAGGCCCAGCTCTTTGGACAGGGCCGGGTTGGACAGTTTCAGGTCCTCCGCCACCCTTTTCAACGCGGCGTTGAGTCCCTGGCCGGCTTCGACACAGACCACCAGAAGGTCCAGGGCGTCCGGCAGCCCCTCGGTAATTTTCTTTTGGCGCGCCTCAACCAGGCGATTCAGGATGAAGGTGGGGAAAAAATATCCCACCGCCAGGAGCCCCATAATAACCGGGGCCTTCAGGGCGCCCGGCAGAACTTTGCCGAGTATCAGCGGCATGGACAGGATGGGCAGCCCCAGGGCCAAGCCCAGCTTGGCCCCGAAAAACATGGACACCGCCCGGTCGCTGTAGATGCCGGCCTGAACCAGCGTCTTTTTCAGTTCCTTGACCTTGGTGCCGCTTCTGTGGATGCCCAGCTTTTCCTCGCACTTCTCCACCAGCGCAGAAGGCAGGTATTCCTTGGGCTTTTCTTTCTGGGTCAAAACGATTTCCGGCTTGCTTTCGGTCTTGAGGCGCCGCCGCGCCCGGGAACTGTATTTCTGATAGAGCAGGCCCAGGAAAATTATAACGCTGGTGGCCGACAGACCGAAAAGCAGGGCATAAAAAACCATGGCTGATCCTTAGACCTTGATATTGACGATCTTGCGGATGGTGAGCATGCCCAGCATCTGGAAGAACATGGCGGTCATGGCCATCATGCGCCCGGTTTTGTGGTTCACCAGCATCAGCGTATATTCGGGGTTGAGTCTCAGCATCACCAGGAACAGGGCGGGCGGCATCAGGATGAGGATCCAGCCTGACAGCCGCCCTTCTGCGGTAAGGGCTTTGATCTGATTGCGCAGCTTAAAGCGCTCCCGGATAAGACCGGCGATCTTCTCCAGAATTTCCGTGAGGTTGCCGCCGGTTTCCCTTTGTATCAGCACCGCAGTGGTAAAGAATCTGAGTTCTTTCAGGTCCATGCGGTGGCAGAGATTCAGGAGCGCGGTGCTCATATCCATGCCGTGGTTGTATTCCTTGAAGGTCTTGAAAAACTCCAGGCCTATGGGGTTGGGCATCTCCTCACCCACCATCTGCAAGCCCGCGGCAAAAGCATGACCCGCTTTCAGACCCCGGGCCAACAGATCCAGGGCCTCGGGCAATTGCTTCTCAAATTTCTTGTTGCGATGCTTCTTTTTCATTTTCAGAATTTTATAAGGCAAAAACATTCCCAGGAGGAAACCCAGCAATCCGCCGGGAGGGCCGAAGCGAAAGAAACCCAGACTCAATCCCACGGCGCCGGACAGGAGCCACAAGAGGAGCATCATCCCCAGGGGCAGGTTCACGTCCGCTTGCAAGAGCAAGGTCTGAATCTGCTCCAGGCGGCGAATTTTTTTCAAGGCCTGGCGCAGCCAGGGCTGGCTGCCGAAAACTTCGGCCTTGAGAAGGGACTCCTGCGTAAGCCGTTTCTCCAGTCCTTCCAAATACTTAAGGCGTTTTTGCAATCTTTTCTTATGCTGCCGGTCGGCATTGCAGAACACCAGGAAGATCCCTTCCACCAGGCACAGAAAGAAAAGAAAAGTAAAGATGATCAGCAGATTGGGAATTCCCTGGGTTAAAGCCAGCAGCCTATCCATAGCTTTTAAAGACTTTCCCTAAACACGTTGGCCGGCAGGTTGATGCCCATGGCTTCCAGGCGGGCCATGAACTTGGGCCGGATGCCGGTGGTGATGAACTTGCCCCTGACCTTGCGGTCGTCCGTCAGCCCCATCATCTTGTAGGCGAAGATCTCCTGCATGGTGATCATGTCGCCTTCCATGCCCACAATTTCATGGATTCCCATGCACTTGCGGCTGCCGTCGCTCAAGCGGGCCAGCTGAATGACCACATCAATGGCCGAAGCGATTTGGTGGCGGATGGCCTTGTCCGGGATGTTCAGGCCGGCCATGGAGACCATGGTTTCCAGGCGGGTCAAGGCGTCCCTGGGGGAGTTGGCGTGAATGGTGGCAAGCGACCCGTCATGCCCGGTGTTCATGGCCTGGAGCATGTCCAGAGCCTCGCCCTGCCGCACTTCCCCCAGGATGACGCGGTCCGGCCGCATGCGCAGGGCGTTGCGCACCAGGTCCCGCTGGGTGATCTCCCCCATGCCCTCCAGGTTGGGGGGCCGGGTCTCCAGACGCACGATGTGCTCCTGCTGCAACTGCAATTCCGCCGAATCCTCGATGGTGATGATGCGCTCATCGTTAGGGATGAAGCTGGACAAAACATTTAAAAAGGTGGTCTTGCCGGTGCCCGTGCCGCCGGAGATGAGGATGTTGAGGCGGGCCTGGACTATGGCTTCCATGACCTGGGCGATTTCCGGGGTGATGGAGCCGAATTCCACCAGATGGTTTACCCTGATGGGGTCCTTGGCGAATTTGCGGATGGACAGGCTGGGCCCGTCCAGGGCCAGGGGTGGAATAATGGCGTTGACCCGGGAGCCGTCAGGCAGCCGGGCGTCCACCATGGGACAGGACTCATCCACCCGGCGGCCCACCCCGGTGGCGATTTTTTCTATGATTTTCAGCAGATGGGAGTTGTCCGTGAATCTTATGGGACTCCGCTCCAGCTTGCCCCGGCGCTCCACGTAAACCTGGTCAAAGCAGTTGACCAGGATGTCGCCGATGTCGTGGTCATGAAGCAAAGGCTCCAGCGGACCGTACCCCAGGATTTCATCGCGGATCTCCTTGCACAGCCGCTCCCGCTCCGGCAAGGTCAGGGCCAAATTCTCCTCCGCCAGGATGATCTCGATGCCCCGACGCAGGTCTTCCTGGAGGACGCTCTCCTCGGCTTCGGCCAGCCGGGTGAGATCCAGCAGGTTGAGAAGACGGAAGTGAATTTTGACCTTTAATTCATGAAACGAGTTTTCTTTCTTGTGATCCGCGGCGCGGGAGGGTGCCGGCGCGCTGCGCTCCGCGGCCGTGCGTTCCCGGATGCGAGCCATTATGCTCATTTATGCCCTACCTCCTGAAGAGATTTAGCAATCCCCAGCGCGAGGCTTTTTTGTCCTGACCGTTTTTTCCCCCCAATCTGGCGGCAAAAATCTGCAAATCCCGGCAGACCCCCAGGTTGGGAGCCAGTTTGGCGAGGGGCACCCCCTCGTTGATGCTGCGGGTCGATTCCTTGAGGTCAAACTGCACCGCGCCGGCGACTTCTCGCCCCAAAAAGCCGGCAACGTCATTAAGCGACAGATCGCCGTGCTTTTGCCAGGCATTCAGCCAGATTTGCAGGTTTAAATTCTCCAGACCCACCAACTGCAAGACCTCCAGTAATTTTTTGGCATTGGACAAGGCCGGGATCATTTGGTTCGTCACCAAAACGACGTCGTCAGCCAATTCCAGGGATTTGAGGGCAACTTCATCAACCTGATGCCCGACGTCCATCACAATAGTTCGGAAAGCCCGCAATTTTTTCAAATAGCTTATGACTTTTTCCAACTGCTCCGGCGTCACTATCTCGGCATCTTCCAAACGCAAAGGCGCAGGCATCAGCTGCAGGTTTTTGTCATACTGGTAAAACAGGCTCTGCAAATAGGAATGGTCCAAATGGTCTGCGTTTTCAATAACTTCCACAATGGTGTATTGCGGCTTGGCGTCGAAGAAATAAACCATCTGGCCGTAGCGCAAATCCAAATCCGCGGCCAGCACCTGGCCTTTGTCTTCCTGGGCCAGCAGATACGCGGCGTTGACGGCCATGAAAGTAGTGCCCACGCCGCCTTTGCAGCCCAGCAGCGCCACCACCCGGGTGGGGTCGCCGGCGCCGGGCTCGATGGGAAAAACCGGCAGCCGGTCCAGCGCTTCCTGGAATTCCTCAGGCCGGATGGGAAAAACAAAGCACTCCTTGACTCCCAGGCGCAAAGCCTTCCAGAGCTGCTCGGTGGTTATTTCCTGAAGGTAGAGAAAGATTGGGGGATTGCGGTGGTCAGCCGCGGTTTTCTTGATCCACTGGTCCAAATCCGGATCATCGTTTTCGTATTCCAGGAAGACGGCATTGGCCCCGGAGTTGACCATTTCGGGAAGCTCCGCCAACGGCTTGGCTTCCACCAGTTTCCCCTGACGGGACGAGGTGATAACCTTCTTGAGATAATCGCAGTTTTCCGGGGTGCGGTAATAGAGGGAAAAATTGATGGCCATCTCCTTGTTCCATCCTGGGGTTGGATCGGCCGCAGATGCTGCGCATCAGAATCACCGCCGCTCTAGCGGCAGGACTCAAACTCCTGGGACTTTTTATCGGGTTCCACCTTGTTTTTTTTCGGGTCTTTGATGTATGGTCCCCGTATTACTTCTACAATGGTGCGAAGATTGCCGTTGCCGTTAAAGTTCCGGGCCATAGGCAGTCCTTCGATGAGGGTGGCGGTCTTCACCCCGCTTGTCTGGATAACGTCCTGGTTGTTGGAGTTTCTGAGCGCCAGGGAAATATGCCCTTCCCGACCCGCCAGGGCCAGACGTTCGCCTTCCTCCGGCGACACCTCCAGGGTCACCGTGGGCACCACCTGCGGTTTATCCCCCGGCCGCTTCTCGATGCGCTGGCCGGTGCCCAGAACCCGCAAATTCTGGAGGACCACCTTGGAAACCGGGTCTTTGTTGAATTCTCCCTTGTCGATGGTCACCACCACGTCCACCCGGTTCTCGGGGCTCAGGAATCCGGCCACCCCGGAGGCTTCGTCAACCTTCACCGTCATGGCCCGCTTCTCCGGGGTGAGCAGCGCGGTAAGCCCCGGGGATACTCCCTTGGGAGCCAATTTGGTCTCCAAAACCGGTTCGCCGGCCCCGAAGGAGTAGGCGGTCACCCGCCCCACCACGTCCTCCACCCGGGAAAAGCTCCCTTTCGGGCAGTTCTCCCGAGGCCAATGGCGCACCACCACCTGGTCCTGGTCCAGGGCCATGGCTGGATCAATGTCTTTGGCCGCCACCACTATCGGGCTCGTCGGAATGGTCACCTGCGTCCGTTTTTGAGACTGGCCCCGAAGCCAGCCCAACGCCATAAAAGTGGCCGTGGTGCCGAACACCAGAGCCAGTACCAACCAGAACCAGGGGGGCAATCTCCGCATAGTTTCCTCACTCCATGAGCATTACCGCTTCCGCCGTCAACCCCAGGGAACCGGTCAGGCTTTGAATAAATTTGGGCAAGACCTTGAAGTTGTACGCGTAGTCCAATCGCACCGCAAAAGGGTCGCCGCTGGCTCCCGGGAGGCCGCTGGGATAAGTCACCGTCACTTCCGTCGGGTCGAACCCGGATTTTTCCAAATACTTCTGCACCTGCTCCTCGATTTCGGCCTGGGTTTTGCGCGGATTGCTCAGCACCACCCCGAGCCTTGCCCCCTCCCGGCTGGCGTTGGCCAGCACCTGCTTGGAGTAGATGATGTAGCCGAACTCCAGGAGGCCGAACAGCACGACCACAAAAATGGGCGCCACCAAGGCCATCTCCACCAGCGCCACGCCTTTTTGATTTCCTAAAACCTTCAGCCCCGCCACCAGTGTTCGCCTTTTCTGAGGGTTTTAAATTCTGACGGAAGGCAGGCCCAGGCATTGAAGCGCCGCCGGGGCCTGCTCCCCCGATCCCGGACCCCGCCCATGGGCCGGATCCGGGTCTTCAGCCAAATTGTTGCGGCTTATTAGCCGCCTTCGCCGCCGCCTCCGCCGCCTCCGCTGCTCAGTTGGCTGGCGACATCGCTAAACTTGGTGTTCAGGTTGGTGCCGATGAGATAGATGGACGCCATGACCACCACCGCGATGCCCGCCACCAGCAGGCCGTATTCCACGGCGCTGGCGCCCTCTTCTTCCCGGAAAAACATTTTTGCCTTGGTGAACAGATCTTTCATGTCTCCACTCCTCTTGGGTTGGTTGATGTTGCGGCAGGAAGCTGCCTAATTCCCGAACGGGTCCAGCTCTCGCCTTTTCACCTCCTTCGCGCCAGCTTAGCCGTTCCGGGGCTTCCCCGACGGTCCACCGAGTTCACCAAAGGCTTCCCCTTAATCGCGGTCTGGGTTGTCTTTTCTTGGCGTCCACTTCGGCAATCCCGCCGCCGTAGCCGGGCAGGCCTTAGGCCGGTGATTTTGCGCCCTACCCTTTCGGATTAGTTCGCCGTTCTCGGTGGACAAATTTCCTTACACTCCCTTTATCGGCACTTGTGCAGGCGACTTTAAATTTGCCCCGCTGCTGATGGCGACAGCCAAAATCACCTTAAAGTTTTAAGCCGCATCACCCGATCCGTGTTTAGTCCCCCGGAAGAAGACCAAGTACGGAGATTTGCCGCCATGCTGGAATACGCATCCAAAGCTGGGGAAAAATCAGCGGCCGCGGGTCCCGAACGCGCCTTGCCCCAGTCGCTTCAGGAATTGGGGTTGCCGGAAATCTTTCTGGCCAACCTGACCCTCAAGCATTGCTTCTACTTGGATGTCTTCTATTTGTCGGAGCTGGGCGAACGCATCAAGCTCTCCACCACCATCCTCAATCAGCTATTGGATTATTTAAGAAAAGAGCGCTACGTCGAGGTCCGGGGGCCTGATGCCCTGAAGCCTGCGGCCAACCCTTTAAGTCTCACCAACCGCTTCGCGCTCACCGAAAGCGGCAAACGCCGGGCCGCCAATCTCCTGGAATATGACGCGTACGTTGGTCCGGCGCCGGTGAGTTTGGATGATTACTGGGAGCAGGTCAGCCGGCAGAGCATCCGTCTGACCCGGGTGACGCCGACTCGCCTGCGGCAGGCCTTTCATGGTCTGGTGCTGGGCCCGGATTTGGTGGAGCAGCTCGGCCCGGCCGCGGTAAGCGGCAAACCCCTCTTCCTCTACGGCCCCCCCGGCAACGGCAAAACCACCATCGCTTTGCGGCTGGGCGAGATCTGGGACGACGCCATTCTGGTGCCTTATGCCCTGTATGTGGAAGGCAATGTCCTTAGGGTGTTTGATGAAATCAGCCACCAGCCCCACGGCGGCGAAGGCATAACCGAGGCCGGCGACCGCCGCTGGGTGCGCTGCCGCCGCCCCACGGTCATCGTCGGCGGGGAATTGACTCTGGGCATGCTGGACTTGTCTTACAACCCTTCCTTGAAATATTACGAAGCCCCGTTGCAGCTCAAGGCCAACAACGGTCTTTTCATTGTGGACGACTTCGGCCGCCAGCAGATTTCCCCCCAGGAACTCCTGAACCGCTGGATCATCCCCCTGGAGAACCGTCAGGATTTCCTCTGCCTCCACACCGGCCAGAAATTCGCCATCCCCTTTGACCAGTTTCTGGTTTTCGCCACCAACCTGGAACCCCGCACCCTGGTGGACGACGCCTTTTTGCGCCGCATCCGCTCCAAGGTCAAGATCGGCCACGTCAGCCGGGAGCAGTTCATCGAAATTTTCCGCCTTATGTGCCATCACTACCAGCTGGAGTTTGATCACGACACCGTGCAATATCTCCTGGACAAGCATTACAACGGCGAGCGCTCCATGGATGCCTGCCATCCCCGGGACCTGCTGGAGCAAATCCTGGACTATTGCAATTTCCATCAACTTCCCCCGAGCCTCACCAAGGAAAATCTTGACCGAGCCTGCCGGATTTATTTCGTCAATTAAGAAGGACTTGAGGTTTAGATTCTGGGCTCTGGTTTTCTTCGGGATTGATAAGGACCAACCTGACGGCGGGGATAGCCGCCTTGTTCTTTTACCTTGAACTTTGAACCTCGAACCTTGAACTATTCACTCCATGATGGGGTACAATAGGGAGGACTTCACGATGAAAAGGAGCCCCCCATGCCCGCATTCTCCCCCGGACTCCCGGCTTTCGGGCAATTGCTCATGGTGGGCCTGCCCGGCCCCCGGCTCGACCCCGTAGCCCGGGAGCTTGTCCGGGACCTCCGGGTCGGCGGCATCATCCTGTTCGCCCGCAATCTGGAAGGACCCGAGCAGGTTTGGGAGCTGACGCAAAACCTGCAGCAGGAAGCTCTGGCCGCCGCCGGCAAGCCGCTGCTTATCGCCGTTGATCAGGAGGGGGGCCCAGTCCAGCGTTTGCGGGAGCCCTTCACCATTATCCCCAAGGCCCGGGAATTGGGTCTGACGGCTACACCCCAAGAGGTGGAGAGGCTGGCCCGGCAGACTGCACGGGAATTGGCGGTGGTGGGGATCAACATGAACCTGGCCCCGGTCCTGGACGTGGCCCGGGGGCCGGAGTGTCCGCTCTATGAGCGCTCCTACGGCTCTGTTCCGGAATTGGTGGCAGCTTACGGCGAGGCCGCCATCAGGGGCTATGCCGCAGGAGGGGTCTTGCCGGTGGCCAAGCACTTTCCGGGTTTGGGGGACACCCTGCGGGACTCCCATGTGGAGCTTCCTGAGGCCCAGGGAAAGGACCCGGCCCGAAAAATCGATCTTATCCCTTTCCGCCGGGCCATAGTTGCGGGAGTGCCGGCAATCATGACGGCCCACCTTCAGGTCCCGGAGTGGGACACGCGTCCCGGCACCCTCTCCCCCGTGGCCATCCAGACCTGGCTCCGGCAGAACCTGGGCTTTGCCGGGGTGGTCATGACCGATGATCTGGAAATGGGGGCCATCGCCGGCCGCTCCCCTGTGCCCCAGGCAGCCCGGGAGGCCCTGGCCGCGGGGGCCGACCTCCTGTTAATCTGCCAGAAGGTGGACGCGGCCTGGAAAGCCGCGGAGCTCCTGGCCGCGGATGAGGAACTGTTGCACAGGGGAGAGGAAGCCGCCCGGAGACTTGGCCGATTAAGAGAGCGGCTCAAGCCTTCCCAAGTATCCCGGCAGGAGGTGAAAGATTTTTTCAGGCTCGCTTGAAAATACGAAGGATTGAATTAGAGCGTGCCAAAGGCCAAAAATATAATGGCCGGGAGGGGGAAGCCCGGCCATCTGGAGAAAGGAGAAAATGGTATGGGATTTTCGGGGGTAACCTTTTGATTTAATTAATATGCAGAAATAGTGCCAAGGGGGGGAAATCCGGCTAAGAGCGCGGTTTCACGGGGAAGAGCAAACATCCCAACTGAAGGACGACCTCCTAAAAGTACAAAAAATTATACCGTATTCCCTGATAAGACTTCGATTCCCCTTGTTTGGGTGCAATAAGCGCAGGCAAAAAAATCTTACCCCTTTCGCTCCCGGTCAAAATATTTATACTGATATCTACCGGAATGAATAAAAACCCCAAAAATTTTCGATCAGATTTCAAGATTTAATTTCTTTTTAATATGCCGCTTTCCTCAAGCAGCCGCGCCGCAGCTTTCATAACTTCCTGAATCGAAAGATTTATCAAACCGGAAGCCGCTCCAGAAATCCGCGCATCTATGCCCGGAGCGGGATCTCTCTGCTCCGTCAATACTTCGACCTGGTGGCCGAACGGCGCCCAAATTTTAGGATTGGTGGGGCCGAAGAGCGTCAGCACCCGGCGCGCTTTGGCCGCCGCGGCCAGGTGGGTGATGCCGCTGTCGCCGCCGATATAGAGGTGCGTGCGGGCCAAAAGCCGGGCTGCTTCGGTTAGGGGCCGATTCACCAGCAGGCTGTGCCCCTGCGACTCGGCCAGCCCCTGCAGATAAGGCAGCCACGCCGCTTCCGCCGGCCCGGCGAGCCACACCACGTGCAGGCCGTACTCCCAGGCCAGGGCCCGGGTCACCTCGTAGTAATGAGATAAGGGCCAGTTTTTCCGGGGGTTGCCGCTCCCCGGCGCGACCGTCAGCAGGGGTTGGTCCGCAGGAATAACCGGCGACAATTCATCCGGAGCGGTATCCAGGGTGAGGTAGAAGGGTTCCGGGTCATAGCAAAACCCGAGCCTTTGCAAATGCCCGGCCTGGAGCAGCCGCACCGGCTCCTGGCCGTTCTGGGGGAAAGACGGCGCCCAGAACGCTTCACTGACGCCCGCCTGTCCGAGCCTCTTCAGAAAATCCTGGTTAGGTTTGGGGCTGAACACCAGGGCCAGGGAAACCCCTGAAAGTCGCTCAACGAGAACCTCCGGCAGCGGCCCGGAGGGGGAGAAAAGCGGCGCCCACAGGCCCGCGCCGCCGTCCCAGACGGTCTCCACCCTTAAAGTTTCCTTAAGAAGATTCCAGAGTCCCGGCTGTCCCACCCCGATAACGCGGCTTTTCCGGTAGCCGCGCCTGAGAGCCTGGAGGGCCGGGCCCGCCAGCAATAAATCTCCCAGTGCGCCGTTATGCCAGATAAGGCACTTCTCAATCTTTTCCGGAGGAGGCAGAGCGGCTTTCATGACCTGAAAGTATAAATATTTTTTGCCGGGGAATGCTACTTTTTCAAGCAGGAGGCCAGCGGAGGGAGTGCAAGAGAAGCTTAAGCAGACCGGCCCGCGCCTCCTTGGAGGAGTAAAATGGGGCCGGCCTGCCGGTTGAGCCCTGGATTAAGACACCGCCGCCGCGGCCAGGCGCTGGGCCGTGCGGGTGGCAAATTGCCTGCCTTCCTCAGGTTTGGCCGCCACCAGGGTAAGGACATCCTGAACCAGCCGGGCGTTGGCATCTTTCTCCGGGGCCGAGCCGTCCAGGATGCTGATGACGTCGGCTGCAATCTCCGGCTCGGTCTCCAATTCCGCCAAGAGCTCCCTGGCTTGCGACAAACTCACCGGCTTGAGGATCACCGCGGCGAACACCACCTTGGGGTCGCCGCCCTCTGCCTTGAGCAGTTCGGCGGCATATTTGACCGCCTGGTCCAGGCGCTCCCGGCCTGCCGCGTCCCCCGCCAGGATATCCTTGACCTTTGTCAGCAGGATTTCCTTGAAGGACTGCATGGCCTGCTTTTCCTTCACCAGGTCGGGGACGCACTTGTCCGCGTACTGGCACCACTCGGCGCAGCCCAGCTCGATCTTGGGATTGTAGAAAAGGTGGCCGCACCAGGCGCAGCGCCGCCGGGTGTCGTCCTTGAAAAATTCGATCTCCGCCCCGCACTTGGGGCATTCAGCCGTAAAGATATCTCCCGGCTTCCAGTGGCGGGTATCCTGACCGGGACACTTGATCTGTTCCATAATCTCGCCTCATTTCCCTTTGATCTTCTGCTGCTGCACCACCTGACCCGCGGCCCCCAGGGTGCAAATGCTCACCGGCAGGACCTTCCCCGCGGCGACCATGGCCTGGCGCACCGCCTGCACCAATCCCTGACAGCAGGGCACCTCCATGTTGACGATGGTGATGCCTTGGATGTCGTTTTCCTTGAGGATGGCGGTCAGCTTGGTCGTGCTTTCCTCCAGGTCTTCGAACTTGGGGCAGCCGCAAACCACGGCCCGGCCCGCCAGATATTTGGCATGGAAGTCCCCGGCGGCGAACGCGGCGCAATCCGCGGCCACCAGCAGGTCGGCCCCTTTGAGGAAGGGCGCTTTAGGGGCCACCAGCCTGAGCTTCACCGGCCAGTGAGTCAGGGCCGACGGCCCGCCCTCCGGCGTGCCGGCGCGCTCGAACTGGCGCATCTGGCTGCCGGGGCAGACGAAAACCGGCTCCTCGGCCGCGGCGGCCTCAGGGGCCTCATGGGTTCCATGTTCCAGGGCTGCGGGCGAGCCCGGGGCCGGCCCGGTGAACTCCTCCGCCTCCCGCTCCTCTATGGTCAGCGCGCCCTGGGGGCATTCGCCCAGACAGGCGCCCAAGCCGTCGCAGAACTTCTCGGCCACCAGTTGAGCCTTGCCGTCCACGATCTCAATGGCCCCCTCAGCGCAGGACGGCACACACATACCGCAGCCGTCACACTTTTCCTGGTCGATTTTGATGATTTGCCGCTTAGCCATAATTTTTCCCTCAGCGTCATTGTCAGCGTGGCTGATTCAACCACTCTTTAATTGCAATATAAACAATCGCCGCAGGCCGCGCTCTGACCTAAGTCAAGCAGACAAAAAATGAAGCAAAAATCCGTCCTCAGTTAATTTTTAAGCATCTAAAAAAACGAACCCAGGGTTTTCCCCTGGGTCTGTGTTAAAAGGCGTTTGGGAAATCAAATTCCGGTCGGTCAGTTTTCCCGGCCTGAGGCTGTCCTTAGGGCTTGCAGGAATTCCGGCGGGAATTCCCCGCCCAGGTCTCTGGCGCTTTGGACATCCTCCCAGGCTTTGGCGTAATCCTTTTTGGAATAATAGGCTACGGCCCGGCTCTGGTAGGCTTCCACCGATTTGGGATTTATTTTTAGTGCCTTGTCAAAGTCGGCGACAGCTCGATTATAATCGCCTTTTTGCCCGTAAACCAGGCCGCGGTTAAGATAAGCTTCGGCCAATTGGGGGTTGAGGCGTAAGGCCTGATCGTAATCCGCCAAGGCCCGGTCACTCCGGCCTAATTGTTTATGGGCGACCCCCCGGTTGACATACACCTCGGCTTTATCAGGATTTATTTTCAGCGCCTGGTCGAAATCCGCCACGGCCTGGGTGTAATTCCCTTGGCGCAGGTGGACAATGCCCCGGTTGAAATACGCCAGGCCCAGGTCGGCTTTCAGATTGATGGCCCGGGTGTAATCCACCAGAGCCAGATCATTTTCCCCTTGATCGCTGTAAACCACTCCGCGGCTGAGATAGGCCTCGGCCATTTTCGGGTTCAAGGCCAAAGCTTTGTTTAGGTCGGCCAGGGCCTCCGGCAGCCGGTTCATATGGCGGTAGGCCACCCCGCGGTTAAAATAGGCCTCCGCTGATTCGGGATTCCGGGCAATGGCCTGGGTCAGATCGGCCGCCGCGGCCTCGTAGTCGTCCCGGGCCAGATATCTAATCCCCCGGTTCAGGTAATAGGACCCGATTTTCTCCTGGGGCTCTGCCCCGGCCGCCTCCGAAAAAGATCCGCCGATCATGCACAAAACCGCCAGAACGCCAAAACCAGCAAGAAGTCTTCTCATGCCTTGCTCCTTTCCATAATGGGGCCTGCTGCCGGTGCGTTGTGCGCCGCCTGCAAAAGAACTTACCGATTCCGGGGAGGCAGGACCAGTTCCGCCAGATGAAAAAAGTTCAGGTTCAAGCCACAAACCGCGGCCACCGAACGCAAATGCATCAAACAGCTATAATCGAGAGATACCACGCCGCGGGCGCCGGTCTCTTGAACCGCTTCCAGATAAGCTTCGCCTATGGTTTGGGCGATGTCCGGGTGCTGATATTTGAAGGCCCCGCCGAAACCGCAACAGGGATAATACGGCGAAACCTCCTTGATGGTCAACCCTTGGACCTGAGCCAGCAGCCGGGAGGCGCCGGCCAGGGTTCCCAACTGCCGGGCTTTGCAGGAATGATGCAAGACCAGGTCGCCGCTGAAAATCGGCGTCCAGGGCAAAGGCCCTTGCGCCGCCAGCCATTCGCTCAGCTCCAGGGTGCGGGCGGCAACCTTCTCAGCCAGCCGCTTCTCCTCAAGGCTTTCGGCCAGTTTTGGATAACAGCGCCGCACCATCAGGGTGCAGGAAGCGCTGGGGCACACGATGGCTTCGGCTTCAGCGAAGACTCTCATAAAATGGCGCATGAGCCGGCGGGCCGTGGGAAAATCGCCAACCGTCAAAGCGAACTGGCCGCAGCAGGTCTGGTCCCCGGGGTACTCCCAGGGGACCTCCAGGCAAGTCAGCAAGTCGGCCAGCGACCCGCCGATTTCAGGGGCAAGTTGATCAATAAAGCAAGGGATAAACAGGTTGACGGACATTATTTATTAATATGGTCGTGAAATCGCCCTCGAAGGGGAAAAGGACTTAAAACCTGTTTCGCCTCCAGGACCGGCTTGCGAAAATCTTCCCCCTGCACAGAGATATTCAATACTATCTCATTTTTCCTGAATTGAGGGGAAAATCAGCCAGGTCCGCTACCACCAGAACTCGGGATATTTCCGCTCCGGGGCCAGGTTGTTGACGATGAGGGCCACGATGAGCAAGATTGCGGCTCCGGCTCCCACCGGCATTACCGCATAAAAGAAACCCAGGTTGGCAACTTTCTCGCCGCTGATGACCGCGATCAGGGCCGTGGCGCCTCCGGGGGGATGCAGGGTTTTGGTGGCATGCATCAGCGCGATGCTGGTAGCCACCGCCACCGCCGCGGCCAGCCACAAATGGGAGTGCAGGAGCTTAAAGGCAGCCACCCCGATCAGGGCCGAGATGATATGACCCCCGATAAGGTTGCGGGGCTGGGCCAAAGGGCTTTTGGTGGCCCCGTAAATCAGCACCGCCGAGGCCCCGAAGGAGCCGATGATCAGGAGCAGCGGCGTGCCTTCCAGAAATCGATAATTGAGATATGCCACCGCGCCGATGCCCAGGAAGGCGCCGACCCAGGACCAGACTATTTCAGCCAGACTCACGCCGGGCGGGCTTTTGGCGGTTCCGGCCATCTTGCGGAAATACCGAGCCATCATGGCGCGGTCCCCTGCCGGGCGGCCTTGACGATGTCCGCCCGGGAGACGAGGCCGATGAGCCGGCCCTCGGAGTCCACCACCGGCACCCGGTTGATGCCCTTGTCCACCAGAATCCGGGACACGGCATTAAGCGGCGTATCGGCTCCCACAGTCACCGCGGGCTTGCTCATGATATCCGCGGCCCGTTGGCTGCGCATGGGCAAAGCCACACATTTCCTGACCTGGAGACATTCCGCCACCACGCTCATAAAATTTTTAGGGCTTTTCACACCCATGCGCACCAAAAAGTCCTTTTCGGAAATGACGCCCACCACCTTGCCTCCGGCGTCCACCACCGGCACCCCCGAGACGCCGTTTCGCCCCATGACCTCGGCCACTTCGGCCAAAGGCGCGTCCGCACTTACCGACACCACCTGACGGGCCATGATATCCCTGACCTGCACCGACGTGGTGAGGCGTTCCAGGGCGTGCTCATAGGCCAGCCGGTACACTTCTTTGAAATCCCCGGGGGTGATGTCCAGGTATCCCGGAATTTTCTTCATAGCCTCGTAAATATCGTCATCAGTCAGTGGGGGGCGAGGCGGACTGATGTTTGATTCTGCCGGTTTTTTCCTCATAAGCGCCCTCCGTTAACAGTTTGTCTTCTTTATATTACTGCAAGCCGGGCTTTCAAAAGATTTTTTCCTTATAAAATGCTTGGTTAGATAACAGAGACATTTCCCTTGTCCTTGACAGGTAAAAGCATTGTTACTAAACTTTAAGAAATTTAAAGATAACAGGAAGTTGAAGTACAAGGGAACATGACTGATTTGACGGCCCAGATTTTGGTGATTGACGACGACAAGGCCCTGCGTGAAGCCTGCTATCAAATCCTGGCGCGCCAGGGCTTCCAGGTGGAAATGGCCGCCAGTGCCCGGGAGGCCCTGGCGCTGCTGGAGCGGGCCTCCTTCGACGTTATTCTGCTGGACCTGGTGATGCCTGACATCGACGGCCTGGAAGCCTTGAAGCGCATCAAGGCCATGGACACGAACAGTGAAGTCATCATCATCAGCGGCTACGGCACCATTCCTTCGGCGGTGGAGTCCATTAAATCCGGGGCCTTTCACTTCCTTTCCAAACCTTTCGCGCCGGACGACCTGAGATACCTGGTGGCCCGGGCTCTGGAGAAGCGCCGCCTCAACCTGGAAAATATTTATCTGCGGCAGGCGTTAAAATCCAAAGACGGCCTGGCCACCGTCGTGTACCAGAGCGAGTCCATGGCCCGGGTAATGGAGATGGTCAAACGGGTGGCCGCTACCGACAGCACCGTCCTCATCACCGGCGAATCCGGTACCGGCAAGGGCTTGGTGGCCCAGCGGATTCACCAGTTGAGCGCCCGGGCCCGCCGGCCTTTTATCACCGTGGACTGCGGCACCCTGGTGGAGACCTTGTTCGAAAGCGAGCTGTTCGGCCACGTCAAAGGGGCCTTCACCGGCGCGGATGCCAATAAGATCGGCAAATTCGAGTTGGCCCAACACGGCACCCTCTTTTTCGACGAGATCAGCAACATCAGCCTGGAAGTGCAGGCCAAGCTGCTCCGGGCCGTAGAGGAGCGCAAGATCTCCAAAGTGGGCAGCCACCGGGTGATCAGCGTGGATGTGCGCATTATTGCCGCCACCAACAAAGACCTGGCCCAAGCCATCAAAGACGCCAGCTTCCGGGGGGACCTCTTCTACCGTCTCAATGTGGTCAGCATTCAGATGCCGCCGCTCAGGGAACGCAAGAGCGACATCCCTCTTTTGGCCCAGCATTTTCTGGAAAGATACACCAACCGGCTGCGCAAGCCGATTCAGGGGATTTCGCCGGAGGCCATGGAGCTCATCATCAAGCACGACTGGCCCGGCAATGTGCGGGAACTGGAAAACACCATGGAGCGTTTGGTGGTATTGAGCAACGGCCCCATGCTGGAGCCTTCGGACCTGGTCTACGCCGGCCTCTTCACTTTTTCTCCCGCCGAAAGTCAGCCGGTGGCCCTCAAGGACCTGGAAAGAGAGCACATCCTCAGGGTTCTCGACAAATTTGCCCAAAACAAGAGCGAAGCCGCCAGAGCCTTGGGCATAGACCGCAAGACCTTGCGGGAAAAACTGAAACGCTACAATATTGGAGTTTAGGGTCCAAATTTCAAAAAGTTTTTCTGAACGGAAGGTGCCAATCTTCCGGAGCTAAAAGGGCGACGCGCAGGTCGCCCTTAAAGTTTACGGCCCTGGTCCGGTGTCTACCCTAAACCTGGGTATGCCTTCTTGCAAGGCTGAAATGCGTACGCGGCCCCAGACAAGTTTGCTGCGGGGTCTGATCCTGGCCTACGGGGCCGGGACTCTGACCGGGCAAATCCTTATCCTGAGGGAGCTTCTGGTAATCTGCCAGGGGCAGGAGCTGAAACTGGCCCTGGGCTTGTGGTCCTGGCTCTTTTGGACCGGTCTGGGCAGTCTCGGCGGGGGCCGGCTGGCTGCCAGGTTCTTCCCCCGCCTGAATTCCCTGGGGACGCTGCTTTGCCTGTTAGGGCTGCTCCTGCCCGGCACCATTTTGGGGGTGCGGCTGCTGCCCGCGCTCTTGGGTTTTCCGGCCGGTCAGGCTCCGGGGCCGGGCGCCGCGCTATGGACGTTTTTTGTGGTCCTGGCCCCCTTCGGCCTGGCGTCCGGCTGCTTCTTCCCTTTTGCCTGTCAGGTCCAAAGCATGTTTCAACCAGAGGCCGCGGTCGGCCGCACTTACGCCACCGAGGCCCTCGGCGCCGCGGCGGGCATCGGCCTGTTGCAGATCGTGCTCATGGGCCAGTTCGCCAATCTGTCCCTCGCCTTGGGCGCGGGCTTGATTTTGGCGGTGGCCGCCGCACTTTTAACCCGGCAAGGAAAACTTCTTTTTGGAGCTATAGTTCTCGGGATCGCTCTATTGCTGGCTTCGCAACTGGATATGCGGTCCCGGGGGTGGCAGTGGCCCGGCCGCCAAATCGTCGCCACCGTGGACAGCCCCTATGCCCTGCTTACCGCCACGCGGGAGAAGGAACAGCTCAGCTTTTTCGCCAACCAGGTGTGGCACTTCACCCATCCGGACCCCGCGTCCGCGGAACATGCCGTGCACTTGGCTCTTTTGGAGCATCCCCGGCCTGAACAGGTCCTGCTCCTGGGCGGCGGCGTTGCCGGTCTGATACCGGAAGTCCTGAAGCATCCAAGCGTCAAGCAACTCCATTACGTGGAGCTCGACCCGGAGCTGGTGCGCCTGGCCGCCAGGCTTGTGCCGGAAGCCGCCCGCCATCTTGCCGGGGATTCACGGGTCGCGGTTTTTTACCAGGATGCCCGCCGCTTTTTGGCCTCAAGCAAACACCGCTATGATGTTATTCTGCTGAACCTGCCCGAGCCCGGCAGCGCCCAATTGAACCGCTTTTATAGCCGGGAGTTCTTTCAGATCGCGGCCCGGCGCCTGAAACCCCAGGGGATTTTCAGCTTTGCCCTGAGCGGCGGCGGCACTGTCAGCCTCAGTCCGCCGCGGGCCGCGTATCTGGCCCTGGGCTGCCACACGCTCAACCAGGTCTTCCCGCAAGTGCTGGTGTTTCCCGGTGAACAAGTGCGGTTCTTCGGTTCCCTCAGCCAAGGAGTTTTGGCGGCGGACCCGGAGGTGCTGACGGCGCGCCTGAAGGAACGCCGCCTGGACCTGCGCTACGTGCGGGAATATTATATGCTTACGGACCTGGCCCCTTCCAGGCAGCAATACTTAAGGGCGGTTTTGGAGCGGCAGCCGGTGGAGGTTAATACCGATTTTCACCCTAAAGGCTATTTTTATGACCTGCTGCTCACCAGCGCCCGGGAAGGATTGCCGCTTTCCGGCGTTCTTGCTGCTTTGAAAAGTCTGCCCTGGTTCGCGGTCTGGCTGGCAATCGGCCTGGCTCTCGCCCTCACCTGGGCCATACCCCAAAAACGGGCCGGGCTGCACTCCCTGATTCAGGTTTTACTAATGGGTCTGGGAACCATGGCCCTGGAGGTAGCGGTTTTGATTCTCTACCAGGTTTACCTGGGCTACCTCTACCGGCAGCTCGGCTTGCTGATCGCCGCGTTTATGGCGGGTTTATGGGCCGGAGGAGCCTGGGGAGCGCGGCAACGCGGCGCCTCTTTTTTCCTGACCAGACGCCTGGCAGCCTTGCAAGGCGGCTTGGCAGCATTGCCCCTGTTTTTGGCAGGCATTCTTTGGGCCATCTCCAGAACTCCCTGGCTGGCTTTGCCGGAGATTGTGCTGCAGGGAGGATTCATCGGCTTCCTGGCTCTGGCCGGGTTCATGGGCGGGGGCATCTTTTCTCTCAGCGCCTCTCTCCGGCGTCAGGCGCTTCCCGATGCCGCGCCGGCAGGCGGCCTGTTTTATGCCGTGGACCTGCTGGGCGCGACGCTGGGTACACTAGGGATGAGTCTCATTATCGTCCCGGTATGGGGAATTCTGCCGGCTCTATTCGGCTTGGGGGCCCTGCATGCCTGGGCCGCCGCCCTGTTGATCAAAAGTCACCAAATCTGACAATTCACTCCCTTCTCAAGTAAAAAAACTTTAATATCGCCGCAGTTCGCAATTATCTTCTTATGGCACTCTTTTTCTAATCAAAATTTTTTACAGTAATGCAAAAAAAAGATTAAAATATTAAGCGCATGTGCAAATTTGCCCAAGCCGCGCTGACCGGCGGCGCTTCGCCTAGCCACCAGCACAGGTATGAGTAAAAAACTCCCGATTTTCGTCCTAAATTTTAATTCTCAGGCTTTTTTCCAATCTTCTTTCTTCTTCACCCGGATCACTGCGAACCCTGATCAGGTAAGTCGGCGCAGCGGGGACCAGCTATGAAAATCAAGAGCTCTGAACAAGGCCAGGTTTCAGAGGAATTACAGAATCTGCGCCGGCAGATCAGGCATTTGGAAAAGCGCCTGTCAGAAGCACTGGCCTTCAATCAAACCATTGTAAATACCGCCACTCTCGGCATTACGGCTTACGACGAGCAAGGGCAATGCATCCTGGCCAATGAAGCCGCGGGCCGCATCATCGGGGGAAGCCGCGAGGATGTTCTCAAACAAAATATTCACCACCTTAAATCCTGGCAGGAATCCGGTCTTCTGGCCACGGCCAAAAAGGCCATGGCCACCAACCGGGAGGAGCGCCGTGAAATTCATGTGGCATCCACTTTCGGCAAAGAGGTCTGGCTGGACTGCCGTTTCAGAACTTATAAGGCGCAGGGGAAAACCCACCTTTTGCTGCTTTACGATGATATTACGGCACGCAAGCAGGCGGAAATCTTGTTACAGCAATCCCGCGACGAACTGGAAAAGCGGGTGCAAGAGCGCACTTTGGAACTCTCCCTGGCCAACGCGGAACTGCAAAAGGAAATCAGGGAGCGCCAAAAAACCGAAGCCGCGCTCAGAGAGTCGGAGCAGCGCTACACCAGCCTCTTTGCCAACAGTCACGCGGTCATGCTTCTCATTGATCCGGAGACCGCCGATATCGTTGATGCCAATCCGGCCGCCTGCTCGTTCTACGGCCTGAGCCGGGACGAACTCACCCGGAAAAAAATCACCGACATCAACACATTGCCTGCCGACCAGGTTTTCCGGGAAATGCAGCGGGCCACAAGCCGGGAATCTCAAGTTTTCTGTTTTCGCCATAGGCTGGCCGACGGCGCCATCCGTGATGTTGAAGTATTCAGCGGCCTCGTGGAGGTGCACGGCAAACAACTGCTTTATTCCATTGTGCATGATATTACTGAACGCCAGCAGGCGGAAGCGGCGCGCCAGGAAAGTGAAGACCGGTTTCGCATTCTGGTTGAGCAGGGTTTTGACGGCATTTTTGTTCATGAAGATTTCCGCATGGTCGATCTGAACCAGCGCCTGGCAGATATTACCGGCTACTCTTCCTCCGAGCTGCTCTCCATGCAGGCCATTGAGCTGTTCACTCCCGATTCGCAAGAGCGCATTCTTGAATATATCCGCACCGGCCAGACAGGTCATTTCGAGCTGGAACTGCGGCGCCGGGACGGCCAGATTATCCAAATCGAGTCCTTTGGCGCTCCCTGCACTTTCCATGGACGCAAGGCCAGAATCGTCGGACTCCGGGACATCACCGAGCGCAAGCAGGCGGCCAGGGCCCTGGAAGATTCTCTCAACCATCTGGAAGCCACTCTGAACGCCCTGCCCGATATTCTCTTCGAAGTGGACCGGGAAGGCCGCATCTATGAATATCGAACCCCCCGGCCGGATTTGCTCTATGTGCCTCCAGAAGAATTTTTGGGCAGGCCCATTCAAGAGATACTGCCCGAGGAAGTTGTCAGGGTTATCAAGCAGGCCTTGGCCGAGGCTGCGTCCCAGGGAAGTCACCGGGGCGCCGTCTATCGCCTGAAGACCCCTTCAGGTTCGGATTGGTTCGAGCTGTCCATTGCGGCCAAAGGCGACCCGCAGGCGCCGGAAGCCCGTTTTATCACCTTGGTGCGGGACATCACCGAACGCCAGCGCGCCGAAGAGGCGTTGCGCCGGAGCGAGACGCGCTTCAGGGAACTGGCCGAAACCATCCGGGAAGAATTTTGGATTTTTGATTGGCGCAAACGCAAACTGCTTTACGCCAGCCCGGCCTATGAACGGATTTGGGGGCATCCGGTGCAAGCTGCGCTTGCTGATCCCACCATGTGGCTCCGGAGCATCCACCCTGATGACCGCGAGTATGCCCTGAAATCTTTCTGGCAAATCCTGAAGACCGGCGGCGGAGAGCCCCGGGAATACCGCATTGTCCGCCCCGACGGCTCGGTCCGCTGGGTGTCGGACCGGGGCTTTGCGGTTAAAGGGGAAAACGGCGAAATCGAACGCATCGTGGGCATCGCGGAGGACATCACCGCCCGCAAGCAGGCGGAAGAACGCCTGATGGCCGCGGAAGCGGAAAAAGCCCTGGTTCTCAATGCTGTTTCCGAACTAGTAGTTTTTCAGGACCTGGACATGCGTCTGAAGTGGGCTAACCGGGCTGCCGCAGAATCGGTCAAAACTCTTCTGGAAGAACTCATCGGGCGCCATTGCTACGAAATTTGGCACGGCCGCAGTGAGCCCTGTGAATCCTGCCCGGTTGTCTTATGCCTGGCCTCGGGAGAGGTGCAGAGCCGGGAGATGGTGGATCCGGAGGGTAGAATCTGGCTGATCTCCGGGACCCCGGTAAAAGAGCCGGGCGGCCGCATCATCGGTTCGGTGGAAACCGCCTGGGAGATTACCGAGCGCAAGCAGGCGGAGGCGGCCTTAAGGGCCAGCGAAGCGGAATACCGCCTGCTGGTGCAGAATATCCCCGCTGTGGTCTTTAAATGCTACCCCGACTCGTCTATTGATTTCTTTGACGACAAAATCCAGGAACTTACCGGCTACCCCAAAGCGGATTTCGATTCCCGGCGGCGCAAGTGGTACGATGTCGTGGTTCCCGAAGATATACCGCCTTTAAAAGAAGCGCTCCAACAAACGCTGGCCGCCGGCACATCGTATGTCCGAGAGTATCAAATCCGGGACAGCTCAGGCAAAGTTCGCTGGATTCAGGCCAGGGGCCAACCCATGTGCGATGCCGAGGGCAACTTTGACCACTTCAGCGGGGTATTTTTCGATATCACCCGGCAAAAAGAAATGGAAAAGGACCTGGAGGCTGCCAAGGAACGGCTCCAATTCCTCCTCTCTTCTGCCCCCGCGGTGATTTACAGCCGCAAGGCCGAGGGCGATTATGCCCCCACTTTTGTGAGCGATAACATCAGGCTTTTGCTAGGCTACGAACCCGCGGAATGCTTACAGGATCCCGAATTTTGGAAGAAACACGCCCACCCGGAGGCCATCCCGCAGGTCAAGGGGTTTATCCGCAAGCTTTTTGAGGAAGGCTATGTCAGCCTTGATTACCGCTTCCGCCACAAGGACGGCACCTATCGCTGGATGCAGGACGAATCCAAGCTGATCCGGGATGCCGAAGGCCAGCCTCTGGAAATCGTGGGCTTCGTGCTGGACATAACGGCCCGCAAAGAGGCGGAAGAGGCGCTGAAAACCTATAAAGAGCATCTGGAAAAGCTGGTGGCGGAACGCACCGAGGCTTTGACCCGGGCCAATGAACAGCTTTTGGAAAAGATTGACGAATACGCCAGGGCCAAACAGGCGCTGGCTGAGAGCGAGGTGCGGCTCAGGAGGATATTCGAGGGGGCTCCGGTCGGCATTTGTCTGAGAAATGCCCAGGGGCTTTTTTTGGAGAGCAATCCGGCCTTATGCCGCATGTTAGGTTACAGCCGGGAAGAATTGCGTTCCATGACCTTGGGAATGCTCACTCATCCGGACGATGAACCCAGAAGCCAGGCCATGTTTCAGGAGCTCATGGCAGGCAAACGGGAAGACTACAACCTTTATCTGCGTTTTTTCAGAAGAGACGGCGATCTCAGATGGAGCCATCTGCATGTCACCCTGATCCGGGGACAGGATGGCCTTCCGGTCTATTCTCTGGCTATGATTCAGGATATCACCCGGGAAAAACAGGCGGAGGCGGAGCTTTCTCAATACCAGGAAAACTTGAGGTCCTTGGCTTCTGAACTTTCTTTGACCGAAGAGCGGGAGCGCCGCCGCCTGGCTGAGTTCCTCCACGATGAAATCGGCCAGACCCTGGCTCTGGCCAAAATCAAGTTGGGAGGCTTGCAGCAGGGAATCTCATCCCCGTCCATGCTAAAACAGGCCAATGAAGTGCGGCATTTTCTGGAGCAGGCTATCCGCTCCACGAGAAATTTGACCTTTGAACTCAGCCTGCCTATTCTTTACGAAATGGGCCTGGAAGAAGCGGTGGAATGGCTGGCCGAGCAATTCCAAAAGCAGCATGACATTGCCATCAATGTCATTCATGACGGTCAGCCCAATCCCCTCACTGAGGGGGCGAGGGTTCTCCTCTTCCGCCTGGTGCGGGAACTGCTGACCAATATTGTCAAACATGCTGAGGCCCGGCATGCCGAAATTTCCTTTATCAGGGAAAGGGATGACTTGCACATCCGGCTGGCAGACGACGGCATCGGCTTTGAAGTGGATGAAAAGCTCTCCCCGTCCGGCGGGGCCGCTGGCGGATTCGGCCTTTTCAGCATCAGGGAGCGTCTGAGCCACTTGGGAGGAATCCTGGACGTGGACTCGGCCCCGGGGAAAGGGACCCGGATCACCATTACCGTGCCGTTGAAAAAGACCGAAGAATTCCCTGTGGTCTGGTAGACCTTATCGAACTCCGGAATTTCAGGGGTTAAACCTGGGGAAATGTCATGGACAGACCGAAACTCAATTTCATCATCGACATAATCATGTTTGTGCTTCTGGCGGCCATTGCGGGCATCGGCCTTCTCATGAACTATATCCTGCTGCCCGGCCGGGAGGCCCAAGTCGCCTACGGGCGCAGAGTGGATTTATATCTGTTCGGCCTGGACCGGCACCAGTGGGGTGACATCCATTTTTATTTGGCCCTGACCATGCTGGCATTCCTGGCGCTGCATATCTACCTGCACTGGTCCATAATCGTGGGGCTGTTCCAGCGCGTGATCCCCAATCCTAAAACCCGAAGCATTGCCTTGTGGATATTTATTATCGTCTGTCTAATCCTCATCTACTTTCCTTTTTTGTTCTCCCCGCAGGTGGAGGATAGAGGCCGGGGATCGGGCCGGGGACGCGGCTGGCGCCAGGGCGCCACGGAGATGGTAAAGCCTGTGGCAAATTTGGCTGAGCCGACTCGGCAAACTCTCGTGCGAGGCTTTCGGGCGATGGTGATCGCTGAATGGCCAAAAAGCTCAAGCCGCCTTGACAGAGCTGCATCAACCTCTTAGCTTGTGAACAAGCGTCACCTGTTATTGATAATTCACTGTCCCGGATAATTCTTCCTTCCAAAAAATGGTGGCACCGGCTTTCCAGCCTGTGCAAAAAGACTCTGCTTTTGAACTCAGGGAGAAAGCAATGGCTGAAATGGTAGCAGCGAGGGCTTGGGCTGTGTCTTACACTCCCACCAATCAGATTGAAATGTCAGAGGAATACGACGCCGAAGCGCTTCAAATGCTGAATGAGCACCTGGCCAAAGGCGACTTTCAGGTGGTGAGCCGGGATACCCAGGGCTATCCGGGCGATCTGGTCCTGGACTTCCCGCTCCGAGCCGAGGAACCCTACCGGGCCCTGGTAATGCTGAAAAAATAAGAGACTGGTTTCTAAATTTAAGGGCGGGATTAAATCCCCGCCCTTTGCTTGACCCGTTCTTACTTCACATAAAGCCGCATCAGTTCCATGCCTTCATCCAGGGTGGTCTGCCCCCGGAACCGGAACGGCACCCTGAACAGCCCGCCCATGACCGAGGCCAGCCTGAAACCGCCGCCGATCTGGTAATTGACCCGCCGGCGGTTCAAAGCCGCGGGCGCCACGCTTAGCACCGCGGGCAGCTTGACGAATACCGGAAATTCCACCTCGGTTTTTCCCTGGGGCGGCAGATAGATTCTCTCGCTGCTGGCGCCCTGGGCCACGCTCTGATTTTCCAGCCAGAGTTCGTAGTCGTAGCCCAAAACGTCCAAAGCTTGCTGATTCGGGTTCTCCAGGGCCAGGAGGCATTTAAACGGCAAGCCCTCCTGAGAGGGCATCCCCGGAACAACCCCCCTAAACTCAACCCTGGGTGCTTCGATCTCCCCCCGGGCCAATTGCCGCACTCCGCAGCCAAGAGAGCCGGCCAGGGCCAGGATGGCCGCCAAGAGCGCCAAGATTCGCCAGAAAATGTCGTGCATCGCGTGCTTCACCTTGTGGTCTTTTCTCCTTTATTGCCGGGGCGAACCCGGCTTGATTGCTCTTTTATCACATTTGAAACCGGTTTTTCTTTTTGACAGCAGGTTGACAAACCTGTTAAGGCTGATTACCTTACAAGGCCGATCCCAAGTGCACAAACCCCAACCATTTCGAGGTCCAGGAGCAGCCATGAGCGGATCAGCAGGCCGGCCAATCCTCGTTCTCGTCATCATCCTGGCCGTCGCCGGAATTTTCGGAATGTTCCTGGCCTTCGGCCCCCCCGGACTTTACGCCAAAACTGAAAGCCCTGAATTCTGCGGCAGCTGCCACGTGATGGAAACCGAATATGAATCCTGGTTCCACTCCGGCGCCCATGCCCAAATAAAATGCGTTGACTGCCACTTGCCCAACGATACCAAGGCCCGTCACCTGACCTGGAAAGCCATCGACGGCGCCAAGGATTTCCTGGCCTTTCATACGGGCCGGGTTTCCGACACCATAAAAATCTCAGACCGCGGCGCAGGCTTTGTTCAGGAAAACTGCCAGCGCTGCCATCAGGAAATCATGGCCCGGATCAGCGAGGAGCGGCGCTGCTGGGAGTGCCACCGCAAAGTGACCCACCGGGGAACCGGGGTCATTTTAACCTGGACACAGGATTAGTTCATGATTTTTATCGCTGCTTCTCCAGCCAGGCGTTCCACCGGCACGCGCCTTTGCGGGGAAATCGCCAGTTTTTGAAATCTATTTTAAAACCTCATGGATGGATAAGATTATGAAAACGAGAGCGCTGTTTTTAATTCTTGTGACTGTGGTTGTTACAGGTATGGCTTTTTTCCTTTGCGCCTGCTCTCCCCCGAAGACGGAGCCCGTGAAGCCGGTGAGCATCCCCGACGGGGAATACGACCCCGCGGTTTGGGGCCAGGCCTACCCTCTGGAATACGACCTGTGGAAAAAAACCAAAGATCCCAAGCCGGCCAGCAAGAGTAAATATAAAAAGGGCTGGGACACCGATCTGGTAGTCTATGACAAGCTGAGCGAATTCCCCTACATGGCACTTTTGTTTAACGGCTGGGGCTTCGGCATCGAGTACAACGAGCCCCGGGGGCATCATTACATGCTCATTGACCAGTTGGAGATCGATCCTTCCCGCCTCAAGGCCGGGGGCGTCTGCCTGAGCTGCAAATCCCTTTTTGCCCCCAAGCTGGAGAAGGAGATGGGGGTGGATTATTTCCGCCTGCCGTATCTTGACGTTCATGCCAAGATTCCGGTGGACTTTCAGAAGACCGGAGTGTCCTGTGTGGATTGCCATGATAACAAAACCATGGCTCTCAAGATCACCCACCCGGTGGCCCAGAGGTCCTTTCCCCTGATGGGGGTCAAATGGGAGGAGGCCAGCCGCCAGCAGATGCGGAGCCTGGTTTGCGCCCAATGCCACGTCACCTACAACATCCCCAAAGACGAAAAAATGCAGTCCGTGGGCCTCTTCTTCCCTTATGAGGGCAGCAAGGAAGGGGACATCTCCGTCGAAAACATTATCAAGCTCATCAAGAACGACCCTAAGGTGGGAGAGTGGAAGCAGAGCGTCACCGGCTTCAAGCTGGCCTTTATCCGCCACCCGGAGTATGAATTTTTCAGCCGGGGCGGCACCCACTGGAAGGCGGGCGCGGCCTGCGCCGACTGCCACATGCCCTATGTCCGCATCGGGGCCAACAAGGTGTCCGACCATGATGTGACCAGCCCCATGAAAAAGGACCTGCATGCCTGCACGCAGTGCCACGCCGAAACCACCCAGTGGCTCAGGGACCGGGTCATCGCCATTCAGGACCGCACCGTGTCCCTCATGAACCGGGCCGGCTATGCCACGGCCACCGCGGCCAAGCTCTTCGAGATGGCCCACAAGGCTCAGGCGGAAGGCAAGACCATAGACAAAGGGCTTTATGACAAGGCCAAAGATTATTATCTGGAGGCTTTTTACCGGGTGAACTTCATCGGCGCCGAAAACTCCGTGGGCTTCCACAACCCCACCGAAGCCGGGCGGATTTGCGGCGACGCCGTGGCCATGGCCGCCAAAAGCGAGGCCCTGCTGCGCCAGGCCCTGACCAAGGCCGGGGTGGAGGTGCCCGCGGAAGTGAACCTGGAGCTGGCCAAATATCTCAACAAGCGGGGCGTGAAGCCGCTGAATTTCCGGCCGGAACTTGAGTTCAAGGACCCCTTCTCGGTCCAGGATATGATCATCTCCCCCGCAGCCATGGGGAAGTGACGGCCGCTTCCGGAAAATAACCATTATAAACAAAATCAATAAGCCGGGAAGGCGGTTTAACCGGACCCTTTCCCGGCTTTGCGCTTTTCATGCCAAGTCGCAATCCGAAGGCAACAATCGTAGGGGCGTGATTTATCACGCCCTTTAGGGCGCAATAAATTGCGCCCCTAATAATACCTTTTGAATCCATTGGTATCAGAGGAAGTGAAGATATGAGAATCGTTCTGGCGATCGTTATTTTCTTATGCCTTCTGGCTGCCTCTCTGCCTGTCCGGGGCCAGGAGCCGGGGGACCTTATTAAGCTGGGGCAGGGGAAGTTCAACGACACCTGCGCGGCCTGCCACCGCACCAACGGCGAAGGCCTGCCGGACAAATTTCCGGCCCTGAAAGGCAACCCATTTGTCTTAGGGGACCCGGCGCCGGTGGTCGGCACCGTGTTGAACGGCCGCCAGGGCCGGCTGGGACTGATGCCCGCCTGGAAAGACACCTTCAATGACCGGGAAGTGGCCGCGATCGTGAGCTATGTCCGCCAGGCCTGGGGCAACCAGGCGCCTCCGGTTGCTCCCGACTTAGTGGCCGAGATCAGGGAAAAAAAGCTTTAAGGTGGAAAATCCGGTGGAGCGGGCCTTTGTGCCCGCCGCGGCTTAATCGCTGAAACACAGGGGCAGGCGGTCGGCCACCAGGAAGCCCTGGATGGTGGGCCTGGCGCGGCCTCCTTCCACCCTCAGCCAGCCCCGGGAGGCCAGATTCGCCAAGTCCTCTTCCCGGCCTGCCAGGCTCTCCAGCTCCACCCCGTCCCGCATCCTGAACCCGAGCAGCAGGCGCTCCAGCCGCACCTGCTCCGGCGTGAGCAGCTCGCTACCTGCCATTGGCGGCTTCCCGGCCGTCAATAGCTCACAGTAGCGGACTACCGAACGGTGGTTCCACCAGCGCCTCCGGCCGTCGAAGGAATGGGCCCCCGGCCCCAGGCCCAGATACCGCCGGCGGCGCCAGTATTTCAAATTGTGGCGGCAGACGCGGCTCTCCCCCCGGGCGAAGTTGGAAATTTCGTAATGCAGATACCCCTCCCCTTCCAGATAGCCGCTGGTAAAAAGGAAAAATTCCCGCTCCGCATCTTCATTAAATAAAGTTTTTCCCGCCTGGCCGTATTTGCGCCCCAGTGCGGTGCCGGGCTCCAGGGTCAACTGGTAGCATGACAGGTGCTCCGGCCGGCAGGCCAGCGCGATTTGCAGGGTTCGCTCCCAACCGGCCAAAGTCTGCCCCGGCAGGGCATACATGAGGTCCAGGCTGAGGTTGGCAAAACCGGCCTGTCGGGCCATAGCTACAGCTTCCTCGGCCTGCCGGGCCGTGTGGCGGCGGCCCAGGAGGCGCAGTTCGGACTCGTCGAAGGATTGCACACCCAGGCTCAGGCGGTTGACGCCCAAGCCGCGGTAAAAGGAGAGCCGCGCCGGGGTGAGGTCGTCGGGGTTGGCCTCCAGGGTGACTTCGGCGTCCGGGGTGAATTTTATTTCTCCTTGCAGCACCTCCATGAGGGGGCCGAGCCGGTCCTCGTCAAGAAGGCTGGGAGTGCCTCCCCCCAGATAAAGAGAATCACAGACGGGGAAATCATTCCGGTAGAACTGCACCTCCGCGGCCACGGCCTTGAGCCAGGTGTCCATCAGGCCCAAGTCAGTTACAGAATAGAAATCGCAATACGGGCATTTGGTGCGGCAAAACGGCACGTGGACGTAAAGGCCGGATAGAGGTGAATTCATCCTTAAATATTGCCTGACTTTTTTCTTTATTAGCGGCTGATGATCGCTATTTTAACTGCCTCAGGTGTGCTGCAAACCGCTATGGCGCCTTATTCCTCTCGCGTAGCGGGAGAACAGGCATCTTGCCTGGGGGCACAGGCTGGAAAGCCTGTGCTCCCGGCTCATTCTCCCGACTTCAGCACGGCCACAAACGCACTTTGGGGGATGGTGACCTGGCCCACCATCTTCATGCGCTTTTTGCCTTCTTTCTGCTTTTCCAGAAGCTTTCTTTTCCGGGTGATGTCGCCGCCGTAGCACTTGGCGGTGACGTCCTTGCGGAACGCGCTGATGGTCTCCCGGGCGATGATTTTGCCGCCGATGGCCCCCTGGATGGCGATCTTGAACTGCTGCCGGGGAATTTCCTCCTTGAGCCGTTCGCACACCCTCACGGCCCATTCCCGCGCCCGGCGGCGGTGCACGATCATGGACAGGGCGTCCACTTTTTCGCCGTTCAGCAGGATGTCCAGCTTCACCAGGTCGCTTTCCCGGTAGCCGATGAGGTCGTAGTCGAAGGAGCCGTACCCCTGCGTGACGCTTTTGAGCTTGTCGTAGAAATCGATGATGACTTCGGCCAGCGGCAGGTCGTAGCGCAGCTCCACCCGCCCGGGCAAGGGGTTGGAGAAGTGGGGATTTTCACCCCGGCGTTCGGTGCACAGCTTCATCACCGCGCCCACAAAGCGCTCCGGCACCATGATGGCGGCCCGAATGTAGGGCTCCGCGGTTTGTTGGATTTTGGCGGGATCAGGATAGTGTTGGGGGTTGTCCACCGCCACCATCTGGCCGTCGGTGAGGATAAACTCGTAGCGCACCCCGGGCACGGTCATTATCAGGGATTGACCGAACTCCCGGGCCAGGCGCTCCTGAACGATCTCCAGGTGCAACAGGCCCAGGAAGCCGCAGCGGAAGCCCTGTCCCAGCGCCGCGGACGAGTCTTTCTGAAAGACAATGGCCGCGTCGTTAAGCTGGTATTTTTCCAGGGCATCGGCCAGGGCCTGGTAGTCGTCGTTGCTTAAGGGATAAATGGAGGCAAACACCACCGGCTTGGGCTCTTTAAAGCCGGGAAGAGCCTGGCGCGCCGGGTTGGCGTCCAAGGTGACGGTGTCGCCGATCCTGGTGTCCCGGACCGTCTTGATATTGGCCATGAGATAGCCCACGTCGCCCGCACCGAGTTCCGGCTGGGGCAGGCGGGCCAGGCTGAAGATCCCCACCTCCTCCACCTTGTAGACGTTGCCGGTGGACATGAAGCGGATGAGATCGCCGGGCTTGACCCGGCCCTCGAACACCCGCAAGCTCACCACACTCCCCCGGAAGCTGTCGTAGTTGGCGTCAAAGATGAGGGCGGAAAGGGGCGCGTCCGGGCTGCCCGCGGGCGGCGGAATGCGCCGGACGATGGCTTCGAGCAGGGTCTCGATGCCGATCCCCTCCTTGGCGGAGCACAGGATGGCCCCTTCGGGGTCCAGCCCCAACTCCTGCCTGATCTGTTCCTTGACCCCCTCGATGTCGGCCTGCGGCAGGTCGATCTTATTGATCACCGGGATGATTTCCAGATCGTGCTCCATGGCCAGGTAGAGGTTGGCCAGGGTCTGGGCCTCCACCCCCTGGGAGGCGTCGACGAGGAGCAGCACCCCTTCGCAGGAGGCCAGGGCTCGGGAAACCTCGTAGGAGAAGTCCACGTGGCCCGGCGTGTCGATAAGATTTAGTTCGTATTCCCGGCCGTCGGCCGCGACGTAGGGGAGGGTGATGGTGTTGCTTTTTATGGTAATTCCCCGCTCGCGTTCCAGGTCCATGGTGTCCAGCATCTGGTCGCGCACCAGCCGCTCCGGAACCAATATGGTGGCCTGGATAAGCCGGTCCGCCAGGGTGGACTTGCCATGGTCAATATGGGCGATAATGCTGAAGTTGCGGATGTTGGGCATATTTTAAAAAATATATATTTTTACTTTATTCATCAATTACCACGGGCTGGAACCCCGTGCCGAGTCCGGGGAAGAATATTGCTTAATCGGTAGCACGGGCATCTTGCCGTCTTCAAGAACGGACAATCATTCATTCATCGGGAACACAGGCATCTTGCCTGTGTTCTTTTTGTCTCACCTTTGCACCTTCCGGCACAGGCTGGAAGCCTGAGCTCCCGCTAAGGGGAAAAAAATCTCAAGTTCGCCAAGGCCTAGCCCCCTGGAAAGAATGTAGTAAGCAAAAGCTCTTAAATAAAATCCCTGGACGAGCTTTCGTAAAGCCAGGGCCATTCCTCCGGTGTCAGGCACAACCCCCGTTTCACCGGGTTGTTTCTGATGTACTGCCAGTTTTCAATAAATTCCTGCTCCCCGCGAATGATGCGGTCGAAAGACTCTTCCATCCAAAGGGGACCGCGACGATTCAACCGCCGGTTGATTTCCTTTGCGGTGAACGACTTGATGGAATGCAGAATCGAAGACAAGGAAAACCATTCATTGTGACTTTTCTGCATCGGAGTCAAAAGCAAATGCACGTGGTCTGGCATAATAGTAGCTGCCCATAATTGGTACCTAATTCCATCAAAATGCCGGCAGGCATCAAGGACAATATCTCGAGCTCCTGCAGATAGTTCAGCCTCTCGGGTTCCGAATGTGATGAAATAGGTGGAGCCGCCTATCTCCCAGTGCGGCAGACGGCGCCTGGTGTGCACAGGCAAGATGCCTGTGCTCCCGGCTTTGCTCTTTCCTCTTTTCATCCAGTGTTATGCGACGCCTGTCTTGGATCTTCCCCTTTTATAACAATACCTTAACCTAAAAAAACCGGCAAGGTCGGTTGACCCTGCCGGTTCGGGTGGGTGCTTGCGAAATGGTGCGGCTGATTCGGCGGCCGGAGCTATCTCCGGAAGCCGCCGCGGCCGCCGCCGCGGCCGCCGCCGCCAAACCCGCCGCCCCGGCCGCCGCCGCCTCCGCGGCCGGCGCCGAAGCCGGTCCGCTTCTGCTGGGGCCGGGCTTCGTTCACGGCCAGGGTGCGGCCATGAACCTCCTTGCCGTTGAGCATGGAAATAGCCCGCTGGGCATCCCCTTTGGTCTCCATTTCCACAAAGCCGAACCCCCGGGGCAGGCCGGTCATACGGTCCGTGATGATCTTGGCGGAGACCACCGGGCCCACTTCCGCAAAAAGCTCCTGCAACTCCTTCTCGGTCATTTCGTGGGCCAAATTGCCTACAAATAATTTATTCGTCATTGGGTCTCCTGGTCTCGCCTTTTCCATTTCCGGGAACTGGCGTCAAGGCAACGATTGCTCTGGCATGGCCAGGCTGGCGCAACTGCCTCGTTTTCTGGGTGCATCAGGCGCCTGACCAGCACAGGCTTTCCTGATGGGAAACTTTTACTGCGTCTGCCGGAAAAGGCGGAACCGGGACTCCCGACAGGCGGTTTGGAAGTGGCAACCCCGGGTCCCAGGCGGGGCCTCGGCGGCTCCACTTTCCAAAGGTGCAGTCCTACAGTTTAACGACGTTCTGGGCCTGAGGTCCTTTGGCCCCCTGAACTACCTCAAATTCCACTTCCTGGTTTTCCTCCAGGGTGCGGAAGCCGTCCCCCTGGATAGCGCTATGATGCACGAATACGTCCGGGCCGTTGTCCCGGGAGATAAAACCATAACCCTTCGCATCATTAAACCATTTGACTCTGCCTGTTTCTTTCATTCCTTGCAATACTCCTTGAAAATTGTTGGTGAGGTTCGCCCAAGGCGGAATCCTCGAGCGTCGCCAAAAAAAATCGGCAGGGTGCTACACACCCTACCGATTTTTGATCATCTCAGGACGTGCGGCCCTACGATTTTTTGACGTGCTTCTTGATGATTTAGTAACAGATTGCATTGAAACCGTCAAGCAAAATAGCTAAATGCCGGAGGCAGAAAAAAGCTGCTGGGGCCGGGTCTAAAGGCCGGCGCGGTCTCCGGCCAAAACCCCTCATCGAGCAATGGATAAAAAAAACGTCGTGCCCCGGTCCGGTTTGGAGTCGACCCAGACCCTGCCCTTGTGCCGTTCGGCAATTTCTTTGACGATGGCCAAGCCCAGGCCCGAGCCCTCCACCCCTTCGGAGGTTTCGTGGCGCTGGAACGCGGTGAAGATCTTTTCCGGGTCCGCCAGTTTGAGGCCGACCCCGTTGTCTTGCACAGACAGGATATGATATCGGTCGTTGGCTTCATATCCCAGGGTGATCTCGCTGAGCTTTTCCCCGCCGTATTTCAGGGCATTGTCTACCAGATTCCGCAGGGCCCGCAGGATATAAAGACCGTCCGCCTGGATTTCGCCGATATTCTTGGGCTCCGTCCACTTGATTTGCCGAAGCTCCAACTGTTCGGCGAACTCGTCCTTGATGAGCTGGATTATCTCTTTCAGGTCGATGCTCTTGATGTTAAGGGGAGCTTCTTTGGTGACAATATAAGCATTAATCTTCTTGAGCAGGGTGGCGATCTGCTCCGAGGCCCGCATAATCTGGTCGCAATACTTCCTCCCCCGGTCGTCCAGCAGATCGCCGTAGTGCTTCTTCAGGAGGTTGCTCACCCCATAAATGCCGATGGCGGGATTCTTCAAATCATGAATGACCGAGTAGGCAAAGATCTTGATTTTTTCCGCGCCTTTTTCCAGGGCCTCTTCGATGAGCCGGCGCTCTTTGATCTCCTGCTGGAGCTTGAGATTGGCCCTCCTGAGCTCCACGGTGCGTTCTTCAATAACCTTTTCAAGCTGTTCCTTGTGTTCTCTTAAAGCCAACTCGGCCTGGCGGCGCTCCGTGATGTCCAGCATCACCCCTTCCAGAAAGAGGGGCTTTCCCGCCGCGTCCTTGACGATCCAGGCTTCGTCCCTAAACCATACCACCCGTCCGTCCCGGGCAAGCATTCTGTATTCGGCGCTGAAAGGGTTGCCTGTGGCATGCGATCTGGCAAGTTCCGCCAGCACCCGCTCCCGGTCATCGGGGTGAAGCTGCTTTTGCCAGATATCCGGATCTGCCTGATAATCTGCGGGCGACAGCCCCAGGATGGCCTCCACCTGGGGGCTGACATAGGTGGTGGTGCTGGACGGATCCAGCTCCGCGATGTAGGTGATGGCGGGGATATGTTCCACCAAGGTGCGGTACTTGATTTCAGACTGCCTTAAGTTTTCTTCCGCCTGAAGGCGTTCAGCGATGCGCCCCGCCAATCGGGCGACGGCATTCAAAAGCTGCCTTTCTTCGATCAGGAAAGGGCCTTCATCGGCATCGGGGCGGGCTTCCAGGCAGCAGATTTCCAGTCGCCCGGCGGGTTTTCCCTGAACATAAAGGTCGCTTGCGATACTCCAGGGAGATTTGCAAAAATTGCTTGTCTTAAATTCCTTTTTCCCCAGAAGAAGCCGGGCCGCAATGATTTGGGAATGCTGGCAGGCCGACGGCAGGAATTCGACAATTTGCTGGAGAACCTCATTAAGGGAAAGGCCGGGGCGCTCAATGAGCTCCGTGATATTCAAAAGACAATTCAGTTCCTTGAGGCGTTCGGTAAGTTCGTGGGTCTGGCGGGCCAGGGTCGCTTCAGCCCGCTGGCGCTCGGCCAGATTGTCCAAAAAATGCGAGAGCTTGGCTTCTTTGGCCCGAGGGCTCAAAAATTCCCCCGGCGGCAGGTAATAAACATTATTAAGGATTTCTTTGCCGACTATGACTTTGGAATGAGTCGCCAGAATGTCCATGAGCAGCATCGGATCAAATTGGCGCCGGTCGTATTGGCAAATGGCCAGACAACAACTGCCCGGAAAGAAATCATTCAATTTGGCTTCATATTCCACCAGGCGTTCCGAACCCAGATAGCCCTTGAGGGCCCAGGTCATTTCGCCGGTAAGGCGCAGGGCCGGGTAGCCTTCGGTCAGGGCCTGTTCGGCCTGCAACCGCAGCCGGGCCAGCGTGGCGTCCGGATCAAACAAGCCGTCTTTCAAATAGAAGGACGCGGCATCGAGCACCTTAAGCTGCCCGCGTTCCAGGTATGATTCAGGCTTGAGGCCGTATTTCTTGAGGTAGCCCAGGATAATTTTGGACTTGTGCTGGTCGGTGAGATAGACGACTTGCTCTCCGGCGGCCAGCCCCAAGGCCAGATAAGGGGTCATGACGGCAAAGTGCTCGGCTTCGCTTTGGAAAAAGAAGCAAAGGTGGTCCCCGGGTTTCAGATCCTCCAATCTGTTCCTGTGCAGATAAGCCTTATTGGAAACCAAGGGTGTCCACCGCCCTACTTCCTGGCCAGAGTATATATTTTTTCAAGTACCCTGCCAACAGCAGCCACCCCATGTTCTTTGCAGGACCAGGGGCCGTGCGGCGTTCAGGGAAACGTAATCTCCTCTTCGGGCGCTTCCAGGGCCTGGGGAAATTCCTTAAAAGGAAAAGGCCGCGGGTTGTCGTTTAAAGTCAGATAGCGCATCAGGCGATAGCCGTAGGCAGCCGCCAGGTTGCCGAAGTTCCGCACCGGCTCACAGTGGGTTTTGGTGATAAGAAGATAAACATATTGGAAAATTACCGAGAGATAAAGGGCCGCCTTGACCAGTTCCAAAGCCATTGCAAAGAGCAAGGTAAACAGCAGGCGTATGGCTATCTTCCCGCGAGACGCACCATTTTCGGCCGACGCAGTTTCATTCATAAGGTGTCTCCTTGAAGCTCGGTGATATTGCTTTCCATGGGTTGCCGGCGTCTATTCGCCCCCCAACACCTGTTTGATCTGCACGAACCGCAAGAGGCCGGTTTTGGTGATGATGCCCAAAAGACGGTCCTGCTCCATTACCAGGAGCTGCTCCACCCCTTCCTTGGACATCTTGACCAGGGCGTCGGCCAGGGAGAGGTCGGCAGACACGACCATGCGGTCGCTCTTGGGGGTCATGATCCGGTCCACCCGGGTGGTTTGCTGATCTTCCCGGGGAACATCCTTCACCGCGGCCAGAGATACTACTCCCAGGACGCGGCCATTGCCGACTACCGGAAATCCCCGGTAGGTGTATTGCAAAAAATAATCATTCACCAGTTCGGCGACGCTGAGGTCGGCAGGCACGGTCACCACCTCCCGCACCATCACCTCTTCCACCCGCACCCCTTCCAGGGCCTTGCGAATCACCACCTCTTCATAGCCCTGCGCGGACATGCCCCTCAAGAACATGCCGATGAAGACCAGCCACAGGCCGCCGATCAGGGCGCCGGCAAAGATTTGCAGGGCCCCCAGGATCATCAGGGCCACCGCGAAGCCCTTGCCGATGTCAGTGGCGATTTTGGTGGCCCGGGTGAGGGAGCCGGATTTCCACCACCAGATGGCCCGAAAGATGCGCCCCCCGTCCAGGGGAAAGCCGGGCATCAGATTGAAAATACCCAGAGCCAGATTGATCCAGGCGAGATAGCCGAACACCGCCACGAGCATGGACGGCTCGAAACCCCGGGAAAGGGCTTTGAGCACCCAAAAGAATACAGCCAGGGCAAAGCTGGCCAGCGGCCCCACCACCGCGATTTTCAGCTCCGTTACCGGGTCCTGAGGTTCCTGCGTGATGCGCGACACCCCGCCGAAAACGAAGAGGGTGATTTCCGGAATGTCGATGCCGGAACGGATGGCCATGAACGAATGGGACAATTCGTGAATCACCACCGAGGCGAAAAACAGGAAGGTGGCCACAAAGCCTGCCAGCCAATAAGTCTGGGGTTCCCTGCCTGGAAAATGCCGCGGGAAATATCCGGCTGAGAGGGCCAGGAGCACCAAGGCGAAAATGATGAACCAGGAAATATCCAGACTGAGTCTTATACCGCCGATTTTAAAGAGAGTAATTCCGCGAATAGAACCAGCTTCTGTTTCAGCCATCTCACAACTCCTTTCATGGAATCAAGGGCCGGTCAGCCCGGCCGGAATTAGACCTCGCTTGAACTTGATCATTTTTTTGCGAATACCTTGGTTTCTCCAAAGCTCAACACCACAAACCGGTCGCGGGGGATTTCAGCCCGGCTCAGTACCTTTTCCAGGAAAAGGGGCGGTTCGCCCGGCGGTTCATCAGTCAGGGCAAAGGTGCCCCAGTGCATGCCGATGGATTTCTGGGAGCGCACGTCCCGGTGAACGGACACTGCTTCCTCAGGGTTGATGTGCATGGGGCGCATAAACCAGCGGGGCTGGTAGCCGCCGATATGGATCAGGGACAGGCGCATGGGTCCCAGACGTTTGCCGATCTCCTTGAAATGCGGGGAATAGCCGGTATCGCCGCTGAAATAGATCTTCCCGGCCGGAGTCTCCAGGACCCAGCCGCACCAAAGAGACCGATCGCGGTTAAAAAGGGTGCGCATGGAAAAATGCTGGGCCGGAACGCAATGCAGACGCAGGTCCCCCAGGGACGCAGTTTGCCACCAATCCAGCTCCTGCACCTGTGGGAGGTCGCTATCCCTGAACCATTGCGCCAGCCCCAGGGGCACGAAAAATTTAACTGTCTTTCCCAGTCCGGTGACGGTGTTCAGATCAAGATGATCATAGTGATTGTGGCTGATCAACGCGGCATGTATGGGCGGCAGGCTTTCAAAGGCCACTCCGGGAGGCACCAGACGCTTGGGACCGGCAAAGCTCAGGGGCGAAGCCCGGTCGCTGAACATCGGGTCGGTGAGGAGGTTCACTCCGGCCGTCTGGATGAGAAAGGTGGCATGTCCGATCCAGGTAACCTGGATTTTCTGCGGGTCAGGGTGGTGCAATTGATTCAGATCGGGAGTCGCCAGCCGCGGCTCGTACGGCGGGACCTCCTCGGGGGGCAGCGCCGACTCTTCTTCGGGACCCAGGCCGAGCTTCCAGCGCCAAAAATCCCAAAAGCGCCCATCCTGTGAGATATAGACATTGCGAAAGCCTTCAGCGGCATGATGGGGCGGCAATCTCTTCTCCACCCGCAGCGCCTGCCCGGATTGAGAGGCCGCGAACAGGGCGGCGATGGGAACTATAAACCATATCAAGCCGAAAATAATCCCGCTCACTGTTTCCTGACCGGAGTCTTTGCCTGATTGCCGGGGGCTTGCGAAGACCCCAAAAGGTGAGACGATAATGCTGTCAGCCGGATGCCGCGGGATTTAGCCGCGTCCGCATAATTTTTCTTTTAAGATAAGCCAGGTTTTGGGAGAATCAAGACAAAAGCCATCCGGACTCGGCGCTTTCGCCCTTGCCGGCCTCGGAAAGCAGCTTTTGCGAATGTTCTTCGGGTTATCCGTCATGGAGTAATTGCGTCCCTGGAATAACCCAAAAAGCCAGAGTCAAACGAGCCCCGCGTAGGTGGCGGTTCGCGAACCCCGTCTGCCGATATCATATTGAAAGGATTGCAGGCATGACGACAAGCCGGGTGGAAGACGGCCGATATTTCGCTAAATGCGCCACATGCGGCGCCTGGCAGGAAGTTCAGCCTCACAACCGCGGCTCGGAGACCTACTTCGCCCATTGGGAAGCCGTCTTTTCTTGCTGCGGCCTGGAACAGACGGCGGTTTTCATCCTGGAAAAGGATGAACTGGATTTCCACTGAAGAAGGCCGGTCCGTAATTACCGGATATTCACTCCGGCTGAGCCGAGGCTAAAAGCAAGCTCGCATGGCAGGGAACGGCAGATAAACCAACCTGCCCGACTCTGTTTCGACACTTTTCAGGTTGCCCTGTTACTCTTTTCCAGGATTTTAAACTTCCCCGACCAACCCTCCCTGCGCATTTCCTTCGATTGCCGGAAACTAACTAATATTTCTGTGATTTTATAAGACATTTAGAAACTGTCCTGCACGAATTGACCATTTTCATATGGTCAAAATGAGCATCTGCAACAACTCTCTTAACTCTTCCCATCCGATCATTTTCTAAATTAACAAATCCTGGCAATCAAAAGGGAGGGGAAATGAACCTGAAAAGATGGTTGAGCGTCATCCTGATGATGGGCCTTATATTGGCTTTAAACCCCCTGAGCGCCCAGGCCCGGCGATCTTCTCACGGCAAGCATCACCCGAAATATCACAGCCACTACCATGGCGACGGTTGTGGATGGGATGGCCCAAGGCGTCATGGCTTTGACCGTCACCATAAATACTACCGGAGCTCATGGAGGGGATCATATCATCGCCATTATGTGCGCCATGTCGGACCGCCGCAGGTAGTCTACGTGACACCCGCCACCCCTATGGTCGAAATCCCTTATTCGCAACCCCAGCCATTCTATTATCAATCCGCAACCCCGGGCTTCTTTGACGACTGGAATTTTTGAAGAACTCCCAAATTATCAACCCTTCACCAGGACGGCCCTCTGAATTGAGGCAAATAAAAGGAGGATTTTAAAAATGAGACCGGCAAGATGGTGGCCCGTTATTTTCACAATGCCCCTGGTTCTGGCCCTGGGCACTCTAAGCGCCCAAGCCGAACCCAAGGGTTCCTTCGGTCATCGGCAGAATCGTCATTTCGCGTCCCAGCCGCGTGTTAATAATGGCGGCTGGAACCGGCAGGCGCATCGCTGGACCCAGCCGCGCGGCCAAGCCTACGGCTGGCAAGGGCAAAACCGCCAGTGGCATCAGCCTCAAGGCAATGCCTACGGCTGGCACAAGCAGCAGCCGCATCGCTGGGACCAGCCCCGCGGCAATGCTTATGGTTGGCACGGCCAAAACCGTCAGTGGCATCAGCCTCACCGCGACTTCGGCTGGGATGGACATCACCGCCCGTGGGAACATCACCGGAACGCCTATGGCTGGCATGACCAAAACCGCCGGTGGGATCATCCCTATCAGCGCGACTTCGGCTGGGATGGACATCGCCGCCCGTGGGAACATCATCGGAACACCTATGGCTGGCACGACCAAAACCGCCGGTGGGATCACCCTTATCGCCATGCCGCCGGGTGGGACGCCCAGCAGCGTCAATGGGATCAGCAAAGGAGCGCCTATGGGCGGGATGGGCAAAACCGTCAGTGGGAACAGTCTCGCCGCAATACCTCAGGTTGGGACGGCCAGCAGCGCCAATGGGACCGGAACCGGAGCGGCTATGGACGGAATGATAACCAGGATCAGGGACAACCGCCTACCAATGTAAGTCAGCAAAATACCGGTTCTTCTTCGGATCGTGCAGGGCGCCGGGGACGCACCCAATCTTCCGACAACTCGTCGGGCTTTTTTCAGAATCCTGCCACTCCATCGGGCCAGACTGTCACGCGGACCGGTCTTGGCCAAATCGATGGTTCAGGGAATGCTTCTATGTCTCAAACCCAATCCACTTCAGGAAGATTCAATTTTAATGGCTTCAGGAGAGCGAGTGGTGAATAGCCCTTAGGGCTTAGGGGGATCCAAGGGAGGGGCCGCCTGTCGAAGCTTCAGCCCCTCCCTTGACCATTAGGTTTGGCAGGTTGGAAGAGCAGTTCATAACCGAATCGATAAAAGCCCTTACTTCAAAAGCCTTCCGCCATCTTATCCCAGACGCGGCTTCAAGCTTCCGACAGCATAAAACTCATCAGGATTGGAAACCCGGCCCGCTGCTTTGCCGGGGCCGCCTCTTCCGGTTGGACCTGAAGGTTGGTAATAAATTTATAAGCCTCCCAGCCGGCCAGGCCCCACGTGAGGTTGTAAACGTTCTGGTAGCCGTGTTTTTGCAGGCGCCAGGCCGCCAGTGAGGAGCGGTGCCCGGTCAGGCAGATCACCACCACGGTTTTTTTGGGGGAAACCTCAAGATTTGCCGCGCTGAGCCGGTGAAGCGGCACATGGTAGGCGCCCGCCAGGTGAAGCCAGTTGAATTCCGCGGAAGAGCGCACGTCCAGGAGCACCAGGTCAGGGTTCCCCCGGCGGTATTCCTCCTCAAGCTGCCAAGGAAACAGCGGTTTAACCCCCACCAGCGCCCAGCCTGCATCCCAGACTGCCAGGAAGACAAGCAGGAACAGGAAAGCCTTTTTCATCAGCGATATTTTGTAGAGGTTGAAAATTTATTCTTCAGCTCACTTATCTTAGGAAATACCATCGCCGGGAGAATTTCAATCTCTTTCTTGCCAAAAAGCGCCTTCCGGGTGTAGACCTTGAAAAAATCCCCGAGTGTGTTGGAATGAAAGTGAAAATAGGCTGCTGCGGTTTTCCTGTGGGTAAAAAGCAGTACCTGGCCCGCTTCAAGGTCGTGGAGGTGCAGCAGACTTTCTATCAGCCCCCCAGGCCGGAGACGGCCCGGCGCTGGCGGGAGCTTGCCCCGCCCGGGTTCGAATTCACCCTCAAGGCCTGGCAGCTCATCACCCATGAGGCCGCCAGCCCCACTTACCGGAGGCTGAAGAAGGCCCTTACCGAGGCCGAGCGGCAGCAGGCGGGGGCATTTAAGCCGACGCCGGTGGTCAGGGAAGCCTGGAACGCCACCCGGGAGATCGCCGGGGCCCTGGAGGCCCGCGTCATCGTCTTCCAGTGTCCGGCCAAATTCGACCCTTCTCCGGAACATATAAAAAATCTGCGGCGGTTTTTTGGAGAACTCAATCGTCACAATTTCGTGATGGCCTGGGAGCCCCGGGGCGAGTGGCCCAGGGAGGAAGTTCAGCGGCTTTGCGAAGAATTAGCCCTGGTGCCGGTGGTGGACCCGTTTGCCGGCCCGCCCTACCCCGGCCCCCTGGCTTACTTCCGGCTCCACGGCAAAACCGGCTACCGCTATAGGTACACGGAGCAGGATTTGGCTGAACTGGCCGCGCTGGTGCAGGGTCGGGAAGAAGTTTACGTCATGTTCAACAACATGAGCATGTGGGAGGATGCCCAAGCCTTTTCAGAATATCTCACCGGTCATAAAGCCGGCAAGGCAGGCTGATGCCGCTTCAAAATAAAAGCACAGGCCGGAAAAGCCTGTGCTGCCATTCTTTCAATATAAACAGCATTTGTAAAAGCTTTAAGGCTCCATAAACGGGTTCACCAAGTGGATGGGCACCTTGGCGCCCCGGATGACCTTGGCCACGGTGCTGCCGAAATCCGGAGTCTTGGCGTCCAGTTCGCCGTAGCCGCGGCCGTGCGTGGTGATGACGATCATGTCCGCCTTTTCCCCGTCGGCCATCTTGAGAATCTCTTCGGCGGGGTCGCCCTGCACCAGCTTGACCTCCAGCATGGGGCAGGCCTTCAGGTCCTTGCCGCACACGGTTTCCATCTCCTTCCTGGCCTGGCCGAGCTCCCACTCCTGAAAATGCTTGAGGTAGTCTTCGCTGGGATATTTTCCCCCGTATGGCAGCATGGTGGTGAGATCGGTGCCGACGTATAGCATTATAACTCTGGCCTGATACTTGTTGGCCAAAGAGACCACATGCCTGGCGGCTTTGAGGGAATTTTTGGATAAGTCGGTGGGCCAGAGGATGGTTTTCACTTCCATGGAGGAACCTCCCGTATCAGCTGGGTGTATGGCTTGGCACGCGTCTAGAGAATATCACAACCAGCAGTATTTAACAGCGGGAATCCATGGGTGAGGCGCCTTGGCATCCCACCCATGGCTCTATATCAACAAGCGCCTTATCAGGCCTTGATCTCCTCTTTGACGGACACGGCCACCTTGTAAAGCACCGTGAGAATCAGGCCGCCGATGGCGAACACGCCGATGGAAATGAGCAGTTCGGGGGTGGTGGGCCAGTACTCGGTGATGCGGTCCAGGGGGTTGGGCACGAAACCGCCGGTCATGAGGCCCAGGCCTTTGTCGATCCAGGTGGTGATGACGATGAGCCCGCAAACCAGGGCCAGGGTGGTTTCGTTCTGCCGGATTTTGGGGAAGACCATGAGGATGGCCGCGGTGATCATCCCCACCATGGAGAACCACATCCAGGGCACCAGCTTCCCGAAGCCGTGCAGGCCGGCGAACAGGTATTTAAAATGCTGCATGTGTTCGGGAATCTGACTGTAGAACACGGTGAAAACTTCGCAGAAGAAGAAGAACACATTCACCAGGATGGCGTAAGAAACAATCTTGGCCAGGGTCTGAATCTGCTCCCGGCCCGGGTCGAATTTGGAATATTTGCGCACCAGAAGGGCCAGGAGGATAAGCAGGGCCGGACCCGCGGCAAAGGCCGAAGACAGAAACCGGGGAGCCATGATGGCGGTGAGCCAGTAGCCCCGGCCCGGCAACCCGGCGTAGAGAAATGCCGTCACCGTGTGAATGCTGGGCGCCCAGGGGATGGACAGGTAAATCAGGGGCTTCACCCACTTGGGCGGCGCCACGTCGTTGCGCTCGCTTTCCAGCACCATCCACCCCACCACAATATTAAGGAACAGGTAGGTGTTCAGGACGATCATGTCCCAGAACAGTACGGAATTGGGAGTGGGGTACTTGATGATGTTGAACAGCCGGTCGGGCCGGCCCAGGTCCACGATGACGAACAGCAGGCACATGGTCACCGCGGCCACGGCCAAAAATTCCCCCAACACGGTGATGCGGCCGAAGGCTTTGTAATTGTGCAGGTAGTAAGGCAGGACTACCATGACCGCGGAGGCCGCCACGCCGACCAGATAGGTCAACTGGGCGATGTAGAATCCCCAGGACACGTCCCGGCTCATGCCGGTGATTCCCAGACCGAATTTCAGCTGCCAGAGGTAGGTCGCGAAACCTATGCCAATCAGGGCCAGCAGGACCCCCAGCAGGGTGTAGTATCTCTTTGTTCCAACCAGTGCTTTCTCAAGCATGATAACCTCACACGATGTAATAGACCTGGGGGTTGGTCCCGAGGTGTGGTTTGCGCCGGATGGTGAAATGCTCTTTCAGGACTTCCCTCACCTTGGACTTGGCATCAGCCAGGTTGCCGAAGGTGAGGGCCCCGCCGGAAGCTTCCACGCAGGCGGGCTGCAGCCCTTGTGCCAGCCTTTCATTGCAGAACAGGCATTTTTCCACAACGCCGATCTCCCGGGTGGGATAATCTTCATTGATCTTGGCAATGTAGGGCCGCGGGTCGCGCCAGTTGAAGCTCCGCACGCCATACGGGCACCCGGCCATGCAGAAGCGGCAGCCGATGCAGCGGTGCATGTCCATCATGACGATGCCGTCAGGCCGCTGATAGGTGGCCTTGGTGGGGCATACCCGGACGCACGGGGGATTATTGCAATGGTTGCACAGCAAAAGGAAATTCATGGCATGTAGCTTCTCCCACAGGACGTCTTGTTCCATCCCCGGGAAGGCATGCTCATATAAATCGGTCCAGATCCACTTGATCTGCCAGCGCTGCTTCAGAGGGTCAGGCAGCGCCAGCTTGGGATCCGGGGGATCGATATAGTTCGGGACATTGTGGATGGAGTGGCAGGCTTCGATGCACTTGGCGGCAATCTGATCGTTCATTTTGCGCATGTCCACCACCATGGCCCAGCGCGTTATTCCCTCCGCCGCGGGTTTGGCCTTTTCCGCGGCTTCCACTTCACCCGGCAGCACCAGTTCGAACGCCGATTTGCCTCCCAGCCCCAAGAGGGCGGAAAGGCCGGCCAGTTTTATAAAATCGCGTCTGTTGATTCCCATCACTTAGCCTCCGCCTTAGCCACCTGCTCCTCCTTGGTGAGGTGGCAGCCCCAACAATTCGGCACAACCGCTACGTAGTTGTGGCATTGATCGCAGAACTGAGTCTTGTTGGTATGACACTCCATGCAGGTGTTGGAGAGACTTGCGAGGTACTTTTCGCCCTTGGAATTCGTCCAATAGCGCTCTCCATCCCGAATCACCTGCTCACGCCAGTCAACCAGGAGACGCATATGCCGCTGCCGCATGAACTCCACATCCTCCACGCAGGTGCGCTCCTTTTCCGGCAGCTTTATGATGGCCGCAGTCTCGAGCGCAGGCTTGGGCGGCGGGACGGCCTTGCCCAGATTTTTCCAGAAGGCGATGGTGAAGATCACGAGGAAAACCACTATGCCGATGGCAACCTTGTTCCGATCGTAGATCTTCTTTTCAACCTTGGGCTTCTCTGCAAACCAGCCGAATTCGTTCTTGTAGTCAGCCATTTATTCCTCTTCCTCCGCGCCCTCTTCTTCTCCGAATCCCACCAGGTCGCGGTCGCGCAAATCGGTGGTACGCTCGATTTCGTCCTCGAATACCAGGGCGTTGCCCACCAGCTCGGTGATGCCGGTGACATCCACTTCCGGGACCCAGTATTGCAGGAGCGTGGGCAGCGTGGCCCGGTCCAGGGCGCAAATACACCCCAGGTGGTTAACGCCGTACTTTTCATGCACATAGCGCACCGCGTTGGCCCGAGGGAAGCCGCCTTGCATGCGGGCCTCCATGTTTTCGTTGGCATTGATGCCGCTGGAAGAGCCGCAGCAGAAAGTCTTTTCCCGGATGGTGTTGGGCGGCATTTCAAAGAAATGGCCTTCGGGAAGCACGTTATTGATAATGTAGCGAGGCTCCTCGAAAATGCCCATGCCCCGGGCGGTGTTGCAGGAATCATGGAAGGTCAGCTTGATGTGCGCGTTCCGTTGAGGGTCAAGCTTCAGCTTGCCGTGCTTGATAAGGTCCGCGGTGAACTCGGAGATGTGCACCATTTTGTGCACCTTGGCGTTTTCGAATTTGGTGCCGGTGATGGGTGATACCGGCTCCTCCAGGAAAGTCGGGGATTCGCCCCACCAGGTGGTCATGTACTGGTTGCACACCCGCCACATGTGACCGCACTCCCCGCCCAAAATCCACTTGACCTTCAGGCGCTTGGCCTCCTCGTAAATCTTGGTGTTCAAGCGCTTGCCCATTTCGTGGGACACGAACCAGCCGAAGTTGCCGCCCTCGGCCGCGTAAGTGCTGAAGGTATAGTCCAGGTCGAGGTACTTGAACAACAGGAGATAGCCCATCAGGGTAAAGGTGCCGGGGTCGGCGAAATAGTCGCCGGAAGGCGTGACAAAGAGTATCTCGGCCCCTTTGCGGTTATAGGACACGGGCGTGCTGATGCCGGTGATGCGCTCGTTTTCTTCGGCCAAAAAGTCGATCATGTCCTTGAAGGCCTGGGGGGTGGCGCCGATATGGCTGCCCTTGTCGTAGCATTGGGCCACCGAGGCCAGGGCCCAGTCGATGTTTAAGCCGATGGAGGCCAGCATTTCCCGGCCCAGGAGGGTCATCTCGGCCATGTCGATGCCGTAGGGGCAGAAGAGCGAGCATCTCCGGCAGATGGTGCACTGGTGCAGGTAGTAAAACCACTCTTTGATAACGCTTTCGTCCAGATCCCGGGCCCCTACCAGGTCGCCCAGGGCCTTGCCGATGCGGGTGAAGTAGCGCTTGTAGACGCTGCGCAGGAGTTCGGCCCGCAGCACCGGCATGTTCTTGGGATCGCCGGTGCCCAGGAAAAAGTGGCACTTGTCCGCGCAGGCGCCGCAGCGCACACAGATGTCAAAGAAAATTTTGAGCGACCGGAAGCGATTCAGCCGGTCCTCCATCCCCTCCAGAATGATTTCCTTCCAGTTCGACGGCAGTTGCCAGTCTTCATCCGGCACGGACCATTTCCGCGGATAAGGATAGTCGATCCATTCCATCCATTTGGGGTCCGCGGCATTGACGTACTGGCCCGGGCGGAAATCCGGTTTAATCTCCATCCACCCCTTGGCGGGGGGAGAATAGCTGACTTTAGCTAGTTCTGCGGGTGTCGGGAGTTTGGCCATTTATTCTTCCTCCCCTTCCGTTTCCATAGTTTCAGGTTCGATTTCCAGCGGGAGGCCTGCTTCATACATGGCTTCCCGATACCGGTCTTCCAGCTCCATATAGGTATGGAATTTCACCGGGTAATTCCAGGGATTGACGTGCAAGACTTTCCGGTTGTTGCTGGTCATGTTCCGGGTAGGGCTCATAAACAGCCCAGGGGCGTGCAGCAGTTTGCTGAAGGGGAAATAAGCCAGGAGCACGCAGACCAGGAACAAGTGAACATAGAAAATAGCCCCGATGCCCGCCGGTACCACCGGATGCAGGGTCACCAGCCCCAGGGCCAGCTGCTTCACCGCCTGGATATCAACCCGGTAGACATACCGCATCAGGATGCCGGTGGTGCCGATGCCGATGATCAAAAAGAGGGGGAAGTAGTCGGAGGCCAGAGAAATATAGCGCAGGTTGGGATTGGTGATTCTGCGCCCCAAGAGATAGAGGCCGGCCAGCACCAGGACCACGCCGCTCACGTAGACCGTGGGTATGAAGAACTGCACAAAGCCGTCCACCTCGCCCAGCAGGCTGATGAAGTGGGGCACGGGTTCGGTAAAGAACCTCAGGTGCCGGATAACGATCACCAGGAAGGCGTAGTGGAAGGCGATGGCCCCCAGCCACAGCCATTTGTAGGACCAATGCACCAGTTTGGCGCCTTCCGGCCGCTGGGGAGCCTCGATCAATTCGCTCCGGGTGTTGCGGAAAAGAGAGCGGAAGGCCAGGACTTCCAGAGCCATCCGGCCCAGGGTAAAGGGGAAAGTGGAGGGGTTGTCCAGCTTGTCCGCCAAAGTGCGCTTCAGCCAGGGAAGGGACTCTTGCTGTCCGGCGGTGGTGGGGATGCGGAAGGGGACCGGCGAGCGGGCCCATTTGATCACGCGGTAGATAATCCCCTCAAAGAAAATGAGGAGTGCCATATAAGGAATCACCACCCCGAAGAGGAGCTGCAGATTGCCCTTGACCCCCACGTAGGCGACGGCAATAAGTCCCAGGACCGCAATCAGGGCCGCTAAGATATTACGCTTAAAAAAATCCATGTACTGTCACCTCGTTTGATGTTGACCTGACAAATAAACTGTTGGCGTTCGGCTACAAGTTATTCAGATTCACCCCCGCTTTGCGCAGCAGTCCGCTGACGCTTCGCTTGACTTCGTCCACCCGGATTTCACAGAGCTTTTCCCGCCGCTTCTGGTAGACGTCAAAACCGAGCAGGGCTATGCCGTCAATCTGTGATTCAAGCTCCACTACTTCGGCCGACAGAGCGGCATCAGACTGAATTTCCGGGTGCAGCTCCTCCCGAACGGCGGTCTTCAGGAAAAAAATGAAGGCCAGGGCCTGAGAAGGAGCGACATCCTGCATCGCCTTGATGCGGATGATTTCATCAAGATAGCCGGATACTTCCTCGGCGGTGGCGCCTAACACCAAGCCGTTTACCAAGCCTTTGGCCCCTTCATAAATGCGGTAAGCCATAGGGTTGTTGAACCGGTCTTTTTCCTTTTTGAGAAAGGCTGAAGTCTCAGGAGGGTAGGTGGAAAATATCATATCGAGCCAGCGCTCGAAGATGGCGGACTTTTTTTGGGTAAGTAATTGCGTTAATTTCATGGGCAAAATTTTTTCCAGGGAGGGCCTAGCTTGTGAATCTTTTTACAACGTTCTGAAAAAGCCTGTCAAGGGAAAAATGAGGCAATTATGCAGAGGGGAAAACTTCGGCGTTCAGAGCCTTGGCCCAAGGAATGAAGGACCCGTTGTCCGGGCGGATTTTTTTGTAGGAAACAAGAACGTCGACTACGAAGTGGAATCGGAGGCGGCGTCTTCGGCATTTGCCTGAGCATCGCTCTGGCGGTTTGACGGCTGGCGCCGCCAGCGACCCTGGTGATAGTATTCCAAAAAATCAAAAAAATAGGTATTTGCCACGAAAGCCAAGGTTAACACCACCAGATGGCCCGGAGTGTCAGCCCGCAGGTGCCCCAGGATGAGCTTGGCCGCCACAAAGGCGATGAAGAACCGGAGGGAAAAGCCAAAAACCTGCTTCATGGATGAAATTGTACGCTATTCCGCAACCATGAGCAACCTGGGCCGATTTCCTGAAATACCTTGTGATTTCCCGATGCCGGCCGCCATCTTGCTTGCAGCGGAAAATTTGTCGATGCTACAATAACAAAATGTTTAACCTGGATGACTTCCGTGCCGGTCTCTACGGCCTGCCCTTTTCCTGCGCCGATGAGCTGCCCCGCTGCTGCGAGCGCTGCGTCTACCTCGTCTGGGAAGAATCCACGGTGTGCTATTGCGACGCGCCGTTTTACTATTACTGCGCCTACTCATGGCCCGACAAACTTACGGAGGAAAAGCCGCCATGCCTGTAATGCGGTTTTTGGTTTTTGGTTTTCGGTTTTCGGTGAAAAGAAAGGTACAGGGGTTAAGATCCGCTTGCGCTCTTCCGGCCCTGCTCCTGGCGCTGGCGATTATCAGCATACCGTCGGACCTGTTGGCGGTGGAGGGAAGCCTGGAAGCCCGCCTGGTCAATAAAAAGCCCCTGGAAGAGGCCGGGCCGGGTAGCTTTTTTGTGGGGCAGGTGCAGGTCACGCACCCGGACGGGACGCAGAAGCTTCTGGACCACTGGTCCTACATGGAGCCCCAGGTCGTCGGGGACCGGGTTGTTTTTCTACCCACCGAGGGCCTCAAACTTACCCGCATTTTCTTTTACGACCCCAAGACCGGGAAAACGGATTCCTTCCGGCTGCCCCATGATATGGACCGGGTTTCCGGCAGCCCCAGTTTTTCGCCGGACGGCGACATGCTGGCTTATTACCTGCCCAACGAACAACGCGTGGTCGTGCGCGCTTGGCCGTCTTTAAGGCTCCTCAGGAAAAGCGACCGCCATCCGGTCAGGCCCGGCGAGGTCCCGCCCATGCCGCCGGTGTGGACCAGCCCCGACAAGGTGCAGTTCGACCCCCTGTTTTTTCAGCCCGAGCAGCCGGTATCCTTTGACCTGGCAAAATGAATTTCATCCTCGTTCCCAAGCTCCCGCTTGGAAACGGTTCTTTGCCAGCCGAGCTCAGCTTGGCACTGAATGTCGTTTTAAAGTGCAAGTCAACTTGCGAACAAAGGAAAATTTTGGTGGCACAGGCTTTCCAGCCTGTGCGATCGATCAACGACTTTCAGGCAGTCACTCAGGAGCTTTGGTTCTCTCAAACCCAAGAAAAGGGTCGGTGGCACAGGTGTCCTCACTTGTGCCAACTTAATGCCCAAGGCGGGATGCGCTTCGCTTTCCCGCCCTACATCAAGACCGCCCTGGGGAACTTTTCGAAAAAAAATGGCCTTGTCCACTCCCAAGCGAAAGGGACCGACACGCGGTCTGCCCCTTCAGATAATCCACCCTTATCCCATTAAATCAGCGACAGCCGCTCATCATAGATAAATTCCCGGGTGTGCCGGGCCACGCTTTCGGGGTCGATGCGGCGGCGGGCCATGCCGGTTTCGAGGCCGGCCCGGGCCACGGCCTCGGCCACCGCGGGCGGCACCCGGAAGTCCATGGCCCCGGGCAGGATGTAGCCCGGCTCCAGGTCCTGCCCCACCAGGTTGGCGATGGCGTGGGCCGCGGCCATGTTCATGGAATCGTTGATGCCTTTGGCGCGGATATCCAGGGCTCCCCGGAAAATCCCCGGAAAGGCCAGGCAATTGTTCACCTGGTTGGGGAAATCGCTCCTGCCGGTGGCCACCACCGCGGCGCCCCCGGCTTTGGCTTCGTCCGGGTGAATCTCCGGGTCAGGGTTGGCCAGGGCGAAAACAATGGGGTTAGGGGCCATGGTTTTCACCATATCCCTGGTCAGCACGTTGGGGCCGGAAAGCCCGATAAACAACTCGGCCCCCTTGAGAGCATCCGCCAGAGTGCCCTTCATTCCCTCCAGGTTGGTAATTTCCGCCAGCTCTTCCTTGATGCGGTTCATGCCCACGGGGCGGCCCTTGTAGACCACGCCCTTGGTATCGCACACGATGATGTTTTGGGCGCCCGCCAGTATCAGCAGCTTGGCCACTGCGATGGCCGAAGCGCCGGCGCCGTTGAAGACGATCCTGGCGTCAGCGAGATCCCGGCCCACGATCTTTAAGGCGTTGAGGATTCCTGCCAGGGCCACCACCGCGGTGCCGTGCTGGTCGTCATGGAACACCGGGATGTCCAGACGCTCCCCCAGGGTGCGCTCGATGTCGAAGCAACGGGGACTGGAGATGTCCTCCAGGTTGATGCCGCCGAAGGTCGGGGCGATATTCTCCACCAGATCAATGACCATGTCGGTGTCCTGAGTGCTGATGCAGATGGGAAAGGCCTCCACCCCGCCGAAGGTCTTGAAGAGCACCGCTTTGCCTTCCATCACCGGCAGGGCGGCGCGGGGGCCCAGGTTCCCGAATCCCAGCACCGCGCTGCCGTCCGTGACGATGGCCACCAGGTTGTTCTTGCAGGTGTAATCGTACGCGGCCATGGGGTCTTTGAGAATCTCCTGGATGACTTCGGCTACCGCGTTGGGGGCGTAAAGCCGCCGGTAAATCACCTCATCCTTGATGGGCACCTTGGCGAACACCTGGATCACCCCTTGGTAACGCCGGTGCAGCTCCAGGGCTTCTTCGTTGATGGAAAGCTTGCCGTAGTCCTGGCCTTCCTGCGGCAGCCAAGCCAGCTCGCCCTCATAAATGTAGCGTTCAGTGCGGTCATGGACCATTTTCGGGGTCATATCCGGTGGCCCGATTTGCGCCACTCCGGTTTCCTGGGCTGCCCGGGCCACGGCTTCGGCCACCACCGGCCCGATGTGAAAGTCCATCTGGCGGGGAATGATATTTGTGGGGGACAGCTTGTCCTCCGGTATCATGGCCCCCAAGGCTTGGGCCGCAGCCAGGTACATCTGGACATTGACCCGTTCCGCCCCTACATCCAGGCAGCCCCGGAAAAAGCCGGGGGTCACCAGAGAGGAGCGGATCTGGTTCTCGGCTTCCACCTGACCGGTGGCCGCCACCGCCGCGCCTCCCGCCTTGGCTTCAGCTTCGCTGATCTCCGGTTCGGGCAGGGCCAGGGCGAAAACGATGGGGTCTTTGGCCATGGAGGCCACCATCTCCCGGGTGACCAGGCCCTTGTTGGACATGCCGATGAAGACGTCCGCGCCTTTCATGGCCTCGGCCAGGCCCCCTTTGAAATCATGCTTCCTGACCAGGCGGGCGATTTCGCTTTTGGCCCAATTCATGCCCTCCATGCGGTACACCCGCAAAGTGCCGTAGCGGTCGCATAAGATAATATTATTATTGCCGGCCACAATGAGCCCCTTGGCCACCCCGATGCCCGCGGCGCCGGCGCCGCTGATGACGATGCGCACTTCCTCAAACCGCTTCCCCACCACTTTGAGAGCGTTATAAAGAGCCGCCAGGACGATGATGCCGGCGGCGTGAAATTCATGGTGCAGCACCGCCACCCGCACGGCTTTGCGGACGCGGCTTTCAATGCTGAAACACTTGGGCGCCGAAATGCTTTCCAGGCAAATGCCGCCGAAGGAAGGCGCCAAAATGCGCACTGTTTCGACGATCTCATCGGCATCCTGAGTTTTCAGAGCAATGGGCACCGCATCTACATTGGCGAAGGTTTTGTAAATGACGCTTTTGGCCTCCAGCTTGGGGAGCACCGCCGGCGCCCCGACGTTGCCGAATTCGTAACTGCGGCTGCCGTCGGAGATCAGGGCGATGGAATTGCCCCGGCAGGTGTACTTATAGGAGGCCACCGGGTTCTTCTCAATCTCCCGGCACACCGCGCCTACCCCGGGGGTATAAATCCGGCTCATGACGGACATGTCACGGATGGGCATCTTGCTCTTGACCCCGATCAAACCTCGATAGCGGCGGCGATAAGACAAGGCATCGGATTCGGGAGGCATAGCTTTTCCTTACAGGAGTTTTCCTCTCAAAAGGCTTGTTACCGGGAACACAAAATAGCTTTAACTCTCAACCCCATATCGGGAGCATGGGCATCCTGCTCGTGCTTACACAGGCTGGAAGCCGTGCTCCCGATATGGGGTGACGGTTTGCGGAGGGCAAAGGTTTATGCCCCTGCCCTCCTCCCCCAAAACAAATTTGACAGACAAAGACACCAAGGCAAAGATATCACAACTTTTTCGGTGAATCCATCCGCTCAGACCGGAAAGTCTAGAAGACATTTCAAAACCCCCTCACCTCAATCCTCTCCCCCATTTATGGGGGAGAGGAAGGAAAACGATGATCACGGAAGTTTTCCTTAAAAGGCCTCGCAGTT
>JASEFS010000014.1 GCA_030018495.1 Deltaproteobacteria bacterium | reverse complement strand
GGGAGTAAATTACCAACAATCTTCCACTGCATATAAGGTTTTGAAATAGCTTCTACCGGCCGAACGGCTGACATCAAGTCAAGCGGCTCCCGGCATATTTTGTCGGGTCCGGCACCCCCGCTTCCCGGAAACCTTTTTTTCGCCAGAGACAACTGTCACAGGCGCCGCATGCTTCCCCTTGAACTGAAGGATCATAGCAGCTTAGAGTTAAGCTGTAGTCGATGCCAAGCTCCAGGCCTTTGCGGATGATCTCAGCCTTGGTCAGATTTATCAGGGGGGTGTGAATCCTGAACCTGATTTTTCCTTCCACCCCCGCTTTCGTGGCCAGGTTTGCCAGGTTCTCGAAAGCCCTGATGTATTCGGGGCGGCAATCCGGGTAGCCGCTGTAATCCAGGGCGTTGACCCCCAAAAAAATATTCGGGGCAGGCAAAACTTCGGCCCATGCCAGGGCAAAGGACAGAAAGATGGTGTTCCGGGCCGGGACATAGGTGATCGGTATACCCCTGGAAAGCTCCTGTTCAGAACGGGATTTGGGAACGGCCATCCTGTCTGTGAGGGCAGACCCGCCGATTCGGTCAAGTTCCAGGTTCAGCAGCAGGTGCTCTTTGACTCCGAAGGCCTTGGCCACCTTTTCAGCCGCCTGTATTTCATAGCGGTGCCGTTGACCATAGGCAAAAGTTAGACTGTAAAGGTCATAACCTTCGGCCCGGGCAACGGCCAGGGCAGTCGTGGAATCAATGCCGCCGCTCAAGAGAACCACGGCTTTTTGCCCCGGAGAATCGTTCAATTTCTTTGGTCCTCATCTTTTCTGAAAAATTCAGCTTAAGCTCAACATAACCGCGGCAAATCCCTTGTGTCAAGGCTCGAGCCCGACCGGACCGTTATGGCAAATCTTATAGCCCATTCTTAAAGGAGATTTTTAAAAGCGCCGGGGACTTCTTCAAAACAGCGCGCCGAACGGCCGAAGGACGCCTGGGGGTGGGATTTAATTAAGAGGATCTTTCTTTCCAGTTTTTCTGTTTTTCCGGCATCCAGTCTTCATCTAGAAAAGCTTCCAGGTGCTTGGACAATATCATGCAGCAATGGGCAACTTTTTGGGATTTCTCCGATTCATAGAAGCAGAGCAGACCGTTTGGCCTGCTAGATTCTTCCACCAGGAAGCTAAACCATTTCTCCGACCTCTCGTTGAGCATTTTATCAACCTAATCCCAGCAAGCTTCTCGAGCAGTATCCAAGGCAATATCCGTCTTCAGTTAGGCTGCAATTATCAATATTCAGTAATTTGTGGGGAATATCAATTGTCAGTATGACCAATTCCTTTGAGTAAAAATTCATAAATCTCTAGAAGAAAAATCTTCAACTGCCAGGAGATTTAGGGCTTTGGGTGCCACAAAAAATAACAAACCGGGAAAGCCTGTCTCTTGTTTAGGGATAGCAGATCAGCCGCACATAAGTGGGGCGCGCTGATTCCTTCTGAAGGCTCCGCTGATCTTGCGAATATCTGCAAGAGGGGTGATTTTAAAGCTTGCGGGAGCTATGGGTTGGAGGCGAAGGTTATTTTGGTTTCTTTGCGCCAGTCGTGGCCAAAAACTTTTTTCATGATAGTGGCTACAAATTTTTGGGTTTCTTTAAACGGCGGACACCCCTTGTATTTTGTCACATTTCCTGGCCCGGCATTATAAGCCGCCAAAGCTAAACCCACATCCTGATCAAAATTATCCAGACAAAACTTGAGGTATTTCACGCCGCCGACAATGTTCTGCTTGGCGTCAAAGGGATTTATCACGCCCACGCTTTTGGCCGTATCGGGCATGAGCTGCATCAGCCCCATTGCACCTCGAGATGACACGGCTTTGCTTTCAAAACCTGATTCCATCTGAATTACTGCCTGCACCAATCTTTCATCCAGGCCATTCTTTTTGGCTGATCGCTTTATAAAGGTTTTAAGTTCACCAGGAAGGTAACTTACCACCGGGAGTTCGGCCGAGAGCCTGCCATCCGTTTGATTGGCCGGGAAGATGGGCACCGGGTTGAGGAATAAAATTTCTTCGGCGCTTGTATGAACGGGAAAAGGCTGCCGCCAGGGGGGATGAAAAGCCCCTGTGCCGAAGGGACCGGCCAACTCGCCGCTCGAAGCACCGGGGTGGTGGCAAGGAGCCATAAGGCTGACAGGAGAAACTCCTGTCAGCAATAAGATGACAAGGAAAGAGCCGAACAGTCCAAACATGATGAGCAGTCTTTATTGCAGACAATCTCTGATTTGTCGGTAGCGATGTAACTATCACTTAGAACATGCAGCAAGATTTAACAATAGAGCAAAAGTCCTTTTCAAAAAGAGTATTTTTCTCCATTTATTATTTACTTTTAAATTTGCTATCTTATAAATGGCAGGATTTTAATCTGAGAAATTGCGGGAAAGAGCGTGGGGTTCATCGGCTGCGGCAGGTTTTAAGGAAAAAATCTACCGCTCTCCATATTTCTTCTCAGGTTGTAAGTTCTGACCTGTTCGCATGAGGCAATGCTCCTGTCGTCGGGAAGTTCGCTTGCGACCCCTGATCCGCCAACATCTGCAGAAAACAATCGCCCACTTTAAACTTCACATTCACATAGTGAATAGAAATGAAAAACTTCGTATTTCTTTTCTTTATTTTTTTCTTAAGCAGCCTTGGTCTATTAGGCGCTGAAGGAAGCCCTGAAAAGGATAAAATAGCCGCGATATCTTTTAGCGAAGGAGTCAAACATCTTGAATTGAAAGATTACCACAAAGCAATCTTGCACTTTAACAATGCTTTACAAATCAACCCCAACGATGCGGTAGCGTATAATAACAGAGGCGTGGCCCATGCCGCTTTATCTAAGCACCGAGAAGCCATTGCCGATTTTGATAAGGCTGTAGAAATCAATCCTCAATTTTCTCAGGTGTTCTTCAACCGCGGTTCCGCCTATATTCGCATCGGCCAATATGACCAAGCCATCAGTGATTTCAACAAGGCTTTGCAATTGGCTCCTGAGGATGCGGACGCCCTCCTCTACCGGGGCAGGGCTTTATTCCAGAAAGGGGATTATGGCCAAGCGATGGCCGACTTCAATCAGGCCGTTAAGATAAACCCTAAAGCCGCGCCCGCCTATCTAAGCCGGGGAAAAGTCTTGTATGTTCGCGGCCGATACGACCAGGCCATTGCTGACTTCAACGAAACCATAAAATTAGACCCGTTTATCTCCCAAGCATATACCGACCGCGGCCTCACTTTTTATGGAAAAGACCTGTATGATCCGGCCATTGCTGATTTCGACAAGGCCTTGCAATTGGATCCCCAGGATATAAACGCCGTTTTTTACCGGGGGAAAGCTCTTTTTTATAAAGGAGAATATAGCCGGGCCGTTGCGGATTTCAACCAGGCCGTAAAGATAAACCCAGAACTGACGCGGGCTTTGCTGCTTCGCGGCAAAGCTTTTTACGCGCTGGGCCAGGACGACCTGGCCATTGTTGATTTCAATAAGACCATGGCGCTGAACCAGAAGGAATATGAAGCTTATTGCGGCCGGGGTGCTGTTTATTTTGTCAAAAAAGAATATAACAAAGCAATTGCCGATTTTACTAAATCTCTACAGTTAAACCCGAATTATTATTTGTCATATAATAATAGAGGTATAGCCTATTATTACAAAGGCCAGTTTGATAAGGCGATAGCTGACTTCAATACGGCTATTAAACTGAACCCGGAATTTGCGCCGGTCTATAATAATCGGGGAGCGGCCTACGATGCCAAAGGCTTGCGCGATAAAGCCATAGCCGACTTTAATATGGCCCTGGAAAAAAACCCGATGTTTTCGCTGGCCCTTTTCAACAGGGGCACGGTATATCTGAACAATAGCCAGTATTCCCAGGCCATCGGCGACTTTCGCGATGCTCTCATGATAGACCCTGATTTCACGGATGCTTACCTTAATGAAGGCGTTCTTTACATGATGACAGGCAGCTATGATCGGGCCGTGGAAAACTTCAACAAGGCCCTGGGACTAAATCCATCTTTTGCCGATGCCTACTATAATCGCGCCGTGGCGCATTTTTGCGCAAAGCAATATAAAAAGGCCTGGCAGGATGCCAGGATGGCCCAAAAGCTGGGTTTTAAAATTCCCCCAAAATTTCTCGGCACTCTCAAGCAAACCGGAGTTACTAATTTCGAAGCCAAACCGGCCGAAAAGATGACCAGGGTTGCCCGCTAGTCTGGTAGAACCGCAACGCAAGAACGCCGACTGAGCCGGCTTATCCCCGCAGCAGCGCCGTAGAATCAGCGGGCCGCAATAGGATCAGGAGCCTTCGGCTATAGCATTCAGCCGGAAAGCGGGTTTGATTTTCGCGGAATCTCCAAGGCCGAGCAGGGGCGGCCCCGTTAAATCTAGCGCCAGCCGATGACCCGATAGCCTTTTTGCCGCAGGCATTCCTCCACAAAGGCTGCCTCCACCGGGTCCAGGTCCCGAGCCCGAAACAGCGCATACAATAATCCGCTGGTAGCCCCGCCTGCTGCCCCACCCGCGGCGCCACTGGCGGCCGTATCCCAGAACGCGCCTGTCGCCGCGCCCACCGCGGCCCCGCCTGCCGCGCCCAGTGCCGTGGATCCGGCTGCTCTCGCCACCTTGTCATTCCTGGCGACCTGCGCCGATTGGCGCAGGCAGTCTTCGATATCCCGCCGGGCCGCTTCATCGCCGACCGCCTGCAGATGTTCATTGGGGTAAAGCACCGGACGCCTGTTGGCCGCGCATCCGAGAGATGAAATCAGCAGGCCGCCGGCCAGGAAAAGGCCTAAAATCCACTTGAGCACTCGTGGATAGTTCTGTTTCATGAAATCACCCAAAGAAAGAGGTTTTTCCAGCTTCTTTTCATTGTTTTGTCGCTGAAGTAAAATAAGAAGGGCCGTCACCGGTTTTGGGATCGCTTCCAACCAGCCTTACCCTTTTCTCTCGAACCCTTTAGCTCAGGCTGGAAGAAAGGGCCTACCTAAAATTTTGCATAATCAGTGCAGCTTCACAATAGAGCAAAGTACCTTTTCAAAAAGAGCATACTACCCAATATTTCTACTCCCATGCCATATGAAAATCCTTATTCATGGATGGTTGGGGATGTTGGTCATCGGGGCTGGCGCCATTGCGCCGGATATCCAGGAAGGCCTTCGGGGGGAATTAAAGGTGGAGGATAGCAGACCGGAAGACGAAAGGGCTCATCACCAAAATCTGCCCCCCAAACTGTTATCTTTTACAACTCCCTAATTTCAACCGTAATTTTTTGGTGCCTGGGGCCGGACTCGAACCGGCACGGTGGGACCCACCGAGGGATTTTAAGTCCCTTGCGTCTACCCGTTCCGCCACCCAGGCAGGATTAGGATACTATACCGCAAAATCTTATTGTCGTGAAGTTCTAGAGGCCGTTCCGATGCGTGGAAGATAATTTTCCAGTTCCGCGAGCAGGGTCAGGATTATAGTAACAGTCAGTTCGGGGTGGTGCTGGGCCAGAAAACGGGAGCATTCCACCTGCACCGCGGTATCCAGCCCGGCTTGGTCAAGGTGATAGGCGAGGTTGAGGAGGCACGCGGTTTTGCGCCCGGAGAATATGCCGTTCAAGGTAATGAGTTCCTGGGGCGGCAGGTGCCAGTAACTTTCCAGGCCTCGGCGCAGGCCTGCGGCCGTGTGAGTTTCTCCCTGAAAGCCGGCGGCCTCCAGGACCTTCCTGATGCTCCGAAGTTCGAAACCGGCCGCCGTAGAAATCCTGGCCAGGCGCCGGGAGTCCAGAGTGCCGAATTTTCGCTCAAACCACTCCACCCGGGCCAAGGTGTAGGGGATGATATGCTGCCGGTAGGCGGGCATCAAGGCTTCGATCGGGTCGGCAAAGCGGTCCTGCAACTTTCCAATAACCTCGGTCAGCACCCCGTTCTGGGCCAAGCCGAAATCGCCGAAATCCATGAGGCTGCCGAAATAGTCAGTGCTGTGCAGAGAGATGAGAAACCTGCGTGAAGGCAGAGGTGAGGCAAGCAGGCATCCGGCCCCCACCCGCGCCGTCCAGGCGTCGATTTCAGAAAGGGGAAAGGGGTGAAAAACGTCAGGGGGGCGCCGGACTTGGCCGCAATGAGGCGCGGCAATGACCACCCGGGCGTCGGAGTAGTACAGGTAGGAATAAAAACTGGTATAGGTCCGGCGCTTCGCCTGATATTCCTCCGGGTCCCGGGAGGCAAAAGCCAGATTGGCGGTGAATTCACGAAACCGCAGGGCCCGGGGCAGGCAGCGGGCGTAATTATAGGCATTCACTTCGATATCGGCCTCGCCCCAGTTGAGGGTGATTCCCGAAGGCCCCCGGAACGGCGGGAGCGCCCGATGAAAGTCAATGCCGTAGCGTCCCCGGGCAATATCCTCATCATCCGGAAGCCGGGAGCATTTCCCTAAAATCAGACGCTTCCCTTCCCGGTCGAAGACATCAAAGTTAGGGGTGGAGGCCACCAGACTGTGGGCGCTCATGGCTCCGGTCGCGCCCAAATAAGCCCCGGTCTCGCTTTCCTGAATCATCGGCTGTTTTCTCTAAGGATGCCATCAGGACGATTGACGGATTCCTGATAATTCTGGATTTTATACCATAATCTCCCAGGGGCTGCATGGCGGGGCGCAGAAAAGACTCAGGGGCGGCTCGCGCCCCGCCCCCCACATTTTTTGGTCCATTTTATATATAGAGGAATAGTATCTCACATCATTTCAGCGCTTGGCCGGAGCCGCAGAAAAGGCTCCGTCCCCTTGGCGCTCCACATCGATCATGTGAGCCTTGCCGGAGCGCGTCTTCCGGCTGGCTGCGGGAGATCGCTTTGCTGCGGCGCCCCCTTTCCTGGCTCCGGCCTGACGGCGCGTGCACCTGCGCCCTGAGGGTTTTTGATCGGCGGCCACCTGTATTGACGGGGCATCTTGGGAAGCGGCTGCGGTCTGCCATGAGGTTGGGGGAAGGAGCGTCGCCACCGCCAGAAAGGTGAGCGAAGTTAGAGAGGCCAGCAAGGTCTTCCTAAGCAAATCCGATCTCCTTTCGATATAAAGATATGGCCTCTTTATTAGCATTACCCTGGCAAAACCTCCAGTCTTAAGTTGCTTGTACTCATCGGCCTGCAGACAAAAAACTGCTTTTTCATCTGCCTCAGCAGAGGCTCTCCGGGAGTTTTCCGGCATGTGCTTGACAACCCCACCCCACAGGGTTAATATGGGATAAATTATTCAATTATTTCCAACGCTTGCTTTAGAATACAGCCAGTCGAGGCAAAGGGCCTGCCCCCAGCCTAACTCCGGGGCAGGCATTTGATATTCGCAAGAAGCGGGCCGCCGTTCTGGCCTAATATCGTTTTGGCTTTGCTGAGAGCATCGAACCATCGGACTCAAGGAGGAAATCATGCGCATACGTCCCCGGAGTCTGCCGTCGGGATGGTATCCCGGCACTCGAAGCGGCTGTGAATCGGAAATAGCACAATTTGTCCAGGGAGTGAAACCATTGGCCGCAGGCGCCAAGGTATATGGCGGCATGGTGCCTCACGCCGGCTGGTACTTCTCCGGCAAACTGGCGGCCCGGGTCTTTTACCTGAATGCTGAGGCCGTACAGCCCCAGGTGGTATGCATCTTCGGCGGTCACCTGGGGGGCAACTCCCCGCCTTTGCTGGCCACGGAAGACGCCTGGGAGACGCCCTACGGCAACGTGCCCCTGGCCACGGAGTTCTACGAGCCCCTTAAGGCCAAAATGACCTTCAAGGAGGAGTACCCCGGCGATAACACCATCGAGGTGAACCTGCCCTTTGTGGCCCACTTTTTTCCAAATGCCAAAGTTCTGGCCATCCGCTCCCCCCAATCCGCCAGGGCTCTGGAGCTGGGCGAAGCCGTGGCCCAAGTGGCCAGGGACCTGGAGCGAACCATCCTGTTTTTCGGCTCCGCGGACCTCACCCATTACGGCCCCAACTACGGCTGGGCCCCCAAAGGCTCCGGCCCCGACGCGGTGAAGTGGGTGAAGGAAGTGAACGACAAGCAGTTCATGGACGCGGTGCTGAAGCTGGATGCCAAAACCGCCGTGGACCTGGCCAACCGCGACCAGAGCTCCTGCTCCGCGGGCGCGCCCGCGGCGGCCATTGCCGCGGCCAAAAAAATGGGGGCCAGCCAGGCGATTTTGGTTGATTACTATACCAGCTACGACATCATGCCGGGGAATTCCTTTGTGGGCTACGGCGGTGCGGTGTGGGCGGGATGAGGGAGATGAGGGAAAGAAGGGAATAAGTTTTTTGGGGGAGGGAGGGCCAGGGGCTGAGATGCCCCGCTTCCAACCCGTTAGGCCTCCCTCCCCCGCTCTTCAATCTCCCGCCCATAAAAAAGGCGGGCAGCGCCCGCCTTCAGTTTCGATGCGCAGTGCGCCTCCTACATTAATACATGCCGCCCATGCCGCCGCCCGGAGGCATGGCGGGCATAGCTTCTTCCTTCTTGGGCTTCTCGGCCACCATGGCTTCGGTGGTGATCAGGAGGCTCGCCACGGACGCGGCGTTCTGGATGGCGAAGCGCACCACCTTGGTGGGGTCGATGACGCCCGAAGCCATCAGGTCTTCGTACTGGCCGGTCTCGGCGTTGAAGCCGTTGGCGCCCTTCTGCTGCTTGACGTGCTCGGCCACCACGGAGCCCTCAAAGCCGGCATTGTTGGCGATCTGCCGGATGGGCTCTTCCAGGGCCCGCTTGATGATGTTGACGCCCATCTGCTCGTCATGATCCAGCTTGAGTTCATCGAGGGCCTGGATGGTGCGAAGAAGGGCCACGCCGCCGCCGGGCACGATGCCTTCGTCCGCAGCCGCCCGGGTGGCGTTCAGGGCGTCCTCGACGCGGGCCTTCTTTTCCTTCATTTCGACCTCGGTGGCGGCACCGACGCGAATCACCGCGACGCCGCCCACGATCTTGGCCAGACGCTCCTGGAGCTTTTCCCGATCATAGTCGCTGGTGGTCTCTTCGATCTGAGCCCGAATCTGCTTAACCCGGCCTTCGATGGCTTCCCGGGAGCCGGCGCCGTCGATGATGGTGGTGTTGTCCCGGTCAATGTTGACCTTTTTGCAGGTGCCCAGCTCTTTTAAGGTGACGTTTTCCAGCTTCCAGCCCATGTCTTCGGAGATGACCTGGCCACCGGTGAGGATGGCGATATCCTCCAGCATGGCCTTGCGGCGGTCGCCGAAGCCGGGGGCCTTGACCGCAGCCACCTGAAGGGTGCCCCTTAGTTTGTTCACCACCAGGGTGGCCAGGGCTTCGCCTTCCACATCCTCGGCCACAATCAACAGCGGCTTGCCGGAGCGGGCGATGGTCTCCAAGAGAGGCAGGAGGTCCTTCATGGCGCTGATCTTTTTCTCATGCACCAGGATGTAAGGGTCTTCCAGATTGACTTCCATCTTTTCGGGGTTGGTGACGAAATAGGGGGAGATATAGCCCCGGTCGAACTGCATGCCTTCCACCACGTCCAGGGTGGTCTCCATGCCCTTGGCTTCTTCCACGGTGATGACGCCTTCTTTGCCCACCTTGCTCATGGCATCGGCGATGATGTTGCCGATAGAGGCGTCATTGTTGGCGGAAATGGTGCCGACCTGCGCGATTTCTTTGAAGTCCTTGGAGGGCTTGGAAATCTTTTTCAGTTCCTCCACGACCTTTTCCACGGCCTTGTCCACGCCCCTTTTGAGGGCCATGGGGTTGGTGCCTGCGGCCACGAGGCGGGCGCCTTCCTGATAGATGGCCTGGGCTAAAATGGTGGCCGTGGTGGTGCCGTCACCGGCCACGTCAGAGGTTTTGGAGGCCACTTCCCGGACCATCTGGGCCCCCATGTTCTGGAACTTGTCTTCCAGTTCAATTTCTTTGGCTACGGTGACTCCGTCCTTGGTGATGGCCGGAGCGCCGAAGGATTTTTCCAGAATTACGTTTCTGCCTTTGGGGCCCAAGGTGACCTTGACGGCGTTCGCCAAAGTATTGACGCCCTCCAAGATCGCCTCCCGGGCCTTGATATCATATTTGATTTCCTTGGCGGCCATAATGCTTTACTCCTCCTTTGATATTCTCATGAAAACTTGTGGCGATGGGCAGGTGCAGGATATTTCCGGCATCACTCTTCGATGATAGCCAGGATGTCGTCTTCCCGCATCATGAGGTACTCTTCGCCTTCGATCTTAATTTCGCTGCCGGCATACTTGCTGAAGAGAACCCGGTCGCCCTCTTTTACATGCAAGGGCATACGATTGCCGGCATCGCTCATTTTGCCCGGGCCCACTGCCATAACCCGGCCTTCAATGGGCTTTTCTTTGGCGGTGTCGGGGATGTAAATGCCGCCTTTGGTCACCTGCATTTCTTCCAACCGCTTGACCAAGACGCGATCATTTAACGGTTTAACCTTCATCGAAAAACCTCCTTAATTTAATGGGAAAATAGGTAATTTGAATACTTGCTGATGAGAGACAAAAATTAGCACTCTCTCGTGATGAGTGCTAATAGATTAATAGACATTTTTGCGCGGACTGCAAGGGGGTAGGCAAATTTTTTTTAAAAAAAAGTGACCTGAATCGCGCCTTCACCCGGGAGTAAAAGAAAAAGCCCCTCAGCCTCGGGGCCTGAGGGGCCTTTCTGGGAAATCTTGAAAGGAATAATTACCGCTTGGATATCAGCATGGTGCCCGTACTGTTTTTGGCCGGTTTCCCGGCAGCGCGCGCCGTTCCGTTTCCGGGTTTGGAGGTGGCGCTGGAAACCTTCTTTTTGCCGGCCTTGCTTGGACCGGCTTTTACAGCCGTTTTGCCCGCGCTTTTGCCGGTGTTTTTGGCCATGCTTTTGGATTTACCGTTATGCGGAGAAGCCAACACAGAAGCCATTACCGGGGCGGCCCCGGACTGCCGTGATGCTACAGGCTGGCGGGTGGCATTGCTCTTCTTGACGCTCGCGATTTGGACGGCTGCGGCTTTCTTCGGTGGAGCTTTGGCAATAGCGGCTTTGCCGGCGCTCGTGCCCGTATTCTTGCTTACGGCATTTCGCCTCTTGCCGGCTTTGCTGACCGCGTATTTGCGGCCGTTGCTGCGTTGGTAGGTCTTCCTGGCGGTTTGCTGATAGGATTTGACCACCGCCGGATGTTCTATGCGGGCGACCATGATATTGCGGGCAAAGGCGTCGGCCGTGCCCTTGGGCACCTTTAAAGTATAGAAGCCCAGGCCCGGGGGAGTGATGCCCCTTCTGAGTTCCGGATTGAGGATCTCAATATCCTCCAGTGACACTTTACAGGCTACGGCCGCGGCGACCAGGGAAGTGGTTTCGTCCACTCTGACCTTGTCATATTGCAGCGGGGGCAAATACGGCACGCCCTTGAACCCGAACTTTTCGGGATTTTTGGCGATGAGGGTCGCCGCGATCATCTGGGGGACGTAATTCTGCGTTTCGTTGGGCAGGCATTGATTGCCCGCCAATTCCCAGAAATTCTTGTGATTGCTGTTGTCCAGCTCACGTTGCACCCGTCCCTCGCCGCAGTTGTAACTGGCCGCGGCCAGATACCAAGAACCGAATTGTTTATACAAATCCAGGAGATACTTAGCCGCAGCATGGGTGGACTTTTCCGGGTCCCGGCGCTCATCCACATAATTGTCGATGTCCAGGCCGTAGCGCAGCCCGGTGCCCCGGATAAACTGCCACATGCCGCAGGCCGCGGCGTGGGAATAGGCATGAGGATTGAAGCCGCTCTCGATCATGGCCAGATAGGCCAGGTCTTCCGGCAGGCCGTGCTCCTGGAAGATTTCCCGGATCATGGGCAGGTAACGGGTGGAGCGCGCCAAATACTTTCGGATGATATTTTTGCGTTCCGTGGAGAAGTAGACCAGGTAGGCTTTCACCTGACGATTGATATGGATGGGCACATCGATGCCGAGCCGCTGATCGCCTTTCTTGAGTTCCTCTTCGATGCTCGGGTCCCAATCGGGGATGCCGCTCTTGGCATAAAGCTCTTCCAGCCGTTCGGCGCTTAACTGTTCCGTTAAAGAGTCTTCCTCCTGCTCACCTCCCAGGTCCACCTGCTCCTGCATAACCGCCGCCGGTGGAGGGGTCTCGACGTTTGCCACATTAGCCCGGCCGCCGCCGCAGCCTACCAGCAATCCGCATAATATCAACACCCCAGCCCAACAGGGACCCATAATTCACCCCTCTATTTCGGCTACGTGCTCCGGTTGTGTCGAATGAAAATCGGGATTCGATTTCCCGTCTCCCCCATGAGACGGGTCTCCCCTCATGCAGAGTGATTTCACCTTTAACAGATTATCTCCCCATAAATCAAGAAAAAAATGCACCTCAGCGGTGTCTTTCCGGGTAAAGCCCCGCCTTGGCAGGCGATTAAACTTTAATTATGGCGCTGATTCAGGTTGATAGACGTGAGAGCCGGCCGAAAATTTTCTTGCCGCAACCCTTGTGGGTTTACCTCTCATGCTTATTTTGAAGTAATGCAAGTGTCATACCGCGGTCTTGAAAATGTCACTCTAATAAGAAGGGCCGAAAAATAAACGATGCCTGGCAAGTTGCTTCAACAAAGACGTCATGCAGTTCTGCGACCTCCGAGAGTTGACTGTCTGACGCTTCAAGTATTATACGGTTAGTTACATGCTGTGGACTGAGAACCGCAGAAACTCCGGCCCCCCTTTTCGGCAGTATCTGGCCAAGATACAGCTCTGCCTGGCTCCGGTTATCTGGGTCGCGGCTTTTATCGGAGCCCTTTGGGGCCTTCCCCTTTTCAAAAACTATCTCTATTTTTTTGCCTGGTGGCCCCTGATTTTTTTCTTGGACAGCATGCTTTTTCTTGCTGCAGGAGAATCCTGGTTATTTGACAAGACCAGGGATTTTGTCCGTCTGGCCGCCTGGTCTGTCACCGTCTGGCTGATTTTCGAGTGTTTCAACCTTTATTTGCTGAACTGGCGCTACATCGGCATCGAACCCCGGATGTGGGTCCGCTGGCCCGGCTATGCTCTGGCTTTTGCCACGGTCCTGCCTGTCATTTTTTTGACGGCTCAGGCTCTGAAATCAAAGGGTTTTTTCCGGCATTACATCGGCAGGCCCCTTGAGTTGAACGCCTGGCAGCCCGTATTTCTGATTGTGGGTTCAGCTTCTCTGGTCCTGCCTGTTGTCTTTTCACACTACGCCTTTCCCCTCATCTGGCTGTCCTTCATTTTTCTTCTCGACCCTTTCAACGATCTTTTGAGCGGCGATTCCCTGACCCGCCGCTGGCTCCGGGGTGAACGCCAGGAGCATTTGTGCCTGCTCGCCGCCGGGCTTTTGTGCGGCCTGTGGTGGGAACTGTGGAATTATCCGGCTGCCGCGAAATGGATATACACTCTGCCGTTGCTCAATTTCGGCAAGGTCTTTGAAATGCCGGTCCTGGGCTATCTGGGATTCCCGGTATTCGCTTTGGAGTGCGCGGTCATGTATAATTTTTTGTTAATACTTGACAACTCCATGTCCTCAAGGGCGCGCCGGCTGGCCTGGCTGGGCCAGGCGGCCTTCTGGGCCGCAATTTTCTGGGCCATCGACGCCCGGACCGTACTGTGGTTTAGATAGCCTTAAAAATCGAGGGCAGGGCCGGGGCACCGCAGACCCCGCCCTCCAAGAACAAATTACGCCAGCAAACTGTAGGGTGCGCACCGCGCCCCATTCTTGCGGTAGGGGCGCCATTCATGGCGCCCTTTAAGGGCTCGATAAATCGAGCCCCTACGTCCCTTTTCAATCTGAAGATTTTTTTCTCTCGATCCCAAGCTGTGGTTGGGAACGTGCTTTTACTAGCCAGTTTAATCCTTGATTTATATTTATTTAGTGCTGGAGAGGAATGGTGGAGACTCAGCATGACTACTAAAAAACTACCAAAAGCTCAAGTATACAAAGAAAGAACCATCCACACCTATAGTGAGCTTTGGCACGGTTCAGGGGTGTTATTGCAGCGTGCGAAAGGCGAGCCAAAGGGCTCGTACTGGCTTTGGATGGGTAGCCTTATATTAACTGCTTTTGCTTTCGAGGCCTATCTTAACCACATTGGTCCAAAGCTCTTTTCATATTGGGACGCCCTTGAGACCCTATCTCCTGAAAATAAACTCAATGTCATTTGTGAGAAGCTTAAAATTGATTTGCCCAAGAACAATCGCCCCCGTCAAACTGTTCACGGCCTCTTCAGGTTCCGGAATAATTTGGCACACGGCAAGACGATCACCATTAAAGAAAGATTCGAAATCGATGTCAACCAATGCACGGATAAGTTCCTTGCAAATCAGAAAGCAACGTGGGAAACATATTGCACCAAAAGAAACTCTGATAGAGTAAGAGAGGACATCGAAAAAGTAATGCGTCTGATTCATGAAAAAGCAAATTTAGAAAACGATCCCCTATATGGATTCGGCATGTATTCAGCTTCAGCTAAGCTTCAACAAGACTTTTAAAACAAGATTACCATCAATGAATTTAAAACCCAAAACCGTCTTCACCGTCAGTCTGGGCTGCCCCAAAAACCTGGTGGACACGGAAATAATGCTGGGAGGTCTCACCGCCCGGGGCTGGGAAATCATTGACGACCCCGAGCGCGCCTCGCTGCTCCTGGTCAACACTTGCGCGTTCATCAAACCAGCGTCCCAGGAAGCGGTGGACACCATTTTGGCCCTGGCCCAACATAAAAGCGCCGACCCCGCCAAAATTTTGGCAGTTACCGGCTGCCTGGTGCAGCGCTACGGCCCGGAACTGCCCGGACTCCTGCCGGAAGTGGACATTTTTTTGGGCGTCAATGATTTTCCCCGTTTGGCGGAGCTATTGGAGCAAAAGGCAGGAATCCCCCCAAAACTCTTTGCAGGCCGCCAGTGGTACGGCTATGCCGCCGCCCAACCCAGGTTTCCGGCCACTCCGCCTCACCTGGCATATTTGAAACTGGCCGAAGGCTGCAGCCACCGTTGCACTTTTTGCACCATCCCCCAAATCAGGGGCCCCTACCGCAGCCGGCCCATGGCCGTCCTGCTGGAGGAGGCCGCGGCTTTGGCCGCGTCCGGGGTGAAGGAGCTCATCCTGGTGGCCCAGGATACCACGGCGTACGGCGTGGATTGGGGCGGCGGCCCGCAATTGGCGGCACTTTTAAAGGAGCTTGCCCGCGTCCCCGGCCTGGCCTGGATCCGCCTCCTCTACGGCCACCCTGCCGGGGTGACGCCGGAACTGTTGGAGGTTATGGCCGCTCATCCCGAAATATGCCCTTATTTGGACCTCCCGATCCAGCATGCCCATGACGCGATGCTGCGCCGCATGGGGCGCGGCTACACCCGCAAGGGCCTGCTCGACACCTTCCGCCTGATCCGGCAGGCGCTGCCCCACGCGGCCCTCCGCACCACGGTAATAGTGGGTTTCCCGGGGGAAACGGAGGAGCATTTCGAAACCCTGCTGGACCTTGCGGCCGAAGTGCGCTTCGACCACCTGGGCATCTTCCTTTATGAGCCTGAAGAAGGCACGCCCGCGGCGCGGCTTGCCGGGACCGTGCCCCGCCGCACCGCCCGGGCCCGGGCGCGGCGCCTCAAAGCCCGACAGGGCAGCATCGTCAAAGCCAAGCTGAAGTCCCTGGTGGGGAGCGTCCAGCCAGTGCTGGTGGAAGGGGTCAGCCAGGAAAGCGAATACCTCCTGATGGGCCGCCTCAGCACCCAGGCCCCGGATATCGACGGACGGGTCTATATCACCGAAGGCGTGGGGCGGATCGGCGAAATTCAGCCGGTGCGCCTGACCCGGGCCCTGCCCGTTGACCTGGTGGGCGGCCTTGTGGAGGATAGAGGGAAGATTATTGTAAATGAAGGAGATGCAGGCCTGTCTGTCATTTCGGGCTAAAGCTTCCGCTTTGCCAACCCAGGGCCTGGCGCGCTCTTTATCAAGCAAATGGAAAGCCGGGGGCGGCCGCCCCTTCAAACTGAAATACCCAAGCCGCAGCCATATCATGCCAAACCTGCCGGAATTTCCCTTTTTCAAACCTCTGGAATTGGCCGATCGCGAGGTCCTTCATCCCCGCCTGTGGGCTTATCAGCCGGAAATTTCGGAGCTGACCTTCACCAACCTCTTCGTCTGGCGGGGATATTACGGCCTGACCTGGTCAAAGGCCGACGAATGGCTGATCTTCGTAAGCGAAACCGATAAAGGAACCTGGGCTTTGCCGCCGGTGGGGCCAGAGCCCCGGGCCGTAATCAGCGGCAGGCTCCTGGACTGGCTTGCAAAGGAAAAGCAGGCACTCTCTCCCGGCATCCATCGCGCGGACAGGCGCCTGGCTGAAGAGGTCGGGTGCGAGCCCCGATTTGCTGTTGCTCCGGACCGGCCTCAATTCGACTACGTATACCGCTCGGAGGATTTAATAAACCTGACCGGGCGCAAGTACCATGACAAGCGCAATCATATCAACAGCTTTCGCCGTTCCTATCGGTTCGTTTACGAACCCCTGGGAGAGACCCATCTGGCCCACTGCTTCGAACTGGCGGAGAAGTGGTGCGACCTGAAGCGCTGCGAGGAGGACTTGAACCTTATGGGCGAGTGGGAGGCGGTGCGGGAGGCCCTAAGGAACTTTCATGCCCTTAATTTAAAAGGAGGCGTAATCCTCATCAACGGCAAGGTGGAGGCCTTTACGCTAGGTGAGCTTCTCAATCAGGAAACCGCAGTTATCCACATCGAAAAAGCCGACCCCGACATTAAAGGCCTTTATGCCGCCATCAATCAACAATTTTGCGAACATGCCTGGCCGGAGGTGCCTTTCATCAACCGGGAGCAGGATCTGGGCGAGCCCGGCCTCAGGGCCGCCAAAGAGTCTTACAATCCGCACCACCTGGTGGAAAAGTTCAGCATCCGGCTCTCTTAACAAGAGGCATCTCGGAAGGGCTATATTTCTAAAATCAAAGGGCGGCCGATGCGCCGCCCTTTTTTTCACCCAAAACCGAAAACCGCGTTAAAGCATCGTCCTCGGCTCCTCCATGGCTATATCGTAGTCCACCACCTCTTTGGGTTTCACAAAATAGCTGGAGCAGGCGTAATCCAGGAGCTCCGGTGTCAGTTCCGGCGGAATCTTTAAGAACCTGGCCCGGTCGATGAGATTTTCGATGAGGTCCCGGGGGTGGCAGGCGGACATGGGCCGGGAGGCCTGAAAGTAGTGTTTGATCATCATTTCCCGGATGACTTCGGGATTGAAGCGGATATTCTGCTGATCGCACACCCGGCGGAAGATTTCCATGTATTGTTCCACGTTCACGTGGCCGATGAAGACCTTGTGGCGGATGCGGCGCAGGAAGGCCGCGTCGGCCAGGCCGTAAGGGTCCAGGTTGGTGGCGAAAATAATGAGCTGGTCGAAAGGCACGGCAAACTGCTGCCCGGTGTTAAGGTAGCAGAAATCCTGGCGGGTCTCCAGAGGATACATCCAGCGGTTGAGCAGATGCCGGGGCGAAACCTTCTGCCGTCCGAAATCGTCGATAATAAAGATGCCGTTGTTGGCCCGCATCTGGTGCGGCGCATCGTAGTATTTTAGAGTCGGATTATACTTGAGCTCCAGGGAGTCTTCCGTCATTTCGCCGCCGGCTATCACCACCGGCCGCCGGCACAGCACCCAGCGGCGGTCCTGGCGGGTGACATCGTGGGTCGCGGTGACCGGCTGATGGTTGACCTCGTCATAAAGGCGAATGATTTGGCCATATACGTAAATGGCGTAGGGAATAAACACCGCGTCTTCGAAGGCGTCGCCGATGGCCTTGGCCAGCACGGTCTTGCCGCTGCCGGTGGGGCCGAACAGGAAGATGGAGCGGCCGCTCATGATGGCCGGGCCCAGCTTGTAAAGAATCTCATCCTGCACTACGTAATCCGAGAAAACCTCCCGAAGTTTTTCTTCGTCTACCTGGACCTGCTGAATGGATTGCATCTCCACCCAGTCCCAGTAATCCTCCAGCGTCACCGGGGCCGGTCCCACATAGCTGTTGAATTCCAGGAACTGCTCCGCCCGCTTCTTGCCGCCGTCACTCAGGGTGTAGCGCAGTTCCACCGCCAGGTGGCCGGCCTCCGGGCGCAAAATGTCCCGGGGCTTGATGTCCAGGTACTTCTGTCCCTTGAGGTATTCTATTAAAGTCTCTACCAGATGTTCGGGAATCCGCAGGGATTCCGCCATCTCCTTGGAGGTGACGTATTCCTTGAAGAACGCGTGTTTCAGAAATAATTGCGCCAGAAGCGTCTCCGGAATGCCCAAGTCGGCAAAGGTGTGGGCTACCGGCGGGAAGGGCGGCGAAAGCCTGGCCAGCACCTCCGGGTCCACCAGGTTCAGCTCCAGAAGATGCTTGGCCAGATAACCCCGCTGCTTCTTCTGGCGATTAAGCGCCAAGCCCAATTGTTCCCGGGTCAAAATCTTTTCTTTGAGGAGGCGTTCAGCTAAATTCATGATGCAACCCTGCTCCGCTTAATAGTTTTTTTTCAGTTAGCGCGAAAAGAATGAGCATTGACATCTGGTACAGTCGACCAGCCGTAGGGCCAAGGACGTTGCGCCGACGCTGGTTGCACACGGCGTTTTCCCCATGTCACTCATAGCACATTTTGCCAGGGAAGCCAACTCCTAAACCGCCGCCCCTCCGGCTATGCCACTCCACCTTGATTTTGTAATGCCAAATCCATGCCAACTTCACTTGTTCCCTTCTTCTGATGACAGCCGCCGCTTGACATACCAGTCGATTTGGCGACAGATGCCCTTGACCACCTGGGTTTCGCGGGCCCGGAGGCCGTGGCGGTTGAACAACCGGCGCACGTTCATCATCCAGTAGTCCGGATTCTGGTGGCTGATAAAATCGATCTTCACCAGGGTCTCTTTGAGCATGTCATACATGGACTCCAGTTCCCGGACATTCGCGAGCCGCGGTTCAAATCTGGGCTTGGAATGGCGGACCAGCCAGAGTTCGTAGGCCAGTATCAGGACCGCCTGGGCCAGGTTCAGGCTGGCGCAGCCCGCGGTGGGGATGGTCACCAGGGCGTGGCAGAAAGGCAGTTCCTTGTTGGTCAGCCCCCAATTTTCCGGGCCGAAGAGCAGCGCCACATCATTATTTTTGGCGGTCTCCACCAGGCGCAGGGCCATTTCCCGGGGATCATAAAGCTCCCGGCGCAGCCCGCCCCGGCGGGCGGTGGTGCCCACGACATAAGAAAACGCGGCCAGGGCTGAGGCGAGGTCGTCATAGGCTTCGATTTTTTCCAGGACATGGGAGGCCGCCGGGGTCGCCATCATGCGCATACGCTCCGGGTGCAGGCTTTCGGGCTGAACCACGATAAGGCGCTCCAGCCCCATGTTGCAGGCGGCCCGGGCCACCGCCCCGATATTTTCCGGCAACTGGGGCCGATAGAGGACCACGGCCACCCGGCTCAGGTCCACCTGCCCTGCTCTGTCATCTGCCTGCCGTTTTCTCTTCATGAGCATTTTTCCGGCTGCGCCCTGGGTCGGCTCAGACCTCGCAGCCTTGCTTTCCGGTATAATGTTTTTATTTTATGTAAAATAAATTTCGGCGAAAAGGAAATCCCGTGCTTGCCAAACTTTTTGCCGGCCTGGCGCTGACCGCCGTGCTGTGCGGCTGCGGCCCGGCCATTTCCCAGAGGTATGTCCAGGAGGCCCGCCTGGACCCGGGCGCGCCCCTTGATTTCGCCGCGCTTCAGGCCGATCCGGCAAGATTCAAGGGGAAAACGGTTGTTTTGGGCGGTGAAATAATCTCCGTGTCTCTGAAGGACGACAAAAGCCTCCTGGCCGTCAGCCAGCAGGAACTTAGCCCCTCCTTAGAGCCTTACGGACCCGCGCACGGCACATTTTATGTATTGAGCGACGAATTTCTGCCTCCTTCCTATTACATCGCCAAGCGCAAGGTGACTGTAGCCGGGGTCGTGCAAGGGACCCACGAGGGCGCCCCGCTTCTTAAAGCCCGGCAAATCCACCTGGGTTCCTACCCTGTCTGGGAAAAGTGGTATTATCCTATTCCCAGGGAATGGTACGACTACGACCCGGCATTGGAACATTGGTTTACCCCGCCCTATTTCGATCCCTGGCGGGGTGGACGGGGGGCACCGTAAAAATGCATATAGACAGCTATGACTTTGGGCACATTGTCATTGACGGCGTCTCCTATTCCCAGGATCTGCTCATCTGGCCGGGCCATATCAAAAAGGACTGGTGGCGTCAGGAAAGCCATCTTTTGCAGCTCCCGGACATTTTCGAGGTGTTGGACGCCGATCCCCAGGTCCTGGTAGTTGGAAAAGGCCAGCCGGGCCGCATGCAGGTGGATTCCGAGCTGGCCGCTTATCTCAAGGACAAGGGCATCGAACTGGTGGAGCTGCCCACCCGCCAGGCCGTCCAGGTGATCAACGCCCAAGCCGGAAAGCGGCGCTTGGCCGCAGCGCTGCACCTGACCTGCTGAAAGGCGTGATGGCAACCCAAGCCCTGGTCCTGATTCCCACCACCCAACGGGGGCAGTTGCTGCCTCCTCATCTCTTTGCCCCGATCGTCGGCTTGCCATATCTGCAGCGCCTGATTTTCAGCCTCTGGCGCGCCGGCATCTCCAGGGTCGGTTTGCTGGCCCCCCCGGCCGCCCGCGCTCAATTGGAGAAGCGCCTGGCCAGGATGAAGGGACCGGCCGGCGCCACCCTGGAGGTATTCTCCAGGTGGCAGGACCTGCCGCTCCCGGCCCCTTCTAATACCGAGAACGGCTCCATCTTGGTAATGGCCGCGGATATATTGACCACCCCGGCTGTTTTGGCAGAGTTCTCCCGGTCTCCGGTGCCTGAAGGCGGGCTGGCCCTGGCTGTCGCAGACTGCCGGGCCGGGGCTCAGCCTCCGGGCATCCAGGCAGCTATGCGGGTGTCTATGGAGGAAAATCTAATAACTTCCTTCGATTTCGCCACCGGGTCCGGAAGCCATTGCGTCCTGGGGTTGGCCCTGTTCTCGCAATCCGCCTGGCGGGGATGGCGGTCATGGCTGCAAAATCAGGGGTTGGCGGAAGTCCCGGACGCGGCTCCGAACGCCGCTCTCTTCCCGTATTTCGTTGAGCAGGCCCGGGGAAACCGGCTCATGGGCATCGAAACCGAGGCCGGTGCGGTCGCCTCTATACAAAATGACCAGGATGTCAAGAACGCAGCATTTCGCCTGGTCATGGCGACTCACGGCTCTCCCTGGGGCGAGGGCTGCCTGGAAAGCTCGGTGAACCGCCGCCTGGCCCGCTATATTCTCCTCAGGTTGGCGGATAAGGCCATCCTGGTGCATCCGAATTGCATCACGGTAGCCGATCTGCTCCTCGGCTTGGTGGCCGTGGCTGGCTTTCTTGTCGGCAATTACTGGGCCGGTCTGGGGGCCGCCCTGCTGCTGCCCTGGATCATCGTCCTTGACACCCTCGACGGCCTCCTGGCCCGCTTGACCTTTCAGGAGAGTCCGGAAGGCCGCCTGCTTGACCTCTACGGCGACACTATCCTGAACCTGCTCATTTTCTGTGGGATTGCCGTGGGCCGGTACCGCGCCACAGGCCAGGCCTTATTTATTCTTTTATTAATCCCCCTTACCTTCGGCTACGCCTGGTGCTGGCGGCTCACCAACCCCTTGCAGGAGAGGCGCCGGCAAACCTCTGGCGGGCTTTCCCCCCTAAGCAAGAAAGAGTTCGCCTCAGGGCCGGAAAAGATGTTGAACGAAGCCGTCAGCCGGGACTACTTCTATCTGATACTGCTTTGCGCCCTTTTTAGCGTCCTGGACTGGTTCATTATCGCCACTGCCATAGGGATCAACCTCTTCGGCCTGTTCCTTTCCCGGCGGCGTCGTCCTGATTAACTTTCAAGGCTGATATCACCTAACGGATACATGGACAGAATAGTCATCGACAGCCACATCCACTGCGGCGTCCAAAACGTCTCCTGGGGCTGGGAGGGCATCCGTCCGCTGCTTGAGGAGGCCGGCATTAGGGGAGCCGGGCTTATCCCACCGGTGGAGGATATTTACGACCGGTACGATTACAACTTCACCGATACGCCGGCCTGGCAGGCCTGCCGACGGGCTGCACATCGTTACCTGCGGGAACTGAACGACCCGGAAATTGAGATTTCCAGGTATTTTTTCGTCTGGAACGATTTTGCCTATGAAGACCTGGGGTCGGGGTACGTCGCGGTCAAGTGGCACCGGCACGCCAATGAACCGGAATACCACTACGACGATCCCCGCTGCCGGGAATTTTTGGAGGTGGTGCAGAAAAAAGGGCTGCCCATTCTTTTGGAAGAGACCTTCGCCAATACCCTGCTTTTTGCAGAGAAATTGTTGCCGCCCCAGGTGCCTCTGATCATCCCGCACCTGGGAGGCTTAAACGGCGGCTATGCGGCTTTGGAGCGGACCGGCCTTTTTGCCTTGCCTTATGTTCATGCCGACACCGCTCTGGCTTCGAGGAGGGAAATAGAAGATTATTTAGGACGTTACGGCAGCGGCCGACTGTTTTTCGGAAGCGACTACCCCTTCGGCCACCCGGCCCACGAACTGGCCAAGGTGACCAGCCTCAACCTGCCTTCCGAGCAGCTACAAGCCGTCCTGGCCGATAACTTCCGCCGCGTATGCCGTTTGGGAGAGAGAGAAAAAGTTGCCAGTGATCAGTAATCAGTCTTCAGTCTGCTGGCCACTGACCACTGGCCACTGGCCACTGCTACAAGGTCAGCATCCTGGTCTTGCGGTCTTCCAGGATGGGTTCGAACTGCTGGATGAGGTTCGTCTCAAACTTGCGCCATTCTTCCTGGAATTGGGGCAGGTGTTCCACTTCCACCTTCATCCTCTGGCCGTACTGGGCCTCCAGGGCCTGGGTGACATTTCTGACCTGCTGGCTGAAGCTGGCTTTAAGCTGCTGCAGCGCCGAATTCCGAGCCATGAGAAATTGCTGCCAGAGCTGCTGCACTTCTTCCTTGAGCCGGGTCATGCCCTTTTGGTTGGAGGCTACCAGGAGCAGGCCTTCCAGGGCCCGCACCGCCCGAGGGTCCACGGTTTCTTCCCGGGGAAGGGCGATGTTTCGCACCAGCACTTCCTTTACCGCCTGCTTGGCCGCGTCCCTGGCTTCGGGAGGGAGCTTCGCCAGCTCCGCGGCCAAATCGCCCTCTTCCTTTAAGAACTGGACCGCCAGTTGCCGCCCTTTTTCCAGGTATTCTTCTTTACGAAGTTCCTCTTTGGTAGCTCGGCCATAGCGCTCCGCTTTTTCCAAGGCTATTTCCAGAGCGCTTTTGATTTCTGCCACAAATGCTCACTTTCTTCCCCGACGGGGAATGTTAACAGGTTCCTCATTTTATCTTTGACGCGGCAGACGACTCGGACTTCGCCGAGGCCTCGGACTTTTCTCCCGTGCCGCTGCCGGCGCTTTTACCTGCCGTGTCCGCTTTTTCGGGAGTGCTGGAATTTGGCCGTCCGCCGCCGGCATAATCAGTGACGTACCAGCCGCTGCCTTTGAGGTGAAAGGAACAGTTACTGATAAGTTTGTTGAGACTCCCGCCGCAATGTGGGCAGATCGTCAGAGGCGCTTCCGAAAATTTCTGCCATTTTTCCGTGACCCGACCACAGGCGGCGCATTGATACTCATAGATGGGCATACCGCCAACCTCCTTGCCAACTGGTTTCATAGAAATTAAAGACCGGCGCCAGTTCGAGAAAATTCAGCGGCGCCAGAATGTCTTGCGTTAAACGGTGCACATGGGCCTCTTCAGCCAGCTTTTCCGGCCAGGTGGCCTCGAATCTCGCCTGAAAACGGCTGAAACGCACCACATGAACCAACTCATGGGTTAAAATATAACTGAACAGCGGCAGGGCTGCCAAACCCCGGCCGGACGTCAGGGTCCTCAAAATGTTGTGATCCTGGAGACAGATGCGGTAGAAGTCGAAGGCCACGGAGTTAAGGGAACTGTCCGGCGGCAGCCCCTGGTATTTGGCCAGTAAGGCCAGGGCATGGGGCGAAACCTCTTCGGAGCGCAGGTGCTCCAGGGTAAGAATATCATAGCGCCACCGCTGCCAATGGCTATGATTCAGCTTGAAAAAGTCGGAAGTCATCTCCTCCGCGATGACTTGAGCCTCGCAGAGCAACTCCCGATGATTACTGTCAAAGCAGCGGCGCTCCATGGTAAATCCTTATCCGTATAAAATTAGCATCTTTCCTTGTCTTGTCAACACCCGAATGGTAGATTCCAGGAAAGGGGCAAGAGGGGAAAAGGGGAAAGGGAAAAAAGGCGAAAAAACCATGAGCCTTAAGAGTGGCGCAGGCGGTCTGCCTGTGCCGCTTTAACCCTAATGGCAGGAGGCGTTTCGCTTTCCTTCCTACGGCGTTAAGGATTTCAGTTAACTTTTGAGGGCTTGAGGAATTTCTCAGGATAGATTCATGACGCGGTTGCCTTCCCAATTGGAAGCCCTGGCCAAAATGCTCACCTACATCCTCTGCCACCGGCCCGACGAGTTCGGCCTGGTATTGGATGCCGAGGGCTTTGTTTCCATCAAGCAACTTTTGGCGGCCTTGGGCTCGGAGCCGGGCTGGGGCCATATTAGGCGGCATCATTTGGACCAGACCGCGGCCCTGAGTCAATCGCCCCGGTTGGAGATCCTGGCTGATAAGATCCGGAGTGTGGCGCCCAAGCCCGCGGCACTAAGGCGGCCCCCGGGAGAAGCCCCCCCTGCCCTGCTCTATGCCGCGGTCCCGCCCAAGGCCCACGCCGTGGTGGTCGAACATGGGCTTAGGCCGCCGATCGGCCAGGAGATTGTCCTGGCTGTCACCCCTGAGATTGCCCTTAAACTGGGCAAACGCCGCTCACCGGAGCCCGTCCTGATCACCGTCCAGGCGCGGGCTGCGGCCCGGGCCGGGGTGGCTTTTCAACCGTATGGTGAAAACCTTTTTCTTTCCTCTTCCGCCGTTCCCCAAGAATTCGTCCAGGCGCCGCCGCTTCCGAAAGTACCGGAAAAGCCAAAGCCCAAACCCAAACCGGCCAAAGAGGATTTCCCTCTGCCGCCCGCCGGCGCGCTGGCCGTGGATTTTGCTGAAATGATGAAGAAAGCGGGCAAGGCGGGCCGCAAGAAGGATGAACCGGCCTGGAAGGCCGCCACCCGCAAGGAGCGGCGCAAGCGGCGATCGTGAGTTGTGGGGCGGACACTCCCCGCCAATAAGAATACGTTACTGATTACTGGCCACTGGTCACTGCTTATGCCTGAGCACCGAACTCTGGACGCCCTGATAGTCTTAGGGGCCCGCCTGAACGCCCAGGGCCGGCCCGGCCGCATCGGCCGCATGCGCCTGGAGCATGCCATCGCGGTGTGGCAGGAGCAGGGCGGCGAGGCTTACGTCATAATCACCGGCGGGCCCACCCATGGCACCCATCTGACCGAGGCCAGGGCCATGGCGGACTATGCCCTGGCCTGGACTGAGGATAACTGGGGAGCGGAGATGCGGGACCGCCTGGCCGGCCGCCTCATCCTGGAAGAAGAGAGCAAAAATACCCTGGCTTCGGCCCGCCACACCCTGCCGGTGGTGCAGGACCTCAACCTGGCCAGCGTCGCCCTGGTCTCCGACGGCCTCCATATCCGCCGGGCCCGCTATCTCTTTCGCCGCCATTTCCACCCGCATCAGATTGACCTCTATTCCCTGCCGGTCCCGGGGGTCCTGAGGACATACTGGCAAAACCGCCGCTATCTCTGGCTCACCAAGATGGCCCTGAGGGAAGGCGCGGCCTGGCTCAAGGTCCTGGGCCGCCGGGCCCTGTTCTGGCGTTAGGGCAGGTGCCAGGTGCCAGGTGCCAGATGTCAGGCAAAAACCGGTTACCAGTTACCAGTAATCAGAATATAGGGCGCGCCGCGCGCGCCGAACATGTGATAGTTATATGTAAACATTTAGCAATAATCCCTCCCCTTTCCACTGGCCACTGACCACTAACCACTGGCCACTGGCCGCTTAGTTAGGCGCGCAGAGCGCGCCCTACATTCTGACCACTGCCCACTGACTACTGACTACTGGCTACTGACTACTGACTACTGACTACTGACTGCTGACTACTGACTGCTGACTGCTGCTTCCCCGGCTGTCCATTTTTTCCAAAAAAGTTCTTGACAGCCCGCCCTGTTGGGATTAAAAATCAAGAGCTAAAGAAATTTTTCACAATTTTCCTTCCCTTGGACTAATCATGCTGGAAATAAAACGCCCCGTCAGCGCGTCTTTAAGCCCCGAACAAGTAGCCGGCATTCAGGAAGTCTGCGGCAAATTCAAGCGGATCAAAGGCGGCCTGCTGCCCGCTCTCCACGCGGTGCAGAATCTCTGCGGCAACTGGCTGCCCATGGAGGCCCTGCAGCAGGTGTCCCGGGAAATGAACCTGCCGTACGCCTATCTTTACGGCGTCCTGAGCTTCTACACCATGTTCTCGACGCAGCCCCGGGGCAAATATATCATTAGACTTTGCGAATCCCCGCCCTGCCACATCATGGGGGTGGACAACCTGGTGGATGTGCTCAAGGACGAGTTGGGCCTCAAGGAGGTGGGGGAAACCACCGCTGACGGCCTGTTCACCTTGGAGCATACGGCTTGCCTGGGGGTGTGCGAAGTGGCCCCGGCCATGGAGATCAACGAAGTGGTGCACGGCAGGCTCACGCCCGAGCGCATCAAGAGCATCCTGGCCGACTACCGGGCCGGCAAGGCTCCGGACTACCGCCAGCTCCGCCGCAGCACCAACCCGTTGAGCGAGTACCCGCCCAGCCCCGATGAATTGACCTTGCTCAGGAACGTGGATCAGATCGACCCCATGAGCCTGGACGACTATGTTTCCCGGGGCGGCTACGAAGGCTTGAAAAAGGCCGTCACCTCCATGACCGACGAGGAGGTGGTGGAGGTGGTGAAAGAGTCGGGCCTCCGGGGCCGGGGCGGCGCCGGCTTTCCCACCGGGTTGAAGTGGTCCTTCACCCGGCCGTCGCCCGTATTCCCCAAATATATCGTCTGCAACGCGGATGAAGGCGAACCCGGCACCATCAAAGACCGCTATCTTATGGAGGGCGATCCCCACCGGGTCTTGGAAGGCATGGCCATCGCGGGCTACGCGGTGGGCGCGCACCAGGGCTATATCTACGTGCGGGGTGAGTATTACCTGTCCATGCACCGCCTCCAGAACGCCATCGACCAGGCCATGGAGCGGGGCTTTTTGGGCGACAATATTTTCGGCACCAATTTCTCTTTCCATATCCAGATACAGACCGGCGGCGGCTCGTATGTCTGCGGCGAGGAAACCGCGCTCATCAATTCCATCCAGGGCGAGCGGGGCTACCCTCGGGTAAAGCCGCCGTTCCCCGGCCAGGTTGGCGTCTGGTACAAACCCACCATCGTCAACAATGTGGAGTCTCTGGCCAGCGTACCGGACATCATCGTCCGAGGCGCGGATTGGTATAAGGCCAAGGGCACCGAGGACTCCAAGGGCACCAAGATCTTTCAGGTGGTGGGCCATGTCAATAAGCCCGGCATCGTGGAAGCCAACATGGGCCTGCCTCTGTCCACTTTGATCAATTCCATCGGCGGCGGCGTGCGCCACGGCCGCGCCTTAAAGGCGGTGCAGCCGGGCGGCGCGGCTTCAGGCTTCATTCTCCCGGAGCACGTGGACACCCCCCTGGAATACAAGGCCATGATGGCGGTGGAGGGCGCCCTGGGCTCCGGCACCATGCTGGTCATGGATGACACCACCTGCATCGTGGACGTGGTCAAGTGCCTGATGTCCTTCTTTCAGCACGAGTCCTGCGGCTTTTGCCTGCCCTGCCGCCGCGGCACCCGGGTGCTGTACGAGATGGTGTGCCGGATCGCCGCGGGCCAGGGTGAAGAGGCCGACCTGGACCGGCTGGTCAAGCTTTCCAAGTACATGGTGGAGAGCGCCAACTGCGCCTTGGGCTGGAGCCCCCACTCCTTTTTGAAAACCACCATCGAGCGCTTCCGGGACGAATGGCTGGCGCACGTGGCGGGAAATTGTCCGTTGGGAGTCTGCAAGGGAAACGGCCACGGACACTGATTTACCATCGCGGGCTTCCAGCCCGTGAAGTCCCGGGGCAAGAGGCCCGGGCTATCCACGGAGCCAACAAAGGGCGGGCCTGGCCCGCCAAGAGATAAAGGTGGGCCGGACCCACCCGCATATTAAGGCTGGCTTATGCTGATCAATTATGTGCCTGTCCTCCTTTACATGGGTATTGTCGTCGGGCTGATCGGGTCCATCGTGCTCTTGTCCGAGCTTTTGGGCAAAAAGCGCCACACCCCGCAAAAAGACATCCCCTACGAGTGCGGCATGGACCCCATCGGCGATGCCCGCTATCGCTACACGGTGCGGTTTTATGTCATCGCCATGTTTTTCATCGTGTTCGACATCGAGGCCATCTTCCTCTACCCCTGGGGCGTGATCTTCAAGGACCTGGGCTGGTTCGGCTTCGCCGAGATGGCCATTTTCGTCTTTGTCCTGGTGGTAGGGCTGGCCTACGTTTGGGGCAAAGGCGCCTTGGAATGGGAATGATAAATACGGTTTTTGGTTTTCGGTTTTTGGTTTCTGGTTTGCGTAAATGGTCATAGCCTTCACCGAGAACCAAAAACAAATAACAAAAAGGTTTTTGGTTTCTTAGGTAAATAAAAAAAGCCCCAAATCACGCTGCACTAAAAACCAAAAACTAAAAACCAAAAACCGCTTTTTGGAGTATTTGCATGGGCATTGAAGAACACCTGGGATACAACGTCCTCACCACCACCTTGGAAAAGCTGGTGGACTGGTCCCGCAAAAGCAGCCTCTGGCCCGCCACCTTCGGCTTGGCCTGCTGCGCCATCGAAATGATCGTCACCGCGGCCAACCGTTGGGACATCGCCCGCTTCGGCATGGAAGCCTTTCGCGCTTCGCCGCGTCAGGCCGACGTCATTATCATCGCGGGCACTGTCTGCAAGAAGATGATGCCGGCCATCGAGCGGGTCTACGAGCAGATGAGCGAACCCAAGTGGGTCATCGCCATGGGGGCCTGCGCTTCCTCCGGCGGCATTTTTGATTCCTACGCCGTGGTCCAGGGCATCGACAAGTACTTGCCGGTGGACGTTTACATCCCCGGCTGTCCGCCCCGGCCCGAAGGCTTGCTTTACGGCATTTTGAAGCTCCATGAAAAAATTCTCCATGATCCTTTCCTGACCCAGCAATATCGAGACAAGCTCCAGTCCCGGCGGGAGGCGGCTTAATGCACAAGGCGGCGGAACTGCTCCAAGAGAAATTCCCGGATGAAGTGGTGGAAGTCACGGAGTTTCGGGGCGACACCACCATCGTGGTCAAGCCCGGGCGCATCGTGGACATCTGCAAAGCGCTCCGGGATGATTCCAGCGTCTCTTTTAAATACCTGTCAATGATCGCGGCCATCGACTACCACCCGGCCAGCCCCCGCTTTGCGGTGGTCTATAGCCTGTATTCGCACCGCTATCACGACCGGATTGCGCTCAAGGCTTTTTTGGACGACGCCGCGCCGGTCATCGATTCGGTGACCTCCGTCTGGTCCACCGCGGACTGGCACGAACGGGAAGCCTACGATCTCATGGGCATCAAGTTCAAAGGACATCCGAATCTGAAACGCATTCTTCTGCCCCAGGAATGGAAGGGGTTTCCCCTCCGCAAAGAATACCCGCAGCGGGGCGAATAGGAAGTTTCCATGGAAATACAAGCCATGCCACGCACTGAAACCATGCTCCTCAACGTGGGGCCCTCCCACCCCAGCACCCACGGGGTGCTCCGGGTCCTGGTGGAGCTGGACGGCGAACTCATCGTCCGGGCGGAGCCCGACATCGGCTATCTGCACCGGGGCATCGAAAAAATGTGCGAGGGGCGCACTTATCACAAATGCCTGCCCCTGATGAACCGGGTGGATTATCTGGCGGGCGAAGTCAACAATCTGGGCTTCTGTCTGGCCGTGGAAAAGCTCCTGGGTGTCGAGGTGCCCAAACGGGCTCAGTACATCCGGGTGATTATCGCGGAGCTCACCCGCATCGCCTCCCATATCTTCTGGATGGGCACCCATGCCCACGATCTTGGAGCCATGACACCCCTGTTTTACGGCTTCCGGGAGCGGGAGAAGATCATGGACCTGTGCGAAATGGTCTCCGGCGGCCGCATGTTCCCGCTCTACCTCAGGATCGGCGGCCTGGCCGCGGACCTGCCCGAAGGCTTCGTCGAGAAAGCCATGGAGTTCGTCAAGGAGTTCCCCGAGAAGTGGAAGGATTACGACAACCTTCTCACTCAAAATAAAATCTGGAAGGAACGCACCGTCGGCGTGGGCGTCATGAGCAAGGAAGAGGCCATTGACTGGGGCTGGTCCGGCCCCATGGCCCGCGGCTCCGGAGTTGATTGGGACCTGCGCCGGGACAACCCCTATTCCAGCTACCAGGACTTTGACTTTGAAGTGCCCCTGGGGACCCGGGAAGGCGACACCTATTCCCGGTACCTGGTGCGCATGCAGGAAATGCTGCAATCGAACCGCATTGTGCGCCAGGCCCTGGAAAAGCTTCCCAAAGGCGACATCAAGGTGGACGACCCCAGGATCAGTCTGCCGCCCAAGGAGCGGGTTTACCATGACATCGCCGGCCTGATAAACCACTTCCTCCTCATTGAGGAAGGATTGCGGCCCCCCAAGGGCGGCGAGGTTTATCATGCCATTGAAGCCCCCAAGGGCGAAATGGGCTGGTACATCGTCAGCGACGGCACCGGCAAGCCCTGGCGGGTGAAGGTGAGAAGGCCCTCGTTTGTGGTGCTGAACGCCCTTCCCAAGTTGGCCCAGGGGAGGCTTTTGGCCGACCTCATCGCGCTCATCGGCACCATGGACATCGTCCTGGCGGATGTGGACTGTTAATAGACGGTTTTCGGTTTTCAGTTTTCGGTTTCGGGTTTTGAGTTCTGGGTTTTAGGTTCTGGATTTCGGGTTTCGCTGATTGACGGTGGTGCGGGCCTCCGTGCCGGCCTGTAGGGGCGCCATTCATGGCGCCTTACAAAGGGCTCGATAAATCGAGCCCCTACAAAAGACGGGCGCGCCCGCCGCGCCGCCAAATGCTGCAGCCGCAGGCTTTAGCCTGCACCAATGAATGCAGAGCAGGCGTTCCCGCCTGTGCATGATTATCCGGGGGCGGCTGGTTCATATAGAATGTAGGGCGGGCACCGCCCGCCAAAAAATAAGGCGTAATGCAAATAAATATGGCGCTCGGCGCGCCCCAAACAAACTGACTGACAGCTTAATCACTAACGGAACGACTTATGGTGAACTTGACCATCGACGGCCGGGCCGTACAGGCGGAGCCGGGGAAAACCATCCTGGAAGTCGCCAAGGAAAACGGCATCTTCATCCCGTACCTGTGCTTCCACCCGGCTTTAAAGCCCATCGGTTCCTGCCGCATCTGCGTCGTGGAAGTCAAGCCCGGACCCCCCCGGCCCCTGCCGGCCTGCGCCACCACCGTGGCCGAAGGCCAGGAGGTGGTGACCAATTCCGACCGCCTCCAGGCCATCCGCCGGGAATTGATGAAACTGGTGCTCATCAACCACGCCATCGAATGCCCCATCTGCGACAAGGGGGGCGAATGCGAACTCCAGGAATTGACCCATGCCCTGGGGATCGACCAGGTTGACCTGAAGGCCATCGCTCTGCCGCCCAACCATGACTACGAATCCGACCTGATAGAGCGCCACCCGGACCGCTGCATCACCTGCGGCCGCTGCGTGCGCATCTGCCGGGACCATGTGGGGGCCATGGCCATCAACTTCATGAACCGGGGCTACTTCACCGAACTGGGTTCGGGCCGGGTGCCTCTGGACTGCGAATTCTGCGGCTCCTGCATCGACATCTGCCCGGTGGGCGCGCTCATCAACAAGCAGTTCAAGTACCGGGCCCGGGCCTGGGAAGTGGACAAGACCATGATGGTCTGCCCCTTCTGCGGCGGCGGCTGCACCTATGAACTGCACGTCAAAGACGGCCGCGTCATGCGCGTCTATAACGGCGACAGCGTGCTGCTCTGCGGCCGTGGCCGCTTCGGCTATCCGGTGGTGGAGGCCGAAGACCGCCTCAAGACCCCGCTCATCAAAGAAAACGGCAAGTTCCGGACAGCCACCTGGGACGAGGCCCTGGACCTGGTGAGCGCCAAATTCAAAGAAATTGCCGCCGAAGCCGGGGCGAATGCCATTTACGGCATCGGCTCTCCCCGGGCCACTTTGGAGGCCAATTACCTTTTCCAAAAGTTCTTCCGGGCCGGGCTGGGCACCAACCAGTTGGACAACCCGGGCCGGCTCCATTATCTCAAGGCCGTCGCCGGCCTGGCCGAGGTCTTCGGCTGGCCCAAAGTGACGGAGGTCAAAGCCGTTGGCAAAACCCTGCCTCCCTATCACTCTCCGCTGGCGATAAGCGAGGAGACCAAGGGCAGCGGCTTCCCCTTTGTGCTCGGCTCTTTTGAGGAATTGGCCCAGGCCGACCTGGTCTTCGCCATCGGCGCGGACATCACCCCGGAACTGCCCCCCCTGGGCTGGGCTGTTAACAAGGCCCGGCAGAATGATAAGTTCAAGCTCATTTTGGCCAATCCCCGGACTACCAAGTACGACCGCTGGGCCGACCTCAGCCTGAGATACAAACCCGGCGCCGAGCGCCTAGTCCTGGCAGGCATTATGAAAGCTTTGCTGGCGGCTCAACCCGACCGGACGCCGGCTATTGCCTCAGGCAACCTGGAAGACTTGCAGGAAACCCTGAAAAAATTCGGCCCCAAGGAACTGGCCACCAAGTGCGGCTTCGACGAGGCCGCGCTTTTTGAGGAGGCCGCGACCCTGCTGGCTCAGGCCCAGGCTCCGGCCGTCATCTTCGGGGTGGAGCTTTTGGGGCAGGACAAGGCCGAACAGACGGTCATGGCCCTGGCCGATCTGTTTCTGTTGATCGGCCGCCCGGAAAAGCCCGGCAGCGCCCTTTATCCCGTGGCTGAAAAGGCCAATACCCGCGGTGTGTGCGAAGCGGGCGTGCTGCCGGACCGCCTGCCCGGCTATCTGCCCCTGGACGACCAAACCGCGGCGGCCTTCTGGGGCGACAAACCTGTAATCAAAGAACCGGGGCTTGATCTCCTGGCCATGCTGGACAAGCTGGAGACAGACGACCCGGCGGCCCCGCAGGCCCTCTATGCCTTGGGCGGCGACCTGCTGCGGTTTCTGCCCAACCGCTCCCGCGCCGAAAAGCTTCTGGGCAAGCTCAAATTCATCGTGGTCCAGGACGCCTTCCTGAACGACTTCGCCCAAATGGCCGACGTGGTTCTGCCGGTGGCCATTCACGCCGAACAGGAAGGTTCGTTCATCTCCAGCGGCGGCAGCCTGGGGGTGTTGAACAAGGCCCTGGATGCCGACGGAGTTAAGCCCGATTGGCAGATCATCAGCGAATTGGGCGCGAAAATGGGCTTTCCCGCGGTTCCCGGCAGCCCGGTCCGCATCTTCCAGGACCTGGCCAAAAATGTGCCTCTGTGGGCCGGCCTGGCCCCCGGCAAAACCGTGGGGAGCGGCATCCCGGCCACCCTGTCCGGCAAGTTTGCGCCCTTTGATTTGGACATCAGTCTGCCCGGGCGGCGCCCCTTCACCCTGATTGTGGGGAAAGTTCTGCAGCACTCCGGCTCCTACACCACGCATCACCCCTGCGGCACCCTGGTCGTGACCCCCAAGGGGATGCTGGCGCTCCATCCCGAAGACGCGGCCTCCCTGGAACTGGCGGAAGGAGATGAAGCCAAAATCATCTCCTCGCACGGTGAAATAACGGCCCCGGTGACCCTGGACGCCAACCTGGCCCAGGGAGTGGTGTTCCTGCCGGAGCATTTTGCTGAGCCTGCGGCTCATATGTTGACCCTCAACTCCAACCTGGTGAGGGTAACCATCCAAAAGGCTTAAAGACTATGAATCTGCCGGTTTTAATCGCGTTGTCCGCCATCAAGATTCTCATTGTCCTGGTGGTCCTGCTTACCCTGGTGGCCTACACCGTGCTCATGGAGCGCAAAGTGCTGGGCTTTATTCAACTGCGCTACGGCCCCAATCGGGTGGGGCCCTGGGGTTTGCTCCAGCCTTTGGCGGATTTGGTCAAGCTCCTCTTTAAAGAAGACTTTACGCCGCCCATGGTGAACAAGGTGCTCTTCGTGATGGCGCCCATCATCACCGCGGTCACCGCGTTTCTGCCCTTTGCGGTGATCCCCTTCGCCAAGGACATGTTCCCGCCCCAAATCACCATTTACGGGCAGACTTTCGACCTCACCGCCGCGGGCCTGAACCAGGGCGTCATCGCAGACATCAACGTGGGGCTGCTCTATGTCTTCGCCATGGGGTCTCTGGCGGTGTACGGCGCGGTCCTGGGCGGCTGGGCCAGCAACAGCAAATACTCCCTTTTGGGCGGCCTGCGCCTTTCGGCCCAAATGGTGAGCTATGAGCTGGCCCTGGGGCTTTCCGTCATCGGGGTTCTCATGCTGGCGGGCAGCCTTTCCCTGGTCAAAATAGTGGAAGCCCAGAAAGACATGTGGTTCATCGTCTACCAGCCCCTGGGGTTCGTGCTTTTTCTCACCGCGGCGTTCGCCGAATGCGCCCGCACCCCCTTTGATCTGATTGAATGCGAAAACGAACTGGTGGCCGGCTACCAGACGGAATACAGCTCCATGAAGTGGGCCTTGTTCATGATGGGCGAATATGCCCATATCATCGTGGCTTCGGCCCTGATCACCACCTTGTTCCTGGGGGGGTGGCAGGGGCCGATTCTGCCGCCCGTGGTCTGGTTCATGGGCAAAACCTTCGCTCTGGTGTTTTGCTTCATCTGGGTCCGGGGCACCTTTCCCCGCTTCCGTTTTGACCAGCTCATGTATTTGGGCTGGAAGGTGATGCTGCCTTTGGCCCTGCTGAACATCATGGTCACCGGCGCGGTGATGTTGTTGATATAGCTGTCAGCTAATTAGCCATCAGCTGTCAGCTAAAAGATAACCAAAAACTATAGGGCGGCCCGTGGCCGCCTATAACGGCGCACACGGTGCGCCCTATAAAACTAGGCTTTTAAAGTAGGGGCGCAATTCATTGCGCCCTTGGAGAAATAGCTTTTAGGAAATGAAAAGGGCGTGATAAATCACGCCCCTACAGGAACAACTTAAAGCCCATGAGGTTTTTTATATGATTCTCCCGCTCATCAAAGGCTTGGCCACCACCCTGCGCCACGTGTTTTCCAAGCCGGTCACGCTCCAGTACCCCGAGGAGAAGCGGCCGGTATATCCCCGTTTCCGGGGCCATCCGGAGTTGGTCGTCAATGAAGACGGCACCCGCCGCTGCGTAGCCTGCACCTTGTGCATGGTGGTCTGCCCCAGCAACGCCATTAAAAATATTGTCCCGGCCGAAGGGCCGGAGCACGAGAAGTACCCGACCCAATTCGTCATCGATCTGACCCGCTGCATCTTTTGCGGCTTCTGCCAGGAGGCCTGCCCCAAGGCGGCCATAAAATTAAACAATCTCTATGAGTTGGCCCAATACCAGAAAGAGGTCCTGATCCTGGACATTGACCGGGCCACCCAGAAGAAATCGGAAATGCGCATGCCGGACTGGCTTTAAAAACGGTTTTCGGTTTTCGGTTTTCAGTTTTCGGCATCAAGGAAAATCAGAAACAAGGAAGGAAAATGAGGCGCGAAGCAAACCTGAGCCGGCAGAAAGTCATACAGGAAACAGAAAACAGAAAACAGAAAACAAGGATTTCCCGATGATGGCATACATCTTTTTCGCACTGGCGGGAATAGCACTCATCTCCGGGGTTCTGGTGGTTTTCCAGACCCATCCTTTGAGAAGCGCCCTCTGGCTTATTGTCAACTTTTTCGCGGTGGCCGGCATCTATCTGCTGGCACACGCGGAATTTATCGCGGCCATTCAAATCATCGTTTACGCCGGCGCCATTATGGTGCTTTTCCTCTTCGTCATCATGCTCCTGAATCTCAGGCAGCCCGAAGAGGAGGCCGCCCGCCCCTGGTTCGGCCAAAAGCTGGCCGGCATCACCTTGGCGGCGTTGGTTGCTTTTATCCTGGTTTACGGCTTCTCCAAGGCCGAAGTGCCCCTGGCCAAGGCGGCCCCCCCGGGGTTGGGCAACACCGAGTCCATCGCCCGGCTGCTGTTCACCGATTATCTTCTGCCCTTCGAAGTCACCAGCGTGCTCTTGCTGGTGGCCATCGTGGGCGCGGTGGTGTTGGCTAAATCGAAGCTGAAATAGCTCTAAGCCTTTGGGCCTTAAGCTTTAAGCTTTTTAAAAAATAGAAAACGATGCTTATCCCTCATACTGAGCAAGTTTTTGGCGAGTTGAACAAATTGCCTCAAAAAAGCTTACGGCTTTCAGCTTAAAGCCAAAAGCCCATAGCTTAAAGCTTACCGCGTTTTAAGGAGACTTTTATGGCAGTCCCCTTGAGTTACTATCTGGCCCTCAGCGTGGTGCTCTTCGCCTTAGGCGCCATCGGGGTTTTGATCCGGCGAAACATTCTGATCATCCTGATGTGCATCGAGATGATGCTCAATGCCGTCAATATCGCCTTCATCGGCTTCGCCAACGCCTTCCAGGCGATAGACGGCCAGATGTTCGTATTTTTCGTCATGACGGTGGCCGCGGCCGAAGTCGCGGTGGGCCTGGCCCTGGTGGTGGCCATCTTCCGCAACCGGGCCACGGTGTATGTCGACGACCTGAACATCCTCAAGTGGTGAGGCGAATTCCATGATACAGTATGTCTGGCTGATCCCCGTCTTTCCCCTTATGGGGTTTTTGATCAACGGCCTCTACGGGAAAAGGCTCCCCAAAAACCTGGTGGGCACTATCGGCGCCGGCGTCATCGGCTTGAGCTTCGCTCTCACCGTGGCTATTTTCCTGGAATTCCTCAAGCTCCCGGCTGCCTCCCGGCCCGTGGAAATAGTAGTCTATAACTGGATCGCGGCCGGCAAGTTCAGCGTGCCCATCGGCTTTTTGGTGGACCCTCTGTCCCTCATTATGCTCCTGGTGGTCTCCGGCGTCAGCTTTCTCATTCACATCTACTCTGTAGGCTACATGCACGACGACCCGGGCTTCCCCCGGTTCTTCACCTACCTGAACCTCTTCGTATTTTTCATGCTCATCCTGGTGGGGGCCAACAACTTCCTCATGATGTTCGTGGGCTGGGAAGGCGTGGGCCTGTGCTCGTATCTGCTGATCGGCTACTGGTACGAGAAGCAGTCCGCCAGCGACGCGGGCAAAAAGGCCTTCGTGGTCAACCGCATCGGCGACTTCGGCTTCCTGCTGGGCATGTTTCTGCTGTTCTGGACCTTCGGCACCCTCAATTTCCGGGAAGTCTTCGCCTTGGCCGGCCGGTACCCCGTGGGCAGCGGCATCATCACCGCGGCCACCCTGCTGCTGTTTGTGGGCGCCACCGGCAAGTCGGCCCAGATTCCGCTGTACACCTGGCTGCCCGATGCCATGGAAGGCCCCACCCCGGTGTCCGCCCTCATCCACGCGGCCACCATGGTCACCGCAGGCGTCTACATGGTGGCCCGCTGCAGCGCCCTCTATGCCCTGGCGCCCTTCTCCCTGACGGTGGTGGCCACCATCGGCGCGCTCACCGCCATTTTCGCGGCGACCATGGGCATGGCCCAGTTTGACATCAAGCGGGTCCTGGCTTACTCCACGGTAAGCCAGTTGGGTTATATGTTTCTGGCCTGCGGCGTGGGGGCCTTTGTGGCCGGCATCTTCCATCTCATGACCCACGCCTTCTTCAAAGCCCTTTTATTTTTGGGCGCGGGCTCCGTGTCTCACGCGGTGTCCGGCGAACTGGATATGCGCCGCATGGGCGGCCTGAAGGACCACATCCCCATCACCTACCGCACGTTTTTGATCGCCACCCTGGCCATCGCGGGCATCTTCCCCTTTGCCGGCTTTTTCAGCAAGGACGAGATTCTCTTCCACGCCCTGGTTGACGGCAATTACTTTTATTGGGGCATCGGCACCGTGGCGGCGTTCATCACCGCGTTTTACATGTTCCGGGCGGTGTACATGGTGTTTTTCGGCGAATCCCGGGTGGACCCCCATGTGGCCCACCACGTGCACGAATCGCCGCCGCTGATGACCGTCCCCCTGATGATTCTGGCGTTTCTTTCCATCGTGGGCGGCTTTGTGGGCTTCCCCATCATCGAAGGGGGCCACAAGTTCAAGGAGTTTCTTTCCCCCTCCATCACCCCGGTGGGCCACGGCGGCCATCCGCCGGTGAGCCTGGAAATCGGCCTCATGGCCTTCAGCATGGCGGTGGCCGCCATCGGCATCTATACCGCTTACAAGCTGTACATGCTGCGGCCGGACCTGCCCGGCTGGCTGGCCGAGAAGTTCAGAGTCCCCTACGACCTTATTTACAACAAGTATTATGTGGATCAGATTTATGACACCATCGTGGTGGAACCCATCAAGAGCGGCTCCACCCTGCTGTGGACCCAGGTGGACGATAAGGTGGTGGACGGCGCGGTGAACGGCTCCGCCAGCACCGTGGCCTGGCTGAGCGCCCATCTCCGGCGCCTGGAAACCGGCTTTCTCCAGAATTACGCCTTGGCCATTGTCCTGGGAGTAACCCTCGTCGTCGGCTATTTATTGGGATAACAACCTGTAGGAGTTGCTCATGCAGCTACCCATATTATCGCTTCTTATCTTTTTTCCTGTCCTGGGGATCGCGTTGCTCATTTTCCTCCCCCGGAAGAACCACCGGCTCCTGAAGCTCACCACCCTGGGCATCGCGCTGGTGGAATTCGGGCTCTCTTTGCCCTTGTGGTTTAGGTTCGACAGCACCACCGCGGCCATGCAGTTTATGGAGCGCTACGATTGGCTGCCCCAGTACGGCATCAGCTATATCCTTGGCCTGGACGGCTTCTCTCTGCTCCTGGTGCTCCTCACCACCTTCCTGACGCCGCTCTGCGTCCTGGCCACCTGGGAGGACATCCAGACCCGGGTCAAGGAATTCATGATCTGCATCCTGGCCCTGATGAGCGGCATGATCGGCGTCTTCCTGGCCCTGGACCTGTTCCTGTTCTATGTGTTCTGGGAAGTGATGCTCATCCCCATGTACCTGTTGATCGGCGTCTGGGGCAACCCGGCCCGCCGGGTATATGCGGCCATCAAGTTCTTCCTGTACACCATGTTCGGCTCCCTGCTCATGCTGGTCGCCATTTTGGTGCTTTACTTCTACCACGGCAAAGTGACCGGCGTTTATACCTTTGATCTGCTGAAGTTATATGGGCTGAACATCCCCTTCAACATGCAGTTCTGGATGTTCCTGGCCTTCGGCTTGGCTTTCGCCATCAAGGTGCCCATGTTCCCCTTCCATACCTGGCTGCCCGACGCCCACACCGAAGCCCCCACCGTAGGCTCGGTCATTCTGGCTGCGGTGCTTTTGAAGATGGGGACTTACGGCTTCCTGCGCTTCAACATGCCGCTCTTCCCTGAGGCGGCCTACTATTTCGTGCCCCTGTTCAGCGTCCTCGCGGTCATCGGCATTGTTTACGGGGCCCTGGTCTGCATCGTGCAAAAGGACTTGAAGCGCCTGATCGCCTTTTCCTCCGTCTCCCATCTCGGCTTTGTCATGCTGGGGCTCTTTACCTTCAACGTCCAGGGCATCCAGGGCGGCGTCATCCAGATGATCAACCACGGGCTGTCCACCGGGGCCTTGTTTTTTATCGTGGGCATGATTTATGAACGCCGCCATACCCGCATGATCGCCGACTTCGGCGGCCTGTCCACCCCGATGCCCATATACGCCACCATCTTCATGATCGTGACCCTGTCCTCCATCGGCCTGCCCGGCCTGAACGGCTTTGTGGGCGAATTTCTCATTCTGCTTGGCACCTTCAAGGAAAACAAGATATTGGCCACCATCGCCGCGTCCGGCGTGATTTTCGCCGCGGTTTACATGCTGTGGATGTTCCAGCGGGTCATGTTCGGCGAAGTTACCAATCCCAAGAACAAAAACCTGCCGGACCTTTCCGGCCGGGAGATTTTCATCTTTGCGCCGCTCCTGTTGTTTATCGTCTGGATCGGCGTTTATCCCAGCACCTTTTTGAATAAGATCGAAGCCACCACTACGAATTTCGTGGCCAAGATGGAGCAGGCCAAGGCCACGAAAGTCACTCTATCCCAAGTGTTTAAAGGGGAGGCGCGATGACCCTGACCATACCCACCTTCAGCCTTATCAGTATCGGGCCCTGGCTGACGCTCGCTTTAGGGGCCATCCTGATTCTGCTTGTGGACGCCCTCTCCAAAGGACGCAAGACCTACTTCCCTTATTTCAGCCTGGCAGTCCTGGCCTTGGCCGCGTTTCAGACCATCGACTTGTGGGGCGCTCAAAGCACTGATTTTGCCCGCATGGTTTATGTGGACAACTTCGCCTTCCTGTTCTATCTCATCCTGATCCTGGGCGCGGCCTTGACCATTCTCTTGTCCCGTCCGTATCTGGAAGAGTGGGGCAAGGACATGGGCGAATACTACGCCCTGATCCTGTTCGCCACCGTCGGCATGATGATGATGGCCGCCAGCGCCCACATGATCATGATTTTCCTGGGCCTGGAGGTCATGTCCATCGCGGTCTATGTGCTGGCCGGGTTTTTCCGGGAAGACGCCAGGTCCAACGAAGCGGCCCTGAAGTATTTGGTGCTGGGCGCGTTTGCCAGCGCCTTCCTGCTCTTCGGCATGGCCTTTCTGTACGGCGCCGCGGGCGGCTCCCTGTACCTGGATGAGCTGGCCAAGCGCCTAACCGACGCCGCCACTCTGACCAAGCCCCTGACCCTGCTGGCCATTGCGCTGCTCGTGGTGGGCTTCGGCTTCAAAGTGGCCGCGGTGCCTTTCCACATGTGGACCCCGGACGTCTATGAGGGCGCCCCGACTTCCATCACCGCATACATGGCCGTGGCCGTCAAGGCCGCGGCGTTCGCCGCGTTCGCCCGGGTCTTTTTCCTGGCCTTCCCGGCCTTCCACGTCAACTGGCATATGCTCCTGTGGGTCCTGGCCGTGGCCACCATGACCCTGGGCAACGTCGTGGCCATCGCCCAGACCAACATCAAGCGCATGCTGGCCTACAGCTCCATCGCCCACGCGGGCTATATCCTGGTGGCCCTGGTGGCCGCCAACCAGTTGGGCGCGGTGAGCATCCTCTACTATCTTCTGGCTTATACCCTGATGAACATCGGGGCCTTCGGGGTGGTCATTCTGGTGGCCCGCAAGAAGGACAGCTACCTGAACATCTACGACTACTCCGGCCTGGCTTACCAGCACCCGGGCTTGGCCGCGGGCATGGCCGTCTTCATGTTCGCCCTGGCCGGCATGCCCCCCACCGCAGGCTTTGTGGGCAAATTCTACATCTTCTCCGCGGCCGTCCAGGCCGGCTATATCTGGCTGGCCATCCTGGGCGTGATGAACAGCCTGGTCTCGGTGTACTATTACCTGCGCATCACCGTGCTCATGTACATGCGCCCCGCGGAGGCCGATCTCGGCCCCATCGCTTTCACCCCCGCAGTCACGGCGTGCGTCATCGCCACCGCCGTAGCCACCGTTTTGGTGGGCATCTTCCCCGGCTGGTTCTACGACTTGGCCATGAATTCCGTCAAAATCTTCCCCAGCCTTTAAGCGTCCTCCAGTCGCAGCAACATAAAGGGGGCGGGTTTAAAACCCGCCCCCGTTTTTTTTCTTTCTTATTTTGCTCCGGCCGACTTACCGACCCGGAAGCTTCTACCCTCCTGACCAACCCAGGTGGCACAGGCGTCCCGCCTGTGCAGACACAGGCTGAAAGCCTGTGCCACCAAAAAACAGGCATCCCGCCTGTGCCAGGGCTAGCCCCCTCTGAAAACTGAAAACGGAAAACTGAAAACTGAAAACTTTCCTTTACGCGGCCTTGCGGGTGCGCTTCTTTAACCGGCTCATCTTGCGGCGCAGGATGTTGATCTTCTTGCTGGGCTCCCCGGCTTCATAAGCCGCGGCTTTCTGGGCGCGAAGCTCCTTGACCTGCTGCTTCAGCTCACGCACGTTCACCGTTTTGGCCGCTTTTTTGCCCTCATCTTCAATGCCCTTGACTTTTTTGATGGCGGCCAAAAGCTCCTCTTTGTTCATGCCGTGCACACCCGTGATTTCTCCCAGCTCCAAGGCATATTTGCGCAGCTCCGTGGCCGTCATTTTTTCCAAGGGCTTTTCTTTCTTTTCTTTGCGTTCCTTCTTGGCCATATGTCCTCCGATTTATAGCATAGCATCCCTGGAGCGCCTGCTTGCCCTCCAGCGTAATTATTGAATACACAATTCAATTTTCCGGCCCCGGACCCCTGGCCCACTGGCCGCTGCTTACTTCTTCTCCTGTTCCTCCAGCCGTTCATACATTTTAATAAACGGCTTCACTAAATCAATAGGGATGGGAAACAGGGTGGTGGAATTCTTTTCCGCGGCAATCTCCCGAAGCGTCTGGAGATAGCGGAGCTGCAAGGAGATAGGCTCGGTGGCCAGCACCTGGGCGGCTTCGGCCATTTTGGCGGCGGCCTGGAATTCGCCTTCAGCGTTGATCACCTTGGCCCGCCGTTCCCGCTCTGCTTCGGCCTGCTTGGCCATGGCCCGCTGCATCTCGATGGGCAGGTCAATGGCTTTGAGCTCCACCAGGGTCACCTTGATGCCCCAGGGGTCGGTATGTTTATCCAGAATCTCGGCAATCTGCGCGTTGATCTTTTCCCTGGCCGATAAGAGATCGTCCAGCTCGGACTGGCCGCAGACGCTGCGCAAGGTGGTCTGGGCCAGCAACTGGGTGGCGGAAATGTAGTCCTGAACCTCGATTACCGCCTTGAGCGGCTCGATAACCCGGAAATATACCACCGCATTGACCTTGACCGTGACATTGTCCCGGGTGATGATGTCCTGGCTGGGAACGTCGTAGGTGACGAGCTGCAGGTTGACCTTGACCACGCGGTCGATCATGGGGATAACGATGATGAGGCCCGGACCTTTGGCCTTGTCCAGGGCCCGCCCCAAGCGGAACACCACCGCCCGCTCATATTCCGCGAGAATTTTGACGGCGCTCAACAGGAAAAAGACTACCAGTATGGCTATTACGAATGCCGGTGAGAACATCTGAGCCTCCTTAAGTATCAGTTTTCAGTTTTCAGTTTTCGGTTTTTAGTTTGGCGTTTGGGTCAGTGAATAAATTCCGGCTGTCGGTAAAGCTTTGTCCGATCAGGTTTCACTGATTTCTTTTCACCGGAAACAGAAAACGGAAAACTGAAAACCGTTTTTTTATGCCCGGCGCACCCGGATTTTCAAGCCGATGACTTCCTCCACTTCCACCGGCTCGCCTTTGGCAATGGGCTCTTGGCTCATTGCCTGCCAATACTCGCCATGCACAAAGACCTGGCCGCCTTTCGCGGATATATCGGTATGGGCCACGCCCCGTTCCCCGATCAGGCCGGCGCTGCCGGTTATGGAACGGCGCAGGTGGGTGCGCGCCACTAAATAGGCGATGCCGACGAAGAACAGCGTCACCGCTATCAGAGTGGGGATCAAGACTTGCCAGGCGATAGCCATGCCGGCCCCTCCTCCCGGAAACAGCATTATGGAACCCAACAAGAGGGAAATCACCCCCGCCACGGTCAGCAGGCCGAAGCTGGTTACATAGATCTCCAGAATAAAAAAGACAAAAGAAAGCAGGATCAGCAGCAGCCCGATATAATTCACCGGCAGGGTTTGAAAGGAATATAAGGCCAGAAGCAGGCAGATGGCCCCTAAAACTCCCGGCAACACCACGCCGGGGTTGGACAGCTCAAAGTAAAGGCCGGCCAAGCCGATGAGCATCAAAATAAAGGCGATGTTGGGGTCCGCGATGTGCTTGAGGATTTTGGTGCTGAGGCCTTCCTGAATCTCCCGTACCGGCACTCCCAGGGTCTTGAGGCGCACGGCTTTGCCGGCGATCTTTACCTCGAGACCGTGGGCTTTTTCCAGCACTTCATTCAGATTTTCGGCCACAAAATCAATGACCTTGAGCTTCTTGGCCTCACCTGCGTCAATGGAGACGCTTTTCCTGATGGCCTGCTCCACCCAGTCGGCGTTGCGGCCCCGTTCTTTGGCCAGGGAGCGGCCGAAGGCCACCATGTCGTTGATGACCTTGTCGCTCATCACCTTGTCCGTCTTGCCCAAGCCGATGGACACGGGGTGGGCTGCCCCGATATTGGTGCCGGGCGCCATGGCGGCGACGTGCGCGGCAACGGTGATAAACACCCCCGCGGAGGCCGCCCTCGCTCCCTTGGGCGAAACGTAGACGATGACCGGCACTTTGGCGTTGATGACGGCTTGGCAGATCTTGCGCATGGAGACTTCCAGACCGCCGGGGGTGTCCAACTGGATGACCAGCGCTTCGGCCTTCTCAGCTTCGGCTTTACTGATGCCCTGAATGATAAAATCAGCCAGTCCCGGATTGATGGAGCCCGTAGCCGGCAGGGCGTAAACGACGCCGGCGACGCTCGCCGCCGGTTTTGCCCCCGCCGCCAGGAGGCCCAGCGCCAGGATGGCGAGGCAGAGGGATTTAACCTTATTCATCGGCAGCTAACCGCTCCATGACCAGTTGCATGTCTTGCCAGGTCTTTATCCGCTCTCTGGGAAAGCGCAACAGATAGGAAGGATGGAAGGTGGGCATGACCGGGATGCGGTCGTACTTATGCCATCTGCCCCGGAGTTTGGTTATGGGTTCGCGCGTGTTCAGCAGCGTTTGCGCGGCAATCCGTCCCAGGGCGACGATGACTTTGGGCCGGATGGCCTTGATTTGCTGCTGCAAAAACGGCAGGCAGGCCGCGATCTCATCCGGCTCCGGGTCCCGGTTGTTGGGCGGCCGGCTTTTCACCACATTGGTGATGTAGACTTCTTCCCGGCTCAGTCCCAACTTATTCAGGAGATTGTTCAAAACCTGGCCGGCCGGGCCCACAAAAGGACGGCCCTGGCGGTCTTCCTCCTCGCCCGGCGCCTCGCCGATGAACATTATCTCAGCATTGGGAGAACCTTCGCCGAACACCAGGTTGGTGCGGCCGCGCCCGAGTTTGCACTTTCGGCAGTGCTCCATCGCTTCCCGAATCTCCTTCAGGGTGGGAGTCGGAGCGGCCGCACCGGGCTCTCTCACCTGTTTGACTTCTTCCGAAGGCGCGGTTCCCTGCCACCCGAGACGCCCCTGGAACGCGAGCCATTCCTTCAGGAGCCCTGTTAGTTCCTTAAGGGCGGCAGCGGGGTTTTCAGTCACCGGCATCCTCCGGGGACTTGGGGGTCAGGCGGGGCACCAGCCAGTCGAGGATTTTGTCCGCCACTTCATCTTTGGTCAGAAGCGGCAGGGACACAACCTCCCCGTCCGCGGCCACCAGGGTCACTTCATTGGTATCCACGGCAAAGCCGGAATCCGGCTGATTGACGTCATTGGCCACAATAAGGTCGAGATTCTTTTCCGTCAGCTTGCGGTTGGCCTCTTCAATCAAGTCATGTGTTTCGGCGGCAAAACCGATGGTAATTTGGCTTTCTTTCAAGGCGCTGATTTCTTTGAGAATATCTGGGTTCTGAACCAGGGTCACCTGGAGGGCGGCAGTGGAGCCCCGCTTGATTTTCCGCTCCGCCAGGCTTTCGGGGCGGTAATCTCCCACCGCCGCGGCCATAACCAGGGCGTCGCAGGACGGGAAGCGCTTCACCACTTCGCCGAGCATATCCAGGGCCGAGCGCACCCGAATCATTTCCACTCCAAAGGGGTCTGGAAGGGATGTAGGTCCTGTCACCAGCGCGACGTCAGCCCCCCGCCGCCACGCGGCCCGGGCCACGGCATAGCCCATCTTGCCGCTGGAGCGGTTGGTCACATAGCGCACCGGGTCCAAATCCTCGTGCGTCGGTCCGGCTGTTACCAGCAGGCGTTGACCTGCCAAATCCCTCACCGCGACCAACCGCCCCAGAGCCGCTAAAATGCTATCGGTTTCCGGCAGCCGCCCATAGCCCACCGCGCCGCAGGCCAGGGCCCCGGCTTCCGGCTCCAGAACCCACATGCCGCGCTCCCGGAGGCGGGCCAGGTTCTCCTGGACCGCCGGATTCTCGTACATTTCGCAGTTCATCGCCGGACAGACCAGAACCGGGCGGGTGGCCGCAATCAATATGGTGCTCAGCAGATCGTCCCCGATGCCGTTGGCCGCTTTGCCGATGAGATTGGCCGTGGCCGGCACCAGCACCACGGCGTCCACCTGCTGCCCCAGCCAGATGTGCTCCAGGGGATGCACCCCTGGGCCGAACAGGGCCGTGCCCACCGTCTGGCCGGTCAGGGCCGCGAAAGTCATGGGGGTGACGAACTCGGCGGCGCTTTTGGTCATCACCACCTTCACCGTGGCCCCGGCCGTCACCAGCCGCCGGGCCAGCTCCGCGGCCTTGTATGCGGCGATGCCGCCGGAGACTCCCAGGAGGATGCGTTTGTCGGCAAATGACATAGGTTTCTTTCTGTTTTCTGTTTAATGTCGAAGGCGAGGTTTCGGATTTTACTCAAACCGAAAACTGAAAACCGAAAACCGAAAACCTAAAAAAACGGGTTATACTGGCGCTCCTGACCGATGGTGGTCACCGGTCCGTGGCCCGGATAGACGATGTAATGGTCTCCCAGGGTAAAGAGCTTGGTCCGCACGCCGTTAATCAGGGCGTTGAAATCGCCGCCCGGGAAATCGGTGCGGCCGATGGACCCGGCGAACAGGGTGTCACCCACGTAGACCAGGGGCTGGTTTTCCATCACCAGGGAGATGCCGCCCGGGGTGTGGCCGGGGGTATGCAAAACTTTAAGCTTGAAGTTGCCGAAGGTGATGATGTCGCCTTCATTAAGAATAACGTCCGCCTGGGACAGCCGCAGACGGTTGCCCGTGAAAAACAAAGCCTCTTGCGACGGCTTGCTCAACATGTGGGCGTCCAGCTTGTGGATGGCGATCTGGGCGCCGGTGGCGTCCTTCAGCGGCTGATTGGCGTCCACGTGGTCGAAATGGCCGTGGGTGTCAATGATATATTTGAGATTCAAGCCGTGATGGCGCAAGACTTCCAGGATTTCGTCTTCGTCTCCCCCCGGGTCGATGACCACCGCGTCCTTGGTTTCGTCGTCTCCCACGACGTAGCAGTTGACCTCCAGCATCCCTACTATAAGGCCCCTTTGAATTAATCCCATGCAAAAAACCTCTTATTGCGGTTATGAAATTCGCAGTCATGCCCTCGGCTGTAGAACCGCCGCGCCCGGGGGTTTTTCGCGCCTCCGGGGGGCGGCGGCGCTGCATTTATCCTGGTCAACCCTAAAGCGACAGGTGAAATGGCGGCCAAGATATAGTTTATTTGGTCAAACGATCGCCTTCCGGGGGAAGATGCTAACCACCTGCAGCTCACCCGCAGGTCAGGCGTTCAGCAAGAACTTCACGCCCTGAAAGCCGAAATAGCCGCCGAACGCAAAAAGAAACACCCCGCAGCCGGCCAAAAAGTTGCGATAGACCTGATCCGACAGGAAGCGGGAACCCCGGGCCACCGCCGCGGCCACCAGGGTATACCAGGCGAAGTCGGCCAGGATGTGCCCGACAAAGAACAGGAGCACCCCCACAAACCCATATTTGACGGAAAACAGGACGTAGCCCAGACCGATGGTAAGCCACCAGAGGAGCCAGTAAGGGTTGGCCAGGCTCATGAGCACCCCGGCCCACACCGGGTGCAGGCCGCCCGCGGCGTTGGCGTCCAGCTCCAGGCGGCCGCCGCGGGAGGCCCTGACCAAGCCCAGGCCCATCCAGCCCAGCATGACCGCGCCGCCCAGGCCCACCGCTCCCAAAATCCAGGGGCGGTGCAGCCAGGCGCCCACGCCGATGAGAAGCAGGATCACCAGGGCCAGTTCCAAAACCGCATGGCCTACCATAATCAGAGGGCCGGCCCAAAAGCCCCGGCGGGCGGACTCTCCCACTGTCAGGGTCAAAAGCGGGCCGGGCATCAAGGCCCCGGACAGGGCCACCACAAACGAGGAGGCGGGCACTCCCGCAAGTATCCAGATATCAGCAGCGTTCATAACTTTCGCCTGCTTCGCCAAATCCGTTAAATACTATCATAAGCCGGCGGCGTAACCAAATGAAAAGCAAAGAAAAAGCCCCCTGGACGGGGGGCTTGTCTTGATTTTAGTAGCCTGGAGTTAACGAGATAAATATCCTGGTGCGCCGCCTTAGACCACTTCCGCCCCCCAAACGCGTTCCAGGTGCTTGAGGGCGAATTCATGCGCCTCGGGGTCGAAATCTGCCACCCCCTGCCGGTGCACCACCGCGGGAATTTTTCTGAGGAAAAGCCCTTTGGCCGTCTCATAGACGCAAATGGAGGTGCATACCCCCACCACTTCGACCCGCTCGATTTGCTCTTTCTTCAGAAGCTCCTCCAGGTCGGTTTTGAAAAAGCTGTCATAGGTGGGCTTGTCCACCCGCAGATCTTCAGGCCGGACGGTGAGTTCGGGAATTACTTCCGTTCCCCAGGTGCCTTTCACCGCGTGGCGGGCGAAGTACTTGAACTCGGGATCATCGGGGGAATGCACATCGCAGATAAAAATGATCAACTTGCCCGCGTTCCTGGCTTCGTCAATTTTTTTCTTGACGTAAGGGACGATTTCCCGGCCGGCCGGCCCGACGAAGAGGGAACCTTCAGGGTCAATGAAGTCGTTTATCATGTCCGCTACCAGCAAGGCTTCTCTGCCCATTTTCGTCACCCGGTCTTTGAGTTAAAAGCGGTTTCACCATCCTTAGGTTTATATTAGGACCGTCTTTCGACCTGCGCAAGTCCGCAAAGGGCCGACTTTAGTTCAAGGTGCCATCAGGTGAACAGACAGAGGTTGGCGTCCCGGGCATATTTCAGAAAATCCTCCGCGGTCCAGATGGGCACGCCTTCGAGCATGTCCTCTTCTTTGATTTCCATCATGTCGATGGTCATGCGGCAGGCGATGAGTTCCACCCCCTCCAACTGGGCCATCTCCATCAGGTCCGGAAGCGACGGGATTTGGGCCTTTTCAGCCTTTTTCTTCATCATGGCCGTGGCCAGGCTGGACATGCCGGGCACCGCGCCCATGACCCCCGGAGGAATGAATTTGGCTTTCTCGATGCCGCCCTTGCGCACCAGGTTGACGCCCATGAAGGTGTAAAAGACCTTGGCCTCCATGCCCAAGCGGGCCGCGTTGATGCCCAGGATAAGGGCGGGGTAGGCCCCGTCCAGGGTGTCCCGGGAGCAGATGAAACAGGCTTTTTCCTTTTTATTGTTCATTTGGCTGATCTCCTTTTCAGGGAATTGCAAAAATTGCTTATGGCTTTAATTCCGGCTCTCCTGCCGATATGCTTGGGTTCCCCCTCACCCTGCCCTTCTCCCCCAATTTTGGGGGAACCCTCTCCCACCGCTGACGGGGGAGAGGGCTGGGGTGAGGGGGGCGAATCCGGTCAACAACTTATTGGTTCTCTTTAAGCAGAATCTGCGTCTACCTTACGTGCTCCGCCGCACTCACCTTGAACCTTGAGCCCCGCAAACTATTCCTTACAGAACAACTCCCGGGTGAGAGCCGTGAGCTGCAGAACCCGGGGGTCCTTGAGGCGATAAAACACCTGCTGGGCCGCACGCCGGGACTCCAGGATGTCCCTGTCTTTCAGTAAATTCAGGTGTTGGGAGACGCTTGACTGGGAAGCTTTCACCAGTTTCTCCAAATCCTGAACCGACTTTTCCCCCTCTCCCAGGAGATGGATGATCAACAGCCGGGTGGGATGGGCCAGCACCCGTAAGCAGCGGGCCGCTTTGTCCAGGCGGTTTGGTAAGGTGTCTTCCTCTTTCATTTGTTTATTATAATATTAGCATATTATGCTTTGTCAATACATTTGTAAAAAATATTGAAAAAAATTCCTCAGACCCTTGTTCCCAGGAATAGGGGTATAATACTCTTGAGGATAAGTGATGAATTCTGAGAATTTGGAGTAGTCGGCTGAATTATCCTTCTGAGGGAGCAGACCCCCTCCGCTGACAACGCTGGGAGGCTCATCATGCCGCGGCGAGCCATAGTGCTCATCATCATCTTTTCTCTGCTTTTTCTCATCGGGGTGAACACCGGGGATATCGACTATCTCATGAACCTGGGGAACACCATCTGTCTGGCCTGCATCGGGGTAGGGTGAATGAACGCCTTCCGGTGGCTCATTCAGACTGTGGTCGCGCTGGGGACCAACTCCTATTTTAAATTCCTTTTCGGCGGTTCCATCATTTATCAGGGGCCCCTCAAGGCGATCTGCCACCCCGGGCTGAATTGCTACTCCTGCCCTGCGGCCCTGCTGTCCTGTCCGGTGGGCGCGGTGCAGAACTTTATCGCCAGCATCCGCTACACGCCTTCGGCCTCCTTTCCTCATACCGGCTTCATGGTGCTGGGCTACCTCGGCTTCATCGGCACCCTGGTGGGCCGTCTGCCCTGCGGCTGGCTCTGCCCCTTCGGCTTCATCCAGGACCTGCTCTATAAAATCCCCACCCCCAAGTTTTCCCTGTGGCCGCCCTTGCGCTACACCAAATACGTGGTCCTGGTGGCTACGGTGATCCTCATGCCCCTGTTTTTGACTGATCAATTCGGGTTGGGGCACCCCTGGTTCTGCAAGCTTATCTGTCCGTCCGGAACGCTTTTGGGGGCCCTTCCTCTCATCTCCCTCAAACCTGAATTGTGGCAGACCCTGGGTTTCTACTTCTGGAACAAGTTGACTATCCTGATCCTGATTATTATTCTGGCCATTTTTATCAGCCGTTTTTTTTGCCGCACCTTATGCCCCTTGGGGGCCTTTTATGGGTTGTTTAACCGCACGACCCTAATCAAAGTGGATTATATCGAGGGCAACTGCCTGCACTGCAAATCTTGTGTCAAGGCCTGCCCTACCGGCATAACACCCTATGAAGACCAGGCCAGCCAGGATTGCATCATGTGCCTCAAGTGCGTGGACTCCTGTAAGTTTCACGCCATGGATTTCGGCCTGCGTCACTTTTCCAGGCCGGCCGATTCCAGGCTGATAAAACAGCCGCCCCCGGCCACCGGAAAAAAAGCTTGACACCAATTTCCAGATTATTTACCATTATTAACAGCTTAACTAACTGACCTCCACGGGTGTTTCGAACAAACCATGGCCCTCACCAAAGAAAAGCTGATCACGCGTTTGCAAACTCAGGCAGGTCTAAGCAAGCAGGAATCCCGGGCGGTGGTGGAGCGGGTGCTCGGCATCATCAAGGAAACCCTGGCCCAAGGTGAAGATCTGCTCATCAGTGGTTTTGGCAAATTCTCGGTCAGGCAGAAGAATGCCCGGCGGGGCAGGAACCCCCAGACGAAGGAAAACCTCATTCTTCGAGCCCGTAAAGTGGTGGTCTTTAAGACCTCCGGGGTGCTGCGCAACCGGATAAATAACAACCGGTCCTAACCCGCCCGCCTCCAGGCCAACCTCGCCTCAGCTATTTTGCCGCCCCTGGTCTCGAAATTGAGGGGAATAATTCCATTGGTTTGAGCCGCTGGAGTTTTGACATGAAAGGCATGGCCTGATGAATACCGGGCGTCGGGTCTGGTGCGAAAGGCTTCTGGACCGGCGCAGTTTTGTCCGGCAAAGCGCCTGCACCCTGGCCCTGTTTTCCCTGCCCACCCCGCTTTTTCCTTTTTTCCCTCAGAATATGCGGCAGGGATTGGTCAAGCCCCACCCAGCCCTTTTCTACCAGGTGCGGCCCAACCAGAAAGTGAAGTGCCAACTCTGTCCCCGGCAGTGCGAGGTCAAGCCCGGCGAACGGGGCGACTGCGGCGTGCGGGAAAACCGCAAAGGGTCATATTATAGTCTGGTTTACGGCAATCCCTGCGCGGTGCATGTGGACCCCATCGAAAAAAAGCCCCTTTTTCATGTCCTGCCCGGCACGCCGTCTTATTCCATTGCCACCGCGGGATGCAACCTGCACTGCATCTTTTGCCAGAATTGGGAGATTTCCCAGGCCAAACCGGAAGAAACCTATAACTTTGACACACCCCCCGATCAGGTGGTGGCCGGAGCACGCAAAAATAACTGCCCCTCAATTGCCTACACCTACGTGGAGCCTGTCATCTTTTATGAATATATGCTGGACACGGCCCGGCTGGCCAAAAAAGACGGGATTTTGAATGTCTGCCATTCGGCGGGCTACGTCTCGCCGGAGCCCCTGGCCAAACTGGCGGAGGTGCTGGACGCGGCCTGCATTGATCTCAAGGCCTTTGACAACAAATTTTATCAGGAAATGGTGGATGGGGAACTGGAACCGGTGCTCGCCACGCTAAAAACGTTAAGCAGCCGCGGGGTCCACGTGGAGATCGTCAACCTGGTCATCCCCCAAAAGAATGATAAACCGGACCAGATCAGGGCCATGTGCCAATGGATCAAAAAAGAGCTGGGGCCGCTCACCCCGCTGCATTTTTCCCGCTTCTTCCCGCTGCACAAAATGAAGAATCACTACCCGACACCGGTGAGCACTCTGGAAGAAGCGCGCCGCATCGCCCTGGACTCTGGTCTGAAATACGTGTACCTGGGCAACCTGCCGGGGAACCCGGCGGAGAACACCCACTGTCACAATTGCGGCAAACTGGTCATCAGCCGCCGGGGCTATGCGGTGGGCGAGGTAAACCTTAAAGGAGATAAATGCCGCCATTGCGGGACCAAGATTCCGGGCATCTGGCGGAGTTAGTTTTCTGTTCTCTGTTTTCTGTTTGTCTGTATCTGGCCACAGCCATTGTCGCCGTTATCAAATCAAATTGGGAACGGGAGAAAAGAAATCTACATGCTGCTGAAGCTTTTCACCGAAAACCGAAAACCGAAAACCGAAAACTGACATGTCATGGCGCTGCGGCATCATCGGACTCCCCAATGCGGGCAAGACCACCATCTTTAACGCTTTGACCGCGGCCGGCGCGGAAACGGCCGTTTATCCGTTCAGCACCATCAACCCCAACATCGGGGTGGTGCCGGTGCCTGACCCCCACTTGGCTAAGTTGGGGGAGATATTAAAGCCGGAGCGCGTGACGCCCACCACCATCGAGTTTGTGGACGTGGCCGGCCTCATTGCCGGGGCGTCCCAGGGCGAGGGTCTGGGCAACCAGTTTCTGGGGCACATCCGGGACACCGACCTTCTGGTGCACGTGGTGCGCTGCTTTGAAACCCCCAAATGCCCTCATCCTCTAAGCGGCCTCAATCCGCGGCGGGATGTGGAGGTGGTGGAAACGGAACTGATACTGGCGGACCTGGAGATTCTCAGCCGCCAGCGCCTCAAACTGGAGAAGCGGGCCAAAGTCGGGGACAAGGCTGCCGCGGCGGCTCTCCCTGTCCTGACCAGGGTAGAGGAAGGCTTGAACCAGGGAAAGTGGGCCCGGGCTCTCGGTTTGTCGCCCCAGGACCTGGAATATTTGAAGGAGGTGGCTCTGCTCACTTTGAAGCCCTATCTGTTTGTGGCCAACCTGAGCGAGTCGGAGTTTCATGGCGGCCCGCACTACCTGGCTTTGCAGGAACTGGCTGCAGAGCGGGGGGTGGCCGTGGTCCCTTTGCTGGGCGATTTGGAAGCCGAACTCATGGAACTTTCCGAATCGGAGCGCCGCGAATTTTTGGAGAGCCTGGGGCTGACCGAGCCTGGCATCAACCGGCTGATCCGGGAAAGCTACCGCCAGCTCAACCTGGTCACCTTTTACACGATTGTGGGCCCCGAAGTGCGGGCCTGGACCGTGCCGGCCGGCACCCCCGCGCCCAAGGCCGCAGGCCGGGTGCACTCCGACATGGAGAAAGGGTTTATCCGGGCCGAAGTCATGCGCTACGACGACCTGGTGCGCCTGGGCTCTCCGGCCAAAATCAAGGAAGCGGGACTTATCCAGGTCGAAGGCCGGGACTACCAAATCCACGACGCCGATATTTTGACTTTTCGCTTCCAGCGGTGAGTCAATTAATTTGCCATTGATGTGAAATTGTGATAAATTGTACATGAAAGGAGGTCTGTAGCATGTTTAACGTTGGCCAGATGGCTGTTTACCCCGCGCACGGCGTCGGGGTGATCGAGTCGATCCAGGAAAAAGAGGTGGGAGGGCAACCTCACAGCTTTTATATTATGCGTCTTCTGGACAACGACATGATCATCATGATCCCCACCAATAATGCCAAGAACATCGGCCTGCGGAAAGTCATCGACACCAAATCCGTGCTGGACATCTACGAAATTCTGCGCACCCGCCCCACCCGGATCAACACCACCACCTGGAATCGGCGCTATCGCGATTACATGGACAAGATCAAGACCGGCTCCCCTCTCAGGGTGGCCGAAGTCCTTCGGGACTTGACCCTCCTCAAGCTGGAAAAAGAGCTGTCCTTCGGTGAGCGCAAAATGTTGGACACCGCCAAAAATCTCTTGGTGAAAGAATTATCATTAGTTAATAATATGAAGGAAGAGGAGATTGAGGCCCAACTGCAAGATATACTAAATCACTCAGATGTGGCGCACGCCTCCGTGGAGACCAGTTAACCACTTCCACGCAGAAACGCGTTTGAGGGTATCCGCCCTTTCAGCGATGCTGGCTTCAGCAGACGAGGCGTCCACCTTTCGCGCTATCGGGCCGGTCGCCATGCCCCCTCATGTCCGCCCGGAAGGGAGGTGAGTCGCAGTTGCTGAAGAAGCTGGCCGTTCTTGCCATCCTGGGTACCGTCTGCGCGGTCAGCGGTTACTTCGTTGGCAAACAAATCCCCAAATTAGAGGATTATGCCTGGGCCGGGTGGGCCGGCGCGGCCGGCGGCCTGGCGGTGGCCTTGCTCACCCTGGGGCTGGAGCGGGCCATCCGGCGCATCCCGTTGAAGACCATCCTGGGCAGCACCCTGGGGCTGCTCATCGGTCTGGGGATCGCCAAGCTCGCCAGCTATCCCTTTGATCAGTTTCTGCGGCTGCCCAACCTGCAAATCCCCCTCTACATAATCTTTTATGTGATTTTCGGTTATGTGGGACTGGTGCTGGGCGGCAAGAAAATGGCGGAAATCACCGCGCCCTTCTTTTTGGAGCCCGGCAAGCCGGCGCGCAAGCCTTTGATTTTGCTGGATACCAGCGTCATCATCGACGGCCGCATCGCAGACATCGTGGATACGGGGTTCTTGGACGGCCTTTTTCTGGTGCCCAAGTTCATTTTGGAGGAACTGCAGCACATCGCCGACTCGACCGATGACCTGAGAAGGGGCCGCGGGCGCCGGGGTTTGGATATCCTGAAACGCCTGCAGCAGAAAAACAACCTGAAAATCGAAGCCATCGACGACGTGCCCCCCACCGGGGTGGATTCCAAGCTGGTGGCCGTGGCCTTGAAGCGGGGCGCCAAGATCCTGACCAACGATTTCAATCTCCACAAGGTCGCGGAGATTCAGGGCATCGAAGTGCTGAACATCAACCAGCTGGCCAATGCCCTGAAGCTCGCGGTGCTGCCCGGCGAGACCCTCCAGGTGCACATCCAGCGGGAAGGCAAGTCCCAGGGCCAGGGCGTGGGCTATCTGGACGACGGCACCATGGTGGTCATCGAAAACGCCCGGCGCTTCATCGGCAAGGAGGTCGAGGTCTCCGTCACCAGCGTGCTTCAGACCACCGCAGGGCGCATGATCTTCAGTGAAATCAAAAACGGCGGGCTCACCAGCATTTCCCGTAAAATTTAGTTCAAGGTTCAAAGTTCAAAGTTCAAAGCTGTAAAGCTGTAAGCTGTAGGCTTTAAGCTTTAAGCTCAGGATTTAATTGGACGGCCCGCGGCTTTAGAATTCCGAATTATAACAATCTCCCTCCAGGGAGTATTTATTGTAGGGGCGTGATTTATCACGCCCTCCCGAGGCGCAATGAATCGCGCCGCTACAAAAAAAAGATGTTGATTTTTTGCTTTATGGATTAAACCTTGTATTATCCAGATGTTCCATACTCCTTTTAAAATCCCGCTGGCCGTGTCCCTCTTGTCACTCGTTTATAAGTCCTCCTTTTTTAAAGGGGGATTTAGGAGGATTTTTAAAGCCTTAAGCCTAAAGCTTATAGCTTACAGCTTAAAGCCATGCATCCCCTCACCTTGGGCCACGGGGGAAAAACTTTAAATGGCCGGGGCTTCTCCAGACCGCGACGATTCCGGCCTCATCAGCCTGACGGTGCCCGAGGCGGAGGCCGGCGCCCGCCTGGACCAGTTCCTGGCGCGCCAGGCCGGCTATTCCCGGGCCCGGGTGCAGCGCTGGCTGAAGGCCGGCCTGGTCCTGGTCAATGATCTGGCCCAGTCCGCCAGCTATAAGGTGCGGCCGGGAGACCGCATCACCTTGACGGTGCCGCCGCCGGAGCCCGGTTTTCTGGCCGCCGAGCCCCTTCCTCTGGACATTATCTTTGAGGATGGGGATATAATCGTGGTCAACAAACCGCCGGGGCTGGTGGTGCATCCCGGCGCCGGACACCGCGGCGGCACGCTCTTAAACGCCCTTCTGGCCCATTGCCCGGAGCTCCAGGACATCGGCGACGTCAGCCGCCCGGGCCTGGTGCACCGCCTGGACAAGGACACCAGCGGCCTTCTGGTCGCGGCCAAAACGGCCCTGGCCCATGAGTCTCTGGTGCGCCAATTCCAGGCGCGGCAGGTGGACAAAACCTATGTGGCCCTGGTGTGGGGCCGGTTCAAGACCAAGACGGGGGAAATCGAAAAGGAGATCGGCCGCCACCCCTCGGAGCGCCAGAAGATGAGCGTGCATGCCCGCCGGGGCAAAGCCGCGGTGACGCAATGGCGGGTGCTGGAGGAATTCGCCCCGCCCCTGACCCTGGTGGAGCTCAAGCCCCGGACCGGGCGCACCCACCAGCTCCGGGTGCACCTGGCCTCCCTGGGCCACCCCGTGGTGGGGGACGCGGCCTACGGCGGCGGCGCGGCCCGGCTCAAGGCCGAACCCCGGCTCCGGGGCCTCAAGCCCCTGGTGACGCGGCAACTCCTGCACGCCCGGAACCTGGGCTTCAGCCACCCCCGGACCGGCGAGGCGATGGCCTTCGAGGCGCCGCTGCCGGAGGATTTCCAACAAATTTTAGAACTACTAAAGGAGCGGGAGATGAAATAATATGGAATCATGGCATGCAAAATTCAGCCCAAAACATTTTTTAGCAAAGGTAAATATCGACAAATTTATTGAACATAATGAAGCTTATAATGAGAATAAAGTCGATAGACTTGAAAACCCTTGTATTCTTTGCAGAGGTTATGAAAGTCCTGGCCTTCTACTAAATGATAAATCATATCTCTGTAAAAAATGTTTTACTGAAATTTCTAGTATTCAATATCCAGAAAAATATGAGAGGCAAAAAAGGGAATTTATAAAAGAGCGGGAAGCAAGACATCAAGCCCGCGAAGCTTTCATTCAATCTTGTCCATATCGGAAAATCTATGGACCAATTGGTATTTTAGTTTGGGTTTCTCTTGCTCTTTTATATTTGAATATTCTTTTTATAGCCGCTCCTGTAACACTTTTTCTAATTTATAAAGCAGCAAAAAAAGAACATGGGAAGAGATTACAGCAATGGGAATCGTTATACCCTAAACCAGTAGGGCCAGAACTGCGGCATTTTCATGATCCACTTGCTATACTCACTTCCCGCGACAAGGCAATTCTCAAAGTTTTTAATAACTGGCCAGGCTATCCTCCTTTTTGGAATTACTTACGACTGGTTGTCATGGAACGTGACGGAAATAGGTGCCAAGTTTCTGGATGTCCTTCAAGGACCGAACTCCACATTCATCATAAAATTCCAGTCTCCCAAGGTGGTGAGCATGTTCCCAAGAATTTAATAACGTTATGTTGCTTTCACCATGCGTTGGAACCTGATGAAGGACATGAAAGGATTTGGGGAGATATAAAAACTAGATATTTTACTATGGTACATGCACATAAAAGAAGAAATCCATCTTCTCCAGGATACCATGATGTGAGAGCCCATGTAAGGCGATTAGAGTTGATTAGCAAATCGGATCTCTCAGAAATAATAAATTACTATGGACTCTCATGCCCATCCTGTAATAATAAAAACCTGACAACTAATATTAGCAAACAGAAACAACAAGTTGCAGTCAATTGTCTTGAGTGCTCAAATAGTTGGATTGGTCCAAGAAAATTATCTGAAGAAACTGGGCCACGATTAGCAGAGGTTTTGGCTGTTACAAAAAATAAAGGGGAATGGCATCCTCGTTGGGATATGATAGAAGAGCGTTCTGACTCAACATTTCGACTATTCAAGGGGGTAAAGTCAAAATCAAGGAAAAAGACAAGTACAATAGCTTCGAAGAAATCATCGGCCCCAAAGTGTCCTAAATGCGGTTCAGACATGCGTCTCATAAAACCAAAGCCAGGGCAGCATTGGAGAGCATTTTGGGGATGTACAAAATATCGCATATCTGGTTGTAGTGGAAGTATTGATGCTTAATTATTGTAAAAATATGCTCATCAGCAAATGTAGGGCGGGCACTGCCCGCCGAATATGATGGGGCGCGGTGCGCACCCTACAATTAGGGGTTGGGGGAGGGAGTTTGAGGGAGGGGGCAGGGCCCGCACCCCCCTGGTCCCCTCCCTCAAGAAAAAAAACACTCAACTATGCTCAAAGTCGCTCTCACCGGCGGAGCCGGGTCGGGCAAGTCCACGGTGGCCCGCATGTTTAAGGAGCTGGGCGCGGCGGTGGTGGACGCCGACGCCGCGGCCCGGGACGCGGTCAGGCCGGGGGCGCCGGCCTGGGAGGAGCTCCGCCGCGCTTTCGGACCCGAGTTCTTTCAGGAAGACGGCGAACTGGACCGGGGCAAAATGGCGCGGCTGGCGTTTTCCGACCCTGAGGCCCGGCAAAAATTAAACGCCATTCTCCACCCGCGCATCATCGGGATGATCAGGGATAAGGTAAAGGAACTGTCAGAGAAGGGCGAAAAGCTGGTCATCGTGGAAGTGCCCCTGCTGTTTGAAACGGGCTTGCAAAACGCCTATGACCGCATTATTGTAGTATATGCCGATACGGCACAGCAGATGCAGCGGCTCAAGGCCAGGGATGAGCGGGATCTCCGGGAAATCGACGGCATCCTGGCAGCCCAGTGGCCGCTTGGCGAAAAGCGGCGGTTGGCCCATTATGTGATTGACAATCGCGGCTCTTTGGAGGATACCAAAAAACAGGTGGAAAACATTTGGCGAGACCTCAAATTTTCTTGACAAGGCCGGTAAAAAAAGTTAGCGTCCTCACAACCTCCCTTTAAAGAAATTTCATTTGCGATCCGAAACGATAACAAGGTCTTGGCCCCGAACTCCCCCGGTATGAGTTAGCTTGTTCTTTGCACAATATTTCATCATCGACGTCCACTACCCCCAGGTGTGTTGTGGCTTTTTACAAACCGGTGCCGCGAATTTTTAATTCCTTCCTGGACTAAATCAAGTATCGCCAGGACAAACGGAAACATTTAACTAACTGCCTTTGTGCGGCAAAGGCAGCGCGAGGAGTACAATACAGAGGCACTCATGAATTTATCGGAGTTGAAACACAAAAAAATTAATGAACTGACCGCCCTGGCCCGGGAGCTTAACGTGGAAGGGGCCAGCGGTCTGCGCAAACAGGAGCTTATTTTTGCCATTCTCCAGGCCCAAGTCGAACAGAACGGCATCATCTCCGGCGGGGGGGTTCTGGAGATCCTGCCCGACGGCTTCGGGTTCCTGCGGGCGCCGGACTATAACTATCTGCCTGGCCCGGACGATATATACGTTTCGCCCTCCCAGATCCGCCGCTTCAACCTGCGCACCGGCGACACCATCGCGGGCCAGATCAGGCCGCCGAAAGAAGGGGAGCGTTATTTCGCTCTGCTTAAAGTAGAGACGGTCAATTTCGAAGACCCCTCCGTGGCCCGGGAAAAGATCCTGTTTGACAATCTGACGCCGCTTTATCCGAACGAACGCCTGCGTCTGGAGACTGACCCGGACAATTATTCGGCCCGCATCATGGACCTGATGACGCCCATCGGCAAGGGCCAACGTGGTCTGATCGTAGCCGCCCCCCGGACCGGCAAGACCATGCTGCTGCAAAACATCGCCAACAGCATCGCTCATAACCACCCGGAAGTGATCCTCATTGTGCTTTTGATTGATGAGCGCCCCGAGGAAGTGACGGACATGCAGCGCTCGGTAAAGGCCGAAGTGGTGAGCTCCACCTTTGACGAGCCGGCCCAGCGCCACATCCAGGTGGCCGAAATGGTCCTGGAGAAGGCCAAGCGCCTGGTGGAGCACAAGCGTGACGTGGTGATTCTCTTGGATTCCATCACCCGCACGGCCCGGGCCTATAATACCGTGGTGCCGGCCAGCGGCAAGATCCTGTCCGGCGGCCTCGACGCCAACGCCCTGCAGCGGCCCAAGCGCTTCTTCGGCGCGGCCCGCAACATCGAGGAAGGCGGCAGCCTCACCATCATCGCCACCGCGCTCATCGACACCGGCAGCCGCATGGATGAAGTCATTTTCGAAGAGTTCAAGGGCACCGGCAACATGGAAATACACCTGGACCGGAAGCTCACCGAAAAGCGCATCTTCCCGTCCATCGACATCAACCGCTCCGGCACCCGCAAAGAGGAGCTCCTGCTGCCGCCCGAAGACCTGAACCGCATCTGGATATTGCGCAAGCTCCTGTCCCCCTTGAGCCCGGTGGATACCATGGAATTTTTACTGGAGAAGATGCGGGGCACTCAAAGCAACGCAGAATTTTTGGCGGCCATGAATCGCTAAGGGAGAAACAAGCTGCCGCTTTCGGCGGAGAATTAAAGAATAAGGTAAACAAGCCCTCCGAGTTTTACTCATAAGTTCATTATTTTTGAGTTTTCACAAGCCTTGGGAAGGCGTCAATCTGCTTGACAGGCGCGGCCTGTAGGGGTAGTGTGGGCTTAAAGGGCAGCTCCCTTTAGCCCAGACGCTCTTCTGTTAGGAGGCTCCATGCAGATCCCCGCTCTCAAGTCGGTCACTGTGGAAGTGCTGGTGGACAACTTCTTCGATGTGTTTGAACCTTCCAGGCCCGGAGTGGTGGAGCGGGTCGTTCCCGGCCGCCTGAAAAAACCCCTGGTGGCCGCGCACGGCTTGGCCTTTTGGATCACCCTGGAAAAGGACGGCGCCACCAGCCGGCTTTTGCTGGACGCAGCCAATTCGCCGCTCCCTTTGATGAACAATATTGAAGCCCTGGAGCATAATCTGGAAGAGGTGGACGCCGTGGTGTTAAGCCATGGGCATCCGGACCATTACGGCGGCCTTGTGGAAATTTTGAGCCGCCGTCAGGGTAAGCTCCCGGTCTACTTCCACAAAGACTGCTACCACCCCAAGCTGCTCATCACCCCCCGGGGCCGCATCGGCCCCTGGAAGCTGGACCGGGAAGCCCTGGTCCAGGGGGGCGCCGAAATGCACGAGAACAGCGGTCCTGCCCTGGTGCTTGACCAGGTGCTCCTTACCGGCACGGTGGAGGCCTCCACTCCTTACGAGACGCCGCTGCCCGGCCCCAAGCGGGTGATCGCCGGCGTTGAAGAAAACGATCCCTTCACCGATGAGCAGGCCCTGGTGGCCCACGTTCAGGGGCAGGGGCTGGTGATTCTGGGCGGCTGCTCCCACCCGGGCATCGTCAATATGGTGAAATACGCCCAGAAGCTCACCGGCGTCCAGGAAATCGCCGCGATCATCGGCGGCTTTCATCTCACCGCAGGCGGCCCCGATCTTATCCGCAGCACCATCCAGGGGCTCAAGGAGCTCAATCCCAAGATTCTCCTGGCTGGCCACTGCACCGGCTTCAAAGCCCTGACGCAGCTGGCCCTGGCCTTCCCGGACACCTTTATGGTGAGCTGCGTGGGCACCAAGGTGATGATCGGGGGGTGATTTTGTGGAGCGAGCCAGGGGTCGCGAGCCCCCCGCCCACTGCAACCCCCCCGACCCGTAAATGCGCGGCGGGCACTGCCCGCCTGAAGTCGTTCCGACAAGCAGCCCGAGCTGATGGAATATCATTTCGAACCTTTGTCCGAGGCACACCGCGGGCCGGTGATCGACCTCTTCAACCATTACATTGCCCACAGCCACGCGGCGTTCCTGGAAGCACCTGTAGATTATGAGTTCTTCAGCCGGTTTTTGGAAATCACCCGCGGTTACCCAACTATCATCGTTAAAGATGAGTTGCAGAAGGTGGTGGGCTTTGCCTTTTTGCGGCCTCATCACTTTGCCGAGACCTTCCGGCGCACCGCGGAGATCACCTATTTCATTCTGCCGGAACATACCCGCCGAGGCTTGGGAACGGCCCTCCTGGAACAACTGGTGAAAGCCGCCAAGGGCATGGGAATAGACTCTATTCTGGCCTCTGTTTCCTCCCTCAATCAGGCCAGCCTGAACTTCCACCTCCGGCACGGTTTCAAGGAATGCGGCAGATTCCCCCGGGTGGGAAGAAAATTCGGGGAGGATTTCGACGTCGTCTGGATGCATCTGCGTATCGACTAGCGAGGGCGGGCACTGCCCGCCTTGACTGCTGTTCTCAAAGGCTCCGAAGGAAATCTGCAAATTGCAGGGTGAGCACGGCGCTCCGTTCCCTTGATGAACCGGCAATCCCAGGAAATCTTCCCCTTTCTGAAAAATCTCGACATTCCCCCGGAGTGGGACGAGGCGGCCGCCCGCTTTGTGAAGACAGGCAGGACGTGCATGGTAATAGGCGGGCCGGACACGGGCAAGAGCACCCTGTCCCGCTATTTGATTTATCGGGCCTTTGCTGCGGGCAAGCCCGCGGCCCTGGTGGACCTGGACGTGGGCCAGTCACACCTGGGGCCGCCTGCGGCCCTGGGACTGGCTCTCTTCCCGCCCCGTTTTCCCGGCGACGACAGCCTGTTCCCAGACGGCCTTTATTTCATCGGCCAGACTTCTCCGGTGGGTGCTGTTCTGGAAGTCACGGTGGGCTGCCGGACCCTGGCGGATCAGGCTCTGGACCAGGGTGTGCGGCACATCGTAGTGAACACCAGCGGGCTGGTGCAGGGACCCGCGGCTTTCCGCCTGAAGCCCGCGCAGGCCGAACTTCTGCGGCCGCCGCTTATTCTGGGGCTGGCCCGGGAACGGGAACTGGACTGCCTGCTCCAGGCCATGGGAACTCGGGACGGACGGGAGGCGTGCGTGCTGCCGGTATCCGCCCTTTCCACCCGCAAGAGCATGGAGGCCCGCCGCGCTTATCGCGAGGCTCGCTTCCGGGAATATTTCGCCAGAGCCCGCCGCCGGTCTCTGCCCCTTAAAAAGATAAGTTGGCGGGGCGTGCCTTTAAGCCAAGGCCGGCCCCTGGAGCCGGAGGAAATTGAGCGCTACGCCGAAATTTTGAAAACGCCGGTGCTGCTGGGAGAAGCCGACGGCCGCCGCGTCGTCCTGCTCCTGGAGGAAATGACCGCAGAATGCCACCACCGGGCTGCCGGAGAAGAGAAGCTGGTTTTTCTGACCTGGCAGTCTTTCGCCCTCCGTTTGGTCGGCCTGCTGGACGGGCAGTGCCGCACCATGGGGCTGGGGCTGCTGCTCCCCGGCCCTTGGAACGGCAGGTCTGTCACGGTATTGACCCCCGTGGCCGCGCAGGCCGCCCCGCAGGTGCGCTTTCTTCACGTGGGCAAGTTGCGCCTTTCACCTGACGGCCGGGAGCTTGGGTAAGCCCTCCGGAAAATTCTATTAATTTGTTTAAGACAATTGCTCCTATAGCCGACATTTCTGCATGAAAGTTGCAATACCAGGGTGCAGGTTTGACCCGGTTTCAGGGCCTAATCCAGAGCAGGGAAAAAAATTCTTTATAAAAAATTAATATACGAGGAAAAAACGGTATCTAATATAATGCGGACGATCAGCAATTGTGGCTCGGCCCTGAAAACAAAAAACGGTTTTTAGAATGAAATTTATGACTAACTTCCTGGGCAGGCTGAGATGGAATCCCAGGTGACAAGATGAGGCAGGAATATTCGTGAGTCGTCTTGTTTGTTCAACCCGACTATCAAGGAGATGCATATGAAGTCAAAGCAATGTTTAACGGGCGCGCTGCTTGCCTTTGTCCTGGTGTTTGTCATGGCCGGGATTCCTCTGGTGCCGCGGCCGGCCCAGGCTTCCTATGAAGATGCCGCCATTTTTTATGACGAGCTGTCGCCGCATGGAAACTGGGTGGATTACGACAAATACGGGCCGGTATGGTATCCCAATAATGTAGAGGAAGATTGGCGGCCGTATATCAATGGCCGCTGGACCCCCAGCGAACAGGGTTACATGTTTGAAACCGATGAACCCTGGGGTTGGGCCACTTACCATTACGGCAACTGGATGCCCACCGAGGACTACGGCTGGGTCTGGTCTCCCGGGCGCACCTGGTATCCCAACACCGTGGCCTGGCGCAACAGCCCCGAGGACGCCCCGGTGGATACTTCCTACATCGGCTGGGCTCCCATCCCGCCCCCCAACTACACGCCGCCCCCTGCTTATGCCGACCCTGGTTATGCAGTCCCGTACACTGGATACGGCGGGGGGGTTCCGGGCTTAGGAGGCTCGCCCCTTAACCTTCTCACCGCACCATTCTGGATTTTTGCTCAGGCCTCCAGGTTCCTGCTGGGGTTCGGCCAACCGTATTCCCCGGCCTATTCCTATATGGGGTCCGGCATTCTGGCCCCGCCCAGCTACTATCCAATGATTTATCCGACTACTGTGATAGTCCGCGATTGGTACTATCCCAGTTATTACCGCCGCAACTATTTCGGCGACGGCTATGGACTGGGAGCGTATTCCTGGGGACCCCCGGTCAGATATGTCTCCCATGTGACCAGGATTGAGTATGTGACCATAAATAACTACATGAGGCATGCTCACCCTCATAAAATCCATGGTGGTTGGCCAGATGAGCGGGTCTTCCACCGCAATCGCTATCTCAGGCATATCGTGCCTTCGGAAAACCCTCTCACTTGGTCCAGGCCTACGCAAGTCAGGAACGTGGACCAGGCGGTCAGGCACCTGGGCAATCCCCGGGCCATTATCAAGCCCGCGGACTTAAGGCCTCTTGACGCAGCCAGCCTGCCCAAGGCCAGACCCGCAGCCTTTACCGGCGAGCGGCCGGCAAAGGTGCGGGGCATGCAACTGCCCAGAAGGGCCCAACAGCAGATTACTCCGCAAATGGAAGAACGCCTGCGGAAAATCAGCCCCGTGGCGGCCCAGGGTCCTGGCGGTCCCGGCCGGGGACAGGCAGGGCGGGGGCAATGGGTTCGCCCGGAAGACTCCCAAAGGGGCGCCATAAGAGGTCCTCAGGGACCCCAGAGAATGGGGCGCGGCCAGCCTGAAGTCATTGAAGGCCAGCGCGGCCTGAGAAAGGGTCCGGGCGAAGGACCGGAAACCTCCAGAGGCCTGCGGCGCGGCCCGGTGGAAGGCTTTCAGGGACCGGGCGCCGGCGGGGTGCGACGCGGTCCGGGTGAACCTCCCCAAGGCGCGCAGGGACTGCGGCGCGGTCCCGGAGATGCTCCCCAGGGAGCCTCACAAGGCGGTCGAGGCCGTCCGGAAGGCTTCCAGCCCTCACAGCAGCGGCGCCTGCAACTGGAACAGCAACAAATCATGCGCCAGCAACAGCAGCAGCAAGGACTGCAGCAGCAACAGCTGCGCCGGCAGCAAGAACAAATGAGGCGCCAACAAGCTCCTCAGCAGCTCCGCCAACAACAGGAGCAACAGCAACGCCGGCAAATGCTGCAGCAGAGGCGACAGCAGCTTGAGCAGCAGCCTCGCCAACAAATACAACAGCAGCAATTTCGCCGCCAGCAGGAGCAGCAGCGGCGGCAGCAATTTCGCCAGCAGCAGGAGCAGAGCCGACAGCAGCTGCGTCAGTTCCAGAGGCCTCAGCGGGCTCAGCAGGTACAGCGGCAACAAAGGGAACGCCCCCAGCAGCATTCCCAATTTCAAAGGTTAAGAGATTTTCAGGACCGCTAGCAGGTGGTTTCCTGAAAACCTTTCCCGAGCCCTGGCGGCGATTGGCGCCAGGGCTCGCCTTTTTTCCCGCTCTCTTAGTTTCTTATTTCAACAAGCCCCCGATTCAGGATAGAATAGAGCAATTTCGCACAGGAGGAAGGTATGCCCGTAATCCAAGCAATCCAGGCCCTCGAAATTCTTGATTCCCGCGGCAATCCTACGGTTATGGCTGAAGTCTTGCTGGACAACGGTCTCAGCGCTCAGGCCATGGTGCCCTCCGGGGCTTCCACCGGTGAGAACGAAGCCCTGGAATTACGGGACGGCGGTCCCCGCTATTTGGGCAAGGGAGTCAGACAGGCGGTTAAAAACATTCAGGAGGGCATCGCTCCCGCGTTGGTAGGACTGAATCCCTTGGAACAGGAGCTTATTGACCGGCGCATGTGCGAGCTGGACGGCACCGATAATAAGAGCCGCCTGGGGGCCAACGCTATTTTGGCCGTTTCCATGGCCGTGGCCCGGGCCGGCGCCGCGGTTGCCGGACTCCCCCTTTATCGCTATCTCGGGGGCACCGCGGCGGCCTCGCTGCCTATTCCCCAGCTGAATATCATCAACGGCGGGGCTCACGCCGCCAATAATCTGGATTTCCAGGAGTTTATGATCATGCCTGTGGGCGGCCCCACTTTCGCCGAAGCCTTGCGCATGGCCGCCGAAGTCTTTCACACCTTGAAGAAGGTGTTGTCGTCCAAGGGACTGTCCACCGCGGTGGGGGATGAAGGCGGATTCGCCCCGGACCTGCCGTCCCATGAGGCAGCCCTGGATTTAATCCAGGAGGCCGTTACCAAAGCCGGCTATGCCCCGGGCAAGGACGTGGCCCTGGCCCTGGACTGCGCCGCGTCGGAATTCTTCGATGCCGGCGCCAGTGAATACATTTTCAAAAAATCCAGCGGCGGCTCCTATTCTGCCGGAGCCTTAACCGAATATTATAAAAGTCTCATAGCCAAATACCCCATCGTATCAATTGAAGACGGCTTGGCGGAAAACGACTGGGGAGGCTGGGTCCATCTCACCAGGGAATTGGGAGACCGCCTGCAACTGGTGGGCGACGACATCTTCGTCACCAACGTCCAGTTCCTGCAAAAAGGCATTGATCTAGGCGCGGCCAATGCCATTCTCATCAAGCTGAACCAGATCGGTTCCGTGAGCGAAACTCTGGCCGCCATCGCCCTGGCCCGGCGGCACGGCTACCGGGCCGTCATCTCTCACCGCTCCGGGGAAACCGAAGACACCTTTATCGCGGACCTGGCCGTGGCCACCGGCGTGGGCCAAATAAAGACCGGCTCCATGTCCCGCTCGGAGCGCATCGCCAAATACAATCGCCTTCTCATGATCGAGCGGGATTTGGGAGCCGCGGCCCGCTTCCGGGAAGACCCTTATTGGGCTAAACTTGCCTGAAGGCCGGGCTTGGCAAATCTGTTTTCTGGATTGGTTCTTAGGGACTTAAATTGGTTGCCGGCGAGGGCGCCGGCGCGACAATTTTCGGATAGATTTTGGTCCAGAAAAATGGTCGCAGAATTGCGCTGACTTTTGGCGGCCGTGCTTTTCTGTTAATCTGAAAGTTCTCTCTTGTTGCAGGGTGAGATATTTTCTTGTTATTCAAGAAAATTTTTGCCGGCGCGAAGCAGCCTTTGCCCTTAAAGAGACGCCCGGGACCTGCCAAAGCTTCGTCAAAAAGGGCTGGGCAGAAGCGAAGCCCAGAGGTGATTCAGCACCTCTCCCAGATTGAAATTAACCCTGCCAAAGGCCGAGCCCAGCCTGCCGAGCGCCCTCAGACAGGTGACCCCCACAAACAGGTTAAACATTATATAGCCACTCAGAATCAGCGCTTTCTTCCGGTTCAGTTTCAAGGCTTGCTCCTCCCCAACAGTTCTCACCAGTTTGTTCGGTCTTTTCCCCGCCAAGCTTTAATTTCAAGTTTCAGGCCAATCGCGGCCCAGGCTGGATCACATGCCGCTTACGTTCATGAAGCAAACATAAGCAATTCCATGGACCGCGCAATATATTGCGTTCAGGGTTTGAATTTACCGGCGCGGCTTTGACGGCAACCCGGCAGCCAAGCAAGCTGCTAAGGTGTAAAAGCCGGCCTGGTCAGGAGGCATTATGCCTATCTCCTGATTTTTACAATTTAGTTAAATAATAAATTGCATTTTTTGACGAAAATGAAATAAATTTGTTATATATTATGCATTTGGTTTTTTAAGAGTTCGGGGAACTGCAGCTCGGGGTTTCCCTTTGAGCTCTTGCATGCCTGATAATGAACACCGGCATCTTGCCTGAGATCGCAGGCCGGAAGATAGCATGGAAGATTTAACCCTTTTGTACGAAATCATCGGCACCCTAAACGCCCCCAAGCCCTTGCCGCGCAATCTCCAGGAGATTTTGAAAATTTTGGACAGCGAAGGCATGGAACGGGGCACTATCACCATCCTGAACCCGGAGACCAACGAGATTCAGATAGAAGTGGCCCAGGGCCTCACCGCGGAAGCCCGGCGCCGCGGGCGCTATAAATTGGGAGAAGGCATCACCGGCCGGGTGGTGGAAACCGGGGAACCCATGGTGGTCCCCCGCGTCAGCCAGGAGCCCCTGTTCCTGAACCGCACCCGCACCCGGGGCAAGGAAAAGGACGAACTTTCTTTTCTCTGCGTGCCCATCAAGATCAATCATCAAACCATCGGCGCTCTCTCGGTGGACCGGCATTTTCAGGACCTCAGCCTGGAACGGGACCTTCGCCTCCTTACCATCATCGCCTCCATCATCGCCCAGGCCGGCAACAACCTCCTGCTCCTGGACCGGGAAAAAGAAAAGCTCCGCAATGAAAACCTCCAGCTCAAGGGGGCGCTGAAGGAGCGCTACCGGGTGGGCAACATCATTGGCAACTCCAGCCGCATGCGCCAGGTTTTCGAAATGATCCAGCGGGTGGCCAAAAGCAACGCCACCATTTTGATCCGGGGCGAATCGGGCACCGGCAAGGAACTGGTGGCCAATGCCATTCATTACAACAGCCACCGGTCTGCCAAACCCTTTATCAAAGTGAATCTGGCGGCCCTGCCGGAAACGCTGGTGGAAAGCGAATTGTTCGGCCACGAAAAAGGCGCGTTCACCGGCGCTTTGCAGCGCAAGCACGGACGCTTTGAGCTGGCTCAGGGCGGCACCGTTTTCCTGGATGAAATCGGCGACCTCCCTCCCAGCGTCCAGCTCAAGATCCTCAGGGTCATCCAGGAGCGGGAGTTCAACCGCCTGGGGGGCGCCGCCACCCTCAAGACCGATGTGCGCCTCATCGCCGCCACCCATCGCGACCTGGAAAAGCTGGTGGCCGAAGGCTCTTTCCGGGAAGACTTGTATTACCGCTTAAATGTTTTTCCCATCTATCTGCCGCCCCTAAGGGAGCGCAAAACCGACATAACCCTGTTGGCCGAGCACTTCCTGGAAAAATACGCCCGGCAAAACAACCGGCCCACTCCGCATCTGTCCCAAAGCGCCATGGACATGCTTATGCATCACAGCTGGCCGGGCAACGTCCGGGAACTGGAAAACGTCATAGAGCGGGCCCTGCTGGTCTGCGACGGCGACACCATCTTGAGTTCCCACCTGCCCCCCAGCCTGCAGTCCCGCTGGAACGCAGGAATCGCCCAGGAGGGCTCCGCCAGCCGCGGTTCGGAACGCCCCAGCCTGGCGGCCCAAGTGGAGAGCCTGGAAAAAGAGCTGATAACCGAGGCCCTTATCGCCACCCGGGGCAACCAGAGCGCTGCGGCCGAATACCTGGACACCAGCCTCAGAATCCTGGGATACAAAATCAAGCGCTACGGCCTCGACCCCAAGCAGTACCGGGGGAAGTGAAGTTAGTGGTCAGTGGTCAGTGAGCAGTGAGCAGTAAGAAGCCGGTAGCCACTAGAAAAAGCTTTTAATGCGCCTGCAGTTTAGTAGGGTGCGCACCGCGCCCCAGCTTTCCCCTCGGCCCCGGGTTTTCCCTGTTCCCCGTTTTGCATTTTACCCCCCCTGCTTGTTCCCAAGTTGCACTTGGGAACGTTTTTGCATTACCGCCAATTTTTTCCCTCGTGTGTCGCCTTCTTAGTTTTATTTACTTTTTTGTCATTAATTTCTTTATAAAAATACATTATTGTAAGATATAATTGCGGTCTGATTTAATAACATCTTAATATCATTGCATTTTATTAAAGGCACATAAATTGCTCCTTGCCAATAAAATTAACCTAATCGAATATTATCTCATATCTCCTGGAGGTCGCCGTGGATTGCAAGACCAGCGAAGATGTCTTCAAAGCCGTAAAAGACCATAATGTCAGCTTTATTCAAATCTGGTTCGCCGATGTACTGGGGGTCCTGAAGAGTTTCTCCATCCGCCCCAGCGAATTGGAAGAGGCCATGAGCGAGGGTATGGGCTTTGACGGCTCGTCCATCGAGGGTTTTTCCCGCATCGAAGAGAGCGACATGATCGCCAAGCCTGATCCCGCCACTTTTCAGCTCCTCCCCTGGCGTCCCGAGGATCAGCCCGTGGCCCGGATGTTCTGCGATATTTTGCAGCCGGACGGCTCCCCTTATCCCGGCGATCCGCGTTATGTCTTCAAAAGGATGTTGGCCAAGGCTGCGGAAAAAGGCTACACCTATTACCTGGGGCCGGAACTGGAATACTTTTACTTCGCCAACAACCAGGCCCCGGAAGTTATCGACAAGGGCGGCTATTTTGACGCTCCGCCCCTGGATTTGGGCAACGACCTGCGCCGCCAGACCATCTTCGCCCTGGAAAAGCTGGGCGTGCGCATCGAGTACAGCCATCATGAAGTGGCCGACTCCCAGCACGAAATCGACATGCGCTATGATGAAGGTCTGCGCATGGCGGACAAGACCATGACTCTCAGGGTCACGGTGAAGGTCTACGCCATGCTGAACGGCTATTACGCCACCTTCATGCCCAAGCCCATCTTCGGCATCAACGGCAGTGGCATGCACACGCATCAGTCCCTGTTCAAGGGCGGCAAAAACGCCTTCTATGATCCCAAAGACGAGTACAACCTGTCAGCCGCGGGCAAGGCTTACATTGCGGGCCTGCTCAAGCATGCCCGGGAAATTACTTCCATTTGCAGTCAGTGGGTCAACTCCTACAAGCGTCTGGTGCCCGGCTATGAAGCCCCGGTGTATGTGTCCTGGGCCCGCCGCAACCGCTCGGCCCTGGTCCGGGTGCCCATGTACAAGCCCGGCAAGGAGGCGGCCACCCGCTGCGAATACCGCGCCCCCGACCCGGCCTGCAACCCCTATCTCGCGTTTGCCGTCATGCTGGCCGCCGGCTTGAGGGGCATTGAGCAAAACTACCCCCTGCCCGACCCGGTGGAGCAGGACATTTACCACATGACCGAAGCGGAACGCGCCCGCCACGGCATTGCATCTCTGCCCGGAAGCCTCTATGAGGCCATCGAGGAAACCGAGAAGAGCGACTTGGTGCGGGAGACCCTGGGCGATCACATCTTCAACAAGTTCCTGGAGAACAAAAAGATCGAATGGGATGCCTACCGCATGCACGTGAGCGCCTTTGAAATCGACCGCTATCTTCCCATTCTCTAAGGCGAACCGCGTCGTGATTCTTCCAGGGGAGGACCGGGGGATTACATCCCCCGCCCTGCCCTGCCATCCTCCTCCTGCCGTATGCAGGAGTCATGACTCGCGCCTCAGATATGAAGGTCTAAATGCTGAGTAAGGTGCAAATGAGAGGCAAGCATGGGTGAGGCCATAAATACCGGCGATACCGCCTGGATATTGGTAAGCTGTGCCTTGGTGCTGATGATGACTCCGGCCCTGGGCTTTTTCTATGGAGGGATGGCCCGCCGCAAAAACATTCTCTCCACCTTGACGCTCAGTTACGCGTTCTTAGCCCTCATCGGCGTGCAATGGGTGGTTTACGGCTATTCTCTGGCTTTCGGTGAAGACATCGGCGGCTTTATCGGCGGTTTGAACTATTTGGGTTTGAGCGGCGTGGGCGCGGCTCCCAACCCCGATTATGGCAAAACCATTCCTCATTCTCTCTTTGCCGCGTTCCAGATGATGTTTGCGGTGATCACCCCGGCCCTTATCACCGGCGCGTTCGTGGAGCGGGTCCGCTTCAAAAGCTTCCTCCTGTTCAGCCTTATTTGGGTCACCGTGGTTTATGACCCTCTCTGCCACTGGGTCTGGGGCAAGGGCGGCTGGCTGGCGGCCCTGGGCGTGCTGGACTTTGCCGGCGGCACCGTGGTGCACATCGCCGCGGGCTTCTCGGCCCTGGCTTTTGCCTTTGCCATCGGCCCCCGGAAGGGCTACGGCAAAACCCCGATGGAGCCCCACAACATCACTTTTACGGTGCTGGGGGCCGGCCTCTTGTGGGTGGGCTGGTTCGGTTTCAATGCCGGCAGCGCCCTGGGGGCCAACGGCGTGGCGGTCAATGCCCTGCTGACCACCAACACCTCGGCGGCCACTGCGGGATTGGTCTGGATGCTCCTGTCCTGGCTGGACGGACGGCCCAGCACCCTGGGGCTGGCCACCGGCATGGTGGTGGGCTTGGCCGCGGTGACGCCCGCCTCGGGCTTTGTCACACCCGTGGCCGCCATGGTCATCGGCGCGGTGGCCGCGCCTCTGGGCTACTACGGCATCCGCTTCCGCATCAAGCGCCACTGGGACGAATCCATGGACGTCTGGGCCTGCCACGGCCTGGCCAGCACCTGGGGCACCATCGCCACCGGGCTGTTGGCCACCATCGCAGTAAATCCGAATGGCGGCAACGGTCTCTTTTACGGCAATCCTTCCCAGTTGGGGGTTCAGCTTTTGGCCACTGTGGTCACCATGGCCTTTGCCTTCGGGGTCACCTTTATCCTTGCCAAGGTTCTGGACTGGAGCATCGGCTTGAGGGTCTCGCACGCGGAAGAAGAGGTGGGCCTGGATATCAGCACCCACGGAGAGAGGGCATACAGTTAGCTCTATGCTGTCAGCTTTCAGCTCTCAGCTTTAGAAGACTGAAGTTGGCTGCCCCCAAGTGGTTTTGTTTTCCGCCAAGAATTTTCTTCTCATGGCCGGAACTTTTCTGGACGGAAAGAAGCTGAAGGCTGAAAGCTTATGTTGAAAAAAATTGAAGCCATTATTCGGGAAGACAAAGTCAACGACGTCAAGGAAGCCCTCAAGGAAATCGGCATTTTGGGGCTGAGCATGTTTGAGATCCGGGGCCACGGCCGCCAAGGGGGCATCACCCTGGCGGGGCGCTCCGGCACCTATCAGGTGGACATGCTGACCAAGATTCAGGTCAACATCATCCTGAGCGAGCACAACCTGGAGGAGACCATCGAGGCCATTCTCCGGTCCGCGTATACCGGCGAAACAGGCGACGGGCTCATCTTCGTCTACCCGGTGGAGGAAGTTATCCGCATCCGCACCCGGGAGCGGGGCCATGAAGCCGTGATGTACCCCGGCGATATCGACGAGAGGAAGGGATTGGCGGCCAAAGCTTAGGGATACTTCCAGGCAGACCAGTTTCAGGCGCAGGCGTCCTCACCGGCGCAGGGGGACAGGGGGATACCTGTCCCTACTCTTGTCTGGTTGCGCCGCATTGGATTAGAACCTGGAAAAACGCCTTTAAAAATAATTTTATCTATCCAAAATACTGCATATACGATAATATTTATATGAAATATTATTCTGGCTTCTGGTTGTGGTTATGTTACAAATTGCATTCAAGAACGGCGGCAATGATTATCTTATGCCGGAAGTGAGAACTATGAGCCGGAAGTTGCAGATTGTGGTGCTAGCCTGCCAGCAAGCCCTACCCGAGCCGGGCAGGCTGGCGGCGACTTTGGGAAATTCTGATTTCAAGGGACGCGTCGTCGCCGAGCCTTGCAGCAGCAAGGTGGAGGTCTTCCAGATGCTGCGCATATTATCTACTGAAGCAGACCTCCTCTGGATCATCGGCTGCCCTGAAGAGCTTTGCCGGTTCACCGAGGGCAGCTTTCGCATGGGTCGGCGAGTGGATTATGCCCGCAACTATTTGGCTGAAATCGGCCTTGAAACCCAGCGCCTGGGAATGTCGAGAATACCCCCGGGAGACGAGCAGGCCCTGACCGAGGCGGCGGCTGAAATGCAGCGCCTGGCCCGGTCTTTGGGCCCCAACCCGGCCCGGTCGGGCTCCCCCGGCGGGGAAGGAGTAAGCAAACCGTGATTGTTGGAACGAGAAAACCCCTGGCCGAAATCCAGGATATGTTGAAAGGCTTTGACCGCATCCTCCTGTCCGGCTGCGATACCTGCGTGGCTGAATGCGTGGCCGGCGGCCGCAAGGAAGTGGCGGAATTGGCCGCGGCCCTGAGGATGGCCTTTCAGATGGCCGGCAGGGAAGTGGATATACGGGAAAACAGCGTGGATCGCCAGTGCATCCACGAATTTCTCTTGGACGTGGTCGAACAGGCGGAGTCGGCCCAGGCCGTCCTCTCTCTGGCCTGCGGCGCCGGGGTCCAGGCCCTGGCGGCCCATTTGCCCGAAATTCCGGTGTTCCCGGCCCTGAACACCCTGTTCATCGGCGAAACCGCGGAGCGCGGCCTGTGGCTGGAAAACTGCCGGGGCTGCGGCGACTGTCTGCTGGGGCTCACCGGGGGCATCTGCCCGGTGACCCGCTGCGCCAAGAGCCTGCTGAACGGCCCCTGCGGCGGCCCGAAAAACGGCCTGTGCGAAATCAATCTGGCCCGGGAGTTCAACCCCGAAGTTCCCTGCGCCTGGCTCCAGATTTACGAGCGCCTCATGGCCCTGGGCCAGCTTGACCGGCTGATGCAGGTTGCCAGGCCCAAGGACTGGTCCCAGGGTGACGCCGGCGGGCCCCGCCGGGTGCTCAGGCCGGACCAGCGGCCGTAAAGAGGCGTAGCATGCCTGCCAAGTATCATATCCACGTGCATCCAATTTCCCGCCGCTTCCCCGCGCCCGGCAAGAGCACCATTCTCGATTGGGGCGAAGGCTGCCTGCGCTGCACCCACTGCGTCAAGGAGACCTGCCCGTATCTGGCGTTTCGGCAGCGCGACTTCGACCAGACCAGCCTGACGGACACCATCGACAATTTTTGCAAAAACTGCTACCGCTGCGTGCAGGGCTGCCCCCGAGAGCTGGTGGTTAAAGCCGCCAACCCCCAGTACCGCACCCTGGGGGACGACTACTGGAAGCCGGAAATCATCCTGAGCACTTATTCCCAGGCTGAAACCGGCAAGATTCCGGTGTCCGGCGCGGGCTACGGCGGCCCGTTCGCGGGTCCCGGGTTTGACTCCATCTGGACGGATATGAGCGAAATCGTCCGGCCCACCCGGGACGGCATTCACGGCCGGGAATACATCAGCACGGCCATTGACCTGGGGCGCAAGCCTCTGTTTCTCATATTCAACGAACAAAAGGACCTGGCTTTTACCCCGCCGCCCCTGGTGGAGATACCCTTGCCGGTGCTCCTGGCCGAGCCTCCCTTGGGCGCGGCTCCGGACAAGGTCCGCCAAAGCACGGTCCAGGCGGCCCGGCAGCTAAGCACTCTGGCGGTGATTCCCCGGGAAAACCTCGGCTCCGATTTCGATCAGGCTGACGGCCGGTTGGTTCCCAGCTATGTCTGCGAAACCTTGAACCTGGACGACCCCTTGCTGGCCGGGGTGCCCCTGGTGGAAATCGGTGACCACGAAAGCGTTCTGGAAAAAATAGAAAGCTTGAAAAGGCGTTATCCCGCGCTCATCACCATGATCAAGGTGCCGGCTGACGGCCGCTGCGAGGCGCGCCTGGCGGAGTTGGCCGGGGCCGGCGCGGAAGTCATCCACCTGGCCGCGGACCAGCACGCCATGGGATACGGGGACGCCGGCCACTTGCACTTGAAGGACCTGATCCGCACCTGCCACCTGCGCCTGGTGGCGGACAATCTCCGGGACACCGTAACCCTGCTGGCCAGCGGCGGCATCGCCATGGCCGAACATGTGGCCAAGGCCATTATCTGCGGCGTGGACGGGGTGATCGTCGATCTGCCCATTCTCCTGGCCCTGGAATGCCGCCTCTGCCGCGAATGCCAAAACGGCGGCTCCTGCCCCGTGCAGATGGAGAAGCTCAACGTCCGCCGGGGCGCCCAGCGCCTTATGAACCTCATGGGGGCCTGGAACAACCAGTTGCTGGAGGTGCTGGGAGCCATGGGCATCCGGGAGGTTCGCCGCCTCCGGGGCGAAGTGGGCCGGGCCATGTTTGTGGACGACTTGCAGCAGGAGATTTTCGCCCCCCTGTTCGCCCAGCCGGTCAAAGACGGCGGCAGGCGCGAAGGAGAATAAAGGCGGTTTTTGGTTTTTGGTTTTCGGTTTTTGGTTAAAAGCAAAAATCCGATCTGCTCCTGAAATCAAACCGTGAAACAGGCAAGCGTAAAACCGATTCTACTCGTTCCCGAGTGCACCTGGGAACGAGGATAAAATGTAGAACCGCCGGGGGCGGCGGTTCAGGCGCCGCCGAGGCGGCGGCGCCACATAAATTATTTTTTGCTGCGTCATAAATGAATTCTAAGAACCGAAAACTGAAAACTGAAAACTGAAAACTGAAAAAAATGGCACTACCAGAGATAAAACCAGTCAACGACCAATGGCAGCCCGGCGACCCCTACACCCCGGTGCGAACCCCGTGCCGCTTTAAGAACCCCTTGTCCAAGTATCGGGTCTGGCGCAACGAAGCCAAGTGCATCCAGTGCGGCAAGTGCGTGGAAGTCTGCCCCTACGGGGTGCACGCCAAGGCCGGCAAGTACGTCAGGAAACCCAAGAGCTACCTCTGCCTGGGGCCTGCCTGCGAAAAAAACGCCTTTTACTGCGTCGCCAACTGCCCCGCCCAGGCCCTGACGGTGCGCCTCAATCCGGTGTATCCCACTTTGGGCGACTACCGCTGGAGCGGCGACCTGCTTTTGAGCACCTGGTGGCAGGCGGAGTTCGGCACCCTGCCTTACAGCGACCTGGAATACCGCACCGGTGCGTCAGGCGGCGGCTTTGACAAGCTGCGCTTCCTGTTTCCGCCCCGGCACAAAGATCTGAAGCTGACGCACGACGACATCTCCCTGGAGCTGGAGCTGAACCGCCGGGGCGACGGACGCCCCCAAATCAAGCTCTCCGTGCCCTGGTACAGCGCCGGCATGTCCTTCGGCTCCATCAGCATCAACGCCATGCTGTCCCGCCTCAGGTCCGCGGTGCGTTTCAACACCATGATGTCCACCGGCGAAGGCGGCTTCCCGGATGAGCTTATACCATACCAGGATTTTGTCATCACCCAGGTGGCCACCGGCCTTTTCGGGGTCAGGGAGGACACCATTCAGCGCGTCCGCATGGTGGAGTTCAAGTACGCCCAGGGGGCCAAGCCTGGACTCGGCGGGCACCTGTTGGGCGACAAGGTCACCCCCGCGGTGGCCCGCATGCGGGAGTCGGTGCCGGGCAGCGCCCTGTTCTCCCCCTTCCCCTTCCACAGCGTCTATTCGGTGGAGGACCACAAAAAGCACCTGGACTGGATTAAGGAGATCAACCCCAGGGCCCTGGTATCCGTCAAGGTATCCACCCCCACGGACGTGGACATGGTGGCCGTCGGGAGCTATTACGCCGGCGCGCACGTGGTCCAATTGGACGGCAGCTACGGCGGCACCGGCGCGGCCCCGGACATCGCCAAGAAAAACATCGCCATGCCCATCGAGTTCGCCATCCCCAAGGTGCACCAGTTCCTGAAACAGGAGGGCATCCGGGAGCACGTCACCCTCATCGCGTCGGGCGGTATCCGCACCGCGTTCGACATCGCCAAGGCCATCGCGCTGGGCGCGGACGGCGTCCAGGTGGGCACCGGCGAAATGGTGGCCCTGGAGTGTCTGCGCTGCTATCAGTGCGAAAGCGGCCGGGGCTGTGTCCGGGGCATCGCCACCACCGACCCGGAACTGGTGGAAATGATGACCGTGGAGTGGGGCGAAAAACGGGTGAGCAACCTGTACCACTCCTGGGCCTGGCAGCTCAAGGAAATCCTGCGCCGCTTAGGGATGCGCAGCATCCGGGAACTGGTGGGCCGCACCGATACCCTGGTGCATTTGGACTATTACAACCTGCCGGTGGATGATGATCTTAGACGCGGGGCGTAGAAGCCGGTTTTCAGTTTTCGGTTTTCGGTTTTCTGTAGGGTGCGCACCGCGCACCATAAATTTTAAACTTTGAACCTTGAACCTTGAACCTTGAATCTTGAACCTTGAACTATTTCGGTGAAAGCAATGCAAGGCAACAATAACAATAACAACCACCCGGGCTTAAAACTCTGGCAAACCCGCCGGACCCTGCCCCCGCCCTACCCTGCCGGGCATCTGGTCAAGAGCGAAGAAGAAGGCGGCTGCGGGGTCACCGGCTTTGCGGCCAACGTGCCGGTGTCCGGCAAGCACATCTTCCTGCCCTCCGTGCAGATGCACAACCGGGGCAACGGCAAGGGCGGCGGCATCGCCGCGGTAGGGCTGGACGCGGCGTCCCTCGGCGTCTCCCAGGAAATCCTGGATGACAGCTACCTCATCCAAATCGCCTATCTGGACCCCGAAGTCCGGCGTCAGGTGGAAGCCCAGTTCATCAACAACGTCTTCCGCATCGACCACGCCGCCCCCGTGCCCACCATGAGCGACTGGCGGGACTTGCACAGCCTCATGGTGCAGCCCCCGGATGTGTGGCGCTATTTCGTCCGGGTCAAACCCGAGGTGCTGCAATACTTCATCCACCAGCACAAGCTCTACGAGGTTTCCTGGCGGGATGTGGAGGACGAATTCGTCTCCCAGAACTGCTACAAGCTGAACCAGGCCTATTACGCCTCTCTGGGGGACAAGAAGGCCTTCGTCTTGTCCCAGGGGCGCAACCTCATGATCCTCAAGATCGTGGGCTACGCCGAAGAGGCGGCCCTGTATTACAACCTCCTGGACTTCAAGGCCCACATCTGGATCGCGCACCAGCGCTATCCCACCCGGGGCCGGGTCTGGCACCCCGGCGGCGCCCACCCCTTCGCGGCCATGAACGTGGCCCTGGTGCACAACGGAGACTTCGCCAATTACTTCTCGGTGAGCGAGTACCTCAATCAGCGCCACTTTTACCCGCAGTTCCTCACCGACACCGAAGTGGCGGTGCTCCTCTTTGACCTGTGGAACCGCCTGTACGGCTACCCCCTGGAGTATGTCATCGAGGCCATGGCCCCCACCACGGAGCGGGATTTCGACCTGCTGCCCAAAAACAAACAGCGCATTTATCGGCAGATTCAGGCCGCCAACATCCACGGCTCCCCGGACGGGCCCTGGTTTTTCATCATTGCCCGCAACGACGCCAAACAAAAATGCTTTGAGCTCATCGGCATCACGGACACGTCCATGTTGCGGCCCCAGGTTTTTGCGCTCCAGGACGGCCAGGTGCAGATCGGCCTGGTGTGCTCGGAGAAGCAGGCCATCGACGCGACCCTCGCGTCCCTGGCCTCCGAGGACCCCCGCTTCTGTCCGGTGGCCGACCTGTACTGGAACGCCCGGGGCGGCAGCCACACGGACGGCGGCGCGTTTGTCTTTTCTCTGGAGAAGAAAGACGGGCGAATGGCTCTGGCTTGCAAGGACAAGTTCGGCAAGCCCGTCACCGTGCCCTGGTACCAGAAGCCCTGGGAAGGCACGGTGCTGGAAATCGAACCGGACCGTTTTGCGGAACTGGCCCCCCAAATAAAGGCCCTTTTGTCCGACTCCAGCGGTCAAAAATTTTACGAGTGGGTCAAGGCCCAGGTGCCCCAGTGGCCCTATTCCCGGTTTTTGGAAAAGCTCCAGATCGCGGCCCGACTGGCCCAGGACGACGATGCCGTCAAAGCTGCAGCCATCGCGGGGCTCAGCCTGCTCCTGGACCGGCGCTATGACCCGGGCGACAAAAAACGGAGCCACCTCATCCGCCTGGTTTTGGACACCCTGACTCAGATTTTCCGGGAGACGCCGCAAATCAGCAAGCGCCACAAGAGCCGCTACCGCTTGATCGATTGGGAGACCAGAGTGCGCCTGGCCGCGCCCCCTAAAAAGGACTCGGTTCTTATCCTGGACGCTTCCGGTTTCCCGCCGGAAGGCGAAGACTGCGATGCCAGGCTGCTGTGCCGGGCCTATGAGCTGGGCTGGCGGCGCTTCATCGCTTACGGCTACCGGGGCCAGCGCTTCACGGGCTGCGGCTTCGGGTTGAACACCGACGACGTGCGCCTCGACGTGTATCACAGCTCCGGGGACTACCTGGCCTCAGGCATCGACGGCATGGAAATCTACGTGCACGGCAACGGCCAGGACCAGCTCGGCCAGATCATGAAGCGGGGCAAACTGGTGGTCTTCGGCGACGTGGGCCAGACCTTCATGTACGGCGCCAAGGGCGGCGAGGTCTACGTCATGGGCAACGCCGCGGGCCGGCCCCTGATCAACGCGGTGGGGCGCCCCCGGGTGGTGATCAACGGCACTGCCCTGGACTTTCTGGCCGAATCCTTTATGGCCGGCGACCCCTTAAACGGCGGCGGCTTCGTGGTGGTCAACGGCCTGGAGTTCGACCACCGGGGCCGCCTCAGGGACCAGGCCACGCCCTACCCCGGCTCCAACCTCTTTTCCCTGGCCTCGGGCGGCGCCCTCTATATCCGGGACCCTTACGGCCAAGTGGTGGAGGAGCAGCTGAACGGCGGGGAGATCGTTCCCCTCAGCGACGCGGACTGGCGGCTCATCCTCCCCTACCTCGAGGAGAACGAGCGCCTCTTCGACATCAGGGTCGAGCGGGACCTCCTGACCGTGGACGGCGAACTGAAAAGGCCCGAGGAAGTATACCGCAAGGTCCAGGCCGTCAAGCTGGCGGTCCTGGCGCACGTCGAGGAGGCAGGCCTGGAGGAGGCCTCCTGGGGTGAGGCGGTAAGGCACTGAGGCAGAGTTCAAGGTTCAAGGTTCAAAGTTGAGACCTCTGCGAAAGTCTCATGGAAAATAACGGTAAATCAACCTCAAAAAACAGTTTAACATCTTGATATAACGTGCTAATCTGCG
>JASEFS010000050.1 GCA_030018495.1 Deltaproteobacteria bacterium | reverse complement strand
TAATAGAGAACTGCGAGGCCTTTTAAGGAAAACTTCCGTGATCATCGTTTTCCTTTCTCTCCCCCATTTTATGGGGGAGAGGATTGAGGTGAGGGGGTTTTGAAATGTCTTAGTGGGGGCTTAATTGCTCTTTTGGCGCAGCAGGCCGGCGATGGCCCGGGTCGCCTGTCTGTTCGCCACCGAAATGAGCAGATCGAGTTTGGCGTGGTCGGCAAGCAGCTTGGGGATGCTTCCCTCGTCTTCACCGGGGGCGCTTTCGGCCAGGTCTTTTAAATTGCGGTCGATTTGCTTGAAGGTGCCGGCCGGCAAAGATTCCCGCAGCAAAGCCAGCCACCTCTGACAGGTGGCCAGGCGGGTGCGCCAGCCTTGCACCAGGGAATTTAATCTCGCCTGCCGCCCGGCCAGGCGTTTTTGCCGAAGGTGATAAAAGAGTTCGGCCGCCTCGGGTGAAACCAGGGCCAAGCGGTAGGCCTGAACTCGGTCAAATTCCGGCTCGCGGCTGAATATGTCAATGATTTTTTGAGCGGCCAGCAGCCGGTCGCCCAGCCTCTCGTATTGCTGACAGACCGCCTCAAGGTGGCCGGCATAACGCCTGACCTCCGTCTGCAAGGCTGCCGGGGCCTGGCGAAAAAAGCTTTTACCTAAGATGTCGAAGGCTTTGCTAAGATGGACTTGGGCTTTGAATGTCTCCGGGTCAAGGGGCCGGCCCAGGACAAGCCGGGTGGCTTCCAGGAGCCCCGTATTTGTCTCCAGGCCAAGCGACTCGGCCGCCCCGAGCAAATCAAGATAGCGGCGCTCCAACTCCCGGCGCGCCGCCAGCCTCCTGCTTTCCAAAGCCTGCCAGGCTAAATAGGTTTTCCTCAAGGAGTTCCGAGGCCTTAAAAAATGCATATTATCGTCCAAAGGGGGGTTAATCGGTTTGCCCGGCCTTATCTCCCTGCATCAAGGCGGCCACGTCAATTTTCAGAACCAGGCTGACGGTGCGGTAATCCTTATACAGCTTCTCCGGATCTTCCCCCGGGGCCAGCGCCTTTTCCCGGCCTTTAACCCCCAGCCCCATCACCCTCAGGCTGCGGCCCAAGCCGGGCGAGGCGTTCTCCAGCAGAGCGGCCACGGTGGCGGCCCGCAAAGCCGACAGTTCGGCGTTGCTCCGGGGCGGCGAGGCGCTGTGCACCTCCCGGGGGTCTGCGGTGCCGTTGATGGTGATAAAAAATTTCTTTTGCCGGCGCAACTCGGAGAGGATCGGCGCCACTGCTTTCAGGCGCTGCTTGTCCGCCGCGGCCAATTCATATTTCAAGGTTTCAAAAGTGATGTTTGGCTTGCCGTGAATTTCAATTTCTTTTTCCTGCTCATTGGCAACGATAGTGAGCGGCATGCCCGCAAGGCGGTTTTGCAATAATCTCAGCAATTCCTGCCAGTCTTTGCGCCCGACATCACGTAAAGTCGCATTCTCTTGGCTCAAACGCTCAACCTGGCTGCTAAGGCCGAAATTGGCGGATTGGAGGGAAGCTCTCTGGGCGTCCAGGTCCCGCAGGTTGTCCTCCAGGATCTTGACTTTGCCGCTGAGGTCCAGGTTGGTTTGAGTCAATTGGGCCAGTTGTTCCCTAAGGCTCTGAGTAAGGTCCTGTAAATTTTGCTTCTCCCCGGCCAGCAAATTGAGCCGCGCGCTCAAATCCCGAGCTTCCTTTTCCAGGTTCTCCACTTTTTGAGGAAAGTTGTTGGCGAACCAAATGATGAGAAGGAAAGCCAGGGTAAAGGCGAATATGTCCACCAGCCCCGGCCAGGCAGGGTTGTCGGCATCATCCCGTCGGCGCCACATAAGGTGATCTCCCTATCTGAAATACCGGCTCAAGAAGCCTTTTTTGGGCTGGGCCTTCTCCGGGGCGGCTTTGCCGCCGACTCGAGCCTGCGGGCCAAGACCCGGCTCAGATTTCTGCCATTCCGCCTCCTCTGAGGGAAACAGGCGGGCATAGCCCTGATACAACATCTGGGTCAGGAGCTCTATCTTGGCATCCTGGGTCCGGAGCAAGGGCGCAATGGCCTGATCTTCCTCTTTGCGACTGGCCACTGTTTCAGAGACCACCTGGATAATGGACTCGTTCACTTCCCGCACTTCTTTAAGGAGCAGGTTGATCTTTTCCAGATAGCGCTGGTGAATTTCATTTCCCCAATCTTTGAACTTTTCCCCCACCTTTTCCAGGGTTGCCAGCAAAACCGGGTCCGTGCCCCGAAGCAGGTCGGTGCGCAAACTTCCGAGAATCCTGGCGGTCATCAGCAGGAATTGATCCGCTTTATGCCGGTACCATGAATAACTGAGAAAAACAGCCACCGCCAGGCCGATGGCAAAAGCGTTGATGGGATAAATATTTTTCAGGGTGTCGGCTCTGAACTGCATGATATCCACTTTTTGCAGGGCCAGGGCCAGCATGGTAACGGTCCCGAGCAGGCCTATGAGCACCGACAGATAACTCAGGGAACGCAGGGTGCGGACCGGGCTGTCAATTTCTGCCGCCAGATAATCCAGGGCAGGGGCGGCCGCGCCGGCCTGGGCCGTGCCTTTCTGGTTGGAGAGCACGGAAGCCAGGACATGCCTGGTGGGGTTGGGCAGATAGCGGACTTCTTCCGGCCCGAGTTCCTGGATATTTTTCTCCAATTCCTGCCAATGGTCAGCCTGGCGCAAAATTGCCTGGATGCGGTGGCGAACCAGGAAAAAGGGGACACAGACAAAGAGAAGCAACATGCCGATAAAGCCTGTTTGCCAGGGATTGTTTTGGATCCAGGAAAGCACGGTATTCATATGAATCGGACTCCTCAAATTAGGGCTTCGGCCATGGCGGCCCGGTGCAAGGACCAGGGAGCTTCAGAAAGAGTTGGATAAACACGGGGAATAGCCAGCGCGGGCGAGGTCAGCCTGCTATTCTTTTAAAACAACGAATCCGGGAAGTCAATGCCATTTTACCCGAACCCGGGCTCAAGTCGGCCTTTTATAAGCTAATGACACACTTGAAGGCGATTATGTTAATCAGGTAAGCTTCATCGCCGGGGGATACAAGGGATGGCTTAAGGCAAAACCAGCATCAGCATTCCCCGCAGAAATGAAAAACCGCGGCGAAAGCCGCGGCTTCTCAAAGTTCGGGGAAAAATCCCTGGCAGGGCTGCTCAAAAAACTTGACGCCAAAGCTTCGGCTGGCGGACCCTGGACGCGGCCTGACACAAAAGCCGGCGGTCCCCAAAAAACTTTCAGGCAGCTTTGGCCAGCTTTCTAATTACCGGCCGCGGGTCCACAATGTGGCGCACGAACCACTTCTCATAGTCCTCCGCGCCCAAGGCCAGGGCCAGGATTTCCGAAAAATGGAAAATAGGCAGCCTGGTCTTGCGGGTGTTCCTGATTTCCAGGTTAAGCTGGCACATGGCGCACGCGGTGATCAGGCAGTCGGCCTTCGCGGCCGCGGCGCTGTCGATGATTTCATTGACCAGCGGCGCGACGATCTCCGGATCGGTAGCCGACAGGAAGGAACCGCAACAACGGTACGAGAGGGCGTTGGGCACTGATTCGGCCCCCAGAGCTTTCAGGACATTCTCCATTTCTCCCTGGAAATACCTGTCTTTTTCGAGGCGCGGCGGCCTGAATAAGGTGCAGCCGTAGTACGGCACAAACTTCAGCCCCTTAAGGCTCCGTTTGGCGTCGGCTGAGAGGCGGTCCAGGCCGTAGCGCACCAGCACCTCCAGGAAGTGAATTATCTCTATGTCCACATTAATGGGCCGGCCGAAGCTTTCTTCCAGTTCGCGGCGCCTCTCGGGATCAGCCTTGAGGCACTCCCGGGCTGAGCGCAGGTAATGCAGGCAGCGGGGGCACATGGCCACCAGGGGCCGGCCGGCCGGCGCCAGGGAGAGGTTCCGGGCCGCCATGCCCAGGCTCAGATTTTTGCACATGGTCTGGGCCGAAGAAGAGCCGCAGCAGTTCCAGTCCGGCAGTTCTATAAGGTTAAATCCCAGGGCTTTGGCCGCCTGCATCAATGACTGGTTGCTCTCGGTGCAGGTAGTAGCCAGGGAGCACCCCGGAAAATACGAAAAATCCATGCGGTCAATACCTTGAGCGCGGCTCATTTTGATTCCCTCCAGTAGCACTTGAACAAGTCAGTAATCTCTCCCACGGCTTTGACCCGGGATGGAAACAGCTCCAGCTTGCGTTTGGCCAGCATCTTGAGACCCACATCCACATCCTTGAACCAGCCCCCGGTTTGTCGCTTGTAACCCAGCATGATGCTCAACTTGTGGGCCCGCCCGTTTTTCTCCAATGATTTGAGCACTTCTTCATGGAAGTCGATGATGTTGGGCTTGCCGATGGCCACGCCTTCCTCCACCGCCATCAGGCGCAGCGCATCCATCATGGCGGCGATGTCGATGCCCATGGGACACTGGCTGGAGCAGGTGTGGCAACCCACGCACACCCAGATGGTCTTGCATTTCAGGACTTCCTCCCGCATGCCGAACTGGAGCAGGCGCACTACCTGGTTGGGGGTATAGTCCATGGCCGTAACAAAGGGGCAGCCGTTGCCGCAGGCCCGGCACTGGTAACAGCGGCTGATCTCGGCGCCGCTGCGCTCTTTGACCTCTTCAATCAAAGGGCGGGGTGGCCGGGCGGTTTCAATCACTTCCAGGGTCGCAGCTTGTTGAGGGCTTGGGGCGCTCATGATTCGTTTATCCTTTTCTTTGCTTTTTGATCCGCCTGGGGCGGTTCGGTCTTTTCCTGATAATTTTGGATAGCCAGGGCCAAAGCGTCGGCCCCCAGGTTGGAGCAGTGCATCTTGTTGGGAGGCAGGCCGCCCAGGGCTTCCGCCACTACTTTTTTGGTGATCTTTTGGGCTTCCGCCAGGGTCTTGCCTATGGCCATTTCGCTCACTATGTCAGAGACCGCGATGGCCGCCACACAGCCGAAGGTTTGAAACTTGACGTCCTCTATGCGATCGTCTTTAACCTTGATGTAAAAGGTCATCATATCGCCGCAGGTGGGGTTGCCCACTTCGCCTGTCCCGTCCGGGTTGTCAATGACCCCGGCGTGGCGGGGATTATTAAAATGTTCCATGACAGTCTGGGAGTACATGGTTAATCTCCTTGAGAGATTGAAGAAAGCAACAGGGATGCGCGTGATTCTTCCCTCGCTTCCTGGGAATGACGAGCTGTTTTTGCTTTGCCGGAGTCCGCCTGCGTTTTGGCGGCGGCCTTGGCTCTTGCCGCCAAATCGGCCAGGCTAATGGACTGCAATTTGTCGAACATGGCTTTCGACGCCTCTTTCCACACCAGGCGGGTGGGGCAAAAATCGGCGCGCTCGCAGATTTCGGCGTGTTCCGAGCATTCTGTGAGGCTGACGCCTTCTTCCAGGATGGCCACGATCTCACCCACACTGATTTCTGCCGGCGGCCTGGTCAGGATATGTCCGCCTTTAGGCCCCCGGATGCTTTCTATAAAGTTCGCCTTTTTCAACGGAATGATGATCTGCTCCAGGTACTTAACAGAGATATCCTGCCGCTTGGCGATGTCGCCCAACTGGACCGGCCCCAGGTCGTAATGTTCAGCCAGGTCCACCATGAGGCGGGTGCCATAGCGGCTTCGGGTGGAGAGCTTCATAACCTTTTAACCTCCTGACGCCGCGGCCAGCTTCTTGCGCCATACCGGCGAGAAGGCCCGCAGTTTCTCCACGGCCAGGGGCAGTTCAGCCAATACATAATCGATATCTTCCTGGTCGTTGTCGCCACCCAAGGTGAACACCATGGACCCCTGCGCTACTTCGGGAGAGAGCCCGATGGCGCACAGGGTCGGCGACACCTTGAGGGCCTTGGAGGCGCAGGCCGAACCCGTATTGGCGCAAATGCCCCGGGCGTTCACCAGGAAAATCAGGGCTTCGCCTTCGATGCCTTCAAAGCAAAAGCTGGCATGCCCCGGCAGGCGCTCTTCAGGATGGCCGGTAAAGATGGCGCCGGCAATCCGGTCGTTGACGCCGGCTACCAAACGGTTCCGCAGGTCTTTGAGACGCCGGGCATTAGCGGCCAGTTCCGCACCGGCCAATTCGGCCGCTGTCCCCAGGCCGACGATGCCCGGCACGTTCTCCGTGCCGCCGCGCCGGCCGTTTTCCTGGATGCCGCTGTGAATCTGGGGCACCAGGCGCACACCGCGGCGGAAATACAGAGCGCCGATGCCTTTAGGCGCTCCCAGAGCCGGGCCGGACAGGCTCAGCAGGTCCACGCCCAAGTCTTTGACGTCAACGGGAATCTGGCCCGCAGTGGCCACCGCGTCGGTATGGAAAACGACCCCCTGCTCCCGGCACAAGCCGGTCAGTTCCTTGAGGCGCTGAATGGTGCCGATCTCGTTGCTGGCGTGCTGGATGGACACCAGCACCGTCGCCGGGGTAAGCGCCCTGGCCAGGCGTTCGGGCTCCACCTGCCCGAACTTGTTCACCGGCAGGAAGGTCACTTCAAAATCATGAAATTTTTCCAGGTACCGGGCGGAGTTCAACACCGAATGGTGTTCAATGGCCGACACAATGACATGCCTGCCTTTTTTCAGGTGGGCTAAAGCAGCCCCCTTGACGGCCAGGTTGTTGGCCTCCGCGCCGCAGGAAGTGAAGATGACCTGGTCCGCGGGGGCGCCGATGAAACCGGCCACCTTGGCCCGGGCCGCCTCGATTACCTCTTTGATGTCGGCTCCCAGGTCATACACCGCAGAGGGGTTGCCGAAACGCTCCCGGAAATAGGGGAGCATGGCCTCCAAAACTTCTTCACGGACCGGGGTGGCCGCGGCATGATCCAAATAAACCCGTTTCATTTCGCCCTCAGTGAACCTTCTTGATGTACAGTTTGTAAACGTCCTCATCCTCGTCTTCACAGATGCCCACGAATTCCTGGCCGTGCTTGGCGCACCAGGCCGGGATATCCTCCAGGGCGCCGTCATAGTCGGTGAGGATTTCCAGGACCTGCCCTTGATGCAGGTCTTTTAAAAATTCCGCCGGCTCCAGCAGGTGCATGGGACAGACCCGGTACACCAGGTCGGCGGTGGCGTCGGCTTTGCATTCATGGAGAAATTTCATGCTTGCAACCCTCTTTTGTTATTCATTATTTATATATTAAATTACTATATAATTATGTCAAGGGTATGCCCAAAAAAAATTTTTGCCGGATTAATTAAACCCGCCGCGGTGCCATCAGCTTCTGAGACCCCTAAAAAATAAGGGGACAGCCACCCGGCTGACCCCTTTCGGCAGGCAGGGGCGCCTGCCTGCTATCTGAGCACGAAGAAGCATTAAGTCCGGGGGAGGGCAAAAACCTACGGTTTCCCTCCCTCCCCTTGATCTCCACTCCCCATCCCGGCAAAATCTTTCGGGGCACGGGCATCTTGCCCGTGCTTTGCCCAAGCTGGGAGTCTGCGCTCCCATATAGAGGTTTACGACCTCCAGCCCCTTCCTAAAAACAGATCCTTCACTCGAAGAGGATCTCCATGGCCTGATAGGGGCACACTTTGAGGCATAATTCACAGGCAATGCAGCGTTCCCGGTCAAAAACCACCGTCATGGTCTGGCGATCCGGCACGTCCAGGGCCTTGGTGGGGCAGGGGGACACGCACGCGGTGCAGTGAATGCAGCGTTCTTCGTGCCGCAATACCTCCCGGGCCAGGGGTTCCACTTCGACCCCGGTGTCCGCCAGGAAGTCCATGGCGTCCTGCCAGCGGCCGCCGTCTTCGGCCAGCTCCACCACCATACGGCCCCACTCCCTGGGGCTGATACGGGCGCGCAAAATATTCACCACCAAGCCGAAGTCCTTGATCAGCCGGTAGGTAATGGGCTGGTCAATGAGATGCGGCGGGAAATTCAAAACCACTTTTTTCTGCATGTCTCTACCCTCTCAGCGCTCTCGCCAAGTTGCTTACTTGACGGATGCGACGTTGGAATAGCCCTCAGTTAAGGTCTGGATTGCCGGGCGTTCCGCCAAGGGCTTAAAGACATAGCCCGATTCAGGGCCGGGCAGGGGCTCCAGCGCTTCGGACAGGAGGAAATTCCCTGCCGAAATCCAATCTTTCAGGATTTGGGCGACTTCCCGGGCCCGGGCGTAAGAAGAGAGGCCGGCCGTGGCCACCTTTTTGCCGTTGACGACAATTTCTCCCGATTTGAGTTCGGCCACCGTGACGTGCGCCAGAATTTCCGCCTTGCCGTTGGGATAGGCCTCGCTGTAATCCACCACCGGCCCTACGATATCCGCGTCGCTGACCGAGACGTAATAGAGCATCTCCTCATCCAGGATGGGGATGGGGATGCCCAGGCCCACGGCCAGGGTGACGCCGTAGCCGGTGAACGAGGCGCCCCTGAGCCAGCGGGGGCTCATCTGCTTCAGGTCTCCGGTGACGGCCAGGGTGGCCGAGCCCCCCATGGGAAGGCCCCGGTCCGTGCGCCGCACCCCGGGGTTGTGCTGGGTGCCCTGGCTTACTACATAGCCCACCCCGCCTCCCAGGAAGATGCGGGTCCCCACCCCGATGGTGCGATAGAGGGGATCGTTGAGCAAGGGGCTCAACTGGCCCGCGGTGCAGTAATTGGCATTCCTCATCCTGGGTTGGAGCACTCCCATATAAGTGTAAAGCACGCGGTCCGACAGGTTTACGGCCACGTTGTAGTTCTGATAGGCGTTGCGCATATTGAAAAGTACCGCTTCATTCATATCCGCCAGGCGGATAAGGGTGTCCAGGGCTTTTCTGGGGTAGCAATCCGTGCCGTAGGCGGTGGCGGTCAGGCGCACCTCTTCCCCCGCCACCAGGTCTTCGATGACATGCCCGCCCCCGTAAGGAAAGGCGCCGGGAAAAACCTTGTTCCTGGGATCGTCGTCCGGAATGGCGGTGGCGCCCATGAAGATGTCCACCGCAGCAAAGCCGGCATAGGCCGGGACGTCGTTTAAGGTGACCCTGCCGCCTCCCAGCTTCATGCGCGGCTTGGTGTGCCCCAGGTTGAAATAAGCTCCGGAGGAGCACATGGGGGCGAAGGTCCCGGTGGTCACCACGTCCACCTGGGCGGCGGCTTTTTTCACACCCTTATCCTTCACCACTGCCAGGATTTCCTCCGCGGTGACCACCACGGCCCGCCCTGCTCTGATCTTGTCGTTGATTTCCTGAATTGTTTTGGCCATGGTTTTCTCCTTTACAGGTTTTTCTTCCTTGCTGGAAGCTTTAAAGACTCATCCTTTGACGTGTTTGTGCAAGTTCTAAAAAGGCAGCGCCGGCGCCCTCGCCGGCTGGGTGAACCGCCGGGAATGGCGGTTCTATCTTTTTCATTTTGCTTGACAACCTCCCGGTCACGATGTTTGTGCTTCGATCAGGAATAAAACCTTTATGATAAAGATTAGTCCCCAACCTCCGCTGCCTTACGGTCGCAGCGCCAGCATGCGGTCCAGGGCGAGGCGGGCGTTTTCCTGCACCTCTCCAGGCACGGCGATGACATTGTGTTCTCCCGGGTGTTCCAGAATTGCCAGCAACTTTGCCGGAGAAATCTTGAACATGTTGGGGCACAGGGAATAGGCCAGGTCCAGCACCCGGCGGTCCGGATATTCCAGGGCCAGCCGGTGCACCAGGTTGATTTCCGTGCCGATGACGATGGTGGCGCCGGGCGGGGCTTCCTTGACGTAGTTGACAATGAAGCCGGTGGAACCGCTGGCGTCGGCCAGGGCCACCACCTCCGCGGTGCACTCCGGGTGAACCACGATTTTGGCTTCGGGATAAGCCTCCCGTGCGGCCAGGATGTGGTCCACCTGAAAGCGGGTGTGGACGTGGCAGTGGCCGTCCCAAAGGATAAGGCGGGCCCGGCGGATGTCCTCGGGCCGGTTCCCTCCCAGGGGCGCTTCCGGGTCCCAGACCACATGGTCCGCGGGGGCCAGTCCCAGCCGGTTGGCGGTGTTGCGCCCCAGGTGCCGGTCCGGGAAGAAAAAGATCTTTTCTCCCCGGGAAAGCCCCCATCTGAAGGCAGCCAAGGCGTTGGATGAGGTGCAGACCAGACCGCCGCGGCTGCCGCAAAAAGCCTTGAGCGCGGCTTCGGAGTTCATATACACGATGGGAATGAGGGCTGCGGTGGAAGTCACTTCGGCCAGTTCCTCCCAAGCCGTTTCCACGGCCTCCAGAGCCGCCATATCGGCCATCAAACAGCCGGCGTGCAGATCGGGAATCTGCACCGTCTGGTGGGGTTGGGCCAGGATGGCGGCGCTTTCCGCCATGAAATGCACGCCGCAAAACACAATGTGACGCGCCTTGGTTGCCGCGGCTTTCCGGGAAAGGTCGAATGAGTCGCCCCGATAATCTCCCACGCCGACGATTTCCGGGCGCTGGTAATGGTGCGCCAGGATTACAAGCTCGTGACGCAGGGCCTGCTTCCGGGCCAGGATGGCCTCCAGCAGCTCTTCATCTTCCGGGGGAAGCGGCCAGCCCTCAGGAAATCCCCCCGGCAGGCGGCCTCTATGAGCCTTCATAAAGTACCTGGAAAAAAATTTTTAAAAGCATTATTAATGTTTTTTTAACTATACAAATTTGATATATATCAAGCAACTTAATTTTAAGGGCAACAATAAAAATATTGGCTGAACGTAGGCCTAAAGGGCTTGGCTACCCCGGCGGTAGAGGAGGAAACGGACATGGGAACCGTGGTCCAGGAAAACATGGAGCAATGCAGGGAAGAAGTAAAAGCCGGTCAGAAGCACCGGGATGAAATTCCGGCCATCGTCCGGCAATTGGAGGAGTCATGCCGGGAGGATGCCAATTTCCATCACGTGGGGCCGGAGCCCATCCCCTCCCGGGAGGGGGTGATCGATATCATCCACCGGGCCTGCCGCCTGCTGTTTCCGGGCTACTTCACCCGGCGGCGCCTGGAGCAGGTAAATTTGGGCTATTATCTGGGCCAGGAGGCGGTAGGCTTTTTCGAGGCCCTCTCCCAGCAGATCACTTTGTCTTTCCGTCACGACTGCCTGCGCTACGGCCTGCCCTGCAGCCACTGCCAGGAACGGGGGCAGGAGGAGGGCATCCGTTTTATGCGCCAATTAGCGAGTCTGAGGACCATCCTGGCCACGGACGTGCGGGCTGCCTATGACGGCGACCCCGCGGCCAAAAGTTTTGATGAAATCATCTACTGCTACCCGGGCCTGTATGCCGTCATGATTTACCGGGTAGCCCATCAGCTCCGCCGGCAGCAGGTGCCCCTGGTGCCCCGCATCATGACGGAATACGCCCACAGCCAGACGGGCATCGATATCCACCCCGGGGCGAGCATCGGGGAAAGCTTTTTCATCGACCACGGCACCGGCGTGGTCATCGGCGAAACCACGGAGATCGGCCGCCGGGTGCGCCTCTACCAGGGAGTGACCCTGGGGGCGCTGTCTTTGCCGAAGGATAAGGTGAACGCTTTAAGGACCAAGAAGCGCCATCCTACTGTGGAGGATGACGTCATTATTTATGCCGGGGCCACCATTCTCGGAGGCAACACGGTAATCGGGGCCAGGAGCGTCATCGGCGGCAATGTCTGGCTTACCGAGTCGGTGCCGGCCGACACCAAGGTCTTTTTGAAAAAGCCGGAATTGGTTTATCAGATCAACCACAAGCGGCGGGTCCTGGCCGCCGGGGAACGGTAGCTTATCATGCCCTCCGACTTCCCCGGCATTGTGGACGCGGTGGGGCGCACGCCCCTGGTGCGCCTGGAGGCCCTCACTCGAGGGCTGGACGTTACGGTCTTGGCCAAGCTGGAGTCCATGAACCCATTGGGGAGCGTCAAAGACCGCATCGGCGCGGCCATGGTGGCCGCGGCCGAGGCCCAGGGGCTGCTTCGGCCCGGCGGCCTGATCGTCGAACCCACCAGCGGCAACACCGGCATAGCCCTGGCCTTCGTTTCTGCCGCCCGGGGCTACCGGCTCATTCTCACCATGCCTGAGACCATGAGTCTGGAGCGCCGCAAGCTCCTGAAGCACCTGGGCGCGGAGGTGGCTTTGACTCCCGGCAATCTCGGCATGACCGGCGCGATCAACCGGGCCAAAGAGATCGCGGCTGAAAACCCCGGCGCGTTTCTGCCCGATCAATTCAGCAACCCGGCCAATCCGGAGGTGCACCGCCGCACCACCGCCGAGGAAATCTGGCGGGACACCCGCGGGGCCGTGGATATCCTGGTGGCGGGGGTAGGGACCGGCGGCACCATCACCGGGGTGGCGGAAGTCATCAAGGCCCGCAAGCCGTCGTTTCAGGCCGTCGCGGTGGAGCCCGCGGCCTCCCCGGTGCTTTCCGGAGGCCCAGCCGGCCCCCACAAGATTCAGGGCATCGGTGCAGGCTTCGTGCCCGCGGTGCTGAACCGGCGGATTATAGACGAAATCATCACCGTGAGCAACGAGGAGGCCATGGAGACCGCCAGAGAGGTAGCCCGGCGGGAAGGCATTTTGTGCGGCATCTCTTCGGGCGCCGCGGTCTTTGCCGCCTTGCAGGTGGCCCGCAGGCCGGAAAACCGGGGCAAGGCTATCGTTGCCGTTCTGCCCAGCACCGGGGAGCGCTACCTGAGCACCGAACTCTTCATAAGTTGATTACCGCGGCAGGTTGGCTGCCCCCGTGGGACTTGATGACTGGAAGACATTTCAAAACCCCCTCACCTCAATCCTCTCCCCCATAAATGGGGGAGAGGAAG
>JASEFS010000049.1 GCA_030018495.1 Deltaproteobacteria bacterium | reverse complement strand
CTCTTACGGACCTGAACCGCCCCGGCGAGGCCATCCAGGAAATCAACAAGTCCATCGAACTGAATGATAATGTGGCCATGTTCCGCGGCCGCCAATCCCTGGACCAGGACCGCGCGGTGCGCAACTACGACCTGGCCCGGGCTTACGATCAGTTGGACCTTAACGAATGGGCCGTGAGCAAGGCGGTCACCGCGGTGAAAAATGACCCCTACAACAGCTCAGCCCATCTTTTCTTGAGGAAAAGTTATGAGGCCAACCCTAGATTCCTGTTGACTGCGTTTAATGAAGACCTTCTTTTCCGCCTTTTGGCCCCGGCCAACCAGAGCACTTTTTTCAGCATTGACAATGACAATTACACGCCCATGTTCGAAATGCCCTATATCCGGGTCCTGGCGCAGGGCGGCATCGGGGCCTGGCGAGAGAAAAACTCCATTTGGGACAATAAATTGACCGTGTATGGCGGCCTGCCGGGCTTTGGCGGCTGGGCGCAATTTGACTATTTCGACAATCGCGGCTTCAGGTCCGGCAACGGCCATACAAGATTTTACGGCCCCGAAGTCCTGCTTAAATGGGAACCCACGGTGAAAAATTCCCTGTTTGCCAGGTACAACTTCGAGGACGTGGAGAGCGGTGACGACATTTGGCCGAATGATTGGACTTATAAAAATTCTCCCTTTGAAAGGGGCTCACAGCGGCAGCGCGCTTATGAACTGGGCTATGTGCATCGGTTTAATCCCAAGGCCACGTTGGTGACGTATTTTACCTACCAGAATTGGGACCTTCGAGTCAGTAATAAGTTTTTTAATGTTCCTTTTGATCCGTTAACCGCAAACTTTACCAGGGACTTCAAATCAGACCGGGAATTCTTTAATTTCCAGGCCCAACAGAACGTGGTTCTGGGCCAGCACAGCCTCATTGGAGGCGTAGATTATTTCTCCGGGCACCGCTTTTTTGTTAACAAAGACGCTGCAACTTTCTTTTTTGGAGGCGTTCCGGTTTTCAATCTGACAATCATAGATAAGTTTAGGCCGCCGGAATGGTCCTATAGTTTTTACCTGCTGGACTACTGGCGCATTCATCCCAACCTTCTCCTGGAACTGGGAGTAGTCAAGGACTTCGCGAAAAACGCCAAGGACGGCTACGGCAATGTGAAATATAATTCCATGTGGAGCCCCATTGTGGGTTTGAACTGGTATGTCACGCCAAAGCATACTTTGCGCCTCGGCCTGCAGCGCCATCTCATCACCCATCAGGGTTGGGCTGCGGGTACCTTGCTGGCTTCGGAGACGGCGGGTTTCCCTTGGCTCATCAACTTCATCAACGGCATGGAAGTGCGTCAATTGGGGGCTGCTTGGGAAGCCGAATGGGACTCCAAAACCTTCACGGCCCTGCGACTTGAAGGGGACCGTCTTGCTCTTCCGGTTAACCAGTTAGCATCTGATGGCACTAATTTAGGAGTGCAATGGGTGAACTGGAAAGAATACCGCGCCTCCTTAACTTTCAATCGCATCCTTTCCACCTCCTGGGGATTTTCTGCAGGAATCCTGGGCAAGCGGGTGGTGCCGGATGTCAACGATGTGCTTATTGATCAAAGCACTAGTCCCAACCAGCCCGGCAGGGATTTTTCCGAGATCAATTCCTTCCTGAATCTGGCCTTTTTACATCGCACCGGGTTGCAGGGAGGCATCCGGGGCACCCTGGTGCGGCAGTACGTGAAAGACCGAAATGACCCGCTCTTCGGGTTGGTGGACCTGCGCCTGGGCTATGAGTTCCCCGGCAAGCGGGGGCTGGCCCTGCTGGAGGTCACCAATCTATTTGACCGGCATTTCTCCCGGAACCTGGAACCCTTTATCGGCCTGGACTTTTTCCGGCAGGAGATTTTCCCGGCCCGTAGGATCATGTTCAAGCTGGCTTTTTATTTTTAAGAGCACTTTTGATGGGGCGGCTAACTTCGGGTGTGAACCGTGGCCGAACCCCAGCCTGGAAAAGGAGGGATAGTAACCGGCGAAATTCTTCAAAACCAGCATCTAAGTTATTTGCTAGATAAATCTGAGTAAAAGCAATTGCCCTAAATTTAAACTTAACCTTAGGAGGACAGGACCATGGGTTACAAGCTATACAGAATAAGGGAGAAGGTGGTTTTTATTCACGTCCCGCAGGAAGGATATATCATCAATTTTAACCCAACTCCTGCCAAACATTACTACACCGAAGATTACTTTGACCGGGCCATTTTTTGCACACTGTGCCAGGCAGGAAAGCAAGGGAACGGTATAACTGCCGATAATATCGTAAGAGCAATAAAAGATTTCTTTACACCTTTCCCAACATTAACGGAAGTTCGAAATTGGTTAGATCTCTATTCTCCGGATTCGCCCCACCCGGACAACCCGCTTTACCTCGTCGTATCCCAAATTACCGACGACCCGGGTACGACTGTTACCTTTTTCCCTCATGCGCCTGTGAAACCTCTCACCCCAGGTAATTTGCAGGAAGATGGAAATTTAGACGTTTTTAAGAATTCCTGGGGCGGTCAAATTTTGCCTCCTAATCCTTTGCCATATAAAACCTGTTGTTTCTGAGCAAGCGATGACCCTTAAGAATTGCCTTGCGGCTCAAGATTTGTGAAGGAGAGGCCCGTTCCTATTTGAGCGGCATTTGATTCAGGGGGCTTATGCCCATCCTATACTTGGAAATCACCAATCAATGCAACCGGCAGTGCCTGCACTGCAACGCCAACACCGCGGACCCCAGGGGGTCCTTGCCCCTGGAGCTGGCCCGGGATATTTTTGCCCAAGCCAAAGAACTAAGCTTCAAAAGAATCTCTCTCACCGGCGGGGAGGTGGCGGTTTATCCCCATCTGGAAGACTTAGTCCATTTGATCGTCGAGAAGGGCTTTGAATTTGCGTTGGTTACCAACGGCTTCCGGTTTCAGGAGCGGCTTTGCCCCCTGCTTTTGAGGCCCGAGGTTAGGAGCAGGTTAGTGTCTGTGGGCCTGAGCCTCGACGGGGCCAGGCCTGAAAGCCACGATGCCGTCCGGGGAGAGGGTTCGTTCGAGGAGGTGCTTACCGCAGCCCGGCGGTGCGGGAAGGAGAAAATCCCTTTTGTTCTTAAAACTGCTCTTACATCATTTAACCGCGGGGAATCGGAGGGGTTTGCCCGGCTAAGAGCTTTCCTTGCCCCAAATGAGCAGCATTTTCTTTATACCCTTCCCACGCCCAGGTCCCTCAGGAATGGAGTAGCTCTTTCTCCCCATGAATTGGAGGCGACCTTAGCTCAGCTAGGAAGCTATGGGCAAACCAACGGGAGCGCGGCCTCCGTTGCCGGCTTCTCCCGGGATGAACCCATCCTGGCAGCATGTCGTTCGAGGCAAGCCTTCACGGTGGATTTCTCCGGCAACCTCATTTTCTGCTGCAACCTCTCCCGCCTCAATGTCGGAGAAGGGGTCCCCACCACTTTCGGCCAGGAGTTTCTGGCCGACCTGAAGGAAGTCCCCCTTAAGGAGGGGATCAAGCGGCACATTTACCTAGCGGCCAGGCTTGGGGAGGCCAGAATCAATGACCTCCCTCATACCGGGCTTAATGAAATTCCATGCTACTGGTGCCTGAAATTCTTCGGCAAGCTGGAATGGCTGAAAGAGTTCCCGGATTCACCCTGGGCCGCGGGGGTGCTGGATAGGTAAGCCTCAGGAATGTTATAGAATTATCGTCCGACCCAGGCAGGTCCTGTCGGGTTATGCGCGGAATCTCGTTTACATTGCTTAAAACTGTTAGTAAAATAGTGCTCTCCCCCTCCAATCTGTGGTAGTGGAGTGAGAGCGCGCGATGACTTGGCGAAAAATTTTCCTGCCCCTGGTCCTGGCTTCGGGATTGGGGGCGTGTTATATCTTGCTGCTGGTGCCATCCCAGACCCTGGCGGTGCGGCCGGAGAGACCGCTGGTCGGCGAAACGGGCAATGTTTACGTGCCGGAGGTGGGAAACCGTCCCAAAACTACCGCCCGAAAAAGGGATGTCCTATCAAGAAACCTTGACCGGCGGATAATCTTGAAGCTGGGCCAGCGCCGCGTTTATGTGTATGAGGGGGACAAGGTGTTGGCCAGCTTCCGGGTCGCGGTGGGCAAAAAGGGCTGGGAGACCCCTACCGGCAATTTCCAGGTCATCAAGAAACTGCGCAACCCGGCCTGGAAGAATCCCTGGAAGGGCAATATCAATCCGCCCGGACCGGACAGCGTCCTGGGAGAGCGCTGGATCGGCTTCTGGACCGACGGCAGGCAAACCATCGGCTTCCACGGCACCCCCGGCGAGCACCTGCTGGGCCAGGCAGTTTCCCACGGCTGCGTGCGCATGCGCAACGAGGACATCAAGGCCATGTTTGATATGGTGGAAATCGGCACCCCGGTCATTGTCCAGCCTTAGCGCCGGCCGCCTCCGGCCTGTCTAATTTCCGGCATACTAAAAAACTACCCAAGGCAGACGGAGAGCAAGGCCTTGAGAAGCAGGCTAGCAATATTATTGACGGTCGTGGTAACGGTGTGGGCCGGGTCCGTACTTGGCTTGGGGGTCAAGTCCGTCACAGCCCGGCAGGTTTTCCATACCCAAAGAGCCGATATTGTTTACGAACACCGGGGCGAGTTGGAGGAGCTGGCCCGCCGCCTGGGGGCTGTGGGGCCGGGCTCGCCGCCCCAAGCCGACCTGGGCCGGCTGACCGATCAGATCGACGGCATGCTGGCTGAAATCAGCCGGGTGCTCCAGAGGCAGCCCCCCGCCCAGGTAAGGCTGACCATCCAACTGCTGCGCGACGGCGTCCAGGTGCAGCGCCAGCAACTGGCTCTCAGGGCCGCGCCTTCGACGCACGCGGCGCCGGGACGCCCCCTGGAATCGTATTACGAGCCCCGCCTGCGCACCATTTTCCTTTCTCTGGCGGATGCCCGCCTCGGCATCCTAGCCCACGAAATGACCCACTTCATTTTATTGGAGTCGCCCGGGGCCCGGACCGGCGAAGCCTACCAGGAAACACTGGCCCGCTACATGGAAGACCGGTTCAACTCCGGAAAATAAGACGGTTTTCAGTAAAAAACAAAGTAGGGCGGGAAAGCGAAGCGCATCCCGCCAGAACCGCAGGCCCATAAGCGTCTTCCGAAAAGCAAAAAGGGTTCTCTCAGGCTAAAGTCAGCGAAGTTTGACCATGCCGGTCTTGCCATTTTCGGAGCAGGGCCGCGCCGGTTTGGACGGCATAGGCGTCAGTGAGCGCGTAGTCCCAGCCGTGGCGCCGATAGATATCCCGCACCTGCTGCCGGTAATTCAGAGGGTCCACCATCAGATGGTGGATATAAGGACCGATGGCGGCATAGAGCCGGTCCGGGTTCAGGGGCAGCATGGGTGCTACAAAGACCCAGGTGTGGATGCCGGCCTCATAAACCTGTTTCAAGGCCCTCAGGCGGGCCGCGATGGGGGGAGCCTGGGGCTCCAAGACCCGCCGCACCCGGTCGTCGTCGGTGGTGATGGAAAAGCCCACAGTCACATCCGGCGCAGCTCTCAAGATATCCAGGTCCCGGACCACCAGGGGGGAGCGGGTGAGGATGTCGATGCCCCAGCCGAACTCAAGCAGCGCTTCCAGACACCCCCGGGTCAGTCGGTATGACTTCTCCACGGGTTGGTAAGGGTCGCAGACGCTGGCAAGCATGGCCCGGCCCGGCTTCCTTTTGCGGCGGAGTTCAGCCCTTAGCACTTCCACGATATTGACCTTCACTTCGACGAAGCTTCCCCAAGCCGCGGCGCGGTGCCGGCGGGAGTATTTCCGCATGAACACCGCGTAACAGTAGAGGCACCCGTGAGCGCAGCCGAGAAAGGGATTAATGACATAATCAACGCCGGGTATCCTCGACCGGACCAGCGCAGTTTTACTTGTTATTTCAGTAATATCCATGCCAATTCTCATAACAATTATGAGAATACACTTTAAGTGATTTCCTTTAATTAAAAATAATATCAGGGCGTAGCTTATCATGTCCGCCTATGGGCAGTCAGGCTGAACAGCGCAAAATTTCAGCGCAGGCAGGTTAATTTATGCTTGACGCGTTCCCTTGCCTGGTTATCTGAATGTCAGAGGGACGTGGTTCCTCGATGGTGCGAACAGCTTGCGATGATAGAGGCCGGGGCCGTGCTGCCCGGCGCCGCGGGCGTTCTTGAGGCGGAGCCTTGGAGCCATACGGCTGACAAGCCGATTTCTCCGAGCGGCTTCGCCTCCTTTTATTTGGAAAAACAGCGGGGCAGATATAGAATTGAAGACCTTATCGGCGGCACCCGTTCTTTCAGAAATTAGGTTGCACCGGGAAAATCTGAACCGGCCTCGCCGGCACTCTAAAATTCTCCTATTTTGCCTTAAACTATAAATCAAACTCGGTGATGCAAGTCAAACCGCACCGGGCGGTCGCCGCACACCTCCCGGGCTATTTCCTTCACGATCCGCATTTCTTTGGGGACATGGATTATGCCGGTGATTACCAGGTCTCCGTCTTCCAATTTGACCTCCAGGGTGGGAATGAGAATTCTGGGGTCCGCGGCAATGCGGGCCTTGAGGCGGTAAGCCAAGGCTCTGTCCTTAAGTCTCTCCCTGGCTTCGGGGGTGGCCAAGCGGTCTTTGTTTATCAGGCCCTCCACCAAAATTTCAGCCACCTGCTCATATGTGAGGCTGGCGGTGTTGATGGTCATGTCCGCCACATCCTCCGAGTCCCAATCCACCCCGTAATTGGCCTTAATGAAGCAGGCGCGGTCGCCGTCCACCTGCTTGATGAGGCGCTCGGCCGCGATGCGGTCAAGACTTTCCCGGAGCATGATCTGTTCGATACGCACTTCCAACGGCGCCACCAGACGCACCCGCAGGCAGAAAGGCACGTCTTTGAGCAGGAAAGAGCCGCCCCGGCCGATGATCACCACCTTGTCCTGGGCGGCGTAGGCCATGATGAGGGCCTCCACCTGGGCTACATAGCCGCGGTATTCCCAGTCATAGCGCTCCCACACGGTGGGACACACTTCATCCAGTTCCCTGGCGGCCCGCCCCCAGCGTTCGCCCATCTGCTTCAGTTCTTCAAAGAGCAATTCTTTATCTATGTACTTGTAGTCCAAACGCTCAGCCACCAGGCGACCGATGGCGCGGCCGCCGCTGCCGTATTCCCGGGAAATGGTCAGGATAGCCATAGTTATACCTTATCGGACGGCTCCGGCTCGGGGTTGTCCGGAGAAGATGCCTCCGGGGCCGGGCTCTTGCGAAAGAGAAATCTGATCCACAATTTGCCCACCACAATGACCCCGATGGCAAACACCGCTTCCATACTATAGGTGAACCATTTGGGAAGCGCCAGCCAGGCCGCCACCCAGGGATCGCTGAAGATCATTTCCGCGGACACCCGCCCCAGCACCGCCGCGCCGATGTAGATGATGACGGGATAACGGTCCATAAGCATGGAGAGCAAGTTGCTGGTGAAGACCACAAATGGGATGGACAGGGCCAAGCCGAAGAGCAGGAGAAAGATGTTGCCGTGAGAAGCCCCGGCCACGGCCAGAACGTTGTCCGTGCTCATGGTGATGTCGGCCACCACGATGAGCCACATGGCCTGAAGCAGGGTCTTGGCCTCCTTGTCCGTCTGCTCGGGCGCCCCCTCGATGAACAGTTTGACGGCAATCCAGGCGATAAGCACTCCGCCTGCCAGCTTGACAAAAGAGATGACCAGGAGTTGGGAGACAAAAAAAGTGAGGACCACGCGCAGGAGCACCGCCGCGCCCGCGCCCAGGATAATGCCCCATTGCCGTTGGCGCCGCGGCAGGGAGCGCACCGCCATGGCGATGACCACGGCATTGTCCCCGGCCAGGATGAGGTCGATGATAACGATGTTGATGATACCGAGAAAAAAGGCCCAGTCCAGCTTGTCCAGGCCCCAGGCAGCCCAGTCCATATATGTGAGTCCTTTATCAGGCGGCAATCGGCAGTCAGCAGTCCGCTGTCAGTTTGCCATTCTGAGCTTAATATCACATTAGATAAATGCTTAAAAGCTCCCGGTCATCGCTCAAGAAGGTTTTTTCCATTCCAGGTTGTTCCATCTTGAAGTTAATTAAGCGAAAGCGCGTCTGGGTGAGATCAGTAAAATTTTTAAATCAATCCCCTGGAATTTAATGCGGGGGCGCGCTGCACCCCATCTTTGCCATGCCATTGAATATAAGACCGGAGTAAGAATTGACCATCGGGCAATTAAAAACGAAGCCGGAAGACCCCAACAGGTCTCCCGGCCCTGCATTACCGCATTAAAAATTTACTATTAAAACACCGGCGTCGGGAAAATTATGCCGCCGAACAGGAGATAGGCCAGCAGCAGGGTCCAGATGATGTTGAACCCCTGGGCCGCCAGGAAGGCCAAAGCCGGCCTGCCGCCTCCCAGCTTGGCGATATCCACGAACCGGGTCTCCAGGCCGATGCTGGTAAAGGCCAGGGCGAACCACCAGACCTCCAGATTCTGCAAAGGGCGTCCGATGGCTTTAATCGTGGCGTCGCTCAGGATAAAGGAGAACAGGATGGACGAAGCCAAGAACCCCAGGACGAACTTGGGGAAACGGTACCAGATCTCCCAAAGGCTGGCCTTCTCCCCTTCCTTCGCCCCCTTCAGGGTCCAGACCACGGAGAGGATGAACGCGGCCACCCCGATGAGCACGTTCTGGGACATCTTGACGGTGACCCCCACCTTCATGGCCAGGTCGCTGATGAGCGCACCCGCGGCCACCACGGAGCCGCTGGTGTCAAGCGTGCCGCCCAGCCAGGCCCCGGCCACCGCGTCCGGTATGCCCAGGGCCTTGCTGATAATAGGCATGAGCACCATCATGGGCACCGCGCACACCAGGACGATGGAGGTGACGTAGGAGAGCTTCTTGGGATCGCCCTTCACCGCGCCCGCGGTGGCAATGGCCGCGGAAACGCCGCAAATGGACACCGCACTTGCAAGCATGGCCGAAAACTCGTCGTCGATTTGCAGCCTCTTGCACAGCCACCAGCAGCTATACCAGACCACCCCCACCACCGCCAGGGCCTGCACCATGCCCAGGGAGCCGGCCTTGAGTATCACCCCGAAGAGAACCCGCGCCCCCAGAATGACGAGGCCGGTCTTGATGTAAAACTCCGTCTTCACCGCGGGCATCATCCACTTGGGCACCCCGATGATATTGCTCACGAACAGGCCCAGGATTAAACAGAACAGCACGTACTCCAGGCCGTATTCATGGATGGTGTAGTTGCCGGCCAGGAAAAGGGACAGCCAGGATATGAGAAACACAAAAGGAAAGCCGGTGATGAAGTAGCCCACCGGCTCACCCATCAGGGCCATGCCGATGATGCCGATGACCAAATAGGCCAAAAAGATATAAAGAGAATACTTGAAATTCTCTGCGGAAACCACCTTGTCCGGCAGTCTCCCGGCCTGGCTGCCTATATCCTTCCCCACATCTCCGGCCTTCTTCTTGAGGTCCTTGTCCTTGGCCTCCTTGGCCGCAGCTTCCAGTTTTTTGGCGGCCGCGCCCGCCGCTTTTCTATCCTTGGCGGCTATGGCCGTCTGCAGGGCTTGGCCCGCCTCTTGTACGGCGGCTTCTCCTTTGTCGCCGGCCTGCTGGACCAAGCGGTCCACCACCGGAGCCATGACGGCGATATGACCCTGGAATTCTGCGTCCGTGGTCCAGCGGAAGGCTGGGGCTTTGAAGCTCATGCCGGTAAGGGCAAAATATAAGATGGCGGCCGCGATGATGCCCAAGCCGATCCAGCAGCCCAGCCAATCTTCCGACTTGTAAAGGGCTTGCCATGGGCTCATTTTGAGTTCAGCTTCTTCCCTGGCCCGCCACTCGCCCTTCAGGGCTTCCAGCTCCTGCTCTTTGTCCCGGAGCTCCGCAATCCTGGCCTCAATTTCAGCAGACCCGGCGCTCTGGGGCAGTCCCAGGATTCTCTTTATTCTTTCAATTTCATAAAATTTCATGAGGCTTCTCCTTCCCCTCTATAATGATAAATGGTAATCGGGAAGTCTCACCACGTTACGGGCCTGGAGATGCAGACTCTTCCTCCAAGGCCGGCTGATCTGCCGTTTTCTCTCACCCCCTTTTCATAATGAATATTAGTTTGGTTTTTAAGAGATGATGAATCAGGACAAATGCCGCGATTATAATACATAAGTACAACATATTTTTATATGTTTTCAACTTTTATTCAGGGCAGGACCGAGAAAAGTCAAGGATTTTTTACAAGGAGTTTGCTTTGACAGGAAATGGCGGCCGTCGAGGTTATGCCGCGTTCCTGCTTAAGGTTGGGATGGAGGCGTGGCGAGCTTCAAGCAATGCCGGCAGGGCAATGGCAGAGGCCCCTGCGAAAGTGACCGCCGGAACCCGCGGCAGGCCGAACTGCGCCAGATTTTCAGAAGGCTGTCGTCTGCCAGGAAGCCGCAGGTCATCCTTTGATATGGCACCGCGCCGGCAAGGGAACAGCAGGCGGCGTTTTGAACCGGAAGGTTGAGAAAGACGCAAGGCGTGACGGCCCCGTCTGCGGCTACGCACGCGGCGCGGCCGGCGTTTTCCGGACAAGCGGCGACCGGCCGGCCGGAAGGCGGAAAATTAAAGTGAAAGGGCAAGCCCAGCCCCCGGCCTTGCTCCGCCAAGTCGGTTAGCATGGCCGCCACCTCCAGGCGCTCTTCCGGGGCCATGAACCTGAGGCTTTCCGGGATCAGCTCCGGGGCGGCCACGAAATCCAGGGTGCTGACCACCACCTGGCTCACGCCCAGACCCTTGAGGACTTGGGGCAGCCGGCGAAGTTCCGCCAACCCCGAGCGCAGCAGCATATAGGCGATGTGGACCTGGGGCAGATCCACTCCTTTCCGGGCCTTAAGTTCATCGATGCTCTTGACGGCTTCCATGACTTGGGCAAACCGGGTGCCTCGGCGGATGCGGTCGTTGTCCTCCCCTGTTCCGGCCAGGGAAAAAGCGATCATATCCAGCCCCCCGTCTATGATTGAAGCCATCATGTCAGCGTCCAGGAGCATGCCGTTGGTGGTGGTGCCTACCCGGCAGCCCGCGGCCTTGGCCAGGGAGAGCATGGTGAGAAAGTCGGGATTCAGAAAGGGTTCCCCCCAACCCTGGAGATGCAGAAGCCGGATTCGGGGCAGGTCGGGCAGCAGCCGCCGAAACAGGTCCAGGGAAAGATGCCGGCTTTGCCAAACCTGGCGGTAAACGGTGCGGGGGCAATAAGCGCAGGCCGCGTTGCAGTGGGAAGTGACCTCCACCTGCAGCCAGTCCAGGCTCTCCCCGAACAGCCGCGCCAAAACAGGCCAAAACACTTAAAACTCCAGCTTTTTTTCTTTACTGTAACCGACACGGCTTGGGGAAGCCAGTCCTAAGGCGCCGGCTTCTTTACAAGGTGAGCAGGAAGCTGTCTCGCCGGTGAAAATCGGGCTCCGGGGCGCAGTGGGTCAGGGCCCAGTAGGTCTGTCTGCCATCCCTGAGTTTGATGACCGCGCTGACGCCCGCTTCCAGCTCCTGGCCTGGAGGGATTATCCCCCGCAAATCCGCTTCCAGGGTCAAGCGCCAGGCACCCCGACCGCGCCGGATGCTGAACGGGAGCGAAGCAAAGGCGGGTTCTTCCTGCATCCCCCGGCGATAGTCAACAAATTGGTAAACATTCCAGTGGCCCGCGGGAGAGAGGTTGAACTCCCAGTATTGAGGCGAACCCTTAAGAACCAGGAAAAGTTCGAAGCAGGTGTCCTCCCACAAGCCTTGTCGGCGGCCCGGATTTTTCATAAGACGTGGAATGGCGATATCCGCCAGGCGCCCATGGAGGTCGTAGCGAAGGGTTAACACATGGCCGCGCCGGGCGATGCCGCCGCTGAGCGTGAACTCAGGCAGCGGCCCTGCGGCCGGAAACGCCGTGAGAGAAAATTTCTGTTCCCTCACCTCAAGTCCTGAACAATATCACGAATAGCGTCTTCCTGAGCTTCGATGCTTTCGGTGAGCCTGAATTGCACCAGGGCGCGCATGAGATTATGGTCCCGGTGTCTGGCCTTGAAGTAAACATTGCCTTCCAGGTAGTCCGTGAAGAATCTCAGGCCCAGTTCGAAGGGGAGGAGGCGGACGGCGTCGAAAAGGTAGGCATAGTCGTTTTCGCTGAGAAAGCCCCCGGCCTGGGAGAAGTAGCCGGCGAGAATGGCCCGGCCGGTGTCCAGGTCGAAGCGCACCTGCTGCCAGTCCTCAGTTTCTTCACCCATGGGGTTTGCTCCGGAACGCAGGCAGTCGCCGAGGTCGTAATGCACCAGCCCCGGCTTGACGGTGTCCAGGTCGATCAGGCCCACGGCCAGGCCGGTGGCCTTGTCCAGCATGACGTTGTTGACCTTGGGGTCGCCGTGGATGGGGCGGAGGACCAGCTTGCCCTGGGTCCTGGCATCCTCCAAAACAGACGCCGAAGCACGGCGGGCTTCTATAAATTTCAAACAGTAGGCCAGTTCCGGCGATTGCCGCCAGCCGCCGCCCGCCAGGACCGCGTCATAATGCTTGAGGTAAAGGGGCGTGAGGTGAAACCCCGGCAGGGTGTCAGCCAACCGCTCCGGCGGCAGATCGCTTACCAGCTTGTGGAACAGGCCCAGGGCATAGCCCGCCTCCCGGGCATGAGGGAGGTCCATGACGATATCCAGAGTTTCGGCCCCGTCGATAAAGCTCAGGGCCCGCCAGAAGGAGCCCTCCTGATCAATGAAGTGGTCCGCCCCGTCCCTGGTGAGGAGCACTTGGGGCATCTCCCAGCGCCGCCCGGCGGGCAGATGTTGCCGCTCCAGGCGCTCCTTCACGTGCCCGCTGACGACCACCAAGTTTGCCATGACCAGCTCCGGGTTTGGGAAGACGCGGGTGTTAAGGCGCTGGAGGATAAAGCGCGATTCACCAGGGGAAGGGATGGCTATTCTATCTGCGCCAAACTGCGGACCACGCCTTGTCTTCGGCAATGTAAGCGGCGCACCGCGCCGTGATGCAGGGTGCGCGCCGCGCCCCGTC
>JASEFS010000013.1 GCA_030018495.1 Deltaproteobacteria bacterium | reverse complement strand
GGCCAAGCGGAGCTTGGCGGACAACGCCGTTCCCAAGCAGGAGCTTGGGAACGAGGGAAAAGAGTTTTCGGGTCCTGTTAAGCCGGGTTAACAAAACGTGGCAACAGTTGAACAAGGTTAAACGAACTGACTCTTTCGGTTCTTGAAATGCCGGGCAGGGACGCGGCTTTACGCCTGCCGGTCTCCGGCCTGAGGCTGGCACCGGCTTTGCACTGACCCTAACCGTTAATCTGGATTCGGCTCGAGAGACCAGGAGACAAAACTTGGCCTATATCCCGGAAGACAAGCTCCTGGAAATCAAAGACGCGGCTTCCCTGGAAGAAGTGGTAGGCCAATACGTCAAGCTTAGCCGCCGGGGCCGGAACCTGGTGGGCCTCTGTCCGTTCCATGCCGATTCCAAACCCTCGTTTACCGTGGCCTTGGACAAGGGCATCTTTTACTGCTTCGGCTGCGGCGCCGGCGGCAACGTCTTTTCCTTTGTAATGCAATACCACCGTTTGAGCTTTCCCGAAGCCGTGGAGGAACTGGCCCGGCGCTACGGCATCCCTCTAAGCCTGCGCGACCTGGGACCCCAAGGGGCCAAGGCGGGGCGCAAGCGCCAGCTCTTCTATGACTTGCACGCCCAGGCCGCAGCCTTCTACCGCCAGAACCTGGAAGGCCCGGCCGGCGGTCCGGCCCGGGATTACCTGCGGCGCAGAAACCTCACCCCGGAGATAATCCGGGAATATCAATTGGGTTATGCCCTGCCCGAGTGGGATTCCCTGAGGCGGCACCTGCAAAACAAGGGCCTTTCTCTGGAACTGGCTCAAGAAGCAGGGCTGCTGGTGGCCCGGCCGGGCGGCGGCTACTACGACCGGTTCAGGGACCGGGTCATGTTTCCCATCGCCGACCGCACCGGCCGCATCGTGGCCTTCGGCGGGCGGGTCATGGGGGACGGCGAGCCCAAGTACCTCAATTCTCCGGAAAGCCCTCTTTATTCCAAGGGCCGGCTGCTGTACGGCCTGCCGCAGGCCGCGGCCGCGCTGCGCCAGGCAGACCTGGCCCTGGTGGTGGAGGGCTATTTGGACCTGCTGGCTCTGAAGGTCCACGGTATTCATCCCGTGCTGGCCACGCTGGGAACAGCCCTCACCCGGGAGCAGGCGCGATTGTTGAAAAGCCTGGCGTCCAGGGTGGTCCTGGTTTTCGACGGCGACGCGGCCGGCGCCGCGGCCGTGCGCCGGGCCTTTCCTCTCTGCGCTGAGGAGGGCCTGGCGGTGCGGACCCTGCCCTTGCCCGCGGGCCTGGACCCGGACAGCTACGTTCAGGCCCACGGACCCGAACTGTTCATCTCTGCCTGGGACAACGCCCAGCCTATGTTCGCCTTTCTGTTGGAGGGACTTATTCAGACTCACGGCATGGATATTGATGGCCGGGTGCGCCTCCTCGCCGAGTTGCGCCCCTTTTTCCAGGCCCTCAAGGACCCGGTGGAGCAGGATTTATGGCTCCGGTTCACCGCCGGCCGCCTGGGAGTGGAAGAGGGCAGCCTGCGCCTGTCCCTCGCCGCCCCTGTCTCCCCCACAGCCTCCCCACCGGAAAATCGCAGACTGGCTCTCAGCTTGGAAAAAAGGCTGGTCAAATGGGTCCTCCAGAATCCCCAGGGCCTCAATTTGGAAGAGCTGGAAGAGTGGGCTCAGGAATTTGACAACCGGGAGCTCAAGGAAATCTTATCCCTTATCATCGACTGTTGTCGGAAACATGGCAATTTGGACGTCGGCTTATTAATCCAAAGAGCAGAGGAGGAAGAACAGCAAAGGCAGATTTGCGCCCTGAGTTTGGGTGAAGCGGAATTCGGCGCGCCGGCCGCGGACACGGCGGCCGGAGATTGGCGCCGGGCCTTGCTGCGACGCCGGTTGAGAAAAGCTGAAGCTGCCCTCAAAGAGAAATTGACGACTGCCCTGGCCGACCCCGAAAACGCAGAATTGCCCGCACTCTTGGCCCAGAGTCAGGAAATTCAACGGAAAATCCAATCCTTGAAGTCTGAGGACGCAGGAAAAGGAGAAGATGGATGAGCAAAGGGAGGGGTATCGAAGTTTTTCAGGAGATTATGCCGATGGGGGAGGATGAAGGTGTATTGGGCATGGATGATCTGAACGACTCCCTAGCTGCTGACTGTTTTCTCACCGAGCCGGTCAAAGACATTCTCATCTTCGACGACCTGGACCTGACCTCTGCGGAAGTTTCTCCCGGCTTGAATATCCCCGGTTCCACGGAATTGGAGGAGGGCGGGGTGGAAATCAGCTTGGAGCCGGAAGCGGCCGCCAAGCTTGATGACCCCGTGAGGCTTTACCTCAAGGAGATGGGCATGGTCTCTCTCCTCACCCGGGAAGGGGAAGTGGAAATCGCCAAACGCATTGAAGAGGGGGAAAAAGAAATCCTGCACGGCCTTTTGGAAGTGCCTTGGGCCTATCGCCAGACCATGGCCCTGGTAGACCGCCTGGAACAAGACAAGCTGACCCAGGAAACCGCCATCGACGATTTCGGCGACGGCGACCTTGACCTGGACCAGAATACTCATAAGTCCCGCATACAGAAAACCATCCAGAAGCTGCGCTCTCTGGAAGAGAAGCTGCTGGCGGCGCAAAAAGAAGCGCTGGCAGCGCGCCAGGATAAGGAACAGCGAACTCAGGCGGAACATCGCCTGGCCGGGGTGCGCACCCGCATGGTGGAAGCTCTTAAAAGTCTGCGCCTGGAGCCGCATTTTTTGCAAAGCATCCTGGATCACCTGGAGGGGCGCGGCAGGCTCATCAATCAAAGCTACCGCAGGCTGCAAAAATGCTGGGAGGAAGCCGGCCTGTCGGCCACCCGGTTCAAACTGCTGCTGCGGGGGCGCAAGAAAGGGCTGCCCGCCGACACTCCCAACCAGCTCTCGCCTGAACGCCTCGATGAACTGGAAAAAGTCTGGATTGAGGAGCACAAGGAGCTCAGAAAGATAGAGCAGGAACTAGGTCTGAGCATTTCCCGGGCGCTTTCGGCCCTGACCCGGATTAAAAAAGGCGAACACCAGGCGGAGAAGGCCAAACGGGAGTTGGTGGAGGCCAACCTCAGGTTGGTGGTCAGCATCGCCAAAAAATACACCAACCGCGGTCTTCAGTTCCTGGACCTGATCCAGGAAGGCAACATTGGGCTGATGAAAGCGGTGGAAAAGTTTGAATACGAGCGGGGCTACAAATTCAGCACCTACGCCACTTGGTGGATCCGCCAGGCCATCACCCGGGCCATCGCGGACCAGGCCCGCACCATCCGCATTCCGGTGCACATGATCGAAACCATCAACAAGCTTATTCGCACCTCCCGCTATCTGGTCCAGGAAATCGGCCGGGAGCCGACTCCCGAGGAGATTGCCGAAAAAATGGAGTTTCCTCTGGAAAAGGTGCGCAAGGTTTTAAAAATCGCCAAGGAGCCGCTCTCCCTGGAAACCCCTATCGGCGACGAGGAAGACAGTCACCTGGGCGACTTTATCGAAGACAAAAAAATCTGCACTCCCATGGAGGCGGTGGTCAGCCTGAATCTGGCGGAGCAGACCTCGAACATGCTCGCCACCCTGACTCCCCGGGAGGAGAAAGTGCTCCGCAAGCGCTTCGGTATCGGCGAAAAGACCGACCACACTTTGGAAGAAGTAGGGCGCGACTTCGAGGTCACCCGGGAACGCATCCGACAGATCGAAGCCAAGGCCCTGCGCAAGCTCAGGCATCCGTCCAGGAGCACCAGGTTGAAAAGTTTTATGGAGTCATGAAATCGGGCCGGACCGCGAGGACCATGGACAAAGTTTCCTTGCAAAGGCAATGGGTTGAAAAATGATGGACTTGCTTCAGGGGCGGTTCGAGCCGCCCCTGAAAATTTTTCGGCAGCCCGGTAAGAGGCTGAATCAAGGAAACAGGATGGGACAAAATTTCTTTCAGGAGAAATTCCATCGTTTCTCTTGTCTGAAAAATTCGGAAAGTTTATATTTATAAGATAAAATTTTGGTGGATTATTTGGGCCCATAGCTCAGTGGTGAGAGCAACCGGCTCATAACCGGACGGTCCCAGGTTCGAATCCTGGTGGGCCCACTGGCCCGATGGAGGAGAAGGTATTTTTCGAGAACGATATCACGGTCCTGCCGGAAACTCTTGGCTAGAGGGGTGCCTTTTGTGCACCCTTTTTTTACTTCTATGGCCCCCCAGGTAAAGGACATTCTGGACTGCCTGAATAAGGCGTATCCTTTTGCCTGGGCCTCGCCTGAGGATCGCGTCGGCCTTCAGGTGGGGCATCCCGAAGCCCCGGTAAGCCGGGTGCTGGTGGCCCTGGAGGCAAGTCCGGAGGTAATCGCCGAGGCGCGGGAGGCAGGAGCCGAGATGCTTCTCACCCATCATCCTCTTATCTATCGGCCGGTGGCCGAAATCCGGGAAGATGAGCCCGGGGGCAAACTGTTGACGGAGATAATCAGAGCGGGGCTGGCCGCGGCGGCCTGCCATACCAATCTGGACGTGGCGCCTCATGGCCTCAATGACTATCTGGCCGCCCTGCTGGGACTGACCGAAGTGCAAAGCTTTGCGGAAAGCAAGCGGGAAACCCTTTATAAACTGGCGGTGTTCGTGCCGGTGGGGTACGAAGACCGGGTGCGTCAGGCGATGTTCGACGACCGGGTGGGCGTCATAGGCAATTACTCCTGCTGCTCTTTCGCGGCGCGGGGCCAGGGGACCTATTTGCCTGGCGAGGGCGCCCGGCCTTTCAAAGGTGAACTAGCAACTCTCTCCAGGGCCGAGGAGTCCCGCCTGGAAGTGCTGACCCCGGAAAGCCGTTTACCGCAGGCTCTGGAACGACTGAAGGCCGCACACCCGTATGAAGAAGTGGCCTACGACCTCTACCCGCTGAAAAATCCCGGTCTGTCCTTGGGGTTTGGCCGCCTGGGCCGCTGGCCCGAGCCTCTGGCTTTCCCTGAGGCGATCGCCAAAGTGAAGGAAGCTTTCGGCGTCGGGATGGTAAAGCTTTGGGGCCGGCCCCCGGCCGCGGTGGAACGGCTTGCGGTAATGGGGGGCAGCGGCGGCGACTTTGCCGGGGAAGCTGAACGGCAAGGCGCCCAGCTATTCGTCACCGGCGAAGTGCGTCACCACCAGATGATGCCGGGCCGCGGCCAGGACTTCGCCGTGGCCGAAGTGGGCCATTTCGCCAGCGAAGTGGTGTTCATACCCAAGTGGGCCGAACAATTTGAAAAATTTTGCCAGCAAAACGGCCTGGCGATTCAAGCCCGAGCGGCGACCGCAGAGCGGACGCCGTTTGTGTTTTTATGACTGCTACCATTAAATTTATTTGAAATACAATGGAGGACAAACCTTGCTGCCTGAATTAAGTCAACTCATAGACCTGCATGAGTTGGATAAGGAAATCTCGGAAGTGGACCAACTATTGAACCATCTCCCCAAGGAGCTTGAAGCTCTGGCGCAGCAGCTCGAGACCCTTAAAAGCAACTTGGCGGCCCGGCTCCAGGAACTGGAGGACCTGCAAAAGCAGCGCCGCGAGGCCGAGGCCGAGGTGGAGGACCTGGAAGAGGGCATCAAAGAAAGCCGCAAGCGCCTCTTGACCATCAAAAAAGACCTGGAATACAAAGCCATGCTCAAGGAGATCGGCTTCAAGGAAGACCAGCGGGACCAGCGGGAAACCAAGGTCCTGGAGCTCATGGAGGCCATTGAGGCCATCACCGGGTCGATAGGCGAACTGGAGCAGGAAATTGAGACCGAGCAGCACGCCTTCAGCCGGCGGGAGACGGAGGTGGCGGCCCAGGTGGCCAAGCTTCGGGAGGAACGGGCCAAGCTGGAGACCAAGCGGGTAGGTCTCAGGAAAGGCCTGCCCGCGGCGCTCCTCAAACGCTATGAATTCATCAACCAGCGGCGCAACGGCGGCGCGGTCGCCGAAGTCCGCCACGGAGTATGCACGGGCTGCCATATGAACATTCTTCCTCAGCAGTTCATCGATCTCCAGAAGGGTGAAGAAATCCTGCAGTGTCCGCACTGCCAGCGCATCCTTTACTGGCTGGGGGAAGAAGGAGCCGAGGAAGAGGAAGGCCTTTCCCGGCAAGCCTCGTGACCGCGGCGCACGGCTTCGACGATGACAAGCGGGCCGGGATTTTCCGCGCCCTGGCCCAGGGGATGGAAATCCCGGAAGTACTTGAGCGCTTTCACTTAAGCCGGGAAGAACTTAAGGCCCTTTTTCTGGAGGTGGCGGAATCATATAAGGCGCGGCAAAGCGGTTACTGGCATCTCTTTTGTGACGGCGCTTCCCGGGGCAATCCCGGCCCGGCCGGGGCCGGGGCCGTTCTCCTGGACCCAGGCGGCCAGCCCCAGGGCCGGGCCGTCCGGTTTCTGGGAAAGGCCACGAACAGCATTGCGGAATATCAGGCACTCCTTTTAGGCCTGGAGATGGCCTTGGAAAAAGGGGTCAGGCGTCTGCAAATCTTCAGCGACTCACAGTTGCTGGTCGAACAGTTGAACGGCGGCTATCAGGTGAGAAGTCCGCACCTCAAGCCTTTTTGGCGCCAGGCGATGAATTTGTTGCAAAATTTCGAAGCCTATGCTATTTCCCACATCGACCGCACCATGAACGCCGAAGCGGACCGGCTGGCGAATCAGGCCATTGACCGGCATTCCGAATAGCAGTATAATAACAATAGGTTGCGGAGGAGGCCAGATGATCGCCGGTCGGGTCGCACCGACCGGAGGAAAGTCCGGGCTCCGCAGGGCAGGGTGCTGGGTAACGCCCAGGGGGGGCGACCCCACGGAAAGTGCCACAGAAACCAGACCGCCGTGGTTCGTCCACGGTAAGGGTGAAAGGGTGAGGTAAGAGCTCACCAGTGTCGGCGGCGACGCCGGCAGCTAGGAAAACCCCACCCGGAGCAAGACCAAATAGGGGAGCGTTTGAGGGTGGCCCGCCCGAAGCTCCCGGGTAGGTCGCACGAGGCCCGGGGAAACCGGGGCCCCAGAGGAATGATCATCACCGGAACCATTCCGGCACAGAACCCGGCTTACGGCCGCCTCCGCATTCTTTTTGAGACTACTTTTGGCCCAAGTCGTGGGCTTTTTTTGAATCAATATACATTCCCTCCTAAATAACCGAATCCTACTCATGGAGGCTTGGCGTGCCGATAGAAGGTGACTCTCAAACGCTAGCCCATTTTCTTTCAGAAGGAATAATACATGGTGATGCCAAAGACTTGTTGGCATGCCTCCCTCAAAACAGCATCGATCTTTTCTTCACTAGCCCACCATATGCCGATGCACGGTCATATAGTCGGATACACCCAGACCATTATGTTGAATGGTTCCTTCCTTTTGCCGAGGAGATGTTTGCTGCTACAAAAGACAGTGGCAGTCTTATTGTGAATATAAAAAATCGCGTCGCCAAACAGGGCCCATTAAAAGGGCAGAGGCATCCATACGTATATGAGTTAGTTCTTGCCCTCCAACGGATGGGCTGGCGTTGGATTGAGACTTACATATGGGCCAAACCCAATGCAGTTCCAGGTAAGTTCGGGCCGCGCACCAAAGATAGTTTTGAGTATGTTTATCATTTTGCCCGTGGGGTCAAACCGTACTTTGATTTGGAGGCAGTTAGAGTTCCTTATAAAGCAGACTTCGCAGAGATCGCCAGGCGAAAAGCGGACAGACTCGGAAGACGAAATACAAAAGCAGGTTTTGGCCGTGATAGAACAAAAACGTATTTACTAGGCGGAGCAGATCCGGGTAATGTAGTGACTGTTCCTCAGACATACAACCAGTATCGGGGTGTTGCCCATACAGCCGCAATGCCGGAGGGACTGGCGGAATTTTTTATTAAAATGGCCTGCCCGGAAGGTGGTATTGTTATTGACCCCTTTGCTGGCGGTGGGACTACAATTGTTGTAGCTCGTCGCCTTGGGCGCAGGGCGGCGGGATTTGAAATTCATGAACAATTTGTTGAGGAAGCTCGCCGCCGCATTGCCGAAAATTCTGCCATGGGTATCCCCGGGTATTTGTTTAAGATTAGTTAAATCAGTGACGAATATTCGAGAAACCGTTATAAAGATAGTTGAAGCAAAGAGCTGGGATCAGCGCATTGCGCAGATCCGCTTGATTCCTCATTATCATGGAACCAAGGAACATCCAACCATTTACGCTGAAATTGCCCGTTTGTTATATGTGCCTCATCTTGCCGCTGATTTTGCGTACATTCATGAGGAGCATTTTTACAGTCTCGAATATTTCAACCAAGTTTATGCCGAAGCCTATACGGCAACGGCGGGATTCACTAAAGTTACAGAAGAAGATTTGACCTCAATCCTTGAGAGTAATCCCAGAACACTGCTGGTATTTCGTACGATCACAGGACTTCGAAAAGGAGAATTCGCTCACGCAACCATTATGGCTGGTAAGCCTACCGGTTTGAGCCCGTTGAGCTCGAACAAGGTGGACGCAATGGAGCGAAGGGGGACATCAACCACCCATGAACAAGCAAGGGTTGCGGCCAGAACCCTTACTAGGATAATTGATGGTTCTCTCTTTGGCGATCCACCTGGGGATCTTATCAGTAAACAAGCGAAACCGGATACTGAAAATGGTTGGGTGAGTGTACGCCGCTTTGCCGACAATAGAGTGCCCTTCTCTTTGTTCTTGCACCAGCGGCATTATGGCGGTTCGTTCAGGCAAATATTGGATGCCACATCCGCTAAGCGAGGCGCTCTAATCGAGGATGCGGTTGAGGCCCTATTCAGGGATAATGGCATCCCTTATATTCGCACAGGAAGTAACAATCAAGGAGACATTGCTGCCCAATTTGAGGTCCGAGTTACTCCGGCACCGGATTTTGTGATATTTGATAATTCAAGAACACTTCGAGCCATGCTTGAATGCAAAGGAACGAATGATGGAGGCACAGCTCGCGACAAGGCGCTTCGTTTTACAAAACTTCGGGCAGAATCGAACCGGTTGGGGGGTATCCCATTAATCGCCGTTTTGGGTGGAATAGGTTGGACTCGAGTCAATGATGCCTTGGGCCCGGTGGTTCGAGATACGGAGGGTCGGGTTTTCACTATCTCGACAATTTCAGAAATGCTCCAAGTGGCGCCATTCCCGTCATTAACGGGACTTGAGCCTGCCCCATAGAGGATGAAACCCACATAGTTTTCTAATCCAATCTCAAGGGTAAAGATGATGGCCAAGCAGGTTTTGCCCCTAAAATTGTCTTCTCCCGAACCTTACCTTTCCGTAATCATCCCGGTGTACAATGAAGAAGAGAACCTGGAGGAACTGGCAGAAAGGCTGCTCCACACCCTGCACAACCTGTCCCGCCCCTTTGAGATCATCTTTGTGGATGACGGCTCCAGCGACAGTTCCTGGGAGACCCTGATCTGCCTGTACGCCGGCCACCCCGAGCACATCCGGGCTATCCAGTTCCACCGCAATTTCGGCCAGCACCAGGCTGTGTTTGCCGGCCTCTCTGCGGCCCGGGGCCAGATTATCATCACCCTGGACGCCGACCTGCAAAACCCTCCGGAAGAGATTCCCAGGCTGGTGGCCAAGATCGAGGAAGGTTACGACGCGGTGGGTGGCTGGCGGGAAAACCGCCGGGATTCCTGGCTCAGGCGGCTGCCCTCCTACCTGGTAAACCGCGTCATGTCCTGGGTCACCGGCGTGAGCCTCCGGGATTACGGCTGCATGCTCCGGGCCTACCGCCGGGAGGTGGTGGACAGCCTTAATCAGTGCCACGAATCTTCGAGCTTCATTCCGGCGCTCGCCAACCTGTACGCCCGGCGCGTGGCGGAGGTTCCCGTGGCCCATGCCGAACGCGAGCGGGGACAATCCAAATACAGCCTTTTCAAGCTAATCCGTCTCAACTTCGACCTGATGACCGGGTTTTCCCATTTTCCCATCCATGTGGTGGGGGCCACGGGCATCGCCATCGCCGCGTTGGGTCTGGGATTCGGCATTTTTCTGTTCGTCCGGCGGCTCTTTGTCGGCCCGGAGGTGGAAGGCGTTTTTACTCTGTTCGCCATCCTCTTTGTGTTTATAGGACTTAACACCCTGGGTCTGGCCCTGATCGGCGAATACGTGGGCCGCATCTACAAGGAAGTGCGCGGCCGCCCGCGCTTTGTCATCCGCCAGACTTTGGGCGGGGATCGGGAAAGCCCGAGCTCTTAGACCGGCCCGGCCCTTTAACAAAATGATGCGGCTCGGCTGGCCGGTCCCAACCTCCCGGGTTGGGAACCCCTTTGCCCGCCAAGCTCCCGCTTGGCGATTATTAAGTCCAACTTCTAATGCTTGACACGTTTTTCTACATAGTGCACAAGAAAAGCTTGGGCTAAAATGCCGCGTTCCCACGCAGGGACTTGGGAACGGAAATAGCTTGAAATTCCGGTGACAGGCATGCGCCTTATCTTCTTCGGTTATCACAATATCGGCTATGTCTGCCTCAAGGCGTTTATCGAGATGTGCGGTCGATTTAGCGACGACCTTGCCGCGGTGGTCACCCATGCCGACGACCCCAAGGAAAACATCTGGTTCGCTTCGGTCCGGGAATTAGCCTTTAAGCACCATCTTCCCGTATATCAGCCTCAAAACCCGAATGAGCCGGCCTTCGTGCAAGCTATGGCGAAGCTGGCGCCCGATTTCATCTTTTCCTGCTATTACCGCCACATGCTGAAAAAGCCTCTCCTGGAGCTGCCGCGGTTGGGTGCTTTGAATCTGCACGGCAGCCTGCTGCCCAAATACCGGGGCCGGGTGCCGGTGAATTGGGTGCTGGTGAACGGCGAAACCGAGACCGGGATGACTTTGCACTATATGGAAGAGAAGGCCGATCAGGGCGATATTGTGGCCCAGCATCGGGTGTCAATAACCGAAGATGACACGGCATATACCCTTTTCGCCAAGATGACCGTAACGGCTGAAGAGCTGATGTATGAGACCTACCCCTTGCTGCGCGCCGGCCGGGCGCCCCGAGTTCCTCAGAATCACACCCAGGCCTCTTATTTCGGCGGCCGGAAGCCCCAGGACGGCCGCATCGACTGGAATAAGTCGGCCCGGGAGATTTATAATTTGGTAAGGGCTGTGACTCACCCCTATCCCGGCGCTTTCACCACCCTGGCAGGCCGCAAACTGTTCATTTGGTGGGGCCGCCCCCTGGCCGAGCCCGCGCCGCCGGGAGCTGCACCGGGGGAAGTGGTTTCCCGTTTGCCGGGCCAGGGCCTGATTGTTGCCACCGGCGACGGTATGTTGCTCATTATTCAGGCCCAATGGGAGGGGGAGCCGGAATTCCTGGGTCCGGTGGTGGCTTCCTGGCAGGAGATGGTGGGCCGGCGGCTGGAATAATTTCACCTCGGTGTTGAACCTTGAAAAAGGAGTGAAGCGGGCCTTTGCGCCCGCCATTTTATTTTTGCAAAAATGAGCTATAATGGCTAAGGTTCAAGCCAACTTCAGGCTGTTCCGGAGTTCGCGCAAATGGCATCTATGAAGATTCTCATCCTCGGCGTCAACGGCTTCATCGGCAATGCCCTGGTCCGGCGCATCCTTTCCACCCGTGACTGGGAAGTCTTCGGCATGGACCTTTACTCCAACAAAATTGCAGAGTGCCTCAACAACCCGCGGTTCCACTTCCTGGAAGGCGACATCGCCATCAACAAGGAATGGATCGAATACCACATCAAGAAATGCGATGTGGTCTTGCCGCTGGTGGCCATCGCCACCCCCATGGCCTACGTGAAAAAACCGCTGGCCGTGTTTGAGTTGGACTTTGAGGAAAACCTCAGGGTGGTGCGCCAATGCGTCAAATACGGCACCCGCATTGTCTTTCCTTCAACCTCCGAAGTTTACGGCATGTGCACCGATGAGGAGTTTTCGGAGGACAGCAGCCCCCTGATTCTAGGTCCTATCCGCAAGCAGCGCTGGATTTACGCCTGTTCCAAGCAGCTCCTGGACCGAGTCATCTGGGCCTATGGAGAGGCCGGGCAGCTCCGCTTCACGTTGTTCCGCCCCTTCAACTGGATCGGTCCCAAACTGGACGACCTGGACGCGGCCAAGGAGGGAAGCTCCCGGGTGGTGACCCAGTTCATCCTGAACCTCATCCAGGGGGAACCCATTCGGCTGGTGGACGGCGGCTCCCAAAGGCGCTGCTTTACCTATGTGGAAGACGGCATTGACTGCCTGATGCGCATCATTGATAATCCGAACGGCTTGGCTGACGGCCAGATCTTCAATATCGGCAATCCTGCCAATGAAGCTTCGGTCAAGGAACTGGCCCACCTGCTCCGGGAACTTTTTCAGAACCACCCCAGCCACCGGCAAGACCGAAGCTATTCGGAAATCATTGAGGTCTCTGCGGAAGACTATTACGGCAAGGGCTATCAGGACATTCTGACCCGCACGCCCTCCATCGACAGGGCCCGCCGCATTTTGGGCTGGGAGCCGCAGACTGATCTCAGGACTTCCTTGAAATACACTTTGGATGCGTTTTTGGAGGAAGCCCAAAAAGGAGTTTAGAAGACCCTTTTATCCCGTGTAGGAATGCCGCTTATCTGCTATGGCAGGTCGTCTTGGCTTAAAAATCGATGTGGACACCCTGGACGGTTTAAGGAAGGGCGTCCCGGCCTTGGCTCGAATCCTGGGCGAAAGACGTATTCGAGCCAGTTTCTTTGTGGCTTTGGGACCGGACAACTCCGGCCGGGCCATTTTCCGGGTTTTCAAGCAGCGGGGGTTTCTGGAGAAAATGCTCAGGACCCGGGCCCCGGCGGTTTACGGCTTGAAGACCATGCTCTACGGCACGCTGCTGCCGGGGCCGTCCATCGCGGCAGCCGCAACCGACATCCTGCCGCGGCTGACCGCAGCCGGCCATGAAGCAGGGCTGCATGGCTATGACCACGTCCGCTGGCATGACGGGGCCGGGCGGATGACCGCTGCCCAGGTCTGGGATGAAGTGCAACGCGGCCAGAGAGAGTTTATCAGGATCTGCGGACGCCCGGCCCGGTCTTTCGCGGCGCCGGGATGGCAGGCGACCGAGGTGAGCCGCACGGTTCTGGCTGCAGCCGGGTTCCGTTACGCCAGCGACACCCGGGGGCAATGTCCTTATTGGCCGCGGTTTGGCCCAAGGGTGAACCCGCTTCTGGAGATTCCCACAACCTTGCCCACTTTGGATGAACTTTGGGGTATGAACGGTTTGACAGATAAAGAATTCTTTGATCTTATCCTTTGCCGCTTGGACAGCGGTCGGCCACAGGTGTTCACTCTTCATGCCGAAATTGAGGGGGGGCCATGCCTTGACGCCTTTGCCGACTTTCTGGACCGCGCCTTGGCCTCAGGCGTGCAGTTTTTCACCCTGGAGGACTGGGCCGCAGAGCTTCTCAAACACTCGCAGCGCATAGCCGCAGCCGCAGTTTATTCAGGCCGTTTGCCCGGCCGGGCCGGCATGGTCTCCCGCCAGGCGGAGCTTCCGGAGGCGGCGTGAAGGTAGCAGCTATAATTCCTGCGGCCGGGGCCGGGGTGCGCATGCAGCATAAGACCCCGAAGCCTTACCTCATGCTGGCGGGACAACCCATTTTGGCCCATACCCTGTCGTGTTTCGAAGCCGCGCCCGAGGTACATGAAGTCACCCTGGTGGTGCACCCGAAAGACTTGGACAGATGCCAGGAAAAGGTAATCGCTCCCTTTGCCTTCAAAAAGGTGCTGCGCCTGGTGCCGGGCGGCAAAGAGCGCCAGGACAGCGTCTACAACGCCCTGAAAGTGCTTCAGAAGGATGAAGATGTGGATATCATCCTGGTGCATGACGGGGTCCGGCCTTTCATTAATCGGGACCACATCCGCCGTGTGATTCAGGCCGCGCGCAAGCACGGCGCCGCCATCCTGGGGTGGCCGGCCCAGGATACCCTGAAAAAGATTTCCCCCAATGGCGAAGTGGTAAAAACCCTGGACCGCGCCAACGTCTGGCAGATTCAGACTCCGCAGGCCTTCCAGGTTCACCTCCTGTGGCGGGCTTTTTTAGAGGCGTACAGCCGCAATTTTTACGGCACGGACGAGGCTTCCCTGATGGAGGAAATCGACCAGACCGTGGTAGTGGTAAAGGGCTCGCCCCTGAACCTGAAGATCACCACCCGGGAGGATTTACAGATCGCGGAGGCGATCCTGGCGGTTAAAAAGACCTTGGGGGAGGACCAGACGCCCCAATCCCGAAGCCGTGAGAAGGATGCTTAGATGACTGGCATGCGGGTGGGAATCGGCTATGACGCCCACCGTCTGGTGAGCGGCCGGCCCCTGATTCTGGGCGGGGTGGAAATCCCTCACCATCAAGGTTTGAGCGGCCATTCCGACGCCGACGTCCTGACCCACGCCATCGGCGACGCCCTGTTGGGCGCGGCCGGGGCCGGCGACCTGGGGGCCCATTTCCCGGACACCGACCCGGCCTACAAGGGCATTTCCAGCCTCGTCCTGCTGGAGCGCATTGTGGCGCTGGTGCGGGAGAAAGGATTTTCGGTGGTGAATGTGGATGCCTCCATCGTGGCCCAGGCCCCCCGCTTGGCGCCTCACATTCCCGGGATGATCAGCCGCCTGGCCCCGGTGTTGGGCCTGCCGCCTGCGGCGCTGAACATCAAGGCCACCAGCACGGAGAAAATGGGCTTTGCGGGCCGGGAGGAAGGCATGGCGGCGTATGCCGTGGTGCTGATTCAGGACCGGCCATAAAGACTTCGGCTGACAATCTCAGGCGGTTACAATAGTTTTTATGAAGCATCCCTCAGTCTCTTCAGCTGGCGAAAATCCCCAAAAGGCCCTGCCCACCAGGGAGCAATGCTTCCTGCTCATGGCCCGCTACGGCATGCTGCCGAACATCCGGGAGCACTCTCTGCTGGTCACCGAGGTGGCCCTAAGATTGGGCCGCGGCCTTATTGAAGCGGGCCTGCCTTTGCGCCTGACGCTCATTGAAGCCGGGGCCTTGCTGCATGATTTGGGCAAAACCCCCTGCCTGGGCACTGCCGCCAACCATGCCGAATGGGGCGCGCAAGCCCTGGCCGGAGAGGGCTACCCCGAAGTGGCCCAGGTGGTGCGGGAACACGTACGCCTGGATGACAGCATGACGGACGGCCGGCCTCTGCGGGAAGCCGAAGTGGTCAATTACGCCGACAAGCGGGTGCTCCACACCCAGGTGGTGACCCTGGCGGCGCGCTTCGCCGACCTTAAGGAGCGCTATGGCAGGACGCCGGAAGCCTTGGCCCGCATCACTGAAAATGAACTCAAGTCCCGGCAGTTGGAGCAGAAGATTTTCAGCTTTCTGCCCCGGCCTCACCGGGACCTCCTGCACCTCAACCACATCCGGAGGCAATCATGAAAAAACTGCGCCTGGCCCTTATTGCCGGAGGCAAATCCGCGGAACGGGAAGTGTCGCTCAAAAGCGGCGAGCAGGTCTTCCAGGCCCTGGACAAGACCAAATACGACATCCGCCGCTACGACCCTCGGGACGACTTGGAGCGCCTGGTCCGGGAGGCCCCGGAGATCGACGCGGCCCTGGTCATCATGCACGGCCGCGGCGGCGAGGACGGCTCCCTCCAGGGGCTTCTGGACCTGCTGGACATCCCCTACCAGGGCTCCGGCATCCTGGGCAGCGCCCTGGGGATGAACAAGGAACTCAGCAAAATTCTCTATGAGCACGCCGGCCTGAAAGTGCCCCAGGCTATCTTTTTCAATAAGGCCGAAGCCCCTTCCGCCCAGGAAATCGAGGCGCGGGTGGGCCTGCCCGCGGTCATCAAGCCGGTGAACGAAGGCTCCAGCATCGGCGTCACCTTTGCCCGGACCCTGGAAGAGCTGGACGCGGGCCTTAAAGCGGCCTTTGCCTACGACAACCGGGTGCTGGTGGAACAGTGCATCAAGGGCACCGAGGTTACCGGAGGCGTTTTGGGCAACGATCACCTTACGGCCCTGCCCCTGGTGGAAATCGTGCCCTCTGAGAACTACGCGTTTTTCGACTACGAAGCCAAGTACAAGCCCGGAGCCTCCACCGAAATCTGCCCGGCGCGATTGAACGCGGCGCTCACCAAAAAGGCCCAGGCGTCGGCCCTGGCCGCGCACCGGGCCCTGAACTGCCGGGGTTACAGCCGCACCGACATGATCGTCAAAGACGGCGAAGTCTATGTCCTGGAAACCAACACCATTCCGGGCATGACCGCCACCAGCCTGTTCCCCCAGGCCGCCAAGACCCATGGCCTGGAATTTCCGCAGCTCCTGGATAAATTGATCGAACTGGCCCTGGAAGGGAGGCAGCGGCCGGTGGACAAGTGAGCAGTAAGCGTGAGCAAGTCAAATAATCTAGTAGTCAGTGGTCAGTAGTCATCTTTAATTTTCAGATATCAGGCAGCCGAGAAGTCGTATCGGGAGAAAGCCCAGGTGGCACAGGCGTCCCGCCTGTGCTTCTTTCTTTCACATGAGGTAAGCCAAATCTTGACCCACCGCTTTGCCGCGCTTGAAGAGATCTTAGCCGAAGGAGTTGAAGAGGGTGTTTACACCGCCGCGGTCGCCTTGGCCGGCATTAAGGGCGAACTTCTCTGGCAGGGCGCCGCCGGTTGGCTCAGCCGGGATTCAGGCAGCCCCGCGGTTACTTTGGACACGATCTTCGACCTGGCCTCCCTAACCAAGCCTCTGGCCACCGCTTTGGCCGTCATGCTCCTGGCGGACCAGGGTCGCCTCGGCCTGGACGCCACCTTGGGAGACATTTTTCCCGAAGCCTGGCTGCCGGAGGATAAAAGACTGCTCACCATCAAGAGCCTGCTGGCCCATCGGGCCGGCCTGCCGGCCTGGCGGCCTTTCTATAAGGAATTGCTCAAACATTCGACTGCCGAACGCCCTGCCCTTTTGACCCGTCTGGCTGCCCGCGAGCCCCTGGAATATCCGGCGGAAGCCGCCACCCTTTACAGCGATCTGGGTTATTTTCTGCTGAAAGCTGCGGCGGAGCGGATTTGCCGCGAAAACCTGGACGATTTCTGCCGCCGGGAGATTTACCGGCCTTTAAAACTTGATACTCTGGGCTTCAACCCCCGCCGTCGAGCCGGAGGTCGAAATATTTTCTTTGCCGCCACCGAAGAGGGCCTTATCCCAGGAAGGAATATTTTCGGGGAAGTCCACGACGAGAACGCCTGGGCCGCGGGCGGGGTAGCCGGTCACGCCGGGCTGTTCGGCACCGGCTCTGATATATTTGCCCTCCTGGCCGCCCTCTACCGGACTTATGAAGGCAAACCGACGGGGCCGTTTCGGCCTGAATCGGTGCGCCTCTTTTTTACCCCGGTCACTGCAGGCGGCCGTCCCCTGGGGTTTGATGCGCCCCACCGCGAGCCTTCCCAGCGCGCCGCGGGACGCTGTTTTTCGGTTAACAGCGTCGGCCACCTGGGTTTTACCGGCACTTCTTTCTGGCTGGACCTGGAGAACGGCCAAATGGTGGTCCTTCTCACCAACCGGGTGCATTTGGGTCGCGACAATGATAAGATACGGGCGTTCCGGCCCCGGTTTCACGAAGCCGCGTCCCGGGCCCTGGGATGCGCCGGCTGAAGCCCGCGGCCTTATCTCTGCTCTTATTATCTGAACATATGGACGCTGAATCTCGACTGCACGTGCATCTTCTCGGCATCTGCGGCACCGGCATGGCCGCGCTGGCCGGCATTCTGAAAGAGTTGGGCCACACGGTCACCGGCTCCGATGAACACGTTTACCCGCCCATGAGCACTTTTTTGGAGGCTTTGGGCATTCCCCTTCAAAACGGCTATCGGCCCGAGAACCTTATGCCCGTCCCGGACGCGGTGGTGGTGGGCAACGTCATCCGCCGGGAAAATCCCGAAGCCCAGGCGGTAATGGAGCAAAATCTGCCCCGGCTTTCCCTGCCCGAGGCCCTGAACCGCTTCCTGGTGGGAAACCGCCAAAGCATCGTGGTCACCGGCACTCACGGCAAGACCACCACCACGGCGCTGATTGCCTGGCTGCTCAAGGCCACCGGCCGGGACCCCGGCTTCATGGTGGGGGGCATCGCCAAAAATTTTTCCTCCAACTACCGCGTGGGAACGGGGCCGTACGTGGTCCTGGAAGGCGATGAATACGATACCGCCTTCTTTGACAAGCGCCCCAAGTTCATTCACTTTCAACCCCGTCTGGCCGTGCTTACCTCGGTGGAGTTCGACCACGCCGACATTTACGCGGATCTGGACGCGGTAAAAAAGGCCTTTGCCGCATTCCTGGCCCAAATCCCCGCCGCCTCCACCATACTGGCCTGCGGCGACGCCCCTTTGGTTAAGGAGCTCTCCAGCCATGCCAGGGCCCGGGTGGAATTTTACGGCCTCAAGGAAGACGCGACTTGGCGGGCCGCGAACATTTCCTGGGAAAACGGCGGCGCCCGGTTTACCTTGCTTAAGCGCGACACGCCTTGGGGCGATTTCTTTGTGCCCCTGCTGGGCGCTCACAATGTCCTGAACGCCACCGCGGCTTTAGCGGTTATGGCCGGGGTAGGCGCCTCCGCCGCGGAACTCCAGGCGGCCCTGCAAGGTTTTCAGGGCGTCAAGCGCCGCCTGGAAAAGGCTTGCGAGCGGCATGATATCCTGGTATTGGATGACTTCGCCCATCACCCCACGGAAGTGGCCGCCACCCTGGCCGCGGTGCGCCGGGGCTACCCCGGCCGCCGCCTGCTGGCCGCGTTCGAGCCCCGCACCAATACCAGCCGGCGCAAAATTTTCCAGGAGCCCTACGCCGCCGCGTTCAAGGAAGCAGACCTGATACTGGTGCGGGAACCTCCCGATCTCTGGAAGGTGCCGGAAGAGGAGCAATTCTCCTCCCGGCAGTTGGTCCAGGACCTCATCGCGGGCGGCAAGGAGGCCTTTTATTTCCCTGAAACCGACCACCTCCTGCACAGCCTCAGGCGGGAAGTCCGCCCCGGCGATGTGGTGGTGGTCATGTCCAACGGCAGCTTCGACAATCTGGTAGCCCGCTTCTGTGAAGCACTGGGGGAATGAGGAGAGACCGGGGGTCACAGACTTGCTCCCTCCTTGGAACCTTTTAATGGGGGGTTGGGAGGGAAGTCTGAGGGGAGGCGGGGGGAGTTGCGCTCCTCCAGCCCTTAACCTCAACTAATTCACTTCCACCTGCCGGTAGCCTTCCGGGGTGATGGTGGCGTAGTAGAAGGGCGGACCCACCTCTTCCTTGGTCAGGGCCATTTTCTCCAGGAATTCCTTACTGGCGTTCAGCAACTCCTCCATGTCGGCGCCGGCGGCCAAAGCTTTGAACAGGCGCATTTCCATGCCCAGGTGGCGCGGCATCACAATGACATTGCCCACCGGCATGACATGCAGGGGTTCGCCTTCTTCGCTGCCCAAAAGAGAAAGCAGGTAACCGGGTGGCGGCAGATGGGGGGAATAGCCGGCCAGAATAAAATAAACGCGCTCCAGGCCCTCAAGTCCGGGGCCGTGCTCCGCCAAGTGGCGTGCATAAGCCCTGGACAAAAAAGGCTGGCTGAAATCCACCAGCTCTTCGATGTCTTCCAGGCCGCGGCGCCTGGCGACTTCCTGGCGCAGGGCCTGGGAGAGGGGGATGCTCAGCCCGGCGCCGCCGCTTAAAATGGCACAAAAGCGACTCAGGGGAAAGAGCTTTTCCACATTAAAGTAACCGGGCGTCCCGGCCTCATCAAAACTGGTGGCCAGACTGTCCGTCGCCAGAATCAGGCCGTGCTCGTTGAAGCCGGCCAGAGCTTGGGTCATGTGTGATCCTTTTAATGCGAATGTAAAATAAGGCTTTGATAAGCTTACTTCTTCCGGGCCTGTTTTACAGGCACAGGGTCCGCCGCAGGGTTGTATAACATCTTTATGGCAAAAGGCGGCAACGTCAGGGACTGCAGTTCTTGGGGTTTAACGGGCTTGCCCTCAGGCGTGATATCCTCCCACGCGGTCCGGGGTTCTCCCAGATAGTCTGTCATTTTGGACAAATTTGCCTGCCTGGCTTTACCGGAAGCATTTATCACCGCCAGCACCCGCCCCTTCTCCTTGTCCCGGCTTTTCAGGAGAAGAACCACCGGCTTGCCCTTGGGGCTCAGGCGGGCGATAGGCCCCTCCTCCACCAGCACCGGGCAGCCCAGTTTCATGCGGTTCACCCGGGTGATGAAATCGACCAGATCATAGGTCGGCGTCTCCCAGTCCTCCGGCCGGGTTTTGACCACGTGCAGGCGCTTTTTGAACCCGAACTCGAAGCCCACGGGAATCATCAGACCGGTGGAAAAGAACGCCGCAAAGAGATAGCGCTGCCGGGCAACGGCCGGGTCGCCGCCGGATTCCGCGGCCAGCCGGTCGGTATCGTGGGTTTCGGGGAAGCTTATGGAAGGGGCGATGCGGCGGAAGCGGTTGTATTGGTCCAGGCACCAGGGCTCCTGGAAATCCCACCATTTCGAACTATTGCAGATATAGTCGAATCCTGCCTCGGACAGTTGGGCCAATTCCTCCAGGCGGCAACCCAGAGTTTCGGCGAAAAACTGCACTTCGGGGTCCGTTTTTCCGGCTTCCTCTATAAGCCGGCGCCAGAACCAGCCCGGTATCTTGTAGGCGGCATCCGCCCGAAACCCCTTAAAACCCAGACGCAGAAATTTGGCTGTAACTTCCTTCCAAAAACTGAGGAGGCCCTCAGGGTCCGGCACCGGCCAATAGGCCAGTTCCGCCAGGTCACCCCAGACCGTCACCTTGGTGGCGTCCGCCGGGTCAATGGCCCCGGGGTGCTTGATTTTCCCCTCCTCGTCTTTGGCATACCATTCCGGGTGTTCATCCACCAGGGGGGAATCAATGGCAGTGTGGTTGATGACCAGGTCCAGCATGACTTTCAGGCCCCGTTTTTGAGCTTCCTTAAGAAAGTGCGCCAAAGCCTTCTCGGGGTCCTGGCCGGTTTCAGGGTGAAACAGCGGGTTGATGGAAAAGTAATCCTTGACGGCGTAAAGGCTGCCGGAGAGGCCGACGGCCTGGATGGGGTTCAGGAACACCCAATTGAAGCGCATAGCCGCGATGCGGTCAAGGTGCTCCTCCCAGCGGGGGATGGAGCCGATAAGCAGCGGGAAGAGATTGTAAATCAGCGCAGCTTCAGACATAGCGTACCTCACGGCATATTCCGGATTCTCAGTCGATTCCCTGCTTTTCTTTATTTCCTGCCCGGCGGCTGCTGCGGGCCATGCGCTTCGCCAGCTCCTGCAATTCCGGGGCTTGCCGCATTTGCGCCAGGCTGAGGGGCAGCTTTTTCCGCCAATTGGGATACTCCGCAATAGTGCCGGGCATGTTTTGCTGCTCGCTGACGCCGAAGACGTCTTCCAGGCGGATTTCCGCGAGCGCGGCGGCGCTTTGGCCCAGATATTCCAGAACCCCGAAGCGGATTTCCGCGGGAAGGGATTTATCGGCTGGTGCTTTTGCAAATAGATTTTCGGACAGCACTTTCTGGCGTTTTAAAGCATCCATCAGGCCGGCCCGGTCCTTTTTTCGGCTTTTTTTCTCCGCCGCGGCCATACCCTTTTGGGGATATAAATCAAGCTTCTGCTTGATCTTGATGTCTTCTTCCTCCCAGAAACCCGCCAGGGTGGGCAGATCGTGGGTGGTGACCGCGGCCATGGCCTGGCGGGGATAAGCTTGGGGGTTTTTAAACCGGCCTTGCCGGTCCCGCTCAAAATAAAACACCCGGTAGGAAAAAATCCCCCGTTTGCGCAATTCCCGGCGTATATGCGGGGCCACGGTGCCCAAATCCTCACCGATAATCAGGGTGCGCCGCCGTTGGCTTTCCAGGGCCAGGATCGCCAAGAGCTCGCGGGCCGGATACTCCACATAAGCACCGGCCACCTTCTCCTCCCTGTGGGGAATCCAAAAAAGGCGGAAAAGGGCCATCACATGGTCCAGGCGCAGCATGCCGTTCTCAGGGAGATTGGCCCGGAGGGTTTGGATAAAGGGCTGGAATTCCAGGTCCCGCAAAGTTTCAGGCACCATGGGCGGCAGGCCCCAATCCTGGCCTTTGGGGTTAAAAGCGTCCGGTGGCGCGCCCAGGGCAACCCCTTGGGCAAACAGGCCCGGATAAGCCCAGGTTTCAAAGCCGCCGGCCACGGCTCCCAGAGCCAAGTCTTGATAAAGGGTGAAGGGCAACCCCACCTCATAGGCTTTTTCTTTGGTCTGATTGAGTTGGGCCGCAGCCAGCCACTGGACGTACTTATGCAAGAGCACTTCTTTACGGTGTTCTTTGGCAAAATCTGACACCGCGGCGTTGCCGGGATGGTGATATTCCGGCGGCCAGCGGCGCCAGTCGGGGTGGCCCCAATATTCCGCCAAAGCTGTATATTCGGCATATTTTTGCAGGATCTCGTTTTTTTCGGCGACAAACTTCGAAAATTCCCTCCCCCGGGCCGTTTTCGGCTGTTCTCCGTCATGTTGCGCCTGAAAGGCTTCATACAAGGGTCCCAGGATTTGGCGCTTCAACCGGAACACTTCCTCGTAATCAACCAGAGGACTTGCCTGCACCCGCGCTTTGGCCGCCTGAAACTCAGGGTTGGCCAGGAGATGCTGCGCCGCGGGCGAAGCCGACAATTCCGGGACCTCCTGCAAATCCAGGTATAAAAAATTAAGGAACATACGGGAATTAGGGGAATAGGGGCTGGGATGGGCTTGGGGCTGGGGCAGGGCGGCGTGCAGGGGATTCACCCCCACAAAGGCTGCGCCCGCTTCCCCGGCCAAGGCGATCATTTCCCGCAAATCGGAAAAATCGCCGATCCCCCAGTTGTGCTCACCGGTGAGGGCATAAAGGGGCAAATTAAACCCCCACAGACGCCGGTTCCCTGCCAGGCACGGAGGCTGATAAGCCGCGGCGGGATGGACGACCAGAAGCGTTGAGCCCGTCTCTTCGCCATGCCGGGATTGCATGCGCAGGTTTAGCTTATGATAGCCGGACTCAAGGCTCTCAGGCAAAGGAATACGGACGGAGACGCGCCAGCCGCCGAACATCGGTATGACCGACGGCTGGACTGGCGCCTCGGGGGTTCCTTCCCAGACCCAGGTTTCCCCGCTTTCGGTGGTGAGCTCAACACCCCCCTGCAAATCTTTCGGGACTTCAGGTTTTGCGGTCCGCACCGGGATGGCCAAACCGGAGGGGGCAGGCGCCTCCGGAACGGCCGTCACCGGCTGGAGCAGCCGGTCAAAATGGCTTCTCTGGCGGCGTTCGATCTCCATCCGCAATACATCCGGATTTTCCCACGGAGTGCCCATGGCTGTGAGCAAAGCCTCGTAGGTCGCCCGGGAGGTGCGGTGCCGCTTTCCCTGATTATCCTGAAAACTGCGCGTTATGCCGCACAACTGCCCTAACGTGGCGATCTGCTGCGCCTGTATTCCGCTGCTCATAGATTTTGGAAGATGCTGGTTCCCGTGGTTAAGCTCAACTATATTTATTCGGCCCCAGGCGCCGGAAATATGAGGCCACGGACTTTGGTTGAAAATAATCCTATTGAGGCGAGGTTGCAATGATCTTTTAAAGGGGCGATGACGCCGAAGGAGGTGCCGTCCCGCCCGCAAGATGATTTTTCTTCCGGTTATTTAATTTAATAGCTTTTATGGATAATTTAATGTATAAACAAAAGATAATTTAAATCTGAGTAACCGTCCGGCCCGAAACTCCAAAGGTTTTCGGTTAGGTCGGATCTTAAAAAATACCCCGAGGACTAAAAACAGCATGGATGAATACGGCTTTGATTGGGAATACACCCCTGAAAGAAAACCCTTAACCGCGGTGCTGCCTCATCCGGAGCACGGCCGCCTGGTGGAGCGGGTCATCATGATGGTGAACCACTGTCTCTGCTTCCGGGGCTGCTGGTACTCCTTGACCTGGCGGGACCGGGACGTGGCTTTTTATCAGCCAGTCATGTAACAGAACCTCTGCGGCTCTTATGAAAAGAGCCCTGCTATCCCCCCAAAAAGCAACAGGGTTGGCTGCGGCCAACCCTTTTTTTTCGCTGTCTTTTCGCCGCCGTCTCGCAGTTCGCCGCTCACGTCCGGCCTTCCGGCGGCAAGGAATTTTTGATGGCCAGGGCCTTCTCCGCCACCTTCACAGGATTTTCGCCCAAGATCCAGATCAAGGGCACCCGGCCCCACCCGCCTTTATCACAGATTAAATCCGGCGGCGGCTCCCAGGACCTGAGCTGCTTAATGACCGAGAGCACGCCCCGGGCCGGACCGCGCTCCTTTGCGTCAATTTCAGCCTGGGAGGGGTCAAAGCTGGCGGCGCGGAGGTGAAGCTTCGGGGCGAGTTCTTCAATGCCCTGGACATATTTGATGGTCATAGCCGCCCGCAAATGCGGAAAAAACTCCATGACCGTGAGGATGACTCCTGCCATAGGCCCGGAGGCTCCGAAAGCGGGGGATTCGGGAACGAGGGTGCCCCTCTGGGTCTTCAGGATGCGTCCGGGAAACGCGGCCACATCGTGGGGGCCCTCCGGGCAGGCCGCGGCATAACCCAGATCGCTCATGACTCCGGGGATAAGCGGGGACAGATCTTCGGCCACCAGGCGCTCCGCCGCGGCTTGCAGGGCTTCCGACACATCATGCCGGGCCACTTCCCGGGCAAAAAAGGCATACGGGTTTACCGGCCCTACTCCCTGCCCCAGGGGCAGCCCGTATTTCAGGGCTTGCTGCACCAATTGCCGGGCCCGGTTCACTGCTTCCGGCACGGACAGGCCTTCGGCCAGATGCGCGGCCAGGGCGGTGGCCAGAAGGCAGCCGGAGCCGTGGTGATGAGGGGCTTCCAGGCGGGGGTGCCCCAAATGATAGGCGTTTTTGCCGTCCGTTAAGATGTCCACGGGCGGGCCGGCCAGGTGACCCCCTTTGGCCAGCACCCACTCCGGCCCCATGGCCTGCAGGCGGCGGGCTGCCTCCTCCAGACGGGCGGGGGTGTTGATCTCCAGACCGGTTAAGCGCTCAGCCTCCGGAACATTGGGGGTCAGAATATACGCAAGCGGGAAAAGTTCTTCTTTGAGGACCTCAATTCCTTCCTCATCCAGAAGCCCTTCCCCTCGGCCCGCGGCCAAAACGGGATCAAGGATGAGGAGAGGCCTGATTATTGCGGGGCTGGAAGCCCCGCCTATCGAATTATGGTGATGGGGGGCCGCCGGGAGTGCGGGAAAGTTGCGTTTCCCCGGCTCTCCCCCTAAAAATTCTTTCAATTTTGCGGCCACGACGCGGGCGATGGCCGCAGTGGCCAGCATGCCTATTTTTATGGCGTGCACCGGAAAATCGCTGAGCACTGCATCAAGTTGAGCGGCCACCACCTCCGGGGCCGCGGGATGGACCGCCTGTACTCCCAGACTGTTTTGAACCGTCAGTGCGGTGGCCACCGTCAGGCCATAGGTTCCCAGCAGGGTGGCGGTCTTCAAATCCTGTTGCAACCCGGCGCCGGCGCCGGGGTCCGAGCCCGCGATTATTAGGACCGTTTGCATGATATTTTCCCAAAATTGCTTCACCGGCGGGACGGAGGCCTTCCCCACCATCAAGGAGGCCCCTATCCCGATGGAGCAGGCGAGAGCCCGAGGCTCAACGCATTTTACCAAAAACCAAAAACTAAAAACCGCTTTTCAGGCGGCCATGCCTGAGACAGCTCAAAGCCTCTTGAATCAACCCCCGCCGGTATTCCCAGGAAAGATAGTCATTGCGCGCGATGCGCAGTTCGGCCATCGCCATGTAAAAAGGATTGAGGCGGAAAATGCGGTCCACAAGCGCCGCATCCGCGTCGATGGCCCGGCCATAGGCCTGCAAAAAGTGGCTGACGGCCGGTTCGCTCCCGGCAAAATCGTGAAAACGCCAACCCCAGGCGTGCTTGATTTCCCCGGCCAGCCAGGAGACGTCAAAGAGGCGGTCCGCGACCCCCAGGCGCTCCAAATCCAGGCCTACGGCCCGGCCGTCGGGGAAAAGGAAATTGGTGGGAGTGGCGTCGCCGTGAATCAGCACCCGCCGGTCAGGAAAAGCCGGGAGAATCCTCTCCCAGGCGGCCCGTTCAGCCTGAAAGCGGTGTGCTTCAGCCCAGGTCAAAACTCCCTTGGCTGCTAGCTGTTTCATCAATTTGTGGAAATATTTCAGGGCCGTATCCGGAGACACGGGCTCAGACGGCCGGGGCCGTGAATGGAAGAAAGCCAAAAGCTCTGCCAGCTTCTGCAATTTGTCACATAAGGCCTGCTGACCTTCGGGCGATGAGGCCCCTGCCAGGAAAAAATCCAGATCAGGGCCGGGAACGTCTTCCAACAGCAGCCCTAACATAATATGCGGACGGCAGCCCAGCAGCCGGGGTACGCGGGAACGGACCCCCGTCAAGCCCAGGGCCGGCGCCTGCAGATAGGCGTGATATTCTTTGACCAGGCCGCGGTCCGGCGGGGTTTGAGGCGGGAAACTGAAGAAAAATTTCCCTACCAAAGCAGGCAGGCCGTCGCCGAAGGTGAAGCGATAGACGGGCCGAGCGGCTTTCAGAGGTTTGCCGGCCACCTCAGCATCGACAGCAATACCGTGGAAGTTCTGCAGGAACCGGCGCAATTCCAAATTGCCGGCAGGTTGGTAGCGCAAGTCAGTCATGTCCGAGCCTGGGCTGTCGGGCGCCGGCCTCCAGGTAACAGCCCAAAGCGCCGGTAAATTGAGGATAAGGCGGCACCAGCACCTTAAGGCCGGCTTCGGCTTCCAGCATCCGGACTATGGCCCGGTTTTGGGCCACACCCCCGGTGAATACCAGGGTGGAGCACTTATAGCGGCGCACCAGGGCCAGGGCCCGGCGGGCCACCGAGGCATTGACCCCGGCGGCGATACTCGCAATGGGAACGCCTTCCAGAAGAAAACCGATGAGCTCGCTTTCCCCGAAAATGGCGCAAGTTTGGGAAATCTCCACCTGATCCTGCCAACAGCCGGCAAACCGCCCAAGCGGCATTTTCAAAAAGCGGGCCATATTTTCCAGATAGCGGCCGGTCCCCGCGGCGCAGCGGTCGTTGGTGAGGAAATCAAAAACCTTGCCGCTTTTGACATACAAAACCTTGGTATCCTGCCCCCCCATTTCCAGTATAATAAAATGCTCCAGCCCGGTTTGATGTTTGGCCCCCAAAAATGAGGCCCTGATCTCCGTGATGGTGGGGAAGTGCTCCTTGAGCAGGTTCTTGCCGTAGCCGGTGACCACCAGGGCGTGGGGCCGCACCAGCCCCAGGCGCTGCCAATCTATATCCAGACTGTCATTGCCTCGAACCAGATAATCGCGGTAGAAATCCAGGCTGTCCAGCTTGCGCCGGACCAGCGCGCCCTTGCCGGACCCGTACACCATCTTCACAAACCGGCTGCCGAAGTCCAGTCCCGCGGCGCTGAAAGCGGATATATGGGGGCGGAGGTCAGGGGCCGACGGCCCCTGCCCCCTCCCCCACACCCCCTCCCCCAACCCCTTAAGTTTTGGGAGGTAATCGGGGTGGGGGCTATGGACCACAAACCCTTGCCCTTTCCCCACAAGACAACTACCGTAATACATCAACGAAAGCCTCCAGGCGCATGCGGGTGCGGGAGTCAAGGGGCGTGGGGCGGTCGCCTTCGATGGTCAGGACGGGCACCCCCAGGCGGTCCCTCAGGGTCTGGTCAAACATCTGGCGGAAGCAGAAGCTCTGGGTATAGTGAATCAGGCCGTCCAGGCGGCGGGCAGCCACGGCCTCGGTCAAATCCGCCAGGCGCCCGGCGATGTCGTACGGGTAGGTGTAGCGGTGGTACTGTTCCACCAGATCCAGGTCGAAGCATGGCATACTGAACTGGCGGGGCATTTCGTTGAACACAATCCTGACCCCAAGGTCCTCCAGAAAGTCCCACAGATCAGTGAAAATGGGGGGAATGCCCATGAAGCCCAGGCGCAGCCCACGCTCGGCAGCAGGGCGCCGTCTGGCCGCAAGCCAAAATTCCTCCAATTGCGCGGCATAGGTTTCCAGGTCCGACGCAAAGTCAGAGCTGGAGATCAGCCAATGAAAATTTTCGCGGCCGCTCACTTGGCCGGTCTCCCAAGTGAGGCGGTCGATTTCTTTGAGTACGCGGCGAATGGGAGCCAAATTTTCCTTTACCCGAAGCACTTCCTCAACAGTCACCCCCAGGCGGGCCGTCAGGCTCTCGATCTCCTGCCTGAGAACTTCCCGGTCGCGCGGGTAAGGATATTTGAAATGAATGACCTCCCGCCCGTCCGCCTCCAGGATTTCCCCCAAAGCCTGGGTATAGGAGCAGTCGCCCTGACACGCGACGAGCACCGCCTGTATGTCCGGGCGGCGGTGCAGGGTGGTGTAAATCCCCTTGACCCAGGCGCAGATGGTGCGGGGCAGGCCTTCAGCCTCGGCCGCGGCGACGCGCTGCAAGGCGTCCGGAGCGGTGATGAAGATATTATTCAGGTCAACCGGCACCAGGTTTGCGGCCAGCACCACCTCCACCGGAATGGTGGTGGTAAGGCCGATCTTGACGCCGGGAGAAAATTTTTCAGCCATTTTGCTGACCTGCCTTTTTCCCTTGAAACCCCATAGCCCTTAAGGCTTACGGGACTTCTCCTTCCTGCCAGTGAAGCTCCCTTAAGCCCTGGGTTTCCTGCAGGCGCTTCACAATGCGGCCCCAGGGAAGGTTGGCGCTGCTCAGCAATCTTATGCGGTAAGTAACCGTTCCGCTTGTCATGTCTGAGCGATAGTTGATGAACTGGATGGTCATGTCGTAGTCCCTCATTATTTGTCTTATCTGCTCCAAGGGGCGATCATGCAGGCCGTATTTCAAAACCAATATGGTGTGATCATCATGAGGGAACCAGGCTTTAAAAGTAACTCCATACAAAATCAGCATGGTTACCAGGGTGGTGAAAAAGGCCGGGAGCAGATAGCCGGCCCCCACAGCCAGGCCGATGGCCGTGACCAGCCAAAGGCCCGCCGCGGTGGTGAGCCCCCTTACGGAGCCTTTGCCGGTGATAATGGCCCCGGCCCCCAGAAAACCCATGCTGGCGATGGCGTACGAGGCAATCCGGGCCGGGTCCAAACGCACCACCGAGTCATTGACCATATAATGCCGATAGAGCTCTTCCATATGCAATGACAGCATCATGAGCAGACAGGAACCGACAGATACCAGAACATAGGTGCGCAAACCGGCGGCCTGGCCGTGAGTTTCCCGCTCAAAGCCCAGGAATCCCCCCAGTATGGCGGCCAGCACCAGCTTGCTCAGATAAAAAAGAATCTGAAACCAATCCCATTGCCACATGGCCCCGACCCTCCCGGACGGAAACTCAATCTATAGTTAAAACCTTGATATTATATATCTTTTAATGCATCCCCCAGCAAGGCAAAGAGGAGCAACCGTTTCTCACTATCGTGGGCGCTCGCCGAAAATTGCCGAGCCGACCCGCACAAGGGTGGCGCCTTCCTCGATAGCAGCTTCAAAATCCCCGCTCATCCCCATGGAGAGCTCCGGCAAGTCGCTGTCGGTGAGATGAAGGCTTCGCAAATAATCCCGCAATTCCCGCAGGGCCCTGAAATAAGGGCGCACCCTTTCCGGATCGGCGAACCAGGGCGGCATGGTCATCAAACCCAGCACCCGCAAATGGTCCAGCCTGCCGATTTCTTTCAGCAAATCTGCGGCATCTTCGGGAGCTGCCCCGGATTTGCTCGCTTCGCCGACCAGATTGACCTGAAGCAGAATATCCTGGACCCGGCCAGCCTGGGCCGCGGCCTGGTTGAGAGCCTGGGCCAGTTTGAGGCGGTCCACCGAATGGATCAGAGCGAAAAGCCCTGCTGCGGCTTTGGCCTTTTTGGTTTGCAGTCCGCCCACGAAATGCCAGGTTATCTCCTCCCCCAGCGCGGCGATTTTGGGCCGGGCCTCCTGCAGATAATTTTCCCCGAAAAGACGCTGGCCCGCAGCGACGGCCTCTTTAAGGCGCTCCACGGGCACTGTTTTGCTTACCGCCACCAGCCGGATGCCGCCGGGATCCCGCCCGGCGCGTCGGGCCGCGGCGGCAATGCGTTTTTGGATGTCTGCCAGATTTTGTGCAATAGACATGTCAAGAAAGCCGGGGAGAGGTCGAGACGCTCAGGATGCCGGTCTACACTCCTGCCCCGGCTTTTTTCTCCTGGTCTGCAAGTTTCTCGGCCAGACCGAAGGCGTCCAGGGTGTTCTGCCAGGTGTGATGCGCCAGTTCCGCCAAAGAGAGCCCATGAAGCCGGGCCAGCGTCTGGGCGGTGGCGACGACATAGGCGGGTTCGTTGCGCTTGCCGCGCCACTGCTGGGGGGCCAGGTAAGGACAATCGGTCTCCACCAGCAGACAGTCAAGAGGCAGTTGTCGCGCCACTTGCCTCAAGGGTTCGGCTTTGGGATAGGTGATGACGCCGGAGAAGGAGAGGTAAAAACCCAAATCCAAAAAGGCATGGGCTTCGGCCAGGCTGCCTCCGAAGCAATGCATGACCCCGCCCACAAGACGCGGCCGGAATTCCCGGAGAATTTCCAGCGTGGCGGCGGTGGCCTCCCGGGTATGAATCACCACCGGTTTTTGCAAGCCGCCGGCCCATTCCAAAAGTTCTCGGAACCAGAATTTCTGGACTTCCTCGGGGGAGCGCCGGCGGTAAAAATCCAAACCGATTTCTCCGACCGCCACTACTTTGGGGGCAGCCGCCAGCACCGCCAGCTCATCCAAAACTTCCGGCCGCAGCGACTTGACGCCATGGGGGTGCACGCCCACCGTGGCGAATACTTCCGGATATTTTGCCGCGGTGGCAAGCACTTGGCGGCAGTTCTCGGGGCTGATGCCGATGTTGATGATAAGCTCCACGCCCTGTTGGCGGGCGCGGGCCATTATGGCGTCCTGGTCCGCCAGCATCTCCGGTTCGTCCAGATGGGCATGGGCGTCTGCCAGGCGGCAGGGCGGGTTTTTGTCTGATTTTTTCCTGTTGCTCATTCGGTCAAGCCGTTCGGGTATGAATTGGCATGGATTTTTAGGCCACAGGCCTCAAAGGGGCTGCTGGACAAATTTCCCATTAGTGGTAAAATAGCTGAAATTTCACCGATCTGCAAGGAGAGGCGGTGACTGCCAGAATCTTCTGCTTGTTGCTCTGGTGTGGGTGGTTCCTGGTAATGCCGTTGTCAGCCGGGAACAATGAATGGACCCACACTCCGCCGCAATGGCGCAACCTTAGCCAAGGCCTCATCTTCGCTGAGGTCAAAGTTTTTCATCAGGAACAGGAGGTGGAAACCCTGGCAGTAGTGAAAGTGGACCCTGCCTTCAACAGTTTCCGGGTGTTTCACCGCGAGCCCAAGAGCATCACTGCCTGGCAGGAAGAACTCAAGGCGCCGGTGGTTTTTAATGCCAGCTATTACAGTCCCGGACATAAACCCGTGGGCTTGGTGGTGTCGGACGGCAAACTCCTGGGTCCCTTGCAGAACAGCCGGATGCGGGGGATGTTTGTGGCCGAACCCAAGGGGATGTCCCCGGACCTGCCCCGGGCCACCATACTAGACCTGGTGTACGGACGGATTGATCCGAAAAATCTCCCCTGGACTCAAGGAGTGCAATCTTTCCCGCTGCTCCTGGACTACAAGGGCCGCATCAGAGTAAAAGGCACTGACAAGAAGTCCTTTCGCACCGTGGTTTGCGCTGACCGCAACGGCAATATCCTGATTTTCAATACCGGCGGCGACTATTTTTCCTTGTTTGATTTCGCCCGGTTCCTCAAAGTCAGCGCCTTTGAAATCGACAGCGCCCTCAATCTGGACGGCGGCAGGGAGGCCCAGCTTTATATAAAATCAAAAGATTTCGAATACTTCTCCCCTCCGTCATGGAAAAACCGCCTGGTCACCATATTGGATCAGGAGCAGCTTCTGCTGCCCACGGTAATCGGGGTGTTTCCGCGCCAGGAATAGTTTGCATGAGGTCCTATCTCATTTTGGGGGCGGGGAAATTCGGCAGGCTGGCCCTGGCGCGTCTCAGCGCCTGCGATCCTGCGGCCCGGTTTGTTATCGTCGATCAAAACCCCGCGGCGTTGGAGGCCCTGCCATCGGACGGGGAACGCCGGGTGGAGCGAATTGCCGCAGAGGTGACGACTTTTTTACGGGAACATTTGGCGAATTTCGCTTCCTGGGACTGGCTCATTCCCATGATGCCGGTGCATGTCGCGCTGGCAAGGCTTATGGCAGAACCCGCGGCCCTTGACTGGGAAATCATGGCGGCGCCCCAGGAGGTTGAAAGCCTTGCGCCGTCAGCCGTACGGGGGCCCCAAGGTGAGGTCTACCTGAGCCGGGCCACTCATCTCTGCCCGGATGACTGCCCCGCTCCTGAGGATTTCTGCCCGGTTACCGGGGAAAGCCGTACTCCGGCTTTATATGAGGAGCTCGCGGCTATGGACCTTTCGGGTTTTCAGATTATAGTGATGGCATCCCGTCAACTGGCCCCCGGCGTGGGCGGTTATCCCCCCGGAGAACTGGCGGCTTTGCCCACTGAAATTGCCGAGATTCACAGCAATCTTCTCATTGCCACGGCCTGCCGCTGTCACGGCGTAGTGCACGCCTTGCGGAGGCGGAAGGGACAAAGCAGGTGAGCTTCCGGTTTCCAGGCATCATCGGCGACTCGCCCCGCATGCGGGAGGTGCTCAATCTCCTGGAGTTGGTGGCCCCTGCGGACGCCACCGTCCTGTTGTTGGGCGAAACCGGCACCGGCAAGGAACTGGCGGCCCGGGCCATCCACCTGAACAGCCCGCGGCATCAGGGCCCGTTCGTGGCGGTCAATTGCGCGGCCCTGCCGGAGACCCTGCTGGAAAGCGAGCTCTTCGGCCATGAGCGGGGGGCTTTCACGGGGGCCACCGCCCGGAAAGAAGGGCGGTTCGTTCTGGCTCATCGCGGCACCCTTTTCCTGGACGAAATCGGCGAACTCTCCCCGGCCATTCAGGCCAAGATTCTGCGCGTCCTTCAGACCATGGAGTTCGAACCCCTGGGAGGCACCCGCACCGTGAAAGTGGACGTGCGGGTCATCGCCGCCACCAACCGCGACCTGGAGGCCATGGTGCGGGAGGGAAGCTTCCGGGAGGATTTGTATTACCGGCTGAACGTCTTCCCCATCACTCTCCCGGCGCTGCAGGACCGGCTGGATGATCTGCCGCGCCTGGCCGAATACTTTCTGAACCATTTCCGCGAAAAGTACCAGCGGCCGGTGCAATCCTTGTCTCCCGAAGTAATGCAGGCCTTTCAGAATTATCCCTGGCCCGGCAATATCCGGGAGCTGGAAAACGTCATCGAGCGGGGGGTCATCGTGTGCCAGTCGGAGGCGCTGACTCTAAAGGACCTGCCCCTGGCTTTGCAAGGCTATTTTTTCGAAGCCTCAGGCGAGGGTGAGGAAGAGCCGTCACTGCCGGAATTGGAACGCCAACTCATCATCAAAACTTTGGAAAAATTGTCCAGGAACCGCCAGCAAGCCGCGGAAGTGCTGGGCATTTCGCTCGATGAATTAAACCTGAAAATCCGGGCCTATGGTCTGGACAGGTGAGGCAGGGCGGAAAGGCGAAGGGCGATAATGATAAAGGAAAGAAAATGAACAAACCGCTTCTCCCTTCCCTTCCTGTTGCGAGGTATGATTTATGATTTTCCCGCCTCTCATTTTTTTCCTGATGCTGGCCTTTTTCTTTATGGCCATATTCCTGCTGCCGTTTTTGCTGGTGGGCATGATAGGCGAGGCTTTCATCAGGCTGGGCATCTCGCCTTCCATGATATTCTGGCTGCTTATCCTGACCCTGCTGGGCAGCCTGGTGAATATTCCCATTTACACTATGGAAAGCCGCGAGGTTATGGCCGAGCAGGTAATCTCCTATTTCGGCATGCGGGTACGCCTGCCGCGGATGCCCAGACGCCAGCAGACCGTGCTCGCGGTCAATGTGGGGGGCGCCCTGATTCCCATAGGCATCAGCGCTTACCTGCTCTATAAAATGGAATTTTCCCTGGGAATGCTCATAACCACGGGCGTGGTGATTTTTGCCATGAACCGCCTGGCCAGGCCGGTGAAGGGTTTGGGAATCGCGGTGCCGGGGCTGGTGCCGCCCATCCTGGCGGCGCTGGGCGCCTACCTGCTCTGCCCGCCGGAGCTTAGAGCGCCCAGCGCCTATATCGCCAGCACCATGGGCACTCTAATCGGGGCCGATTTGCTGAAACTCAAAGAGATCAGCCAAATGGGGGCGCCGGTGGCTTCCATCGGCGGCGCCGGCACCTTTGACGCCATTTTCCTGGGCGGCATTATCGCGGTGCTGTTGAGTTAAAGGCTTTTTCTCGGAAATAATTCGTCTAAGGAAGGGAGTGCGAGGAAAGATGAAGAAGTTTGTGTCAAAAAGCGGCTTGCTCCTTTTTTTTATTTCGCTGTCGCTGATTTTTGGAGCTTGGCGCGGCTTGAACCGCGAAGGCATTAATCCGAATTACGTGTCCCGCATTCAGAACGGCAAAACCACGAAGCATGAAATACTTTTGTGGTTCGGCGATCCCCAGGAAGTGGACCGGAGCCCATCCGGAGTGATTTTTAAATATGTGAGCTATAAAGACGCCCCCGCATTGCCCGGCAAGAATCTTTATAAGGAGCCGGAACCCCAGTCCACCACCCCGTTTTTCGTGGACGAAGAGAAGCGGATAAAAAAAGTGCCGATCAAAACCAAAGGCGAAATCGTCCAGAGCACTCTCACAGTCCGCTTCAAACCTGACGGCGAAACGGTCATGAGCCACGAATACAAGGAGTTCGACCGCGCCAAATGAATAAGCCTTTCAGCGACTTGGCCCAGGCGGAAGCCTGGGTTTTTGATTTGCAGAAATACGGCATCAAGTTCGGCCTGTCCTCCACCATCCGCCTGGTGGAGCGCCTGGGCCTGCCGTATCAGCAAGGCCGCTACGTGCATTTGGCGGGCACCAACGGCAAGGGTTCGGTGGCCGCCATGCTTTCCGCGGTCCTCACCAGGGCCGGCTATCCGGTGGGCCTGTTCACTTCGCCCCATCTGGTGCACTTCCAGGAGCGCTACCGCCTTAACGACCGGGACATCTCAGCCGGCCGCCTGTTGGACCTCATCAACCAGGTGCGGGCGGTGATCGATGCTTCCGAACCGCCGACGTTCTTCGAGTTCGCCACGGCCATGGCCTTTCTTTTCTTTTTTCAAGAGAAGGCCGACCCCGTCATTTTGGAAACCGGCATGGGTGGTCGGCTGGACGCCACCAATATCGTCCAGCCCCTGGTATCGGTAATTACCAACATCTCCATGGATCACATGGAATTTTTGGGCCACACCTTGAGCGCGGTGGCGGGCGAAAAGGCGGGCATCATCAAACCTGGAGCGCCCCTGGTGACAGGCGCCGAGCAGAAGCGGGTGCTCAATCTGTTTAAACAACGTTGCCGGGAACTCGGCTCTCCAATGTACGTGCGGGGGGTGGATTTTCACAGCCGCGGCGGCCCTGGCGGGCAGTTCTCCTATGAGGGGCTTGCCTGGAAACTCGAACATCTCTTGACCAATCTTCCCGGCCGCCACCAGTACCGCAACGCCGCGGTGGCCCTGGCGGCACTGGAGGTTCTGGAAGGGCAGGGTTTCACCATACCCGAAGCTGCCATCCGGGCGGGCTTGCAGCAGGCCCGCTGGCCGGGGCGCCTGGAGCAGACAGCCCAGGACCCCAGGGTAATCCTGGACGGGGCCCACAACCCCGCGGCGGCCCGGGTGTTGGCCGAAAGTCTGAAACGCCTGCGCAAAAACGGCCGCGTTATCATGGTACTGGGCATCATGGCTGACAAGGATTTTCCCGCTATTATCGGGCGTCTGCTGCCCCAAGCCGATATGGCCATTTTCACCCAGCCCCGCTACTATCGGGCCGCCAAACCGGAGGTGCTGGCCCAAAAGGCCCAAGCCTACGGGATCGAAACCCTGGTCGAGCCCAGGGTGGCCGACGCCGTCCGCCGGGCCCAAAGCCTGGCCGGCCCCCAGGACCGCATCGTGGTCACCGGCTCCTTGTATACAGTGGGGGAAGCCAAGGAATACCTGGAAGGTTGAGATTCCGATTCCGGCGTGAACTTCTCACATAAATCTTTCGCCCCCAAGCACCTGCTTGGGGACGCCGATGGACGCCAAGCTCCGCTCGGCAACAGAAATGTGCCGCCATTATTGCGGGTCTTAAGCAAAGCAGAGCTTTGTAACCCAGGACGGTTCCCAAGCAGGAGCTTGGGAACCGGATGATATACCCGAATGCTGAAAGGACCGCCATGCGCATTTTCGTATCCGGCTCTCTGGCCTATGATCGCATCATGGATTTCCCCGGGCGGTTCGCCGACCACATCCTGCCGGAGAAAATCCACATATTGAATGTCTGCTTCATGGTCAACGGCCTGACGGAGCGCTTCGGGGGCACCGCCGGCAACATCGCCTACAACCTGGCGCTCTTGGAGGAAAAGCCGCTGATTCTGGCCACCTGCGGCAAGGACTTCGGGCCCTACCGGGAGTGGCTCGCGGGCCTGGGCCTTTCGCTTGACGGCATCCGGCCCATCGATGCGGAGTTCACCGCGGGCGCGTACATCACCACGGACCTCGCGGACAACCAGATCACCGGCTTCAACCCCGGAGCCATGAAGCATCCTTCGCAGTTTGCCTTCGACGGCCTAAACCCCGATGCCGCCCTGGCCATCGTCGCGCCCGGCAACCTCGAGGACATGCTGGCCTACACCCGCTTTTACAAAGACAGAGGGGTGCCGTATATTTTTGATCCCGGCCAATCCATCCCGGCCTGGGGCGCGGCGGAACTCAAAGAAATGGCCACCGGCGCTTTGGCGCTGATCGTCAATGATTACGAACTGGAGATGTTCCAACAAAAGACCGCGCTCAGCCAAAAGCAGACCATGGCTCTGGCTGAAGCGCTGATCGTGACAAAGGGCGAAGCAGGTTCGGAATTGCTGCTCGCCGGCGTCACACATCACGTGCCCGCGGCCAGACCCGCCAGGGTGCTGGACCCCACGGGCGCGGGGGACGCTTACCGGGCCGGCCTTATGAAAGGATTGATTCTAAGGCTGCCTTGGACCAGCGCCGCTCAAATGGGCGCCACCATTGCCAGCTACGCGGTGGAACATCAGGGAACCCAGGAGCACACCCTTAGCCTCCAGGACTTCTGGCAGCGCTACCGCGAAAACTTCGGCCCGCCGCCGGCGTAGGCCAGGTGCCGGGTGTCAGGTGCCGGAAAGTGAACTAAGAAACCTGAAACCAGGAGTCTGACACCTGTCCCCTGACCCCTGCTTCTTCACACCCTGGGTTTGGCCCAGATTTCCAGGACGGAAAGCTTCAGAAAGCGCTTGGACGCGGCGCTTTTGATGACGGCCACGGTGTCCCAGCCCCGGGCGGTGCCGCCCACGGCCAGCACCTCGGCCTCTTCGGGGATGAGGCCGGCGTCCACCGCCTCCATGACGATCTCGCAGCAGACCTTTATTCCTTGGCCCAGACGCCTGAGGGTATTGGCAATGAGCAGGGTGGGCGCGCTCCCCTTAAACATGTCCGCGAGGCTCGTCTCCAGGGAATGGGTGAGAATCGTCGCCTTGAGCACCTTGCCGCCCATGCCGGTGATCTCGTTGTAGTGCTCCGGCAGGAACTCGTCAATATTGGGGCCTTTAAAGCCCACACTGTGGCCCACCACCACGTAATTCACCTTTTTCCCGGCCAGCCGCCGGGCCGCCTGGGCGCCGGAATCGCCGGTGGTGGAAGCGGCCACGATATGCTGAAAACCCTCAGCCGCCGCCCGTTCCATCAACTCCAGACAAGCCTGGGTGTTCTCAGGCCCTGCCTTGTCGAAATACCAAACCTCCCGCCGAATCATTCAATGTCCTCCCCAGTGAATTTACCGTTATTTATTCTTAATCATCTTTGGGGCGTTCGTCCACCGAAGAAAGCGGCTCGGCGCGTCCAGAATTCTCAACAAAGATTTTTTATATCGTCTGAATCGGTGAACTTATATTCGATTTAACTCATAAGGCGGAAAGACCTTTTTTAAGAAAATAGTCAATATTTTTAATTAGATAAAATTAACTTTAGCTGCTCTCAGGATGGTTCCCGGCCGCCTTCCCGCGGTGGCATGTTCTCTGCACCCGAATTACCCGAGCTTGCATAGGCTTAGTACCATGGTTCAGAAATTCGTTAAGGTATTTTTCTCTCTAACCGTTTTTGCGCCTTAGCGTGAAAAATTTCTTCCTCTCGCAAAAACGGCAGGGCGCTAAGGTCGCGAAATATGTTACCGGATTATAAAAATCTGCACTTGGCCCCTCAATGATCATAAGGAATTGGGAGTGGGGGGTTTGGGGGAGCGGGTATGGGCCTCGGGTCTCCAGCCCCCCCAATAAAGAATGGCCTTAAATATGTTTCCGCGTCGCAAAATATCACCCCAGGAAATCACCGAGTTGAGGGTGGCCGCGGTCCGGCTGTTCGGGCTTGAACAGGCCGCGTCCCGGGATTTCTGGCAAACCCTGAGTATGGCGAAGGTAAAGAGAGCCTTCAGGGAGAAGGCTAAACGTTACCATCCCGACCTCAACCGCCAGGCCCGACCAGACGCCTTGCAGGCGAATACCGCCCTGTTTATCGCGGCACGCAACTCCTACGAGGTTTTAAAACGTTTTCTCGGGGCCGGCGTCTTCAAGTCTTTCGGCTAGCCGCCCGGATGCCGAGCTTCCTCGCGGCTCGGCATGTTCAGATCCTCCGGCAGGAAAACCACTTCTCTCTCCAGTTTGATGCCGAAGCGCACCCACACCGTCTCCTGAATCTGGTGGATGAGGGTCTTGATATCCGCGGCCGTAGCCCCGCCCTGGTTGAGAATAAAATTGGCGTGCTTCCAGGACACCTGGGCGCCGCCGCAGCGCCGCCCCTTGAAGCCGACCTGTTCTATGAGATAGCCGGCCGGGGGGCCGTCCGGCGGATTTTTAAAGACGCTGCCGCAGCTCCGGGGGTTGCTGGGCTGGCTGGCCCGCCGCGCCGCCAGGAAATCCCGCATGCGGGCCTGGATGGCCTCCGGCGGGGCTTCTGCGGTGAGGGCGAATTCCGCTTCCACCACCAGCCAGTGGGGAAAGTTCAGGAGCAGGGAGGATCGGTAGGCGAAACCCAGTTCAGGCGCGGCAAATTCCAACAACTGCAACCGGGGGGTCAGCACCCAGGCCCGCTTCAAGAGCTGGCCCAGATTACTGCCTTGCGCCCCGGCGTTCAGACGCACCGCCGCGCCCACGGTGCCGGGGATGCCCGCCAGGAATTCGCAGCCAGCCAAGCCCCAGTCAGCCGCGGCTTGCGCCAGGCGCGGCAGGGACACCCCGGCTCCGGCCCTGATAACCTCCCCCTGCCTGGCCAATTTTTGCAGGCTTTTGGCCAGGTGCAGGGTCAGGCCCGGCAGTCCGGCGTCGCTGATGAGGACATTGGAGCCCCGCCCCAGAAAAAAGACCGGCCGGCCCCGGCGGTAGGCATGGCTCAAAATCTTATAGACGTCTTCCAGGTCTTGGGGCACCGCCAGGTACTCGGCCGGACCGCCGATCTTCCAGGTGGTCAGCGGCGCCAAAGGGTGCCCCAGGTAAACCCCGGCCCCCGGATTGGAGAGCAAAATCTTCATCGCTTTTACTCAGCTAACACCCGCCATAGCTTAACCGCGGTTGGCTGAATCCATATTTACACAGAATAGCCCATCCTCAAAGCAATAATGAAGGCGATGAAATACCCGGCTGTCCAGGTTTGGCTACTCGGCGACCCACTGGGGCTGCCTCGAAGCCGGCAAAGTCCGGAATCGCCTCATACCTTGACAAATTCAGGGTTTCACGGTAGCGTCTAAAGCAGCACGGAGGGGGAGGAGTCATGGTGCGACTGTGTATTGCGGCGTTCGGTTTGGCCGTTTTGGGGCTGCTGGCGGGACACGCCGGGGCAGAAAATTACAATGTACCCATCGCCTACACAGATTTGAAGTATCAGCTAATCAGGCAGGGGGTGGACAAAGACTTCGTTTTGCGGACCTTTGCGGACCCCCGCAACCGGTTTATGCCTGACGTGGTCCGCAAAATCGCCTACCTGCGCAAAGAGCGGGCCGCGGATTACTCCCATTTTCTGAAACCCGAAGTGGTGGCTCGCGGCCGCGCCTATCTTAAGGAGCATCGAGTCAAGCTCCATCAGGCCATGAGCCTCTATGGGGTCGCGCCCGAGGTCATCGTGGCCATCCTGACGGTGGAGACCAACCTGGGAAACATCACGGGCAAGTACCCGGTTTTCAATGTCTTTGCCTCCCTGGCGGTGATGGACACCCCGGAAGTCATGGCGGAGGCCGATTTGAGCCCGAACCTGCAAGCAAGATTGCGGAAAAAAGCGGCCTGGGCCGGCCGGGAGCTGAAGATTTTTTTAAAGTACTGCCAGGAAAACCGGCTTGATCCTTATCAATATTGCGGCTCCTGGGCCGGGGCCATGGGCTACGCCCAGTTTCTTCCCTCCAGCCTGGCGCGCTGCGGCAAAGACGGCGACGGGGACGGCAAAGTGGACCTCTTCACCCACCCGGATGCCATTTTCAGCATCGCCAACTACCTGAGCAAGAGCGGCTTTCGCCAGGAAAACCGGAACACCTGGCGGCGGGCCGTTCTGGCATACAACAATTCCGACGCTTACGCGGATACGGTGTTGAGGCTTGCGGCCTGGTATTGATTCGCGTATGGCGGCCCAGATTTTGGAGGAAGTCGCCCCGCTTCTTGACTGGCCGGGGAAACTTCTTCAAAGTGCGGGCTTATCAGACGGTGTCCGAGCCTTGCTCACGCTGCCCGGCGACCTGGAGGAGCCTGCAGCGGGAAGCTGGACTCGGTCAAGGGCATTGCCGGATGATTAGAGGTTGACGTTTCTTATTCCCGATAAAAATGCCTTCTGAGGAAAGGATAATGGTATGGCGGCACCGGTTCAGGTAAGCATAGTTTTGGGCAGCGCCTCGGATTGGCAATTAGTGGAGCCCGGCGCAGCCTTGCTGAAAGAATGGGGCGTCGGCGTGGAAGTGGCGGTGGCCTCGGCGCATCGCTCCCCGAAGCGGCTGGAGTCCTATGCGCGAGAGGCCTCGGACCGAGGTGTAAAGGTCCTCATTGCGGCCGCGGGAGCCGCGGCGCACTTGGCCGGGGTGATCGCCTCCCTGACGACGCTGCCGGTAATCGGGGTGCCCATCCCCAGTTCCGCGCTGCAAGGTTTGGACAGCCTCCTGGCCACGGTGCAGATGCCCGCGGGGGTGCCGGTGGCCACCATGGCCTTGGGATCGGCGGGAGCCCGGAACGCCGCAATTTTCGCGGCCCAGATATTGGCTTTGAGCGATGACCGTCTAGCGGAGAGGCTGCGCCGCCACAAGCAGGAGCTGGAAGAAAGCGTGATTAAACAGTCGGAGACCATACCCCCTGAATATCGCGGGAGTTGAGCTCGTCCCATCGGAAATGAAGAGGATCTTTGCAGGCTAAAGCCTGAGGCTGCAAAAGGGCCGAACCCATGATGATCACCGACATGGTGGACCTGGCAATCGATTTGGGGGCGCTGCGCCATAATTTTGAGCGTTTGCGCCGCCTATGCGCTCCCGGGGTCAAGATGATGCCGGTCATCAAGGCCGACGCCTACGGCCACGGGCTGCTCGGGTGCGCCCGGACTCTGGCTGCTTCCGGGGCCGACTACCTGGGGGTGGGCTCCGTGGAGGAGGGCCGGGCCTTGCGGCTGGCCGGCATTTCCCTGCCCATATTGATACTTCTGGGCATCCTGCCGGAAGATGCCAATCACGTGGTCAGCCAGGACTTTGAGGTGGCCCTTTACCGCCTGGACGTGGCCGAGGCCCTGGACGCGGCCGCGGCAGCCCAATTCAAAAAGGTGGGGGTGCACCTGAAAGTGGATACAGGCATGGGCCGGCTGGGAGTGGCGCCTCAAGAAGTATTGCCCGTGCTGGAGAGGCTCAAGACCTGCGGCAATCTTGAAGTGCGCGGCTTGATATCCCATCTGGCCATGGCGGACTTGGAAGATAAAACGTATACTTACAGGCAGATAAGCGAATTTGAGGAACTGCTGGCCGCGGCCCGGCTCAAGGGTTTTGACTTGCCTTTGAGTCACATTGCCAACAGCGCGGCCCTCCTGGATGTCAAAGCCGCCCATTTTTCCCTGGTGCGGCCCGGAATCATGCTCTACGGCTCGCCTCCCGCGCCGGGCCGGCCGGCCCCGGTGGACCTGAAGCCGGTGATGTCCCTCAGGAGCCAGGTGGTGCAACTGAAGCGCCTGCCGCCGGGGACCTCCATCAGCTACGGCGGCACGTATGTCACCCCGGATTGGTGCGACTTGGCGGTGGTGCCGGTGGGCTACTGCAACGGCTACAGCCGCCTCTTGTCCAACCGGGGCGAGGTCCTCATCAAAGGCCGGCGGGCTCCCATCCGGGGCCGGGTGTGCATGAACCTCACCATGGTGGAGGTGACCCATATTCCGGACGTTGAGGTGGGGGAGCCGGTAACGCTTTTGGGCGAGGACGGCGGCGACCGCCTTAGCGGGGATGAGCTGGCCGGGTGGGCCCAAACCATCAGTTATGAAATTTACTGCGCCTTAGGGACGGCCAACCCCAGGCGTTTTACAGGAGTCGAGCCGTGATCAGCCGCAAGGACGAAAAAGAGCCGGAAATTTGTATAATCTGCGCCTGGCGCAAGGATTGCCAGAAAAAATTTTCCCTGGCCCACGGGCAAAAATGCCTGGAATTCACCAGGGACCTGACCCTCAAGGGCAAAGTGCCGGAGGAGCAACCGCAGAAAGAAAAGTAATTTTTTGCCAAAGCCCAGGGTTCCCGGTTTCCCTTTCCTGAAAAATCCGGTAAATATTCTCCTTAATTCCTTTTGTTTCTTATTCACCTGAATCGTCATGCGCGTTAAGGAAATTTTACGGGAAATACTGTCCACGTCCGCCCAAACGGCCAAGACCAAGGGCGAGTTGGCCTTTGAATCACTCCCTGTCTTTGAAATCGAGACGCCGAAGCTGGCGGAGCACGGCGACTTGGCCAGCAACATCGCGCTGGTCATGGCCTCCCAGGCCAAGCGGCCCCCGCGCCAAATCGCGTCAATTCTCATAGAGAATCTCTCCCCGCCGCCGGGTTTTCTGGCCAAAGTGGAGATCGCCGGGCCCGGCTTCATTAATTTTTTCATTGAGGATGCCTACTGGTTCAGGGTCCTGCCCGAAATACATCAATTGGGGCCGGCCTACGGCAACAGCGACCTGGGTAGGGGAAAAAGGGTTCAGGTGGAGTTTGTAAGCGCCAATCCCACCGGCCCCCTGCACATCGGCCACGGCCGGGGCGCGGCCCTGGGGGACGCGCTGGCCAACCTGCTGGCCGCCACCGGCCACCAGGTGGAGCGGGAATACTATATCAATGACGTGGGCAACCAGATGTTCACCCTGGGCAAATCCCTCTATTACCGGGCAAAAGAGCTGCAGGGGGAGGCGGTGGAGTTCCCTGAAGACGGCTACCAGGGCGACTACATGAAGGACCTGGCCCGGCAGTACCTGGCCGAGGGCGGCTCAGTTCCTGAAAAGCCGGAGGAGGCGGCGCTCCAGGCCCTGGGGCGCTACGCCGGCGACCGGATCCTGGCCGGCATCAACCAGGACCTGAAAGACTTCGGCGTCACCTTTGACCGCTGGTTCAGCGAGACCTCCCTTTATGAGGAAGGCTGGGTGGAGCGCGCCTTTGCGCGGCTGAAAGAGGCCGGTTTGGTCTATGAGCGGGAAGGAGCCTTGTGGTTTGCGGCCTCCCGCTTCGGGGACGACAAGGACCGGGTGGTCCGGCGTTCCAGCGGCGCCACCACCTATTTCGCTTCGGATATTGCCTATCACCTCCAGAAGTTCGAACGGGGCTTTGACCAGGTGGTGGATTTGTGGGGCGCTGACCATCACGGCTACGTGCCCCGCCTGATGGCCGCGGCCCAGGCGATGAGCTTCAAGGACCGCCTCCGCATTATGCTGGTGCAGTTGGTGACCTTGCTCCGGCAGGGGGAGCCGGTGGCCATGACCACCCGGGGCGGCACCTTTGTCACCCTGCGGGAGGTTATCGACGAAGTGGGCAAGGACGCGGCCCGCTTCATCTTCCTGACGCGGCGATCCGATGCGCACCTGGACTTTGACCTGGAAGTGGCCAAGCAGCAAAACGCAGAAAATCCGGTGTATTACGTGCAGTATGCCCACGCCCGCCTGGCCAGCGTGTTCCGGCAGCCCGGCGCCGAGGGCCTGGAAGAAGCGGAGCCTAATCAGGAGCTGTTTCGTCTGCTTTCCCTGCCGGAGGAGGTGGACCTGACCAAACGACTGGCCGCGTACCCGGAGGTGGTGGAAGGCGCGGCCGCCAATTTGGAGCCTCACCGCATCACTTATTTCTTGACGGAACTGGCCTCCCAGTTGCATAGTTATTATCGTAATCACCGGTTCATAACCGAGGACGCGGATCTCACCAGGGCGCGCCTCGCTTTGGTGAAGGGCGTCAAAACCGTTCTGGCCCACGGCTTGGGCCTTTTGGGGGTCAGCGCCCCGGAAAGCATGTAAAGCGTGGATATCGGGGGGAGACCGATAAGTTGAAGTTCCACGCATTTCCTTCATCAGCCACAAGCGGATTCAGAGTATACCGGCCCATTGTCCGGAACAGCGGTCGGGCTGGGAAAACAAGATTTTGTCACCGGCGGCAAAGGCACCAGGAGGGGGGATCCTTATGTCCGAAGGTCGGGGCAGGAAGACCAGGAAAAGCAAATGGCAGCTTACCTTGGGGGTCAAAGAAACCGTCTTCTCCCTGGTGGGCGTCATCGGCCTGGTGATGATGAGTTTCGCCGTGGGCACCTTGGCCGGCCGGGGCGATATTTATCGAGTGCTGCATAACTGGGGGCTTCTGGGACCGGAAGCCGTCAAGGCCGTGCAGCCCTGGAACCTTCCTCAGGCAAATATGTCTTTATTCGCGCCGGCGGGGCCGCCGGCCGTGCAGCAGCCGGAGACCGGCCCGACAGCCGCCGCGCCGGTCCACCCTGCCGCGCCAGTGCCTCAGCAAGGCTCCATCGCCGGGGCGTTCGCCCCAGCTCCGGCAGGGTCCCAAGCCGCCAAAAAAAGCAAGCCTAATGCCAGTTCCGCCAGCCGTCAAAAGATGAAAGAGGAGGAATTGCGACGGTTGCGGGAGGAAGTGGCCAAGAAGCTGAAATTCCAGAACAGCCTGGACACCTCAACTTATAAGTCTGCCAAAAAGGGTGCCGCTGGATCAAAAGCCAAAACATCCGCCACCACCCTGGCGAAGGGGAAAGCCGCTGACAAAAAGTCCTCCCCGGCGAAGGTGGCGGAGCTCCAAAAGAAAGGCGCGGCGGCCAGCGATCAGAAGGCGCGAGCCGCCAGTCCTTCCAAGCCCGTGAGCACCGCCCAAAACAAACCCAAAAGCGGCGCCACTAAATTGAAGACCAAGGGGGAATAAGGCAGGAGCGCCGGCAAGCAATGAAGTGCCGGCCCGTTAGGAGATTTTTTGCTGCTCGGATTAAACTTCTAATCAATTCCTTCATCAGCCAGGGCATCCCCGCTTTCACCGCCCTCGCTTTCCATGGCCTCCTCCACCATTTGGTCTATTTCACCCGGAAAATCCTCCCCCAGTTCAGGTCCCAGCTTCTTCAACATTTTGGCCATGCTTTTGGGGTCGTTTTCATCCAGGCCGCCCCACAGGGAAGGGTCAGCCAGGCGCTCCAACCGGGTTTCTTCAGAAAGCCGCACGTTCACCCGGGAGAGCACGCGTTCCATGGATTGGCTGCCGCAGCGTTTGCACACCGGCGAGAATTCTTCATTGAGATTCAGTACAAGAAAATCGGAGATGCGGCGGCAATCCCGGCAGCGAAATTCGTAAATAGGCATGGCGCTTACCCCGATTTAACAATGGATTCTTGATCCCGGTAAATGTCCTCAATTCGCCACCCTGACCTTCATTTTGGTGAGTCTGGCGATCTGCTGCCGCACTTCGTTATACCGAGGATCACTGGATGCCAGGTTTGGCATGGCTTTCCTGAAATGGAAAAGGGCCAGGGGATAGGCCTTGGCCTTGAGACTATGGAAGCCCAGGTAATAATGGGCCAGCCCGATTCTGCCTTTCTCCCCGTATAAGGTGCCCAGGTTGTAATAGACGTCAATAAAAGTCGGGTTGAGATTGTGCACCTTTTCCAGGAGATTAAGGGCCTGATCGGTCTGCTTTTTTTCCTGGTAGATGCGACCCAGGTAGTAGAGCACGGCTTCATCCTGGGGATGGGCCCCCATCAGGCGCTCCAAATTTTTCTGGGCCTCGGCAAAATGGTTCTGGTTAAAGTAATGGATGGCCAAGTCGCGTTCTATAAGGAAATTGCCCGGGGAGAGGCTCAAGGCCTTGTTAAATTCAACGTCGGCTTCATCATAACGCGACATTTTGGACAAGGCCAAAGCCTTGCCGTAGTGATAACGGGGATTATCAGGGTCCCGGAGGCTTTCCTGGGTCATCCGCCGCAGCAAGGCAGCGGCGTTGCCGGTGAGGGCTTCCAGTTTGAGGGCGAAGTAGTGGAACTCTTCCGGGTCCTGCTCCGGAGGCAGATTTCCTTGATAACTGCTCAATTGGTGGGAAAAATCCACAATCCTGCTGTCGGTGTGGGGATGGGTGCTCAGATAGACGGGTATCTCCCCTCCTTCAAACCAGCGCCGCCGCCCCAGTTTTTGAAAAATGCTCATCATATCCCGGGGATTATAGCCGGCCTTCACCATCCATTTGAACCCCAGGCTGTCGGCCTCATGTTCGTGCTCCCGGCTGTACTTCAGCATGGCCGACTCGCCCGCGGCCACGGAACCCACCATAAGAGACTGAGCCAGGGGGCCGACCCCCAGAAAGACACTGGCAAGGGCCCCCAACACCGAAGCTATGGTGACCACTCTGGACTTGTCCATCTGCCGCGCCAGGTGTCGGGCATAAATATGCGAAATTTCATGGGACAGCACCCCCGCCAGTTCCCCTTCCCGTTCCATGGCCCGGATAAAGCCGGTGGTAACGAATATGTACCCCCCAGGCACCGCGAAGGCATTGGTGGTGGGGTCCTCCAGGATAAAAAAGCGGAAATTATAAGGCGTTGGGCCCAATTGATTCACCAGCCGCCGGCCTACGCGGTTGATGTAGGAGGTCAGGTAGGGGTCTCCGATAACGTGGTAATACTGCTGAAGCTGCTGAGTGAATTCCTCGCCGATCTGCTTTTCTTTCTCGACGGACAAGCTGTCCATGAAGCCGTAGCCGGGCACCGGCAGGGCCAGAAGAACGGCCAGACAGATGGCGGTGAGCCGCCACACGAGGGAATATTTTTTCATAAGCCTGTCGGAAGGATGGTCAGTCCCCGCTAAACCGGCTCTGAGACCGAACCGGAAAGATTTATCCTTTCGGCATCGGCCCACAAACCTTCCAAGTCGTAAAATTCCCTCATAGGCTGAAGGAAGATGTGGATTACCAGATCGTTGTAATCCAAGAGGACCCAATGGCCGTCCTGGAGGCCCTCCGTCCCCAGGGGCTTGACTCCGGCTTCGTCCATTGCTTCTTCCACATGCTGGGCCAAGGCCGCCACATGCCGGCGGGAGGTGCCGGAGCAGATGAGGAAATAATCGGCAAAACCGCACATGCCCTTCACCCCCAGCACCACCGGATCAAGGCCTTTGTGGGCGGTGATGGTCTTGACGGCCAACGCCACCAGCGCTTCCGAACTCAAAGAACTCTTGGGCAAGCGCTTTTTTATGCTTTTAGCTTTCAATGGCAAGTTTGTATTTTTGACGCCAAAGCTCCCTGATTGTTAATCCCTTTTCATGGGCTTCGGGCTGGCATCCCGAGCTTAGTACAACTTTTTATAAATTCGGTAACATATTTACGACCTTTGCGCCTTGCCGTCTTTGCGAGAGGAAAAAATCATTTCACGCTAAGGGCGCAAAAACGCTTAAGGAGAAAAATACGTTGGCGAATTTCTGAACTATTGTACTTAATCTCTAAGATACAGCTTTTTCTCTAATATATACCGCCGGACGGCCTCCGGCAAGAGGTAACGGACCGAACGGCCTTCCCTGACCAGCCTGCGGATCTGGGTGCCGGAAATATCCAGGAGGGTGGTTTCCTGGAAAAGCACCTGATACCCGGAAGGGTGGTGGAAGCCTTGGCCATCGGGTAATTCCCGGAAATCTACATGAACCTCGCGGCGCAGGAACTCCCCCAGGTGGCTGCGGTCGTAACCGGGGCGGTCCAGCACCACAAAATGGCTCAAGGTAAAGAGATCGCGGTAGTCCTTCCAGGTTTGGATTTCCAGGACCGCGTCCAGGCCCAGGATGTAATAAAGGTCGGCTTCCCGGCCGAATTGTTCCCGCAGGATGCGCAGCGTTTCGATAGTATAAGACTTGCCGGGCCGCCTGGCCTCAAGGTCCGAGACCTTGAGGAGGGGATGCCGGCCCACCGCCAGCCGGGCCATGTGAAGGCGCATCTCAAAAGGCGTGACCTCTTTTGACGCCTTATGCGGCGGCAGGGCCGCGGGGATGAACCACAATTGGGACAGGCGCAAGGCCTCGGCCACCTCTTCCGCGGTCCGCAAGTGGCCGTAATGGACGGGATTGAACGTCCCCCCGAAAAGGCCCAGCCGCCTTATTTTGGCTTTAGGGATCAAAGGCCTCCCGCTATTACCCTTAAAACTCCTCTCCCCACTGATAAAGGGGTTGGGGGTGGGGTCCTCAAAACAATCTCAGGTCCGGATTTGCCCTGAGCCATAGGCGATGAACTTGGTGGTGGTGAGTTCCTCCAGGCCCATGGGGCCGAAGGCGTGGAGTTTGCTGGTGCTGATGCCGATTTCCGCGCCCAGGCCCAGTTCGCCGCCATCATTGAAGCGGGTGGAGGCGTTCACCAGCACCAAGGAGGAGTCCACTTCCTTAAGGAACCGCTGCGCCCGGTCCAGGTCCCTGGTGATGATGGCCTCGGTGTGGTTGGAGCCGTATTGGGCGATATGCTCCATGGCCGCGTCCATATCCGGCACCACTTTCACGGCCAGGATGAGGTCAAGGAATTCGTTGCCCCAGTCTTCCGCGGTGGCGGGCTTGACGTTGGGATCGATTTTTTGGGTTTGGGGGCAGCCCCGCAGTTCCACCCCGGCTTCCCGAAAGCGGTGGTGCATGCGGGGCAGGAAGACCGGCGCGACGGCCTCGTGCACCAGCATGGTCTCCATGGCGTTGCACACGCCGGGGCGCTGCACCTTGGCGTTGAAGCACACGGTTTCGGCCAGGTCCAGGTCCGCGCCGTCATCCACAAATATGTGGCAGACGCCTTTATAGTGCTTCAGGACCGGGATGCGGGAGTTCTCGGCCACAAAGCGGATAAGGCCCTCGCCGCCCCGGGGGATGATCAGGTCCACCAGGTCGTCCTGTTTGAGAAGCTCCAGGGTCGCTTCCCGGGCCACGGAGGGGATGACCTGAATGGCCCCTTTGGGGATACCGGCTTCACAGAGGGCTTCCTGCATCACCCTGGCCAGGACCAGGTTGGAGTTGATGGCCTCTTTGCCGCCTTTCAGGATGACGCTGTTGCCGCTCTTCAAGCACAGGGCCGCGGCGTCCACCGTGACGTTGGGGCGGGATTCGTAGATGATGCCGATGACGCCCAGGGGGATGCGCACCCGGCCCACCAGGAGGCCGTTGGGCCGGCGCCACATTTTGGTGACCTCGCCCACCGGGTCGGGCAACGCGGCCACTTCCTTGAGCCCCTTGACCATGGAGTCCATGACCTTGTCGGACAGGGTGAGCCGGTCGATGAAGGCCGCGCCCTGGCCGTCCTTTTTGGCCGCGTCCACGTCCTTGGCGTTCTCCGCCTGGATTTCCGCCTGGCGCTCCTTCAAGAGCTCCGTCATGCGCAAAAGCACGTTGTCCTTGACGGCCCGGGAGAGGCTCCCCAAGGGCCGGGCGGCTTGTTTGGCTTCGAAAGATATTTCTCTGATGTTTTTAGCAATATCCATACACTCCCCAGAACTTCACTTTGGTTTGAACTTAATTATTAATTCCTTTATCCCTGACCATAAATCCATATTGTTTCAAGTTCTATTTTCCTGATGGAAATTCGGGTCTGATGGAGATTGCCCCATTCTTCCTGCGTATAAACCAGGACATCCGTGGGGACGGGGATTTCCCGGGTATCCCACTCACTGGCCCGCATTTCAAAGGGCTTAGCTGATTTATCTACGATAATAATCACGTCCAGGTCGCTGCCCACGCCCCAGTCACCCCGAGCATAGGAGCCGAAATAGCCGATGCGCAGGACGTCCGGGACTGTTGGGATAGCGGGCCGGAATGTAAAAGTTGTCCAGCACTTTCGCCTTTTCGATTAATTTTTCTGTAACGGAAATTTCTTCCGGCAGCTCTTGTAACAGTCTAGCCACGATGTGGCCCCAGGCCTCCTGCCCATGATGCAGGTGCAGAGCTTTCACCGCTTTTTCCGCGGCCTGCTGGGCCGCGAAGCAAGCCCACTCGTGACGCTCGGCTTTTTGGGAATCTTCGGCCTGCTCCAAGTCACGAAGGGCCTGATTGAACCAATCACGGGCGCGGCTGGCCATGGCAACTTGTCCTCATGTAAAAATGAACAGCGCAGGCTGAAGCCTGCGGCTACGGCACGGGCAGGATGTAGAAATTATTTTAAAAGTCCTTCCAATGATAAATCCTCGTCCAAATCCGGCCAATGGATGCCGATGCCTTTGCCGATCAGGCGCCAGTTACGGCGTGCTTCCGGGCCGGCGTCCCTGAGTTTGGGGAACCATTCCAAAGGCACTCGGATCTCCCGGCCATCGGTCAAATTGACTTGCATGGAATCATCAACAAAGGAAACATCCATAATCAACACTACCTTGGCTTTAGGCAAAGTACTCATGCCACTTCTCCAAGAAAAGTTTTTCGTGTTTTTCTGCCAATTTTCTTAAGCGGGTGATTTCAGAAGAATTATATCCGAAGGAAGAAGCCAAGGCCACCGGGTTCAGCCAGAATTTGGCGTAGTTATCTCCAGATTCCACATGGATATGAGGCTTTTCGAAGCCCTCGTTACTGAAAAAGAAAAACCGGTAACCCTGAATGCGGAGAATGGTGGGCATTGAGTAATTTCCGGTTCTGCACGGGCAGGATGCCCGTGCTATCCATCATATATGCTATCGACCGTTTATGGGATTGGGGGTGGGGGTTTGGGGGAGGGGGTAAAGGTCCGCGACCCTTAGCACCCTCCCCAAAAATCCTTTAATCCCCCCGCCATTGACGCCCCTACCCAAACTCCGGAAAAACCACCAGGTTGTCCCGGTGAATGACTTCGTCGTAGTCCTTGTGGCCCAGGGACTGGGCGATTTCCTGAGTCTTTTTGCCCTTAATGCGGTTGATGTCCCGGCTGGAGTAGTTGCTCAGGCCCACCGCGAAGGTTTGGCCGTCCGGGTCCATGAGGCTGACGGGCGCACCCTTGCGGAAGCCCCCGAAGACCTCGAGGACGCCCGCGGGCAGAAGGCTTTTGCCTTGGCGCACCAGGGCCTCCCGGGCGCCGGTGTCCACCAGGATGGCCCCTTCCGGGTTGACATTGTACGCCAGCCAATATTGCCGGCTCTTGAGTTTCTGGGCTTGGGGCAGGCACAGGGTGCCCACTTCCCGGCCTGAGAAGACCGCCTCCAAAATTCCCGCCGTAAGGCCGTTGGCAATAACGCTGGGGATGCCGATGGCTCCGGCCTTGCGGACGGCCTGAATTTTGCTCAGCATGCCGCCCCGCCCCAAGGCGTTGGGGCGTTTGCCCGCCACTTTGTGCAGTTTCGGGTCGGTGGTTTCCACCACGGAAAGAAGCGGGGCGTCCGGGTCTTCCCTGGGGTCCCGGGCGTAAAGGCCGTCGGTGTTGGTCAGGAGGATGAGCAGGTCGGCCTCCACCAGGTTGCAAATCAACGCGGCCAGGTTGTCGTTGTCCCCGAATTTCAGCTCCTCCGTGGCCACGGTGTCGTTTTCGTTGATGATGGGCAAAACCCCCCATTGAAGCAGGGTGAAGATGGTGTTGCGGGCGTTAAGGAAGCGGCTTCTGGCCGCCAGGTCGTCATGGCTGAGGAGAATCTGGGCCACCTTGACGGCGTGGACGGCAAAGGCTTCCTCATAGGTGTACATCAGGCTGCTCTGACCGGCTGCGGCCACGGCCTGCTGCTGGGGGATGCCTTGGGGCTTTTCACTGAGCTTAAGCTTATGAACCCCCGCGGCCACCGCGCCGGACGAGACCAAGACAAACTGACGGTCGTTTTGGCGCAGCGCGGCGATTTCGGCCACCAGGCGCTGTATGAGAAGATGGTTCAAGCCGTATGCCGCGGTAAGCACGGCGCTCCCCAGTTTGAGGACGATGCGGCGGGCCTTGCTGAGATAATCTAAACGTGAGGCGTCCATTGTCTTGAATTCAGAGGTATTTTCCCGATTATACCTCCATTTTAAAGAAAATGTCAGGGCTAAAATAGCTCAGACTTGACGCGCTTTCATTCCCTTCCAAGTGCGAAATAAACTTGAGCAGTCGCGGCGGCCTTTCATTCCAAGGCTTGCTCCGGCTCCTTGTCGTCCCCCAGTCGGGCTATTTCCTCCAATACGGCTTGGCGCAACGGGACCAGGCCTTCCCCGGTAGCGGCTGACACCGGAAAAACCGGGCCGGCGCGGCGGTACTCCTGCATCACTTGCTCCAGGGGGAATTCCGGGGAAATCAGATCGATTTTGTTCAGCGCGATGAGGCGGGGTCTTAAGAGCAATCGGGGATCAAAAGCCCGCATTTCCCTCTCCAGTTCTTCCATAGGCCCTAAAGGATTTTCCGGCTCGATCCGGCTGATATCGATCACCTGCACCAGCAGTCGGGTGCGCCTGAGGTGGCGCAGGAATCGCAGACCCAGGCCTTTGCCTTTATGGGCATCGGGAATGAGGCCGGGAATTTCCGCCAGGATGATGGGTTTCGCCGCCAGGGCGGGATCGGTTTGCAGGACGCCCAATTGCGGCGTCAAGGTGGTGAAGGGAAAGACGTCCACCCGGGCTGAAGACGCGGTCAAGGCGCGCAGCAGGGAGGTTTTGCCGGCGTTGGGGGCGCCGATGAGCCCCACATCCGCCAGGACCTGGAGTTCCAGGCGCAGGCGGCGTTCTTCGCCCGGCTCACCGGGTTGGGCGAAACGCGGCGACCTCAGGCGGGAGGAGGTGAAATGAGCGTTGCCCTTGCCGCCCCGGCCGCCCCTGGCCACTACTAAGCGGTCGCCGGGCGACAGGAGTTCGCCGAGAAAGTTCCCGGAATCAGCATCATGCACCAGGGTCCCCGGAGGTACGATGACTATGAGAGGGGAGCCGCTCTTGCCCAGGCGGTCTTGCTTGCCCCCGGGCTGGCCGCGGTCGGCCTGAAAGAGGCGGCGTCTGCGAAAATAGGCGAGAGTGCGGGTATGTTCGGAGGCTTCCAGGATGACATCGCCGCCGGCGCCGCCGTTGCCGCCGTCAGGACGGCCCCGGGGCTGGAAGCGGGCCCGATGGAAGCTGACACAACCGGCGCCGCCGTGCCCGCCCCGGACGGTGATTTCGGCCTCGTCAGGAAAGGCTCTCAAGCGATGGGATAAACGCTGACTCTCTTCTTGTTTTTGCCGAAGGCTTCAAAGGCCACCACCCCGTCGACTTTGGCGAACAGGGTGAAATCCTTGCCCAGCCCAACATTGGTGCCGGGATGGAGCCTGGTGCCGCACTGGCGCACCAGGATGCTGCCAGCCTTTACTTCCTGGCCGGCGAAGCGTTTAACGCCCCGGCGTTTGCCTGCGCTGTCCCGGCCGTTGCGTGAACTGCCGCCAGCTTTTTTGTGTGCCATGGTGTTTCTTCCTTGTGTCAGACGGCCGGAACTGCGCCGCCTTTTGTACTTTTATACAATAATTTCCTTGACCTGCAAAGCGGTATAGAGCTGCCGGTGGCCCTGCTTGCGGCGATATTTCTTGCGCCGTTTCTTTTTAAAGACGATAATTTTCTTGGCTTTGCCCTGCCTGAGGATTTCGCCTTTCACCGCGGCGCCTTCCAGCCAGGGCCGGCCCACTTGTATTTCATCATCGCCGGCTACCATCAGTACTTGCGTCAGGGACACTTCATCGCCGCGCTCGCCGGGCAGCCTTTCCACTCGCAGGACATCACCGGGAGAGACCCGATACTGCTTCCCACCGGTTTGGATGATGGCAAACAAAGCATTCTCCTCAACTAAATTGACTTTGAACCTGTTAAGTTTATTTTATTAACTGCTTTTGTCAACTAGCGGGAGATTTTTTTTCCGGCGATTTTTGTTGCATCGTTCGTTGCCGGCATCCAGGTTGACAGGGATGGAGGGTGGCATTATCATGAGCCCGGATCGGGTGGAGAATCTTGCTTGACCGGGAGGTTGACGTGGACCAGGTGGCGGCGCTGACAGGACCGAAGGGGTATGTGGTGATCCACGGCCATTTTTACCAGCCGCCGAGGGAGAATCCCTGGATCGAGGAGATTGAAACCGAGCCCAGCGCCCAGCCTTTCCATGATTGGAACACGCGCATCGCGGCTGAGTGCTATACTCCCAACAGTTGCGCCCGCATTTACGACGGCTCCGCTCATATTCTCGATATCGTCAATAATTACGAATTTATAAGCTTTAACTTCGGTCCCACCTTGATGTCCTGGCTTCAAACGCACGCGCCCCTGACTTATCAACGGATTCTGGATGCGGACCGGCGCAGCCTGTTTCGCTTGGGGCACGGCAACGCCATCGCCCAAGCATACAACCACGCCATTTTGCCCCTGCTCTCGCCCCGGGACCGGGAAACTCAAATAATCTGGGGGCTTCAGGACTTCGAGCACCGTTTCGGCCGGCCGGCCGAAGCCATGTGGCTGCCGGAAACCGCAGTGAATTATCCTACCCTGGCTTCCCTGGTGGACCACGGGATGAAATTTGTAATTTTGGCCCCTCAGCAAGCCAAGCGAGTGCGCCCTCTCACCGGAGGGAGCTGGGAGGCGGTGCAGGCCCACACCCTGGACACCACTCAGCCCTACCGCTGCTTTATCCCTGATATGTCAGGCGACCCGGATAAGCGCAATTATATCGATGTGTTTTTTTACAATGGAGAAGTGGCTGCTCAGATCAGTTTCGGGGAGTTGATCAAAGACAGCTACCTGCTGGCGGCGCGGCTGACAGAGCCTTTCTCGACGGAAAAAAAGCGCCCGCAGCTTATGCATGTGGCTACAGACGGGGAGAATTACGGGCACCACAAAAAATTCGGGGAACTGTCCCTGGCCCACGCCCTGGTCCATGCCGTGCCGCAGAAAGGGTTCGCGGTCACCAACTATGCGGCCTTTCTGGAAGCGGCGCCGCCCCGGCTGATGGTGGAGCTGGCCTTGGGGGACCGGGGCGAAGGCAGTTCCTGGAGCTGCGCTCACGGCGTGGGCCGCTGGCGGGAGGATTGCGGCTGCTCCACCGGCGGGCCGCCTGAATGGCAGCAAAAATGGCGGGCCCCGCTTAAACAATCCTTCGATTTTTTAAGCAAGCGTTTGGCCGAAATATTCACTCAGGCAGGTGAAAAATATTTCCGCGATCCCTGGGCGGCGCGCAACTCTTATATCGAGGTAATTCTTAACCGCCAGATTGAGGTTATGGAAAAATTCTTCGCCCGGGAGGGCAGGCCGGGGTTGGCCCGGGAGGATTGGGTGGCGGCCTTAAGGCTCCTGGAGATGCAGCGCCACGCGCTGTTGATGTACACCAGCTGCGGCTGGTTTTTCGCCGATCTGGCCGGCCTGGAAACCTTGCAGGTACTGAAATACGCGGCCCGCGCCCTGCAGCTCGGCCAATATTTCAGCAAGGAGCCTCTGGAGCCGGCTTTTCTCGAGCAACTGGAGCCGGCGGTGAGCAATAACCCCGCCGAAGGCAACGGCCGCCAGATTTATGAGCGGCACATCAAACCGGCCATAGTTGATTTTGCAAAGATCGTCAACCACTGGGTCATTTCCTTGCTGAAGAACCGGGAGCGCCAGTGCCTGGCCCGGGTATACCATTTTAAGGTGGAAGCCCTGGAGCACCAGGTGCATACCCAAGCCTCCATTGATTTTGCCGCCGGGCGCCTGCGCATCACTTCCGGAATTACTCTGGCAGTCCGCAATTTGGCCTTTTTCACGGCATATTTGGGGAGTTATCTATATCGCACCCAGGTGCTACGCGACCCCGATCCCGCGGAATTCAAGGCGCTGCAGCGAGAACTCTTTGCCGTCTTGGAAGCCGCGCCGGAGGACCTCATTTCCCTGATGGCCAAGCGCCTGGGAGAAGATTATCTCACCGTGCACGACGTCTTCCAGGAGGAAAAAGAGAGCGTCTTTAGGGACTTGCTGTTGCCCAACCACGAAGAAGCAGTGGCGGCTGTGGCGCATCACTTCAATGAAGCAAAGCCCCTGCTCAAGGCCATGGCGCACGAAGGACTGCCGGTGCCGCGCCTCTATCGGGCTTTAGGCGAGATTTCCCTGAACCGTAAATTGGTTCAGATCCTCCGCACCATGGAGCCTGAACCCGAGCTGTTCGCGACCTCCGGCGAACTGCGGGAATTGATCCAGGACGCGGCCCTGATGGGTTTCAAGCTGGAATCAGGGGAAGGGGCCCGAATCTTACAGGGCCTTCTCAGTCAGCAACTCAGAAAACTGTCGGCTCACTTGAACGAAAAAAACGCGCAGAACCTGAACAAATTTTTGACCATGATGCGGCGCATACCCATTACCCTGGAATTGACCGAATCGCAAAATTTTTTCTTCTCCTTAATGGAGGACCGGTTTCCGGCTCTGGTCGCCCGGGCTGACCGGGACGCAAGCGCGGCGCCTTTGGCGAAACAGCTCATCAAATTGGCCAAAGCACTGTATTTTAACACGGAAAGATATTCCGCCATGCTCGCGTAATATCTCCGGCTGGTTAAACTGAGAACGAGCGACATATTTACAGGAGGGAACATGGACCTCTTGGCCCGACTGGCCGGCGCGGTGGCGGATGCCCGGCGCCTCATGGAGCGCCTGGTGGCGGAACATGCCGAAACCATTGCGGCCGCGGCCCGCCTGCTGGCCGACACCTTCAAAGCCGGCGGCAAAGTCCTCATTTTCGGCAACGGCGGCAGCGCGGCCGACGCCCAGCATATCGCCGCGGAGTTTGTCAACCGCTTTCAGGTCGAGCGCCCGCCCCTGGCGGCCCTGGCCCTCACTACGGACACGTCGGTGTTGACGAGCATCGCCAACGATTACGCCTTTGCCGAGGTTTTCGTCAAGCAGGTAAAGGCCTTGGGGCGGCCCGGAGACGTGGCCTGGGGCATCAGCACCAGCGGCTCCTCCCTTAACGTCGTCTTGGCTCTGGAAGAGGCGCGGGCTTTGGGCCTCAGGACCATGGCCCTGAGCGGCGGCGACGGCGGCCCGGTGGCGGGCCAGGCGGAGGCGGCCATCGTGGTCCCTTCCCGCAATACTCCTCGGATTCAGGAGATGCATATCCTGGTAGGGCATGTCTTGTGCGACCTGGTTGACTTCCTCCTGTTCCCGGAGAAGTTTGCGGATTCTTGAGCCCTTCGGGTTAATTTTTAAAAGGTGCTTCTACTCAAATGAAAAAAATTGAGCCCCTGTCCCTGTCAGGCATCAAGACTTACAGTCTCAAAGAGCGCCGGTCCAAGGTCAGCCGGCAAAGTTTCGGCCGGGCTTGGGAAAAAGGCGGGACTTTCCGGGATTTCGTGGACCGGCTGCCGGACATTCTGGCAAGCCGGGACTTGCGGGAAATAGCTGCGGCCTGGGTAAAAATCAGGCGAGCCAAACGGCAGGTTATTTTGGGCATGGGCGCGCATCCCATCAAGGTGGGCCTCAATCCGGTCATAATCGATCTCATCCGCCGGGGCCTGATCACCGGGGTGGCCTTAAACGGCGCCGGCATCATCCACGACGCGGAAATTGCCATGGCCGGTCAGACTTCCGAGGACGTGGACCAGGAGATAGGCTGCGGCCGCTTCGGCATGGCCAGGGAAACGGCGGAGTTCCTCAATGAAGCCGTCTCCTGGGCCGGGCGGGCCGGCCTGGGTTTGGGCCAGGCGGTGGGCCGGCGGCTCCTGGAAAGCGATTTTCCCTGCAAGGACCTGAGCATCCTGGCCGCGACCGCGGCGCATCAGGTGCCGGCCACGGTGCATGTAGCCATCGGCACCGATATCATTCACTTGCATCCGTCAATGGACCCCGAGGCCCTGGGGGCCGCCACTCATCTGGATTTTCGCCTGTTTGCCGCGCTGGTGAGCGAACTGGCCGAAGGCATGTACCTGAACCTGGGCTCTGCCGTAATCCTGCCCGAGGTTTTTGTCAAGGCCCTGACCCTGGCCCGGAACCTGGGACATCGGGTGGAGTCCGTCACTACCGTCAACCTGGACTTTATTCAGCATTACCGGCCCCTCACCAACGTGGTGCGGCGGCCTACCTTGGGCACGGGCCGGGGGTATGCCCTGACCGGCCATCATGAAATCCTTTTGCCCTTGCTGGCCGCGCTGGCGGCGGAAACATGGGAGGAAGATCATGCCCACTGAGATTGTGATTATTGCAGAAAATGTGCGACTGGAGGGATATCTCACGGACACCCCCACCGCCAGGGCTTTGGCGGACGCCCTGCCCTTTGAGGGGCAAGCCCACCGTTGGGGCGACGAGATTTATTTCCCTGTGCCCCAGGTGGTGCAGGACCTGGACGACACCGCCGCCATGAAGGTGGACGTGGGGGACCTGGCCTACTGGCCCTCGGGCAAGGCTTTCTGCCTGTTCTTCGGGCTGACGCCTACCAGCGTGCCCGGGGAAATCCGCCCGGCCAGCGCGGTCAATCTGGTAGGCAAAATCAGCGGCGATCCCTGCTGCCTGGGGCTCATACCGGAAGGAGCGACGGTGCGGGTGGAGCGGAAGTAATTTCTTCCAATCCGCCGATCTTGTCCATTGTCCTCTTCACCCAAGGAATGGAGCCGCTGACCGCGGCAAAATATGTGCCTATAATGCATTTGAGCAAAAAATGATTATAATAAATTATTGTGAATACTGCCGCGCCCGGAGGCAAGCCTGACGGAGAAATAAGCACCGGACGTTCGTGGTCGGGCCTTTTTTTCTGGCTGGCCTTATGCTTCGGGGTGGCCGCCTTCGGCTCGCAGTTCACCCCGGAAGTTTGGTACCGGCAATTGGCCAAGCCCGTCTTCACCCCGCCCGGATGGGTTTTCGGGCCGGTGTGGACCATTCTGTATATCATGATGGCCGTGGCTGCATGGCTGGTATGGCGCGACCGGGACTTCGGCGACGCCGGGCCGGCTTTGGGGCTGTTTGTGCTCCAGCTTCTGCTGAACGGCCTCTGGTCGTTCCTCTTTTTCGGGCTTAAGCAGCCGGGGTTGGCCTTCGCAGAGATTGTGCTCCTGTGGCTGGCCATCCTGGGGACTCTGATGAAGTTTTGGCGTCTGGCGCCCGCCGCCGGCCTGCTGCTTTTGCCCTACTGGCTTTGGGTGAGTTTTGCGGCGGTATTGAATTTTGCCTTGTGGCGAATGAACTGAACCTGTCCTGGTTTTAATTTTTCGCCCGAGACGGTAATTTCAGGAGGATTAACAGGATCATGCCTATCTTTGAGTTTCACTGCGCCGGTTGCGATAAGGACTTCGAAAAGCTGGTGTTCGGCAGCGACCCGGAGGTGGAATGTCCGTTCTGCGGTCAAAAGGACGTAAAGAAGCTGATGAGCGCCTGCGCCTTTAAAGTGGACTATCATTCGTTCATGTCCACGCCGTCATCGTCTTCTTCCAAGAGCTCCAGCTCCTGCAGCGGCTGTTCGGCCACTTCCTGCAGTTCCTGCGGATAAAGCGTGGCGTTCACCCGCACTATCCGCCTCGGCACCCGGGGCAGCGCCCTGGCCCTGGCCCAAACCCGCCAGGTGGAGCATAGGTTGAAGGAGCACCATCCCCAGCTCTCCACCGAGTTGGTCGTCATCAAGACCACAGGGGACAAGCTCAAGGATGTGCCCTTGGCCAAGGTGGGGGGCAAGGGCCTGTTTATCAAGGAAATCGAAGAGGCTCTGCTGGCCGGCGAAGTGGATTTGGCCGTCCACAGCCTCAAGGACATGCCTGCCGAGATGCCCGCAGGCTGCACCCTGGGCGCGGTGCCGCGGCGGGAGGATTGGCGGGACGCCTTTATCTCCAATACTTATAATTCACTGGCCGAGATTCCCCCCGGCGGCCGGATCGGCACCGGCAGCCTGCGCCGCCGCGTGCAGATTCTGCACCGGCGGCCGGACCTGGAAGTGGTGCATCTGAGGGGCAATGTGGACACCCGCCTGCGCAAGATGACGGAACAGGGGCTGGATGCCATCATTCTGGCCGCGGCGGGGCTCAAGCGCCTGGGGCTCAGCCACATCCCCCGGGGCTTCCTGTCAACCGAAGAAATGCTCCCGGCTGTCAGCCAGGGCGCCCTGGGACTGGAAATCCGGGAGCAGGACCGGGAGATGGCGGAAATTCTCGCTTTCCTGGACGACCCCCCCAGCCGCATTGCCGTGACCGCGGAGCGGGCCTTCCTGGAGCGCCTGGAAGGCGGCTGCCTGGTGCCGGTGGCGGCGCTGGGGACGGTGGACCGCGAGCATCTCACCCTGGAGGCCCTGATCAGCGACATGGACGGCCGCACCGTGCTCCGGGAGCGCGCTTCCGGGCCGACTGAGGAAGCGGCAGGCATCGGCCGGACTCTGGCGGAACGCCTCCTGGATATGGGAGGCCGGGAGATCCTGTCTGAGATTTACGGGCGGGCTTTGTAACTCTTTCCCTTGACTTCACAAAGCTCACAATTTAATATTAAAATTGGGACATAAAAAAAGGGGGATAAGAAATGCTGGGTCAGCGGGGGAAGACCTGGCTGGTCGCGATCATCGGGTTGCTGTCTCTGGCCGTATGGCCGGGACTGAGCAATGCCTCGACCTCATGGCCTACCTGGATTTCACCCGTCGCCGCCGATATCTCCCAATCCCCCATGGAAGCCCAACTCTTCGGCGATAAGCCTTCTGACAAGGATTCGCATCTTATCTGGTCAGGCAAAGCCCCTTTCGGCGGTCTCCTGACGGGGCCTGCTGACGACGATGCCGTTTTGAGATTTTCTCACGATGTCGAGGTGCGCATTTCCTTCCTTTATAATGGCGACAAAACCAACTTCAGACCGGAAATCCCGGTGCAATCGCCGCTGTTGTTTAAGTATTCCATGGATTATGCTTTGCTTCCCAACTTGCGCGTCGGGCTGAGCGGCTTTTTGTACCACCCGAAAACCGACGATGCCTCCTATTTCCAGAAGCGCTACGGCGACATGGTCATGGGGTTCGGGCCCGGCATCAAGTATGACCTGGGGCGCTGGAGCTTCACCTTTCAAAGCCAAGTGGATACCGGCAACAGCGACCGCAAGGAAGGCTTTCAAAACTGGTTCCGGGTGTGGTACGCCTTTTAAGGCGGTTTTCGGTTTTCAGTTTTCAGTTTTCGGTTAAAATTCAAAGGAAGGCCCGCTAAAACGCTACCGGCCTAACCGCTTAAATCCTGCAAGCTTCCCTTTCTTCCGTGCGCTTTGATTCCCCTTTGATTCCCGGCCTTTTCCTGCGCCGGGAAAAGCGGTTTTTGGCGGAAGTGGAATTGACCGGAGGGGAGCGCGTCTGGGTGCATGTGCCCAACTCCGGGGCCCTGACGGGCTGTATGGCTCCCGGCCTGGAGCTCCTGCTGACCAGAGACGCGCGCTCCGGCCGCAAGACCCTCTACACCTGGCGCTTTTCCCGGATTGCCGACGGCTGGACCTGCATCGACACTTTGGTGCCCAACCGCCTGATCGGCAAAGCCCTGCAAGGGCCGGGGCTGCCCGGATGTCCGCCGCTGGTGCGCTGCCGGCCCGAAGTCACCCTCTTCGGCGGCGGGCGCCTGGATTTCGTGGCGGACGCAGGCGGGCATCTTCTGTTCATAGAAGTGAAAAGCGTTACCTGGGTGGAGAATGGAGTGGCGTTGTTTCCGGATGGGGTTACCAGCCGGGGGCGCCGCCATCTCCTGGAGTTGCAGGCTCTCGCCCGCCAGGGCCACGAATGCTGGCAGATCTTTGTGGTGCAACGGGGCGATGCGGAAATTTTCCGTCCGGCAGCCAGGGTTGACCCCGCCTATGCCGCAGAATTAGCCAGGGCCCACAACAATGGCGTAAAGATCGCGGTTTTCCAGGAAATTGTCACTCCCCCCGAAATTACCCTTGCCGAATCTCTGCCGTTTGATTTAATATAACGCGCCGACCCCTGATGGGATACGCATCAATCCCCAATGATATCCAAGGAATAAATCCCACATGCTGAATAATGATCTGCGTATCTTTACGGGCAACGCCAATCCGGAGTTGGCCCAGAAAATCTGCGCGCATCTTAAGGTGCCCTTGGGCCAGGCCCTGGTGACGACGTTCAGCGACAGCGAAATCCGGGTGGAGATAGGCGAAAATGTACGCGGCCGGGACGTCTTCCTGATTCAGCCCACCTGCCCGCCGGCCAATCAGAATTTGATGGAGCTGCTGATCATGATCGACGCGGTGAAAAGGGCCTCGGCCCGGCGCATCACCGCGGTGATTCCCTATTTCGGCTATGCCCGCCAGGACCGCAAGGTGGCGCCCCGCGTCCCCATCACCGCCAAGCTGGTGGCCGACCTCATCACCACCGCAGGGGCCAGCCGCATCCTCACTATGGACCTGCACGTGGGCCAGATACAGGGGTTTTTCGACATCCCGGTGGACAACCTCTACGGCTCGCCTGTGATGATTCCCTATATTCACGACCATTTCAAGAACGACTTGGCCATCGTCTCCCCGGACGCCGGCGGCGTGGCCCGGGCCCGGGCTTACGCCAAGCGCCTGGGCGCGACTTTGGGGCTGATCGACAAGCGGCGGGACGCGCCGGGCAAGGCCAAGGCCATGAACCTCATCGGCGACGTTCTGGGCAAAGAGGTGGTGATTATGGACGATATCGTGGACACCGCCGGCACCCTGACCCAGGCGGCCCAGGTCATTAAGGGTCACGGAGCCTTGAATGTCAACGCCTGCTGCACCCACGCGGTGCTCTCCGGCCCCGCGGTGGACCGCATCCAAAAATCCGACCTGAACCGACTGGTGGTGACCGACACCATTCCGCTCTCCGAAGAAGCGAAAAAGTCCTCCAAGATCGTCCAGCTCACGGTTTCACACCTGCTGGCCCGGGCCATAACCGGCATCCATCAGGAGGATTCCATCAGCTCGCTCTTCGAAATTCAATTTTAAAACAATAGTATTATGGAATAGCTAATTCGAAGGGAGTACCAGGAGATAGAAGGCCCCCGCCCTCTCCTCGAACTCCCCTCAGATAGGAATTCGGGAGCACGGGCTCTTGCCCCTGAGTGCACAGGCTGGAAAGCCTGTGCCACCCGGTTGGAATTAAGGCCAGAGCAGGTCCAATGATTTATAACCCCTGCCTGATCCCAAATCTCTTAGCCCCTGACCCCTGACCCCTGACCACTCCTATTATTCTCCCCGCTTTCTGCGCGCGGTGACGCTTTCCCCACCGATCCCCCAGTTGTCGGTGTCGACTTCATCGATTACCACCACGGTGGTTTGAGGGTTTTTCCCCAGGACCTCCTGCAGCAGTCTGGTTGCACCCTGGATGAGCTGGAGCTTTTGTTCCGGGGTGGCTCCTTCCCTGGTTATCTTGATATTCACATAAGGCATGGAGTTCTCCGGCGTGGTTTCCCTTCCCCTTACCTGGACCTCTTGGCGATGTCAAGGGCAATTGCCCGGCCTGCCTTGCTTCCTCGGATGGGTGCGGTCATGCAGCCCATCCGGCGGTGGCTGGCACAGGCGTCCCGCCTGTGCATTTAGACTAATTTGCGCAAGCTGGAAAAGGGTCTTCCTGCCCTTGCATTGAAGGGTCGTCCATGCCGGGGACGGGCGGAGACATAAATCATATTGCATCTTGGCGCTGATTTGATTAAGTTTATTATTTTTAGGTAAGCAGCTATGGCATTGATTCGCGCCGTGCGCGGCATGAAGGATATCCTGCCGCCGGAATCCGAACGGTGGCAGTGGGTGGAGACGACGGCCCGTGAAGTTTTTCGACTTTACGGCTACCGCGAGCTGCGCCTGCCGCTTTTGGAGCGCACGGAGCTCTTCGCGCGCTCCATCGGCACGGACACCGATATCGTGGCCAAAGAAATGTACACCTTTATCGACCGGCACGGGGATTCGGTGACCCTGCGGCCCGAAGCCACCGCCCAGGTGGTCAGGGCCTTTTTGGAAAACCGCCTGGAGAAAGGCGCCGGGGTCAAAAAGTACTTCCTCATGGGCCCCATGTTCCGCTATGAGCGGCCTCAAAAAGGGCGCTACCGGCAGTTTTACCAGATCAACTGCGAGGCCTTGGGCTCTGACGCCCCGGAGCTGGACGCGGAAGTGATCCTCATGCTTTGGGAGATTCTGGGCCGCCTCAAGTTAAGCAACCTGCGGCTGCTTGTCAACTCTCTGGGCTGTCCCGAATGCCAGGAGGATTTCAAGGCCAAATTGAAGCTCTTCCTGTTCAGCCGGGAGGGCTGGTGCCCGGACTGCCTGCGCCGCCGGGAGGTCAACCCCTTGCGGGTGCTGGACTGCAAGTCGCAGACCTGCCGGGAGCTGCTCAAAACCGCGCCGGTCCTGAAAGATTCCCTCTGCGAGGCCTGCAGCCGTCATTACTCAAGGGTGCTGACCCTCCTCGAACAATTCGGCATCGATTTTGAGGAGCAGCCGCGGCTGGTGCGGGGGTTGGACTATTATACCCGCACCGCGTTCGAAGTAACCGCGGCGGCACTCGGCGCGCAGGACGCGGTGGCCGGGGGCGGGCGCTACAACGGTCTGATCCGGGAGTTGGGCGGGCCTGACCTGCCGGGGTTCGGCTTTGCTATCGGGGAAGACCGGCTGCTGGAAGTCCTGCCCGAAGCGGAGGGCCGGAGCGCCGACCAGAGCGTTTTTCTGGCGGCTCTGGGCCGGTCGGCTTTGGAGCGGTGTCTGACCCTGGTACAGGAGCTGAGAGGTGCAGGACTGGCCGCAGAGATGGACTTCGACGGCAGGTCCTTGAAGGCCCAAATGTCCCTGGCCGACCGGCTGGGGGCCAGGTGGGTGGCGATATTGGGAGACAGGGAACTGGCTGCGGGAGAAATTGTGGTGCGGGACATGAAAAGCGGCTCCCAGGAATCGATTCGCATTATGGAGCTCAAATCCGCCCTCAAAAACCTGGCCGCGGCTGAGGAAGGAAACTGAGGTGCTGGAATCGTTAGAGGGGCTTGAACGCACCCATTCCTGCGGAGGTTTAAGAATCTCGGACGTGGGTAAAGAAGTGGTGCTCATGGGGTGGGTGCAGCGCGCCCGGGATCATGGCGGCGTCATTTTTGTGGATTTGCGGGACCGGGAGGGGATGACCCAGGTGGTGTTCAATCCGGAAGTGCAGCCTGACACGCATAAGAAAGCCGGCGCGCTCCGGGACGAGTGGGTCATGGCGGTGCGGGGCGTGGTGCAGCCCCGGCCCCCGGACATGGTGAATCCTCAGATGGAAACCGGGGAGATCGAGGTGCTGGTGGAGGAGCTGCGCATCTTGAACGCGGCCAAAACGCCTCCCTTTGAATTGGAAGACTTCCGGGTGGACGTTTCCGAGACCCTGCGGCTGAAGTACCGCTACTTGGATTTGCGCCGGCCCCTGGTTATGAAAAACATCCTTTTCCGGCACCGGGCTGCTCAGGTGACCCGGCAGTACCTGAACGGCCAGGGGTTTATCGAAGTGGAGACCCCTATCCTCACCCGGAGCACGCCGGAAGGGGCCAGAGATTACCTGGTGCCCAGCCGGGTCAACCCCGGCCAGTTCTACGCCCTGCCCCAATCGCCCCAATTGTTCAAGCAGCTTCTGATGGTGGCCGGGCTGGAGCGCTATTACCAGATCTGCCGCTGTTTCCGGGACGAGGACCTGCGGGCCGACCGCCAGCCGGAATTCACCCAAATTGACATGGAGATGTCCTTCATCACTGAAGAAGACATCTTCCGGGTAGTGGAAGGGCTCATGGCCTCCCTGTTTAAGGAACTGCTCGACCTTGACCTGGCCTTGCCCTTTCCCCGCCTGACCTATGCCGAGTGTATGGCCCGGTTCGGACTGGACCGCCCTGACATGCGGTTCGGGCTGGAATTGAACAGCGTCACGGACCTGGCCAAGGAAGCGGAATTTCGTCAATTCCGGGAGGTGGTGGATCAGGGCGGCATAGTCAAGACTCTATGCGCCCCTGGAATGGCCAGGCTGTCCCGCAAGGACCTGGACGACCTCATCGATTTGGCCGGGGTTTACGGCGCCCGGGGCATGGCCTGGGTGAAGCTCCAGGCCAACGGCTGGCAATCCCCCTTGGCCAAATATTTCCCGGAAGGGGTCAAGTCCGCCATTAACGAGCGGCTTCAGGCCCGGGAAGGGGACCTGATCCTGTTTGTGGCCGACAGCCCTATGGTGGCCAACACCGCGTTGGGCCAGATACGCCTGCACCTGGGGCAGCGTGAGGGGCTCATCCCGGAAGGCGCTTACAACCTGGTGTGGGTCACTGAATTCCCTTTAGTGGAATATGACCACGAGGAACGGCGCCACGTAGCCGTGCACCATCCCTTCACCGCGCCCTGGGAGGAAGACATTCCTCTGCTGGGCACCAAGCCCGAGAAGGTGCGGGCCCGGGCCTACGACCTGGTGTTGAACGGCCAGGAAATCGGCGGCGGCAGCATCCGCAACTACCGGCGGGACGTTCAGGACAAGGTGTTCGACGTGTTGGGGCTCTCTAAAGAAGAGGCTGAAGAAAAATTCGGCTTTCTATTGGAGGCCCTGGATTACGGCGCGCCGCCCCACGGAGGCGTGGCCTTCGGGTTCGATCGCCTGGTGGCCATTCTCTGCGGAGTCAAGTCCATCCGGGAAGTAATCGCGTTTCCCAAGACCCAGAAAGCCGCTTGCCTCATGACCCGGGCCCCGGCCAAGGTGGAGACGGAGCAGCTGTTGGAATTGGGTTTGAGACTGGAAAAATAAGATCGTTTTCCGTTTACCGTTTACCGTTTTCCGTGGCAAGACCTGCTTTACGGAAAACTGGAAACTGAAAACTGAAAACTGAACGAAATGGAAGGAAATTATGGCACGTTGGAATCCTGATCGGCGGCTTTTGGACCATGAGCACAGCCATTTTTGGCGGCACCGCCTCGTCGAGGTGGAAGAACCCAATTTGATGCGGGATATTTTTCCGTACACGGAAATCGGCCGCATCGATTTTGACTATAAATTCGTCATGCCCCAGCCGCCGGAGCAGATGCTCATCACGGACACCACTTTCCGGGACGGGCAGCAGGCCCGGCCGCCTTACACCGTGAAGCAGATCGTCGATATCTTCGACATGCTGCACCGCTTGGGCGGCCCCAAGGGCATTATCCGCCAGAGCGAATTCTTCCTGTACAGCGCCAAGGACAAGGAAGCGGTGGAGCGCTGCCGGGAGCGGGGCTATCTCTTCCCGGAGATCACCGGCTGGATAAGGGCCAACCCTGCGGACCTGACCCTGGTGAAAGACATGGGCCTGAGGGAGACCGGCATCCTGACTTCCGTTTCCGACTATCATATCTTCCTCAAGCTGAACTGGAACCGGCGCCGGGCCATGGAAGAGTATCTGAATATCGCCAGAGCCGCGCTGGACCACGGCATCGTGCCCCGCTGCCATTTCGAAGACATCACCCGGGCCGACATCTACGGCTTTTGTGTCCCGTTTGCCCTGGAACTGATGCGCCTCCGGGAAGAAAGCGGCATCGACGTGAAGATCCGCCTGTGCGACACCATGGGTTTCGGGGTGCCCTACCCCGGCGCCGCGCTGCCCCGGAGCGTCCCCCGGCTGGTGCGGGCCATGATCGAAGACGCCGGCGTGCCCGGCCATCTGATGGAATGGCACGGCCACAACGACTTTCACAAAGTCTTCATCAACGGGGTCACGGCCTGGCTCTATGGCTGCGGCGCGGTGAACGGCACTCTGCTGGGCTTCGGGGAGCGCACCGGCAATACTCCCATCGAAGCACTGATCATGGAATACATCGGCTTCCGGGGCAGCAACGACGGCATCGACACCACGGTGATCACCGACATCGCCGAGTATTTCGAGCGGGAGCTGCACTACCGCATTCCGCCCAACTTCCCCTTTGTGGGCAACAGCTTCAACGCCACCAGCGCCGGCATCCACGCCGACGGCCTCCTGAAGAACGAAGAAATCTACAACGCCTTTGATACGGCCAAAATTCTGCGGCGACCCCTGACCATCACCATCACCGACAAATCGGGCAAGGCCGGCATCGTCCACTGGATCAACGCCAAACTGAATTTGACCGGCGACAACCAGGTGGACAAGATGCATCCGGGGGTAATCAAAATCCACAAGCGCATCATGGAATGGTACGAAGGCGGCCGGTGCACCTCCATCTCCAACGAGGAAATGGAAGGGCTGGCCCGAAAGTACCTGCCGGAGCTTTTCGTGTCGGAATTCGACCAGCTCAAAGACAAGGCTTACAAGCTGGCGGCGCACCTGGCCGAAGACCTGGCCCAGCGCGAGGAAATCCGCTCCATGGACCCGGCCCGGCAGGAACCCGTCATGCAGCGCGTCCTGGACAACAACCCCTTTATCCAGTTCATGTATGTAACCAACCTGGAAGGGCGGAAGACCACCCGCAACATCACCCATATCGTGGACCGGGCCAAGTACGAGACCATGGGCCTGGATGAAGACCTGTCCAACCGGCCCTGGTTCATCGAACCCATAAAGAGCGGCAAGGTTTACGTTTCGGATTTTTACACCTCCCGTTTCACGGGGGCGCTGTGCATCACGGTGAGCCTGCCCATCCGGGACGACAACGATGAAATCCAGGGCGTCCTGGGCATGGATATCCGCTTCGAAGACCTGGTCAAGATGGAGCAGGACGGGGAGATTTAGAGGCCCCTCATCCCGGCCTTTTCCGGCCGGCCGTCCGCCAGGGCGGCTGGCCTTTTTTATTACGGTCAACTCCCCCATAATGCGGTTCACGTTGGCCCGGCCCGGAAATCCTGCGTATCTCCTTCAAATTGCCTCATCTCCGGCTTGACCCGCGGCTTGCGGTAGGTTATTTTGGGGGTGGAACAGCCGCTTGTGGAGGCGGGAAGCCATATCCCAAGCTATCCCCAAGCTTAATGAAAAACGCGAGGTAGGCTTATGGATGATCTCCAGAAGTTGCAAGAGCTCAAGGCCAAATACGAAGCCCAGGTAGAGAAGGTCTTGAAGAAAATGCCGGAGAGAAAAGCGGAGTTCGCCACCACCTCCGGCATTCCCGTGGCCCGGGTGTATACTCCTCTGGACATGCAGGATTTTGATTATATCGAGAAATTGGGTATGCCCGGCCAATATCCCTTCACCCGCGCGGTGCAGCCCACGGCCTACCGCGGCCGGTATTGGACCATGCGTCAGTATGCCGGCTTCGGCAGCGCGGAGGAGACCAACGAACGCTACCATTTTCTCCTGAAGTCGGGGCAAACCGGGTTGTCCGTGGCCTTCGACCTGCCCACCCAGATCGGCTACGATTCGGATCATCCCCTAGCCCAGGGGGAAGTGGGCAAGGTGGGCGTGGCCATCGACTCATTGTGGGATATCGAACGGCTCTTCCAGGGGATACCCCTGGAGCAGGTGAGCACCTCGATGACCATCAACTCCCCGTGCGCCGTCATCCTGGCCATGTATCTGGCGGTGGCGGAAAAGCAGGGGGTTCCCTTCGACAAACTCCGGGGCACGGTGCAAAATGATATCTTGAAGGAATACCCGGCCCGGGGCACTTATATCTTCGCGCCCCGGCCCTCCATGCGGCTGATCACCGACATTTTCGCGTACTGCACCGAAAACGTGCCCCAGTGGAACACCATCAGCATCAGCGGCTACCACATCCGGGAGGCCGGCTCCACCGCGGTGCAGGAAGTGGCCTTTACCCTGGCCAACGGCATCGCTTATGTGGAAGCCGCCATTCAGGCCGGCCTTAAAGTGGACGAGTTCGGGCCGCGCCTGAGCTTCTTTTTCAATTCGCACCTGGACTTCTTTGAGGAGATCGCCAAATTCCGGGCGGCCCGGCGACTGTGGGCCAAGATCATGAAGGAGCGCTTCGGGGCCGCGGACCCCCGCTCCCAGATGCTCAGGTTCCATACCCAGACCGCGGGATGCTCGCTCACGGCCCAGCAGCCCCTGAACAACATCATGCGCACCGCGTATGAGGCCCTGGCCGCGGTGTTGGGCGGCACCCAGTCCCTGCACACCAATTCCTTTGACGAGGCCCTGGCCCTGCCGTCGGAGCTGGCCGTGCAGGTGGCCCTCAGAACTCAGCAGGTCATCGCCCACGAAACCGCGGTATGCGATACGGTGGACCCGATAGCCGGGTCGTATTTTATAGAAAATCTCACGGACCAGATCGAAGCCAAGGCTCAGGAATATATCGACCAGATCGACAAGATGGGCGGGGCCGTGGCCGCGATCGAGAAGGGCTTCATCCAGAAGGAGATCGCGGACAGCGCCTACCGCTATCAGAAAGAAATCGAGTCCGGCGAACGCACCATCGTGGGCTTGAACAAGTTCCAGGTGGCCGAAGAGGAAAAGCCCAAGGATCTGCTCAAGGTCGATCCTGCCGTGGCGGATCGCCAGATCGCCCGTCTGAAGGAACTCAAGAGCACCAGGGACAACGGCGCGGTGCAGCAGGCCCTGGCGGAACTCAAGACCGCGGCCGCGGGCGACGCCAACCTGATGCCGCCTATTCTGAAAGCTGTCAAGGCCCTGGCCACCCTGGGCGAGGTCTGCGACACCCTCAGGGCTGTGTTCGGAGAATATGAGGCCGCCGCGGCATAGGGAAGCAGCGGTCAGCTATAAGCTATAAGCTGTAAGCTGTAAGCCAAGGCCTCGATGTGAAAAATATTACTTGAGAAAAAAACCAAATTTATTAATCCTCTCCCCCGCTGGGGGGAGAGGGTCAGGGTGAGGGGGAATAACTTTCTTGCCGCTTAAGCACTAAATGCCCAGCGGGTCTCCCCGCCAGCGAGCACGCTCTCAAAAAATTGCGCCATGGATAAGGAGAGGGCATCATGCAAGAAGCCAGGAAAATTCGCGTATTGGCCGCCAAACCGGGGTTGGACGGCCATGACCGGGGCATCAAGGTCATTTGCGCCGCGCTCCGGGACGCCGGCATGGAGGTGATCTATACGGGCCTGCGCCAGACGCCGGAGCAGATCGTGGCCGCGGCCATCCAGGAGGACGTGGACGTCATCGCCATGAGCTGCCTGTCCGGGGCCCACGGTTATCTGTTCCCCCGGGTGATGGAAATTTTAAAAAACAAAAACATTGAGGATGTCCTCGTGCTGGGCGGCGGCATCATCCCGGATGAAGACATCCCGGCCCTCAAGCAGGCCGGCATCGCGGAGATCTTCACCCCCGGCACGGACACCGGCGACATCATCAAGTACATCCGGGAAAATGTTAAAAAGAATTAAATTGAGGTGAAGGCAAATGCGGTTCAGCCGCGCCGCCGCGGCTGAACCGATTTTTATGGCGGGCAGCGCCCCGCCCTTCAAAACCGAAAACCGCATTATTTCAGGAAATGCCCTCGGCTGACTCTTCGGGCCGCATTTCCTCCCCCGTGGCCCTCCCGCCTCCCCTGCCGTAATGCTGGCGAATCAGCGCCAACTCCTGGCCGATGGTCTGCACCTCCTCATTCAAGCGGGCTTCGTGGAGGAGTTTGAGCATTTCGCTGATCTGGGGACCGGGCTGATAACCGAGAGCGATAAGGTCCCGCCCTTTCAATTCCGGCTTCAAGTGCTTCAAGTGGGTGAAATACAAGGAAATGGCGCGGCGGGAAGCCTCCTGGCGGGACTTGGCCATCATGTAAAGGAGATATTCCGTGGCCAACGGGGATAGCAGGTGATAAATCTGGCTCCGCCTGGGCTCATCCCCCAAGCGGAAGAGTTTCAGCAGGGCCTGGTCCGCGCCTTCTTTGCCGGTCAAGATGGCCGCCGCCACCTTGGGGGAAGGCTTGAAACGCATCATCATTTCCTTAAGTTCCTCGGGCTTGAGGGGTTCCACCAAACCCAGGAAATAGACCAGCCATTTGTCATAAGTTTCATCCAGATACAGCAAGTCGAACCAGGAGAGCACCGCCTGCACCCGCTCCAGCATTGCCCGGGTGCCTTCGTCAAACCAAAGGCGGGGGTGCAGGGCTTTGAGCAGGTCCAACTCCGCCAGGCGGGCGACGGCGGGGATGGGATTTTCCTCGGACAGAATGAGCTTTAACTCCTGAAACAGGCGCGGACCCGACAGGCGGTCGAAAAAGTTGTTTCTCACCGCGTTCTGGATCAGGTTGAGCGTCAGCTTGCTGATGCGGAAGCCGAAGCGCTGCTCAAAGCGGATGGCCCGGAACACCCGGGTGGGATCTTCCACGAAGCTCAGGTTGTGCAGCACGCTTAAGCGCCGCTCCTTCAGGTCCCGGGTGGCCCCGAAAAAATCCAGCAGGGTGCCGAACTCCCCGGGATTCAAATTTATGGCCAGGGTGTTGATGGTGAAATCCCGGCGGTAGAGGTCCATCTTGATGGAGCTGTATTCCACCACGGGCAGGGCCCCCGGGGCTTCATAATATTCGGTGCGCGCCGTGGCCACGTCGATCTTGAAGCCGTCCGGGAAAATAATGACTGCGGTCTTGAATTTTTGAAATATGCGGGCCCGGGCGCCGTAGCGCGCCGCAAAACGCCGGGCGAACTCCACGCCGTCCCCTTCGATGACGATGTCGATGTCCAGGTTCTCCTCCTTGAGGAACAGGTCCCGGACAAAGCCGCCCACCGCGTAGGCGTGGTAACCCAGCTCTTCGGCTACTCTCCCTACCTGCTCGAGAATCTTCAGGATATGGGCGGGGAGGCGCTCCCGCATCATGCTGACGATGTTTTTCTTGCGCAGGGGCTGGGCCCATTGAGCCTCTTCCTCATGGTCGATGAGCAGGTGCAGGAGATCGGTGCGGCTGATCACCCCGATGACCCGGCCGTCGGCGACCACGGGCAGGAGGCGCTGCTTGTTGATGACCAGGGCCTCCCGGATTTCGGCCAGGGTGGCTTCCGGCCCCACCGTGGCAATGGGGTGGGTCATGTAATCGCGGACCTGGTGGCTTTTAAGGCCGTGATAGATGCCTTTTTCCACGGTCTGCCGGTTGATCATCCCCAAAAGCTGGCCGTTATCGATGACCGGCAGGGCGTTGACGCTGTAGCGGTTGAGAAGGAGCTCCGCGGTTTCCAAAGTGGCTGTCGGCTCGATCGACTTGACCGGGAACGACATGATCTCCCGAGCCCGGCGCTGGGGGTGAATATGGGTCTGCAACACCTGTTTGAGCTTTTCTTCCACCTGGGACAGGGGCTTGCCCTTGATCGCAGCAGACGCGGCGTATTCATGGCCGCCGCCGCCCAGCTCGCCGAGAATTTCGGCCACATTGACTTCCGGGATGCGGCTGCGGCCAACGATGTAGACCCGCTCCTCCATTTGGGCCAGGGCGAAAAGCACCTGGATATTTTCCATATCCATGAGCTTGTGGGCCAAGACCGCGAAATCGGCCACATACTGGGAAGTGGCGCCCCGGGCGATAACCACCTCTATATTGTTGACTTTGAAGGTGCTGAGGTTTTGGATAAGCTCGTTCAGCAGGGACACTTGTTCAGCGGTCAGCTCCCGGGTGACCATTTCCGCCACCACATTGAGGTCGGCGCCCCGGCGCAGGAGGTAGGCAGCAGCCTCCAAATCCTCCGGGGTGGTGGAGGAAAAGGTGAAAGAACCCGTATCTTCGAAGATTCCCAGGACCATGATGGTGGCCTCCTGGGGTGTGGGCTCCGCGCCTTTTTCCCGGAGAATCCGGGTGAGAATGGCGGTGGTGGAGCCTAAAGGCTCAACCACCTCGACGCTGCCGTGAACGTCCTCGGGGCTGTCGGGATGATGGTCGTAAACGTGAATGTCCACTTCCCCGGAAAGGGCCGCGTCCGCGAATTTGCCGATGCGGGAAAGCTGGCGGGTGTCCACCAGGATAAGGCGCTTGATTTCCTCGGGAGCCACATGTTTGGCTCGGGTGAAATCCAGGAAGTAGAAGCTGGAGCGCACGAAGAAGTCCCTGAGGCTGCCCTCCTGAGCGCCGGGAAAGACCAGCAGCGCGTCGGGATAGAGCTTCTTGGCGGCCACCATGGAGGCCAGGGCGTCGAAATCCGCATTTAAATGGGTGGTGATGACCTCCAGAGTGCGGCGCGGCGCAGGGCGATTAGGGCTCATGATCTGGGATGCGCCTTCTGGTGGGCGGCCTTGAGGCGTTCGGCCTCCAGGTGCGTGTAGATTTGGGTGGTGGCCAGGTCCGCGTGGCCCAGGAGCAATTGCAGGACCCGGAGATTCGCCCCCCGGGAGAGCAAATGCGTGGCAAAGGAGTGGCGCAGAACATGGGGGCTCAATTGCCTGACGTTGGCCTTTCTGGCATAGTTGCGCAGAATCTTCCAAAAACCCTGGCGCGTCAGGGGGCCGCCGCGGCTGTTCAGAAAAACAAACGGGCTGTCTTTATCCTTGAGCAATCGGGGTCTCCCCTCCTTGAGGTACCGGCGCAATTTTTCCACGGCCTGAGGGACCATGGGCACCAGGCGCTCCTTGCGCCCCTTGCCCAGGGGCCGCACCACCCCCCGGCGCAGGTCCACCTGCTTGAGAGTCAGGCCCACCAGCTCGGAGACCCTGAGGCCGGTGGCGTAAAGCACCTCCAGCAGGGCCGCATCCCTGAGTCCCAGGGGCGTGGAGGGGTCGGCCGCGGCCAGCAGGGCCTCCACTTCCGATTCGCTGAGCACCTCCGGCAACTTCATGGGCAGCCGCGGGGAGTCCAGGAGCTCCACCGGGTTGGCCGCCAGCTTTTCTTCCTGCTGCAGAAAGCGGAAGAACTGGCGCAAGGCCGACAAGCGCCGGGCCCGGCTGGTGGGGGCCAGACCCCTGGCCGCCAGTTCCGCCAAATAGTTTTGCAGGTCGGCCAGCGTTACCTCTTCCCAGGCAGTGCGGCCCAGCCGGTCCAAAAATTCCCGGAAATCCTGGAGATCGCCGGCATAAGACTCCAGGGTGAGGGAGGCCAGGCCGCGTTCCACCCCTAAATAATGATAGAACTGCTCCAGCATCTCGTCCAGATGATCCGGACCGGCTTCGGCCAGTTCGGTCAGGAGGGCCTGCAATTCCGGCTGGCTCAGTACCTGGGAGGGAGAGGCGTCTGGCGCGGCGGCCGGCAGCAGGCTGGCGGCAATGCAGCGGCCCTGGAGAAGAAAATCGTTAAAACCGCGGAGAACCTTCAGGCGGCGGTCCAGGCTGGAGCGCGGGATGCCCCGGTCCTTCAAGGTTTGCAGGTATTTCTGGATATCTTCAGCCTCTACCGCGGACCAATGGGCGCGGCCCAGGTCCTGGAGAAAATTGAGTAATTCCCCTAAATCCTGGACGTAGGCCTCCCACACCGCGGGGGGCAGTTCCTGGCGCTGCAGGTCCTTAAGAAATAGTTGAACTTCCGCAAGCATAGACTTGAACTCTGTACTATCTTAGATGATTATACCTAATATTGCGACGAAAGTAACAGCCGGGAGAAGCCATATATGTGCCGCTTCCCGGAATTATGGGAGGGGAACCGGGAGTTCCCCTGAATTTAAAAATCAGGAGGTCAGGAAGCGGCCTGAGGTTTTAAGCCAAGGGTCCTTTTCAGGCAAACGGTACGTGAGCGGCATCATTTACGGGCGCCATCCTGTTCTGGCGGCTTTGCGCCATGCTGAGGACAATCCGGTGGAAGAGGTGATCATCGCCCGGGGCGTAAAGGGAAATTGGGTGAGTGAAGCACGTCAACTGGCCCAAAGCCTGGGGGTGCGCTGGCGCGTTCAGGAGAGGGCCGCTCTGGACCGCCTGGCAGGGACGGCGCACCATCAAGGCATTGTGGCCCGCCGCGGCAGTTACCGCTACTTTCAAATGGCGGAACTGCTGGAGCATCTGGCGGCCTTGAGCGAACCCGCCATCCTGGTGGCCGCGGACGGCATCACGGACCCCATGAACCTGGGAAACCTTTGCCGCAGCGCCCTGGCCGCGGGCGCGCATGGACTTATCATCCCCAAGGACCGCGCCGTGGGAGTCACTCCGGCTGTTATGAAAGCAGGCGCCGGGGCCTTGGAATCCTTAAAGATTTACCGGGTGACCAACCTGGCCGACAGCCTGATGCGGTTGAAAGAGGCAGGGCTATGGATTGTCGGCAGTGACGCCAAGGCGCCCCAAAATCTCTATGATATTGACCTGACCGTGCCCCTGGTGGTGGTCATCGGCAGCGAAGACAAGGGTCTGCGGCCCAGAGTGCGCCGGCAGTGCGACGCGGTTGCGGCTATTCCCTTATCCGCCCCGGCAATCAATTCCCTGAACGCCGCCGCGGCAGGCGCGGTGTTTCTCTTTGAGATTCGCCGGCAGCGGCTTCAGAAAAATAAAAGGTCATAAAATCTGATCGCCGCCTGCTCTTTCTGGTCCTGGATAATTCCCCGATTCTGATGATCGGCGACTGAAAGCTTCTTGGAAAAAAAATCAGACGACATGAAAATCGACAAGCGCGTGGTCAACATGCTGTGGCGCCTGACCTGGCGCAGCCAGGAGGCCCGGCATCAGGAGGAATATTTTGTTCCCTGCAATATCTGGCGGGACGCGGATATTCTGCCGCCCGGCCTGCGTGAAGCTTTGAATGATCTCCGGGCAGGAACCCGTATCCACATTCTGGAGGAAGGCCGGCTCATCGAGAGGTACGATCCTGATAAAATTTTTCGTTTCCCTTTGCGAAGTTTCCGGGGCGGGCGGGAAACACCTCGGTTTGGAAGGTTTTATCCCCGAGGGCTGCTCCCCGGCTATTCGGGCAGCATCGTGCCCTGGCGCTGCGTCGGCATCGAGCCCCGGCATTTTGCCGCTGATTTTAATCATCCCCTGGCCGGGGTGAAGTTCAAGATGGAAGTCGAAGTTTTAGGCGTTGTCGAAAAGCGCTCGGAGACCGGGGGCGAATGCCGGGACTGGCTGAATCTCGCCACTTCCGGCCCTGGCATGCAGGCCCGGTGGCGGGGTCTTCCCACGGATTTTTTTGCAGACGAGCCGTTTGTCAGGCCTGATGAGGAGATTGACACGGTTTTTTATGAAAAGTCCCGCTTGGTGAGCCACGTTGACGCCAAGGCCCGGGATTCGATAACCGCCCTCTATGAACGTCTCCTCAAGCCGGAAACCGAGGTGCTGGACCTGATGAGCAGCTGGCAGTCGCACCTGCCCGAAACGATGCCGCTCAAAGTTATCGGTCTGGGGCTGAACGAAGAAGAACTGTGCCGCAATACCCAATTGAGCGACTATGTCGTGCACGACCTTAATTTGGAGCCGCGCCTGCCTTTCGCGGACGGGGTGTTTGATGCGGTCATCTGCAATCTCTCGGTGGAATATCTGGTCCGGCCATTCGATATTTTCGCGGAGATCGCCCGGATTTTGAAACCCGGCGGCCTCCATATCCAGACGTTTTCCCACCGCTGGTTTCCCCCCAAGGCGATCAGGATCTGGACGGAACTCGCAGAATTCGAGCGGGTCGGCCTGGTCCTGGAATACTTCCTGCGCTCCGGGGCTTTTACCGACCTCGAAACCTACTCTTCCCGAGGCTGGCCCCGTCCCGGCACGGACCGCTATTACCCGCAGTTGCTCCACTCAGACCCGGTCTTTGCGGTGTGGGGGGAAAATAGAGGTTGAGTAAATCGACGCAACATATTATTTTTAAGTCATAACCGCGACCGGGAGGAGAGCCGGGGAACACCGCCCCTCCCTCAAGCTCCCTCATCCCCCTTAGGAAGTTGGGGGAAGGGTCCGGGATGGGGGCGATGCCTCATCTTGTCAATGCATCGGCAAACAAATAAAGTCTTGTCTCCGGCCGTAATGGACCTCCAAAAGATCATCTTCATCCGCCGGGATAACATCGGGGACCTGGTGTGCACCACCCCGGCTATCCGGGCGGTGCGGCAACGCTTCCCGCGGGCCCGCCTGAGCATCCTGGTCAACACGTATAATGCGCAAGTGATCGCCAACCACCCCGACATTGACAAAGTTTATGTCTTTCAGAAGCCCAAGCATGCTTTGGAGCGTCACAAGTTTGCGGTCCTCTGGGAAAATTTCAAGCTGTTCCGGCAAATCCGCCGGGAAAGCTATGACGTAGCCATCGGCTGCGGCATGTACAACCGCACCCTGTCTCACTTTACTTTTTATACCGGAGCCAGGAAGCGCATCGGCTACTGCCGGGACGGCCAGGGCCGGTTTTTTTACAATGTAGCCATACCGGAGACGCGGGAGCCGGAACATGAGGTCATGAAGGTATACAGACTCCTGGCCCCCCTGGGTATAACCGGCGAGCCGGGTGAGATGGTTTTGGAGCCGGAGGCATCCGAGGTGGCAAAGTTCGCCGCGTTCTTAGCCACCGGCCGCCGTCACTGGGACAGGCCTCTCCTGGCCCTGGCCATCAGCGCCCGCATCAGGCACAACCGGTGGCCGGTGGCAAAGTTTATCGCCCTGATCGAGCGCCTCCTGGCCCAAGGCGCCATGGAGGTGCTTATCCTCTGGGCTCCCGGCTCCGAAAAAAGCCCCACCTATCCCGGCGACGATGAGTCGGCCGCAGAAATTATCAGGCGCTTTCAAGGCGGCGTCTTAGCCTATCCCACCTTCAGCCTGGGAGCGCTGATTGCCGCGCTTCATGGCGTTGATGCAGCATTGACCCTGGATACAGGCTCCCTTCATATAGCGGCCGCGGCTAAAAAGCCGATGGTGGCTTTAATGAATCCGGGCAAGGCCTCAAACTGGTATCCCTGGCACACCCCCCACCGCGTGTTGGTTTCTTCCGGGAAAGTGGAAGATATCGGGGTAGAGGAAGTCCTGGCTGCCATAAATCAATTGCCATATAAAAATGACAACAGTGGATTTGTAAAAAAATGTTTAAAAACCTGAACCATAAAAGTTATTCTTTTTGAACGTTTTTATTGGTTAATTTAATTAAGCGACTGATTACTTTGGGATATCATTTTTGGCATAAAACTTGACATTAAGAAGCACGGTCTTGACCATTGCGGGGAAAGGATGCCAAGAGAGTTCGATCATGAAGCGCCAAGACGGACAGGGGGAACTTCCCTGATCTTGGAAATCGGTGTCAATCCCGGCGAAGTCCCCTTGCGCCTGCCGGTGGTGGTGCAAAACTTTGCCGCCGGCGTTTTGACCTTGAAGGTTTCCCAATCGGTGGGATGGGTGGAATGGGAAACCCTGACCGGCCACGAAAGTCAGTTGCGCCTGCCGGCCAGCAGGTCGGGGGCGATGGAGTCCATATCGGGAAGAATCTCCTGGCTCAAGCAGGCCGGCCCCGAAGGAGTTTCGGTTTTCCTGGGAATGGAGTTGGCCAAGCCGACTCCTGAAGTCCAAAAGCTCCTGGAAGATGAGATTCTTCATACTCCCAAGGACATCAAAGACCTGTGGCACCAATGGGACCGGGTTCAGGTCAAAAACCGCCGGTCCGGCATAAGGGCTTTGGTATTGCTGGGTTTCGGCGCGGCGCTCGCGGCGGCGGGAGGGGGCTTGTTGGCTTTCCCCCAAACTGTGCCTGAGATTTACGGCTACGCCACCCTGGCAACTGGCGGATTCATGGTACTGATAGCAGGTATCTGGTTGTGGCGGCGACGCCGGGTCTGATCTGAAACAGGCAAGTCATGCTGAACAGCGCCAGCATTCGCGTCTGGAGCATCGGCGGCGGCAAGGGCGGGATAGGCAAAAGCATCCTCACCCTGGGGCTGGGGCTGGTGCTGTCCCGCTTGGGCCGGCAGGTGATCCTTATCGACGGCGATTTGGGTGGGGCCAATCTCCATACGCTGTTGGGGGTGCGTTATCCCGCGGTGACTCTGGAGGATTTTCTCCAGGGAAAGCTGAAACGGCTGGAAGACGCTGTCATACCAACCGCCTATGAGGGCCTGGGGCTCATCTGCGGCGCCGATGATATCCTGGGTTCGGCCAATCCCACTCATTCTCAAAAAATCAAGCTTTTGCAGGAAATCGCCGATCTCCCCGCCGACTTCGTGCTCCTGGATTTGGGCGCAGGCACATCCTTCAATATTTTGGATTTATTCAACTATTCTCCCGGCAAAATCGCTTTGTGCACCGCTCAAACCACATCGCTGCAGAGTTCTTACGGTTTTATCAAGGCGGCCCTGTACCGCAAGCTTTCCCTGGAATTCGCCAAACAAGAGGAGCTTTTTCGGCTGTTGGCCCAAATCGATCGCCAGGACGCAGCCGCCTCGTTCACCTCATTGGCACAGCTTCTGGAGAAAATCAGGGATTTCGCTCCGGAAATTTACTTTCGCATAAAACGGATTTTGGACGATTTTCAGCTCTTCCTGGTGGTCAACATGGTGCGGGCTGAAGGGGAGGAAAGGTCCCCGGAGATTATCCGCACGGTATGTTCCGAGTACCTGCGTTTGCGCCCCCAAATTTTGGGAACCTTGGATTATGACCCGGTGGTGGAACAGGCGGTGAACCGAACAGCCCCGCAACTCCTGCTGCACGGCAAATCGCAGGCCGCGGCGGGCTTGCTGCAAATGGCCAAGCGGCTTTTGGTCTTGGGTCGGCTGAGCGGCCGGGATTATGCTTTGAAAACCCGGGAAAATGTGGAAGAGAGGGGATTGCCGCCATTAGTCCTGTTACCCGGCCAAACACCATCATAACCGCGCGGCCGTGGGCTCGTTATTTGACCGGGAAAACTAATTTAAGGCCCGGGGCCGCCAAGGCTCCCGGGCGCTGGTGGCCGGCTTCCTATCTTGAGTTAATCCGCCTTTTCCTTAAAGCCTAACTTTTCTCTTCCTCGACTTTGCCCTTGGTCTTGGTGCCGCACATGGGGCAGAGCACTTCTATTTCCTCTTCCTTGCCGATGAATTTCTCCCGGAGCTTTTCCGGGCCCAAAAAGGTGATATCGCCGCAAGCGCAGGCAGGGCACTCGGCCCGGACGGTATATTTCCTTTTGGACATGTGGCCTCCTTCCTTTTCCGGAAATTGCTGCCTAAAAATGCAGGCATAACCGCAACTTTCATAAACTAAGCATTGAAATCGGGGTTATCAAGGAAAAACAGAAAAATGATCATGCAGGGGTCGGGGAGAAAGCTCCTAAGACCAAGTAAGCCCCGGCTGGGCGGACCGGGGCTTAAGATGGGAGGTTTTTGTAATGGTTCCCGCAGAACCATGCTCCGGGCCGGCTGCGGCTCATCTCGGAGACCGCCGGCGGGAGCAGCCATAACCTATAAATATCATCTATATTTAATTTGTAATGTCAAGGGCAATTTTAAAAATTTTCTTAGTGGATTTCAGCCCAGTCCTTTAGTGAAACAAAAAGGGCTGCGGCCAATCGCCGCAACCCCTGGATTATCCTGGTAGGCACGTGGGGATTTGAACCCCAGACCCCCACCGCGTCAAGGTGGTGCTCTCCCCCTGAGCTACGTGCCTGTTTTCTTTTCATATACCCTGAGCAGTTCCTCTCGTCAAGCCAAAGTCGGATTTTCCTTGTAACCGTGGGAAAACTTGACATTAATTGCATAATAAGTATGATTAGCGGATACCTTCGCGACAGAGGTGAGGCCGGATGACTTTTCAGGAATTATTGATAACCCTGGAGCGCTTCTTTGCGGACCGAGGGTGCATCATTGTGCAGCCATATGATTTGGAGGTGGGAGCCGGCACTTTCAGCCCCCACACCCTGCTCCGGGCCTTGGGGCCGGAGCCCTGGAACGTGGCCTACGTGGAGCCCTCCCGGCGGCCCACCGACGGGCGCTACGGCGAGAATCCCAACCGGCTGCAGCATTATTACCAGTACCAGGTGATCATGAAGCCCTCCCCCAAGAACATCCAGGAGATTTACCTGGACAGCCTCAGGGCTCTGGGGCTCGACCCCCTGGACCACGACATCCGCTTCGTGGAGGACGACTGGGAGTCCCCCACCCTGGGGGCCTGGGGCCTGGGCTGGGAAGTCTGGCTGGACGGCATGGAAATCACCCAGTTCACCTATTTCCAGCAGGCCGGCGGCATTGACCTGAACCCGGTGAGCGTGGAGCTCACCTATGGCCCGGAGCGCATCGCCATGTACCTGCAGGGCGTGGAGAGCGTCTACGACCTGGAGTGGACCAAGGGCATCACTTACGGCGACGTGCATCACCGGGGTGAAGTGGAGCACTCCATCTACAATTTCGAGCAGGCCGACGTGGACATGCTCTTCAAGCTTTTCGACATGTACGAAAAAGAGAGCATGCGCATCATCGACCAGGGGTTGGTCCTGCCGGCTTATGACTATTGCCTGAAGTGCTCCCACACCTTTAATTTGCTGAACGCCCGGGGAGCCATCAGCGTGGCTGAACGGGCCAGCCTCATCGGCCGGGTGCGGAACCTGGCCCGGTTGTGCGCCGAAGCCTATCTCAAGCAGCGGGAAGAAATGGGATTTCCGCTGTTGAAGAAATAGCTGTCAGCTTCTCTGCGAGGACAACGATGGGACGCGAGTTGTTGTTGGAAATCGGCACTGAAGAGATTCCGGCCCGTTTCATTCCGCCGGTGTTGGAGGAAATGGCGGCCGCGCTGCGCAAGCGCTTGGAGCAGGAGCGCATCGCCGTCAAAGAGATCGTCACCTGGGGCACGCCGCGGCGGCTGGCGCTGGTGGCTGCGGAAGTGGCGGAAAGCCAGGCTGAAGTGAGCCAGGAGATTTTGGGGCCCCCCAAAGCCGTGGCCTTCGACCAGTACGGCCAGCCCACCGCCGCGGCCCAAGGTTTTGCCAAGGCCCAGGGCGTGACAGTGGGCGACCTGGTAGAAGTGGAAACTCCCCGGGGCGTCTATCTGGGCATTCGCAAGCAAACCTCGGGCCGCCCCACCAAAGAGCGTCTGGTGGAGATCCTGCCCGAGTTCATCTTAGGGCTGAATTTCCCCAAGTCCATGCGCTGGGGGGCCTTGGAAACCACTTTCGCCCGCCCCATCCACTGGATACTGGCCCGGTTCGGAGGAGAGGTGGTGTCCTTTCCGCTGGCCGATGTGGCCAGCGGCGGCTTCACCCACGGGCACCGCTTCCTGGCTCCTGAAAAACTGGAAGTAAAGGATGCGGGCGAATATGTGGAAACCTTGCGCCGGGCTCACGTAATTGTAGACCCCGCGGAGCGCCGCGCTTTTTTGGAAGCCGAACTGGCTAAAGCCGCCGCGAGCGTGGGCGGCGAGGTGGTGCCGAATCCCGGACTGGTGGAAGAAAACACCTTCCTGGTGGAATATCCCTCGGTGGTGGTGGGTCACTTTGAAGACAAATTCCTGGCCCTGCCCGACGAGGTGCTCATCACCTCCATGCGGGAGCACCAGCGCTATTTTTCGCTCCGGGGCAAGGACGGCAAGCTCCTGCCCCACTTTATCGCGGTGAACAACACCTTGACCAGGAACCCGGACGTAGTGCGCCAGGGCCACGAGCGGGTGCTCAGGGCTCGCCTCAGCGACGCCATGTATTTTTACCAGGTGGATTCCAGGGCGCCGCTGGCCAAGTGGGTGGAGGAACTGAAGGGGGTGGTGTTTCATTCCCTGCTCGGGACCTCGTATGAGAAAATGGAGCGTTTCCGGAGCATGGCGGAATATCTCCGGCAAAACCTCGGCTCCGAAAGCGGGTCGATAGCTGTAAGTCCGGAGGCGGTGCAGCGCGCCGCGACCCTGTGCAAGGCCGACATCGTTTCCGAGATGGTGGGAGAATTCCCCAGCCTTCAGGGAGTAATGGGCCGGGTATATGCTGAAAATGCCGGCGAGCCCAAGGAAGTGGCCGCGGCCATCTTCAGCCATTATCTCCCCCGGCACGCGGACGACGACCTGCCGGAGGATATGGTAGGCGTGCTGGTGGGCCTGGCGGACCGCCTGGACACCATTTGCGGCCTCTTCGGGGTGGGACTGACCCCCACCGGGGCCGCCGACCCTTACGGCCTCAGGCGCCATGCCCTGGCCATAATCCGCATCCTGCGCCATCACCGGCTGCACCTGGATATTCCCGAAGCCGTCCGGCAGAGTCTGCAGCTTTTGAAAAGCAAAATTTCCAGAAAGCCGGAAGACGCGGCCCCGGAAATTCTGGAATTCCTGCAAACCCGGCTGCAGCATCTGCTTTTAAGCGAAGGTTTCGATCATGAGACGGTGACCGCGGTGCTGGCGGCAGGCTGCCGGGACGTGGTGGAGGCCGCGGACAAGGTCAAAGCTTTGGAAGAGGTGCGCAAAATTCCGGAATTTCCGGCTCTGGCCGTGGCTTTCAAGCGGGTCATCAACATCTCCCTGGGGGCCGCACCAGGCGAAGTAGCCGAAGCGCTTTTCGAGCAGCCGGAAGAAAAAATGCTTTATGAGGCCGCCGCTTCACTGGAGAAGGAAGTCGAAGAAGCTTTGAGCCGCCGCAATTATCTCGGAGCCTGCCAGGCGCTGGCCAAGATCAAAGGCCCGGTGGACGCCTTTTTTGATAAGGTGCTGGTCATGGCCGAAAACCCGAAGCTACGACAAAACCGTCTGGCGTTGCTGGCCCGGATCAGCCGGACCTTCCTGAAAGTGGCCGATTTCTCCAAAATAACGACTTGACGACAGACTGATTCGGATTATCACTTAGATTAATTTGCTGAGGGGCGACGCACGCGTCGCCCTTTCAGCGTTTAGAAGATTGTCCTTAAAACAAGTCAGGTTATAATGACTAAAATCATTTTTACCAGATTAATGTCATGGTCCGTTGGTTTCGCCGCAAAACAAAGGCTGAGGTAGCCCGGGAGGCCGAGGTTCCGGAACTTCGGGAGCCTGAGGCTGAACCGGGGGAAGCCGCTGAACCCGCAGAAGCGGCGGCGCCCCCGGAGCCTGCCGATATTCAGGCCGAAGCATCGTCAGGGGCGGAGGAACCGCCGCTGGAGGCCCATATTGAGGCTGAAGCTCCCGCGCCCGCGGCTCTCCAGACCCCTGAAGATGAGGAGGTGCTTTCCCCCGAAGAGGAAGCCCGCCTGGCTGAGGTCCCCGAGGCCCGGAGGGGGTTGTTCCGCCGCTTCCGGGAGCGCCTGGGCCGCACCAGAAAGACTTTTCTTGACGGGTTTGACCTGCTTTTTGCCAAACATCCCTTTGTGGATGAAGCCTTTCTGGAAGACCTGGAGGAATTGCTCATTACCGCCGATTTAGGGGTGGAAACCGCCCTGAGCCTGATGAGCGCCATGCAGGAGCGGGTGCGGCGCCGGGAATTGAGCAATGTGGAGCGCCTCAAGGCGGCCCTTAAAACCGAGATGCTGGAGATGCTGACCAGCGCGCCCGCGCCCCGGATAACGGCGCGGCCCAAAGTGGTGCTCATGGTGGGGGTCAACGGCGTGGGCAAAACCACCACTATTGCCAAGCTGGCCCACAGGGATCGCGCCGCGGGCCGGCAGCCTCTGCTGATTGCGGCGGACACTTTTCGGGCTGCAGCCGCGGAGCAGTTGGAAATCTGGGGCCAGCGCGTGGGCGCGCCGGTGATCCGGCAGCATCACGGCGCCGATCCCGCCGCAGTGGTGTTCGACGGTCTGAGCGCCGCCTTGTCCCGCGGGGTGGATACGGTTTACATCGATACCGCCGGGCGCCTCCACACCAAGGTCAATTTGATGGAGGAGTTGAAAAAAATTCACCGCACCACGGCCAAGAAGCTGCCCGGGGCACCCCACGAGGTGCTCCTGGTTTTGGATGCCACCACGGGTCAGAACGCGGTCAGCCAAGCCCGCCTGTTTCAGGAGGCGGTGGGTCTCACCGGCATCGTCCTGACCAAGCTGGACGGCACCGCCAAAGGCGGCGTGGCCCTGGCCGTGGTCCACGAAACCGGCATCCCGCTGCGCTTTCTGGGGGTGGGAGAGGGCCTTGAAGATTTAAAGCCGTTTGATCCCGAAGCCTTTGTTGAGGCCATTTTGGGATAGGTTTGCCAAGGCCGCGTCTGGCTGGGAGGATTACGAACATCACATCAATGAACCACTCATCGCGTCTGGCTCTGCACCTGAACTCCTGGTGCCCTCCCCTCCTCTGGGGACTGGCCATTCTACTATTTTCCGGAGATTTGGGCTCTTCCCATAATACTTTCACCCTCATTTGGTGGGTTCTCTCCTGGGTTTCCGAATTGTCGGGGGCGCAACTGGTTTTCGTCCACGGCGCCTTGCGCAAACTGGGGCACATGCTGGCTTATGGAGTGCTCACTTTCCTCTGGTTCCGCTCTTTTCAGCTCCACTGGCCGGAGCGCCGCGGCCTTTGCCTGTTTTTGGCGGCATTCAGCAGCTTGGCCGTGGCGCTCATGGACGAAGGGCACCAGTCCCTGGTGAACAGCCGCAGCGGCAGCCTCAGGGACATAGGCTGGGACATGGCCGGCGCCGGGGTGGCAGGGTGTTTCGTCCTGGCTTTTGGGAAAATCCCAACTACTCGAAAGCAAAGCTGAATATTGCCGTCCGCAAAGTTCCGCCTCCTTGCAATCTCGCCTGAGAAACTGTATCTTCACTGGCAAAAATGAGAAAATGCCTTCTTTAAAGATTATGACTTTTGGGAAAAAATTAAAATTTCCAATTATATCGGCGCCTGGCAGGAGGGATAAGAGGCACCTGGCTCTGGCCCTAACGGTGCTTCTCATTCTGTGCTGCTTGCCGGCGATGGCCGTCGAGGGGCCGGGGGTATTTGAGAACGTGGTGGAGCACAATCTGGACAACGGCATGAAGGTGCTGTTGCTCAGGGAACCCCGGGCTCCCCTGGTCACTCACCAGATCTGGTACCGGGTAGGTTCACGGTATGAGGAATTGGGAAAGACGGGCCTGTCCCATCTTACCGAGCACTTGATGTTTAAAGGCACTGAAAAGTACGGCCCCAAGGAATTTTCACGCGCCGTGCAGCGCTCCGGGGGCACCGACAATGCCTTTACCAGCCGGGATTTCACCGCTTATTTCCAAAACGGGCCGGCCAAAGAACTCAAGCGCTGGATGGAAATGGAAGCCGACCGCATGCGAAACCTCCAGGTGAGCCCTGAATCCTTTGCTACCGAGCAGAAAGTGGTGCTGGAAGAGCGGCGCCTGCGCACCGAGGATGATCCGGTGAGCTTCCTGAGCGAGGAAACCTGGGCCGCGGCCTATAAAGCCCATCCCTATCAATGGCCGGTGATCGGCTGGTACCACGACCTGGAAAGTTTGACCCATAACGATTTTCTCAAATATTATCAAGCCTTTTACCAGCCGAACAATGCCACCCTGGTAGTCGTGGGCGATATTGACCCCGAGGCGACGCTGACTCAGATAAAAGCTATTTACGGGACCATACCCAAAGGGCCGGAGCCTCCTAAGGTAACGGCCCAGGAGCCCCGGCAATATGGGGAGCGGCGTGTGGTGGTGCAGCGGGAGGCGCAATTGCCCTTCCTCATCATGGCCTTTCACGCCCCCAATTGGGAGAACCCCGACTGCTATGCCCTGGAACTTTTGAGCCAGGTGCTGTCCCAAGGGCGGTCTTCGCGCCTGTACCACCGGCTGGTGTATAAAGAGCGGCTGGCTTTGGATGTGGGCAGCGACTATAGTCTGGACAGCGCCGATCCCTCAGCCTTTATTATTTACGGCCAACCGCTGCCCAGAAAAACCATAGCCCAGTTGGAAGCTGCCCTGGAGCGGGAAATAAAACTCTTGCAAACGCAGTTGGTGAGCGACCAGGAGCTGCAAAAGGCCAAAAATCAAATCACCGCAGGTTTTTTCATGTCCATGGACTCCCTCTTTTATCGGGGCATGCTGCTGGGCAAGCTGGCCACCACGGCTCGCTGGACTCTGATAAAGGACTACATTCCCAAAGTTCAGGCGGTCACTGCTGAAGACCTGCAGCGGGTGGCCCGGCAGTACCTGGTCGCGTCCAACCGCACCACGGGGGTGCTGTCCCCCCTGAAAACCGACAAACCCAAGATGGGCCGCTACACGCCCGGGGCCCAGATACAATAGCCGACGCGGCTGGAAAGGCATTGACACCCAACGGAAAGCCTATGAGGATCAACTTATACGGACAACTAGCCCGGCTGATTTTGGCAACGCTCCTGCTAGGCAGCGCGGCGGCTGCCGCCCAGGAATCTCCACAAGTCCTGGGAATCAAGAGGAGCCTGCCCAACGGCCTGGTGTGGCTCTTTTCCGAGCAGCACGGCCTGCCCCTGGTGACCCTGCAGGTAACGGTCAAGGCCGGAGTGCTCCGGGACCCGCCGGGGAAAGCCGGTTTAGCCAATCTGACCGCCTTGCTCCTGCTCCAGGGGACGAAGCAGCGCAGCGCCACGCAAATTGCCGAGGAACTGGATTTCCTGGGCGCGCGGTTGTCTGCCAGCGGTAATGATGATTACGCCCTGATCAGCTTCACGGTGCTCAAAAAAGATCTGGCGGCCGGCTTGGACCTGTTTCAGGATGTGCTGCTCAACCCTGCCTTTCCTGCCGGCGAAGTGAAGCAGAAAGTGTCCCAGGTGCTGGCTTCCTTCCAGTCTGACGAAGACGAACCGGGGATTGTGGCAAGCCGCGCCTTTCACCGCGCCCTTTTTGAAAACCACCCTTACGGCCACCCGGCCAAGGGCACGCCCGAAGGCCTTAAGGCCATCAGACGCAATGATCTGGTTGATTTTTATCGGACTTATTACCGGCCCAATAACGCTATCCTCAGCATTGCCGGAGACCTGACGCAGCAAGAGGCCGAGGACATGGTGGACAAGGTTTTCGGCTCCTGGGAATCAGCCTCCATCCCGGAACTTAAAATCGAGCCTCCTGCGTCTCTTAACAAAACGGAGATAAAAATAATCAATAAAGACATCACCCAGGCTAACATTGTGTGGGGCCACCTGGGGATCGCCCGAGACAATCCAGACTTCTATGCCTTTCAAGTAATGAATTATATCCTGGGAGGCGGCGGTTTTGCCTCACGCCTGGTGGATAATATCCGGGAGAACCTGGGTCTGGCTTACAGCGTGGGGAGCAGCTTCAACCCCGGCTTGGAGCCGGGGCCATTCGCAGTGGGCCTGGAAACCAAAAACGCCAGCGCCGGGGAGGCGGTGGCCCAGGTAATCGAGACGGTAAAGCGCCTGCGCACCGAACCGGTGTCAGAGAAAGAACTCAACGACGCCAAGTCATTCCTCATCGGCAGTTTTCCCCGGAAAATGGATTCCTTGGCAAAAAGAGCCTCCCTTATGGGTTATGTGGAGTTTTATAACTTGGGCCTGGATTACCCCTGGCGCTATCCCGAGTTGCTAAAGAATATTACTCCGGCTGACATCCAAACGGTGGCAAAAAAATATTTGCATCCTGATAGATACCTCCTGGTGGTGGTGGGCAACGAAGAAAAGATGCGCTTCACCTCTTCATTGCCTTCGCCGGGAGAGGAGGAGAAGAAAAATGAAGCGAAATCCAATTAAAACTTTGATGCCCGGATTCATCGGCCTGCTGGCGCTTGTGGCTCTGGGACTGGCGCCGATCCAGTGCTCCCAGGCGGGTTTGGCGCCGGACACCTTTGCCGAAATCGCCCAGAAAGATTCGCCCGCGGTGGCCAATATCAGCACCGAAAAATTAATTAAAGGCCAGGACCGGATGCGGGAATTTTTCGGTCCCATGCCCTTCGGGCCGGGACAACCCGGGGGGCCCCATGACCCCTTCCGTGATTTTTTCGAGAAGTTCTTCGGCGATATTCCTAAGAATTTCAAGCAGAGGTCCCTGGGCTCAGGATTCATCATTGACCCCAAGGGTCTCATGGTCACCAACAACCACGTGATCGAAGGCGCGGACAAGATCAAGGTCAAATTGTCGGGGGGCAAGGAATATGAGGCCGAGATCAAGGGCCGGGACCCCAAAACCGACCTGGCGCTTTTGCAGATCAAAGGTTCCGGACCTTTCCCTTATCTCACCCTGGGGGACTCCGACGCCATCCGGGTGGGCGACTGGGTGGTCGCGGTGGGCAATCCCTTCGGGTTGGGGCACACTGTCACCCAGGGAATCATCAGCGCCAAGGGCCGGGTCATCGGCGCCGGTCCCTATGATAATTTCTTGCAGACCGATGCGGCCATCAACCCGGGCAACAGCGGCGGACCCCTCCTGAACCTCAAGGGTGAGGTGGTGGGCATAAACACCGCCATAGTGGCCACCGGCCAGGGCATCGGCTTTGCCATCCCCAGCAATTTGGCCAAGAGCATCCTGCCTCAATTGGAAGAAAAAGGGAAGGTCACCCGGGGCATGCTGGGGGTCCAGGTACAGGTGGTCACGCCGGAACTGGCCAAGTCCTTCGGCATGACGGAAACCAAGGGAGCCCTGGTGGCCGAAGTCAACCCCGGCACCCCCGCGGATAAAGCCGGCATCAAACGGGGTGACATCATCATCGATTTTAACGGCACGCCCATCACGCAGATGAATGAATTGCCCCGACTGGTGGCCGCCACCCCGCCGGGCACCAAAGCCCAGGTGACCGTGCTCCGGGAAGGCAAGGAAAAGACCTTTACCCTTACGGTCACCGAATTGGAAGATGAGCGTCAGGCTGCCGGCCCCGAAGAGATGGAGGAAGACAGCTCCGTGGGTTTGGGAGTTGACGACCTCACTCCGGAAATGGCCCGACGGTTCGGCCTTAAGGAAACCCAGGGAGTGGTGGTGGTCCGTGTTGTTCCCGGATCGTCGGCCGCGGAAGCGGGCATCAGGCCGGGCGACGTCATTCTGGAACTCAACGGCCAGGCGGTGCGTTCAGTGAGCCAGTTCCAAGGGCTCGTCAAAAAATTGCCGGAAGGTTCTTTCGCCCGTTTGCTCCTGAAGCGCTCCGGCCATACCCTTTACATCACGCTGGAGATTCCGAAGAAGTAATCCATCCGGAAACGATAAAAAGGGCCGCCCGGCTTCCAGCCCGGCGGCCCTTCCTTTTCCAAGACTGTGAGCGGTGCTACCTCCGCGTGATGATGATAAGCGTTTGATCGTTCACCAGCGGATAAATTTCTTCGATATGATTGTTTAATAAGGAGACGCAGCCCCAGGTCCAGTTTTCCCCGGCCAGGTTTTTATAGGGATCATCGGTGCCATGGATGCCGACCTCGCCGCCGATATCGGCATCGTAGGGGATTTTTCCCTTTCTCTTGGCTTCGGCGTATTTGAGCCAGTTTGTGGTATTGGGATAATCAAGGAGAATGAACTTGTGCCAGCGGGGGTGATCAAACTTGGTGACCACATGGTAAACCCCTTCCGGGGTGCACAGATCCCCTTGGCACAACTTGTCGCCTACAGGGTTTTGACCGATTACCACCGGGTAAGTCTTCAACGGCGTCAGCCCCTGATAGAGCGTCAGCCGGCGGGGTTCTTTCCGGACCAGAAGGATGGTAGGGTTCGGACCGCCGCGCCCATAGCCGTTCTTAGACAACACCTCTTTGACCAGTTGTTGTTCGGGCGTCAACTGGACGGGCTCAGCGGGCTCGATGACAGGCAATGACCGCTTGCCGGGCTTGTCGGCAACCTGCTTCGTTCCCCCGCAGCCGACGAGCCCCACTGCCAACATAAAGAAGACAAACGTGCTTGACAAGTTACGCATTGTATCAACCTCCCCCTTTGATATCGGCGTAACAGACATTCAGAATAGCAAAGTTGCGGGGGAGAATCAATGTCCAGCCAAAAAAAATTGCCACTGCGCTGCAATTAAAAAAGCCAAAAAGCCGTGCAACAGCCGCGCCAAAATAGCTATGATAACATTTAATATGGAAGGTGTATTACGGCAATGGCTTTACACATCATTATTGACGGCTATAACCTCATCCGCCAATCAATCAGGCTAAGTTTTCTCGATGCCGGTGACTTGGAATCGGGCCGGACGGCATTGCTCGAATCCTTAGCCGCGTATCACCGCCGCCGGCCTCAGCACCGGCTTACCGTGGTCTTTGACGGGTGGCAGGGAGGAGAACTCAGGCAGACCCAAGACCTGTTTCAAGGAGTGAAGATTATTTTCTCCCGGCGGGGAGAGCGCGCCGATGAGGTGATCAAGCGCCTGCTGAACAATGAGCGCCAACGCGCCTTGATGGTCAGCTCAGACCGTGAACTCCAACACTGGGCTGACCGTGTAGGGGCCGCCTGGGTAGAGGCATCCCGCTTTGAAACGATGTATTTAAATGCAAATTCTAATGCTTCCGCCGAAGGCGAAGACGATTCGCCGGCCCAAGGGACTAAGAAAAAGGGTCCGGCCCGGCGCAAATCCAAACGGGAACGCCTCAGGCAGCAGCGCCTGAAAAAATTGTAAATTATGGTTTAACCAATTTCCTATTACGGCAGCGCTTCTTTAAAAAATTCAGGGCCGTGAGGACTCTCACGGCCCTGAATCCGACTGGCGAAAATATCGCCAGGCTCAATCAGCTTGGCCTACTTGACTTCCGGCTTGGGCTCGGCGGTCGGGGCCGCAGCAGGCTGTTCAGGCATGCCCTCAGTTTTCTTGCTTTTCTTGACCCGCTTTTGGGCCTTTTCCTTAACCTGCTTGGACGATTTGGTTTCCAGCTTGGTGGCCTTTTCAGCGCCGGCTTCTTGCTTCTCCACCGGAGCCGCCTGGGTCTGAACCGCAGGGGTCTCCTTTCCTGCCGCGGGCTTCTCCACATCCTTGCCGGCTGTCTGGGCCAGTCCGGCGGCGGCCAGACCCAAAACGAATGCCATGGCAGTGACAGTGCTGATGACTTTCTTCATGATTAGCCATTCTCCTCAGTGGTATTGAACCGCTTGGCAGCGGTTGCTTTAAAAGTAGGAGTGCATAAAGCCTGCCAAATCGGCCATCCTTTCATTTTGGCTAACTTAATGAAATCACTATTAAATATAACCGATAGAAAACATCTCTTGGCCCCGCAGTCCTGCTTTCTCCAAATTTGAGAGAAGGCCCAGGAATTTCCTAATTTTATTGTCAAACTGAAAAATCAGGAGAATGGCGGAACCAGACCGCGAGTAAAGAACCTCTTGCCGGGCTTAGAATAGCGGCGAAATGAAGCGCCGCACCGGGTCCGGCAAGGGCCCGGCTACCGGACCCCGCATTCGGAGAGATAACGCTCCAGGCGGCTCAAGGCTTCGGCCAGGTTTTCCAGGGAGTTGGCGTAGGAAAACCGCAAAAAACCCTCGCCGCCGGCGCCGAAGTCGATGCCGGGGGTGACGCCCACCTTGGCTTTCTCCAGGATATCGAAGGCCAGGGCGTAGGAGTCCGATGACAGGTGGCGGGCATTGACAAAGACGTAAAAGGCTCCGGTAGGGGGCACCTTGATGCGGAAGCCCAGCTTTTCCAGACCGGCCAGGAGAAAGCGGCGGCGCTGGTCATAGGTGGTCCGCATACGTTCAATATCAGGCCCGGCCTGGGTGAGGGCCGCGATGCCGGCCCGCTGCACAAAGGGATTGGCGGAAATGAAGAAGTTCTGCATGAGCTTTTGCAGGGGCCGCACGAATTGCGGCGGCGCAATCAGGTAGCCCAGCCGCCAGCCGGTCATGGCGTAGAGCTTGGAAAAGCCGTTGATGACAAAGGCCCGGTCGGTGAATTCCAGGATGGAGTGTTCCTTGCCTTCATACACCAGGCCGTGATAGATTTCGTCGGACACGATGTAAGGGCCCAGGTCCGCTATCTGGCGCATGCGCTCGGCGGACAGGAGTGTGCCCGTGGGATTGGCCGGGGAGTTGATGATGATGGCCTTGGTGCGGGGGCTGAAATATTTGACCAGCTCCGGGGGATTGAATTGGAACCCCTCCTCCTCCCGCACCGGCACGTAGCGGGGCACCGCGTCCACCAGGAGCAGGAAATTGGGATAGCAGGCATAATGGGGGTCGGTCAGGAGCACTTCGTCGCCCGCGTCCAGGAGGCCCGCGAAAATCAGGACCATGGCCGGAGAGGTGCCGGAGGTGATGATGAATTGCTCCGGGGTCAGGCTGACGCCGTATTTTTCCAGATAATGCCGGCACAAAACCTCGCGCAGCTCAATTAAGCCCTGGGAATGGGTGTACTGCGTCTCCCCCGCGGCCATGGCCCGAAAGGCCGCTTCCTTGACCACTTCGGGGGTGGGGAAGTCGGGCTCGCCGATCTCCAGGTGAATGACATGCTCGCCGGCGCGCTCCAGTTCCTTGGCCCGCTCCAGGATGTCCATGACCAAAAACGGGGTGATCTCCCGGGCCCGGCGGGAGACCGCGGGGTCGAACGTTTCCTTCATGAAGGCCAAGATACCAGGAGGCCGGACGGAAGGCAAGCGGGTTATGGCAGTTTGCCGGGTACAAAAGGAACCGCTGCATGATATATTCCCCTAACCCCAAACCCCTGATCCCTGACCCCTACTCCCCTGACACTGACCACTGGCCACTAACCACTATCTTTCACTCTCCTCTTGACAAGTATACTTTTGTATAGTATCTAAAAGCCATGAAGCCCTTAACGGAACGACAGCGTCTGGTGCTGGCCTTTATCGAGGAGTTCTGCCGCCGGCAGGGCTATCCCCCCACGGTCAGGGAGGTGGCGGCCCATTTCGGGGTCCAGCCCCGGGCCGCGGCGGACCACCTGGCGGCCTTGAAGCGCAAGGGCTATCTCCACCGGGAGCCGGGCCTGTCCCGGGGCCTGTCCCTGGCCTCCCGTCTCGAGGAGCAGGTGGTGGAGGTGCCCATAGTGGGGCGCATCGCCGCGGGGCGACCGCTTTTGGCCAGCGAGCATGTGGAGGACACCCTGCCCCTGCCGCGCTCCTGGGTGCACGGGGAGGAAGTGTTTCTCCTCAAGGTCACCGGCGACAGCATGTCCCCCCTGCTGCTGCCCGGCGACCTGGTCATGGTCAAGGCGCAGCCCAGGGTGGCCCGGGGCGAAATCGCGGTGGTGCTGGTGAACGATGAGGCCACTCTCAAGCGGGTGTACGAGGAGGCCGGCGGCCTGGTGCTCAAAGGCGACAATCCGGAGTTCGCGCCCTTGCGCTTCGCCCGCGACGAAGCCGCGGAACTGGTGCAGATCCTGGGCAAAGTGGTGGGCGTGTACCGGTCCTTCGAAGGCCGGGGGCCAAGGTGAGGCTATGGCTGGAAGAGTCAGAGAAAAAAGCCTGGGGGAGGGGGCCAGGGAGCTGAGCCCCCTACCCCCTCCCCCAGACCCCCACTCCCAACCCCGTATATCGGGAGCACAGGCTTCCAGCCTGTGCGAGCACGGGCAAGATGCCCGTGCTCCCGAAAAGAATCTTTCAAGGGGTTGGGAGGGGACTTTAGGAGGGCGGGGGATCAGTGATCCCCCGACCCTCCCCTCAAATCTCACGCCGCTTTTCTCCCTGCAGCCCGGGCGGGCGGCGCTCCTGTGGGGGGAGTCCATCAGGTCCCCGGCCGCGGCGGCCGCAGCCTGGGCCGCGGCCCGGGGGCTGCGGGTGCTGGCGGTGGACGCGGCCAATGTCTTCGACCCCTACCGCCTGGTGCGGGAAGCCGTGCCGCGGGGCGTCTCACCCCGGCAAGCCCTCAACCGGGTGCGGGTGGCCCGGGCCTTCACCTGCCACCAACTGGTGCGCCTGGTGCAGGAGGAGTTGACCCGCGAACTCGCTCCCGGCAGCCTGGTGCTGATGCTGGGTCCGGTGAGCCTCTTCTATGACGAACAAATCCCCCTGGCCGAACGGCGTCGGCTCTTCCAGAACCTGGTGCAAACGCTCACCGCCGTCAAGACCCGTCATCCCCTCTTGCTGCTGCAGCCTTATCTTCCCGAAAAAATCGCGAACCGCGGCTTCGGACGGATGCTGATGCCGGTGGCGGAAGTAATAGGTGAATTTGGGGGAGGGCCGGGGGACCTGAGGCCCCCCGCCCTCCCCCAAACCCCCTC
>JASEFS010000048.1 GCA_030018495.1 Deltaproteobacteria bacterium | reverse complement strand
CCTTGAGGATCTGAAATTGAAAAAACCTCTGTTTTTATGTCTTTCACCGAAAACCGAAAACGCCGCTAAGCAGACGGTTGAAAAAACGCGGTTTTGTAATCCTGAGCCATGTAGGGGCGTGATTTATCACGCCCTCAAGGGCGCAATAAATTGCGCCCTACCAATAATCCTTGAGGATCTGAAATTGAAAAAACCTCTGTTTTTATGTCTTTCACCGAAAACCGAAAACCGAAAACCATTGAAGGAGGCCGTTTGGGCAGCCGATTGCTCAATTTCTGTGTATCCTGGAGGTCTTTGCAGTTTTCAGTTATCAGTTTTCAGATGGCGGGATGCGCTTCGCTTTCCCGCCCTACGGTAGCTACGGTAGCTGGGGAAGCACCTTAAATGACAGTTTTCCGTTTTCAGTTTTCCGTTTTCAGTAAAAAGCGTCCCAAAGGGCATAAAAATATGGAGTTGCCGGGAGGCCTCAGAACCGCAGCAAACCTCGGGTGGCACAGGCGTCCCGCCTGTGCAGGCGCCGGTTGCAAAGCGTCGCCGCCAGGCCTTTGATGTTTTGTTTGTCAGCGTAGGGGCGTGATTTATCACGCCCTCAAGGGCGCAATAAATTGCGCCCCTACAATAAAGGACTTTTTCGCTGCGCTGAGAATGACCGAGCGCCTGATTCAGGAAGGACACTGAAGGACGGATGTTTGTTCAACCGAAAACTGAAAACCGAAAACCGAAAACCGTCTTTAAAAGCCTCGCCGCTAAGCAGACGGTTGAAAAAACGCGGTTTTGTAATCCTGAGCCATGTAGGGGCGTGATTCATCACGCCCTCAGGGCGCAATAAATTGCGCCCCTACAATAAACCTTGAGGATCTGAAATTAAAAAAATTCTGTTTTTATGTTTTTCACCGAAAACCGAAAACCGAAAACCGAAAACCATCTTTAATTAGGCGGAGATTGACAAACATGCCTGAGCATCGCCTTTTATCATCGCCTTACTCTGCCTTATGTGCACCCACCCGCCCCGGCCTTGACGCCCCTCCCGCGCCCAAACCTCATTTTGCTCTCAAGGCCGCCATCCTCTGGACCTGGGTGCTTGCCCTGCTGCTGTGTCTGGCTTCTCCCGCCCCGGCCCAGGACGACTATGTCCTGGGGCCGGAGGATGAGATTGAAATCCGGGTTTGGGACCACGACGACCTGACCCGGAAGCTGCGCATAGGTTTGGAAGGCCGGTTCTCCTACCCCTTCATCGGCGAAGTCAAGGCCCAGGGCCTCACCGTGCTCCAACTCCAAAAAGAGCTGGAGCGCCGCCTGGCGGACGGCTACATCATCGACCCCCACGTGTCCGTCACCATCACGGACTTCAAAAGCCGCAAGTTCTTTGTGGTGGGCAACGTGGCCCGCCCCGGGGCCTATCCCCTGACCAAAAACATCACGGTGGTGGAGGCCGTCTCCCTGGCCGGCGGGTTGGCCACCGCGGGCGGCAAACCGGCCCCTACCGGCACGGCCATCATCGTCCGGGCCCAACCCGGTGAAAAGCCCGACAACCCGCGGCTGCCCGACCAGGCCCGGCCCCAGGACAAGGTGGCGGTGTCCCTCAACGCCGCGCTGGCCGGCGACCCCCGCCACAACGTGGCCATCAACAACGGCGACACCGTGTATGTGCCCACCCTGGTATTTTATGTCACCGGGGAGGTGAAAAAGCCGGGCCGCTACCCCTATGAGGAGGGCCTGACCGTGCTCCAGGCGGTGACCACCGCGGAGGGCTTCAGCGACAAGGCCTCGCCCCGGCGCACCCACATCATCCGGGAGCAGGGGCAAAGCAAGCAGAAGATCGACGTAAACCTGGATGACCCGGTGCGCCCCGGCGACACCGTGGTGGTGCCGGAAGCCTGGTTTTAAAAAACCGGTTTTTGGTTTTTGGTTTTTGGTTTTCGGTGACTTGGCGCCTTGGCGCCTCTGCGTGAGCCCGAACAACGACGTTCTTAAAGGTGCTTCTATGAACAACGACCTGACCACCCCCGAAGAATTCCCGGCCCGGCCGCATCCCGGCCGCACCTTGCACGACTATCTGCGCGTCCTGTTCCGACGGCGCTGGGCCGTCCTGGGCGTCCTGGCGGTCCTGGTGGCCACCACCGCGCTTTACTCCTTCACCGCCGCGCCCATCTACCAGGCCACGGTGCAGATTCTCATCGAACGCACCCAGCCCCAGATCCTGGACACCAAAGACCCGGTCGCGGCCCAGGTGAAGAGCGAGGAGTTCTACCAGACCCAGTACAAGCTCCTGGAAAGCCGGGCCCTGGCCAAGAAAGTGGCGGACAAGCTGAAACTCCATCAGCACCCCCTGTATGCCGACATTTTCCAGGACGTGCCCGCCGGCGACCGGACCAGGATGCAGCAGGCCGAAGAACGCCTGGTGGACGCGATCCGGAAGAACCTGGAAGTCTCGCCCATCCGCAACAGCAGCCTGGTGGACGTGAGCTTCGCCGGCCCCGACCCGCAATTGGCCACCCGGGTGGTGAACACTCTGGCCCAGGCCTACATCGAGCAGTCCCTGGACCTGCGGTTCGAAGCGTCCCAGGAGGCGGCTGCCTGGCTGCAGCAGAAACTGGCCGAAGCCCGCAGGAAGCTGGAGGATTCCGAAGCCAAACTCAACCAGTACAAGCGGGAACACCAAATCGTGGCCCTGGAGGACAAAGAGAGCATCACCGCCCAAAAGCTGGAGCAGTTGAACCGGGAGCTGGTCGCGGCCCAGACCCGCCGCCTGGACGCGGAAACCAAATATCGGGAAGTGAGCGCCGGCAATCCCATTCCCGAAGTCCTGAACAACCCCTTGATCCAGACCCTGATCAGCGAAGAGGCCAAGATCATCGCCCAGCTCTCCGAGCTGAACAAGAAATACGGCCCCAAACACCCCCGCATGATCCAGCTTAACCAGGAGCTGGCCGCGGCCCGGGGGAAGATCGCCGCGGAAAACAGCCGCATCGTTCAAAGCATCAAAAACGCCTACCAGATGGCCCTGAACCAGGAGGAGAACCTGAAAAAGGCCCTGGAGGAGCAGAAGAACGCCACCCAGGACCTGGACGAGCGGGGCATCCAGTACCGGGTGCTCCTGCGGGACGTGGAGACCAACCGGGCCTTGTATGAAAACATGCTGAAAAGTCTGAAGGAGACCACGGCCACCGAGAACCTGCCGGCCACCAACATCCGCATCGTCTATGCCGCGTCCGTGCCGGATAAGCCGGTGAAGCCCAAAAAGGCGCGCAACATCCTCCTGGCCGCGGTCTTGGGCCTGTTTCTGGGCGTGGCCGCGGCCTTCGGCCTGGAGAACCTGGACACCACCTTAAAGACCCCGGAGGAGGTGGAGAGCTGGCTGGAGGTCCCCAGCCTGGCCATGATCCCGCACCTGGACCTGGGACAAAACCGCGACTCCGGGGAGCCGGCCGAAATCGTAGTGTTGAACGGCAAACAGCCCCTGGCCGCGGAGGCCTACCGGGGCCTGCGCACCAGCATCCTCTTTTCCGCGCCGGGCCAGGCCCCCAAGACCCTCCTGGTGACCAGCTCCCTGCCCCTGGAGGGCAAGACCCTCACTGCCGCCAATCTGGCCGCGGTCATGGCCCAAGCCGAGGGCGAGGTCCTGCTGGTGGACGCAGACCTGCGGCGCCCCACCGTGCACCAGATATTTCACCTGGACAAGGAGCCGGGCCTCTCCAACTTCCTGGTGGGCGGGATCGACGACCTGCCGGTGCGTGAGACCCCGGCCCCCAAGGTGTACGTGGTCACCTGCGGCAAGGTGCCTCCCAACCCCTCGGAGCTTCTGGGTTCGGCCCGCATGCGGGAGTTTCTGGATAAGGCCCGCAGCCGCTTTAACCGCATCATCATCGACTCGCCGCCCCTGATGTCCGTCACCGACGCGGCCATCCTGAGCACGATGGCCGACGGCGTGCTCCTGGTGGTCAAGGCCGAAGCCGTGCCCCGCCAGGCCGCGCTGGAGGCCAGAAACGACCTCCTGGAGGTCAAGGCCCCCCTCCTGGGCGCGCTCCTGAACAACGTCCCCCTCCAGCGGGACGGCTATTACAACTATTACTACAATTACTACTACCGCTATCGGTCCTACTACGGCCAGGAAGAGGGCACCCCGCCCCGCCGGCGCAAAGCCCTGTCTCCGCCTTCCGGCTTGCTGGCCTGGCTCAAAGGGAAACCGAATCGTGGTAGGGGCCGGGAATCCCAAAGAGGTTAAAGGCATTTCTTGCCGAGAAAAACTGCACCACCGAAAGCCGATTACCCTAAATTCAAAAAGAGGCCTCTGTTAAACCTCCGGTGGCGCAGGGGGAACCGCTTACAAGCAGTTGAAGGCCTGCAAACGTGAAAATTGCCATTGTAACGCCAATGATTGCTTCTGAGGCCGACCTCAAGTATTACGCAAGCCAACATCTGAATATCGCCGCGCAGTTAAAGCGTCAGGGAGATGAGGTAAAAATCTTTACTCTAAACCGTAAGGGAAATGGTTATCGTGAGGAGTCTTTGTTACATAATGGTGTATCTATTCCAATACGATTCCTCCAGTCATCTTCCACTACTTTGGAACGTGCAAATTTCACGATCATGCAAGGACTTTCGAACCACCTCCGGAGCACGCGGTGGGATATTATCCAGTGTTCCGAGGATATACAGCCTTCAACTCTTCAAGCATCGTTATTTAAGGGTACAGCCCGCCTGGTTATTTTCCAGGGGATCAACCACTATAGCTACAACACCATAAAAAATTTGCCAATGAAGGCTTTTGATCTCACTGCTGGACCATGGTTAAGGCATCGTACTGATTTGGTGATTGCCAAGACCAAAGAAGCAGAGCGGTTTATGCGCTCGAAGGGGTATCAAAAAGTACTAACCATTCCCATGGGGGTAGACCTTGATTTATTCCATCCATACCCCCGAGAGGAAGGGCAGGCTTTCCTTCGGGAGAGAGGAGCCGCCTTAGAAGAATTCACATTAATATACGTTGGAAACCTGATCCAAAGACGTGATGTTGCTACTCTCTTGCGTGGCCTGAAGGTGGCCAGGGCCCAAGGATTAAAAGCTGCCTTAACCATTATTGGAAAGGGCCCTGAGGAGGCATACCTACGTGCCTTAGCAAGTGAACTAGGAATCTCAAAAACGGTTTCTTTTTTGGAGACCATCCCGAATGCTGAATTAGCGCTTGCCTATTCAGGAGCAGACGCATTCGTCTTTTCGCCTCTACATGAAATTTTCGGGATGGTTATCTTGGAGGCAACGGCCTGCCAACTGCCTGTTCTATCCACGCCGGTGCCGGCGATTTTGGACCTGATAGAAGGCTACCGAGAACATGGTATCAAGACTTTTCCTTTCGGTGACCATTTAGCTCTTGGTAATTTTCTGGTTGAACTTGCACATAATCCTGAATGGCGTCTCAAAATGGGGAAGGCTAATCGTCACATTGCTGAACAACATTCCTGGTCAGTTGTTGCCAGCCGCATCCGGAATGCGTATCAGAGAATTTTACAATGACTAATGCTTTAGAGACTGCAGCGAATATAAAAGGACCCTGGCGGATATGCCGCATTTCTTCTGAATTTCCACCGCCTTGGAAGGGGCTGGCCCCAGGCCCTTACGAACTTTCGCTGGCTCAGGCCCGGAGGGGTAATGAGTTACTTGTTTTAGCACGAGAGCGGGGAGATACGGTTGCATTTGACCGGTCTCTGCCTTTCAAGATCATTAGGATAGCTGCATCCCGGGATGCGATATTCTCTCTGAAGGCAGGCCTCCTTGCCCGACGACTCCATCAGCGGCACCCTTTCCATGTGATACATGCTCACGGTTTTTCTGCTATCGGACCAGCAATGCTGAGGCACCTCCGCCTCTTGTCCGTGCCTGTTGCGGCTCATGTTCATATAGTGCGTGCCAAACAGGCACGCCAAGGCTTATCAGCAAGCCGAATAAGCCTTTGGCAAGAGAGAATCTATTTGAATGGGGCAGACTTTCTCTTGACGGTAAGCGATCAGCTGGCTTCGGAGTCTAGGCTTCTTGCCCCTCAGACTCATGCAATCAACGTCGGGAACGGTGCGAATATCAAACTTTTCCAGGTCTCAACAAAGCGGAAAACAAATGGGGAATTGCGACTCCTTTTCGTCGGTACCCTCAACGGCCGTAAGGGGGAAGATGTTATCTTGTCGGCGTGTCAGCAGCTGGGAACCGAGAGCTTACCATGGCGCATCACTGTAGTCGGAGACGGACCCCGCTATGAGGTGTTTCAAGAAAAAGTAAAAGGCGCCGGTTTGTCCAAAAAAGTCAGAGTGCTCAGATATGTCGATTACAATAAGATGCCAGATTTGTACCAGTGGGCCGATGTTTTCCTATTCCCTAGCTTCTCCGAAGGCATGCCCAAGGCGGTATTGGAAGCCATGGCTTGTGGCTGTGCCGTCATTTTGTCTGATATTCCGGGTTGCCGTGAACTTGTAGCAGAGGGCAGGAACGGATTTTTGATCCCTCCGGACCGCCCTGATCTTTTAGCAGAGGCCGTGCAGCGGTTCTTCAAGGATCCTGGATTAATTCAACGCATGGGGCAAGCCTCCCGTTCAATTATTGAACAAAGATATACCTGGGACGCTGTAGCAAAAAGGGTGGAAGAATGTTATCAGCTCTATATTAAGTTTACAAAGTAGAAATGATAGGTACTGGAATTCTTTACGGGATACGCTTCCGAGATCCATCGTGATTGCAATGTTTATAATCCGGAACGGGCTGAATTGAAGAAGGCTGTCTGCGTAAGTAAGCTACGAGACTCAATTTGCATGAGGGAAAATTATTTTGGAGTGAAACGTGGGTTTAGTTCAGGTGCAGCCTGAGCATTACCAGCCGATAGCATATGATGTAAAAAGTAGGTTCCCAAGTTATTGGCACCAAATCCGAGAAGTGTTGATCCGCAAACCTTCGCGGGTTTTGGAAATAGGAACGGGAAACGGGTTTGTCTCTTCTTATCTCCGCCGGGTGGGAATTGAAGTGGTATCTGTGGATATAGATGCATCATTAGGACCTGACCTTACAGCTTCAGTAACCAGTCTCCCATTTAAGGAGGGGATTTTCGATGTGGTTATCGCCTATCAGGTGCTCGAGCATCTTCCTTTCGAGAGATTTTCTCAATGCTTATCAGAAATGGCTGAGATATCAAGTCGATACATCCTTATTTCATTGCCTGACCGGAGGCCCTTCCTTTCCATTCGTGCTGGAATTTATCCTTGGATTGCTCATGAGTTTCATCTCACTATACCAGTATTATTTCCGAGAAAACATCGTTTTGACGGTGAACACTACTGGGAAATAGGGAAACAGGGATACACTTTGAGGACTATTCTGCAAATATTGCAGAAAGTAGGATTGAGAATCGAATGTCATTACCGAGTGCCCGAGAAGCCATTTCATCATCTCTTTATGACGGAAAAAATATCCTGTGAACGATAAGAAAGAGATTGTTCGCGTTTTCAGTACAAAAATTTTCTACTCGGGAATGGGGCTTATCACCGGGATTATTGTGGCTCGTATTTTAGGGCCGGAAGGCAAGGGCGAATACACCATGGCCCTCTTGCTGGCAAGCATGACGGTGAGTCTAGGTTCTCTCAACATTGGTGAATCGGCTATTTATTTTTTAAACCGGCGCCGAGCTGACTTGGGAACCATCCTTTGTACTGATGGAGTCTTTATAATTTTCTCCAGCACAGCGTACATATTTATTCTTCTCCTGCTTTGGAAATTCGGTTTTCTTCCATGGGGGGAGCTTAATCAAAAGAACATCCTATTTTTCGTTTGTCTTTATATTCCTGTCATATTCTTACAAATTCATAATGTCGATCTCCTGCGAGCGACTAGACAATTCAGCCTCTATAATCTTATTCTGGTTATCCAGCCATTGACATACCTATTATTTCTTCTCTTTTTAGTCGTCCACTGGGAAAAGGGGGTAGCAGGGGCGCTTGCAGCAGGACTTGGCGCTTATTTTCTCACGGCCTTGATAGGCTGGGGATCGTTAGTGCGCTTCCCTAAAGTAATGTTTAGATGGGATGGAGCCTACCTCAAAGATCTTCTTTTTTACAGCATTAAGGGACATTTGGGCAACATTGCGCAGAAATTCAATCTTCGATTAGATCAGTTTTTCATCTCTCCCTGGTGGGGGGCAGCAGCTCTGGGGCAGTATTCAGTGGCTGTGGTGCTGACCGAGCTTATCTGGTATGTACCTGATTCCATTGGCATTATTACTTTACCGCGATTGGCTTCATTTAATAGAACAGAAGCGGCTTTACTGACAGTCCGTTGTCTGAAAGTGACTGCCTTGCTCACGCTTTTTCTGGCCTTTTCGATGGCTATTCTGGTTCGGCCAGCAATCTTGTTGCTTTACGGCAGCCCCTTCGAACCAGCAGTATATGCCGTTTGGCTCTTGTTGCCCGGCATCGTCGCTATGGGCTTTTCTAAGATTCTCAGCAAATACTTCAGCGGCATCGGACGCCCCGAAATTAATTCGGCCACTTCTCTGGTCTCAGTAATAATCACAGTCATCCTCTGCCCTCCTCTTATCAGTAGGTTTGGTTTCCTCGGGGCAGCCGTGGCCTCCAGCTCGGCTTATACAATCCGAATGCTCCTAGATGTGGTTCTATTTTTGCGGAGCACGCATCTTTCACCTGCTGTTCTGGTGGCTATCCGACTTGAAGAATGGCGGGACATTATGGCAATGCTTCCTTTTGTAAAGTCAAGTAGATGACCAAAGTTCTTTTTGTCGAGACAAGCCCGAGTGGGGTGGTGGGAGGTTCTTTTCTTTCCCTCTTCGAATTGATTCGGGCGCTTGATAAGACTCGTTATCAGCCTCTCGTCTTGTTTCGCCATAATCATTACCTGGTAGACGACTTCTGCGCTGCAGGGGCCGAAGTTTTCATCTACCAAGAGGACGCACCTCCCTCTACAAATGGAAAAAGTCGGGGCGCCAAGCTGAAACCTTATGTTTGGCGAATATTGGAAGCCATTAAGCAGCGACGTAATGTCGAGATCATGCTTGCCACGCGCCGGGATAGCGGCTTCATCGCAAACGCATTGGATATAATTCAGAAACACAAGGTAGACCTTTTACACCTCAACGACGGCCTCACGCCTTCCATTCCATTCATTGCAGTTGCTCCCCCCGCTATTCCAACGGTGGTCCATGAACGCAAAATTCGCCGGTATGCTTCTCGGGAAAGGCGCTATCTTCGGCGGGTCAATCGGATAATTTGCATATCCCAGGCCGTGGCGGCCAACCTGGACGCTTACTTTCCAAATTTCAGCCGTACAGTTATTCTTCCTAATCCTCTTTCCACACGGTTCAAGGAACCGTTAATTACAAAGAGTTCGTTACTTAAGCAATTGGGTCTCCCCGAAGATGCACTCTTAGTAATCCAAGTAAGTAATATTATAAATTGGAAAGGGCAGGATATTTTGTTGGAAGCAATGAAAACGGTTTCTAAAAATCACGCTAAATCAGTGCTGATTTTTACAGGAGGTACTCCCCTTGGTGAAGAAGCCTATGAAGCCAAGTTGCGAAAGATGGCGAAATTTAACGGGTTGGAAAACCGAGTTCGGTTTTGCGGTTTTCAGGAAGAAGTCTCTTCCTTTTATCAGGCCGCCGATGTATTAGTTCATGTGCCCTCCTACCCAGAGCCTTTCGGACGTACGGTGCTAGAAGCAATGCAACTGGGAAAGCCTATGATAACATCTAATAGTGGTGGTACAGCTGAGTTAGTGCAGCATGGAGTTACCGGGCTTCTTGTACCGCCCGGGGATGCTAAGGCATTGGCTTCGGCTTTACTTAGCCTTCTCAGCGATGAATCTCTGCGTCAAAAACTTGGAACAAAGGCGGCTAAGGTTGCCCAAGAAAGGTACTCGCCCCAAAAAATTGCCAGAAAAATCGAAGCCATTTATGAAGAACTAATCGATGGACTTCGCACATGAGTCATTATATGCATCGTTTCTGGCAATGGTGGGCTGGAACATGGTTCTATCCGGAGCAACTGGAAAAATCATCCATCAGGCGTGCAGTAGCAACCGCGGCAACTGGTGTTCATGGAACCCTTCTCGATGTAGGCTGCGGGGCCAAGCCTTATCGAAATCTCTTTTCTGTAAATAATTATCTGGGTCTGGAATATCTCCCTTCCAGCCCTCAGTACAGATTAAATACCCCCCCTGATATCTGGGCTGATTGCCAATGTCTTCCTATTAGGTCCGGAAGTATCGATGCGATCCTTTGCACTCAGGTTTTGGAGCACTTGTCAAATCCTATTGCTTTCTTCCTTGAAGCCTTCAGGGTGTTGAGACCTGGTGGGAAGCTCATCCTTACAACTAACCAAGAGTGGGGCATTCACAAGGCGCCTTATGATTATTACCGCTTCACTCGCTTTGGGTTGGAGCACTTAGCACAAGAAGCTAGTTTCCATATCATTTCTCTAGACGCTCGAGGTGGGTTTTGGGTAATGATGGGCCAACGATTGGCTGCTTATCTCTTTAACCGGTGGGTCGGCCGTTTCCGAAAGGATCATAAGGTAATCTTCATTCTTTCATTTACTTTTTTTTCTCCTATCATAGCCTTTGTGCAGCTTGCCGCAAAGGTTTTAGACCGTATCGACCGAATTGAGGAAAATACCACCGGGTATGCACTTGTCGCCCGAAAACCTTTGGAGTCTTGGTGAGAATAGGCCTTTTATTACCAAAACTGCAGGTCGGTGGAGCCGAACAGGTTGTATTGAATCTTGCACGTGAATACCTGAAAAAGGGGCAAGAAGTGGAAGTCATGGCCTTCGCTTCAGGTGGCTCCATGGCGCCCCGATTTAAGGAGAGCTGCATTCCCATTTCAGAATTTGATTTACAGCGGACTTTTCACCCAACGCCATCCTGGTGGTTATCTGTGCTCCGGGCTCGCAGAATTCTGATCCAAAAATTAAGGCTGAAAAGATTGGACGTGCTTCATACTCACCTTATGGGTCCTGATCTCGATGCCCTCGTTGCCGGGCGACAAGCAGGGATAAAGGTCATAGTGCATACTATCCATAATACATATACGCAATTTTCTGATGGCTCGCTTCTACAAAAAGTAAGAAATTTTACTAGGAAACGCCGATGGCGTAAATACGACCGCCTTTTTGCAGTGGATGAACAGGTGCGCGACTGGGCGGTACAGTATCGAATGGTTCAAAAAGAGAATATTGTAGTCATCCAAAATGGCATTGATATGTCTTACCTTGAAGTACATGAAACACGGGAGGGGATCAGAAAAGATTTGGGTTGGGGAGAAGATGATATTATTCTCTTGAATATCGGCAGCCTTACAAAGCAAAAGAACCACAGAATCCTCCTCGATGCATTAGCGATTTTGAAAAAGAACAGGAGAAGCTTAAAACTGGCGGTGGCTGGGGGCGGACCACTTGAAAAAGATCTGAAGTCAGCAACTAAGGAACTGGACCTCCAAAACAGGGTATCCTTTCTGGGAATCCGGGGAGACGTTCCTAGGCTCCTAAAAGCGGCGGACATTTTCATTCTGTCCTCCCTTTGGGAAGGACTTCCTATCGCCCTCCTTGAAGCCATGGCCGCTGGTATTCCTGTAATAGCCTCAGACCTGCCGGTACACCGCCGTATTCTAAAAGGAGGGTTATTGGGGACTCTGTGTCCCGCGACACCGGAGGGATTGGCTAAGGCAATTGGTATTGTGATTGAAGAACGAGAGTATGCAATGCATCGAGCCGCATTAGCCAGGGAAGAATTGCGTCTTCGCTATGATGCTGGCCGGATGGCCGAGGAGTACTTAAGCCAATACTATGAGCTCGCATCTGGAAAAAAAAGCAATGAGCACTTCTCATTTTAGTATTCGCCCTCTTCTGTTTGTGTTGGCTATTTTTGGAATAGTTCTGGGGACAGGATCGATCCTGGCTGGCCGAGGAGAAATAGTGGGCACGGTGATCGGTGCATTAGTTGCCACTGTGATTGCCGGGTCCGTCCTTCTCTCAGCATGTTACTCTCGACCAGCATTAGTGATGGCACTCTTAATTTTCTCTACGCTACTCCAAGAGGTATTGTTCGTCAATCTTGAAAAGGTTGCTACTCTCAATCAGGCAATTGGTTTTGCTCTTGTCTGGGTATCTGCAATAAAAGCGCTAAATAATGGTGACTTGTTTCGCAAAATTGCTCACCCAATAACTTTCGCTTTGGTTATTTGTCTAGGCAATATGACGGTTTCTTATCTACTACTTTCAGTAGGCCATGATAATCCTCTTCAAGACATCAGGCAATTCTTTCATGCCTTTGCCTGGTTCCTTCTTTGCCTATTGGTGATCCGCAAAGAACGGGACCTGATCTTCTTGGCTGGAGCTTATGTGGTGGGAGGAATTGTTGTGGCTATATCAGGCTATTTCTGGCATGCCTTGGTGAATCCACTACAATATATAACTACAGGCCGTCAAGGCATTCATGGCGTTGCAGGTCATTATATCGAGTATGCATTCCGATGCATAATACCTTTGCCAATCATCCTTTCCCTTTTGACCGCAAAAAAGTTCCGCATATTAAACCCTGGATTAATCGCAGCAGGAATAGCATTGAGTACGGCCGCGCTCCTCAGTGGTTCGCGGGGAGCAGTTGTTTCTTTTTTCTTTATGTCAATGATAGTCGTGCTCCTTTCTCGTGGTAGCTCTTTCAGAAAAAAAATCATAATGGGTGTAGCTCTCATGGCTATTCCCTTTGTCCTTCCTATAGATGGTATTCTCGGTAATCTCTTTTCTATAATCCAAGGAGACTTTCCTTCCGACTACTCAACGATGTCGCGATTATCGTACATTAACATTGTTTTTCAAAATCTGAGTATAGAAACATTGCTCTGGGGGACGGGCCTGGAAAACTTCAGGGATTATTACTCGGGGAACCTTAATCCACCCCATTCCATTTGGCTACAGACTTTTTTCGAGTTGGGTACTTTAGGGTTAGTTACACAACTTTTTATTATACATCAATTGATGAAGTTGTTTATGTCGGTATATCGAAGGCGTGCGAAAGTCAATCCTGAGACTAGTGCAAAATTGACGTTGGGAATTGGTCTAAGTGTATTCGTAATTCTTTTCTGGGGTTTTTATGAAAATATCGGGTGGCTTAATGGCTCGAAACACCTATTCATTCTTACCGGTTCAATGATAGCTGGTTCCCGGATAGTCGGATTTGAGGAAAAGAATTCATGAAGATACTTATGGCCGTTCCTGAATTTCCTCCCTCCTGTGGGGGAATTGGGTACTATGTCTTCTATCTGACCCGGGAATTGCTGGCTCGCGGCATAAAGGTAAAGGTGCT
>JASEFS010000012.1 GCA_030018495.1 Deltaproteobacteria bacterium | reverse complement strand
TGCTTGGGAACGCACTTGCCTGCCAAAGCTCGGCTTTGGCCAAACTCCAAAACTTTGGCCGTACAAAAGCAAGAGGCGATCCCGAAGGCCCGCCCCACCTAGCTTTCCCTTCTCCCCTTTTCGACTCGTTCCCAAGCTCCTGCTTGGGAACGCACTTGCCTGCCAAAGCTCCGCTTTGGCCAAACTCCGAGGCCTTGGCCGCACAAAAAGCAAAAGGCGGTCCCGAAGGCCCGCCTCACCTAGCTTTCCCTTCTCCCCTTTCCCCTTTTCGCCCTTCTTTATAATATCTCCAACCTCGGCTCGTTCCCAAGCTCCTGCTTGGGAACGCACTTGACTGCCAAAGCTCGGCTTTGGCCAAACTCCAAGGCCTTGGCCGCACAAAAAGCAAAAGGCGGTCCCGAAGGCCCGCCCCACTTAGCTTTCCCTTCTCCCCTTTTCCCCTTTTCGCCCTTCTTTATAATATCTCCAACCGCATGCCATCCTCGGCCCGGATGACTTCTCCCGCGAATTCTTTCCTGGCCAGAGCCGCCACGTCCACTTCATCGCAGGGCGGATAAAAGTGGGTGAGCATCAGACGCCGAACGTTCGCCCTGGCCGCCATCCGGCCGGCCTCCGCGGGGGTGAGGTGCCCTTGCACCTTGAAGGGGTTGGCGCATTCCAGAATGAAGAGGTCCGCGTCCCGGGCCAGTTGCACCAAAGAGTCGCTCACGTCGGTGTCCCCGGAATAGACCAGGACCTTGCCGTCGGCCTCCAGCCGAAAGCCCAGCGCACCGTCGATATGGTTTGCCGGCGCGCTTTTGATAGTGAGCCCCTCGTATATCACCTGGTCCGGACCGTCTGAATTGAGCTCCCAGATATCCATCAGACCTTCCGGCGCCTCCACCCAGTGGCCGAAGGGGGCCTTCAGCTTCTGATGAAAATCCCTAAAACCCTGGCCTGCCAGCAGGGAAAAGGGGATTTCCCGGTTGTACCCCAGGGAGTAGTGGGTGGCGAACAGAAAGCCCACCAGGTCGCCGATATGGTCCGGGTGCAGGTGGGTGATGGCAATGATGTCGATTTGCGAGAAAGACAGGCCATGATTCAAGAGGGCCCGGCAGGCGCCGCTGCCGAGGTCCAGCATAATGAGGCGGCCTGCGGCCTTTACCGCATAGGCCGGCGCCCCCCGCCGCAGAGACGGCACCCCGGTGCCCGAGCCCAGGACTATGAGTTCCATGCTCTGCCTCAGTGGTCAGTAATTTAGGTTCATCGAGCTCGAAGCCGAATTCAAGAATCAAAACCGATTATAGGGTTATCTGGCTGTCTCTGAACTTATTTGCTGCCCCCTAACCCCTGGCCCCTGACCCCTGACCACTAACCCCTGGCCCCTGGCCCCTGCCTCTAAGCCCCGTCCACGTGGCTCATCTGGTGCACATAGAACCAGTCCGCCGGGTCGCTCAGGTAGTTGTGCATGTCCAGGAGCATCATATAATGCCCCCGCTCCTCGTGGGCCAGGCTCATGAAAAAGCGCCGGGCCAGGGGGATATTGCTCTCTTTGGCCAGCTTGGTGTAATAGTCGATGGAGCACTGCTCCATCTTTATGCCGGTCTTCAGGGCTTCCAGGTCATCCTTGCCGCCGGTCCCTTCCCCTGCCTGGGTCAGGGCCAGCACGCAGGCGTAAGGCTCGCTCTTGGGGGGTTTGAAATCGGCCAGTTCTTCCGTCCATTTGTTCTCTTTTTTCAGGTTTTCGTAAATTTCTTTAAATTTTTGAATATGATAGACCTCGGACTCGGCCAGGTATTCCAGGATCTGGCGGACGCCTTCGTTTTGCACCTTTTTGGCCGCCTCCAGGTAAAACTGACGGCCGTCCACTTCCATCTGAATAGCGTCCTTCAAGGATTTCAGCATATATTCCTGCACGGTGGTCATGAGGGGCACTCCCTTCTCTCTTTCATCGGCTGCACAGGGTTTCAGCATTCAGGCGGACACGTTCATCTTCAAAATAAAACGCACCCGACTCTTTGTCAAACTCTTCAATTCCGCAAAAACTTGGGCGGCACAAAATCAACTGCAACCGCTCCGTCGGCCCGCTCCTTTTTCCCTTTAAGCTATGATATGATGCCCTACAGACCTTTTTAAAAACAAAGCAAGCATCGTCTATAAATTTGATATCTTGGCGAAGGTCCTGCAGGGGCTTGATTTATCAAGCCCTTCGGGGGCGCAATAAATTGCGCTCCTAAAAAAATTCTTATCATCAATTTTGCTCTTATAGGAGAACCCTGGCATTTTCTTAAACCTCTCAGCAGCTTTTGGCATTTTGGCATAGGTCCCCAATTTTGAATTTGTCCACATTAGCCCGCATCAAAGAGCTACTCTCCCACGCTTCGGCTGCGCCCCCTGTCCCCCCGCCGGGTCTCCTGCCGGCCGGGGTTTTGGTGCCCCTGTTTCTGGTGCATGAGGACCCGCACCTGCTTTTCACCCAACGGACTTTTACGGTGCGGGACCATCAGGGGCAGATTTCCTTCCCTGGCGGGGTTCAGGATCCCGGCGACCCGGATCTCCTGATGACAGCCATCAGGGAGACCGAAGAGGAGATCGGCTTAACGGCCGGGGTGGCGGAGGTCCTGGGTCGGCTTGAGCCGGTGACCACGGTGACCGGCTACTGGATCAACCCCTTTGTGGCCCTGGTCCCCCACCCCTACGAGTTCCGGCCCAACCCCCTGGAGGTTCAACAACTCTTGACCTTCCCCCTCAGGGAATTCTTTCCCGCGGCGCGCTGGAGCACCGGCGACTATGAGTACAAGGGCAGAGTGATCCGGGTGTGCTGCTGGCGTTATGCCCAAACCGTCATCTGGGGGGCCACCGCCAGGATTTTGCTCAATTTTCTGACTCTGTTAGGAGAAAACCCCCTGGATGTGCAAGAAGAAGCGCCCTGCCTGGATTAAAATTTCACCACCACAACACAAAGACAGATATTAAGGAAAGATTTTAAAGGGAATCTAAATGGGGCGGGCTTTGGACCTCCTTTTGTTTTTTTTTGCGGCCAAGGCCCTGGAGCTTGGCCAAAGCGGAGCTTCGGCAGGCAAGTGCGTTCCCAAGCAGGAGCTTGGGAACGAGCCGAATATTATAAAGAAGGGCGAAAAGGGAAAAGGGGAAAAGGGAAAGCTAGGTGGGGCGGGCCTTCGGGTTCGCCTTTTGCTTTTGTGCGGCCAAAGTTTTGGAGTTTGGCCAAAGCCGAGCTTCGGCAGGCAAGTGCGTTCCCAAGCAGGAGCTTGGGAACGAGCCGAATATTATAAAGAAGGGCGAAAAGGGAAAAGGGGAAAAGGGAAAGCTAGGTGGGGCGGGCCTTCGGGTTCGCCTTTTGCTTTTGTGCGGCCGAAGTTTTGGAGTTTGGCCAAAGCCGAGCTTTGGCAGGCAAGTGCGTTCCCAAGCAGGAGCTTGGGAACGAGCCGAAAATTTCACCACCACGACACAATGACAGGAAGTCTTGGTGTTGTTTGTGTCCTTGTGGTTAATAAATACCGTTCACCCCGCCGTTGATGAGGCGCACTACGGTGAAGTCGGGCAGGTAGTCGATGATGTTCAGACAGCCGTAGTTTTGCTCCAGGCGGAAAAGGTGGGTCAGCGGCAGGCCCAGCGCGTCGCATAAAAGAACGCGGTTCACGCCGGCGTGCGCCACCAGGGCCACGGCCTGGCCCTGGTGCCGAGCCAGGATTTCCGCAAGCTTGGGCACAACCCTGGTCCTTACGTCCATGAGACTTTCGCCGCCGGGAATGCGGTAGTTGGCCGGGTCCCGCAGGCGTTCAGCCAGTTCCTCCGGATAGCGTTCGGCTATTTCCCCGAAGCTCAGGCCTTCCCAGACGCCGAAATGAATTTCCCGGAATTCGGGGACGGGCTCCGGCCAAAGTCGGCGCCCCCGGCAGAGTATCTCTGCCCCCTGACGCGCCCGCGTCCGGTCCGAAGCATACACCGCGGCCAGCGGGGTCTCCTTGAGCTGCTCCGCCAAGCGCTCCAACTGCCGTACTCCCTCAAAGCTCAGACCTATGTCATTGTTGCCGTGGTAGCGATGGGTATGGCCGTCGGCCACCCGGCCGTGGCGCACCAGATAAAGGCGGGTGGAGGTGTGCCGGCCGTCCTGGACCAACGCTGTCAGGCGCATTAAGGACCTTCCAGGATGACGTTGTTGGGAACCACGACGATGCCGCCTTCGGTCACCGGAAAGCGGCTGGCGTCGGCCTCCCGGTCATAGCCGATGGTAAAGCGGGGCGGGATGTTGACGCCGTCTTCGATGACGGCCCGTTTGATTTTGGCGCCGGTGCCTATTTTGACGCCGTCCCACAGGATGGCTTCCTCCACCAGGGCTCCCCGGCCGACCTGCACCCGGGGCGAGAGCACCGAGCGCCTCACCGTGGTTTCGTTGAGCACGCAGCCGGCTGAGATGAGGGAGTCCGTCACGGCCACCGGTTTTTCGCGGCTGAAATATTTGGCCGGCGGCGAGGGAGCCACATGCCCCCGAATCGGCCAGTCCCCCCCGAATAAATCGAAAACCGGCTCCTCTCCCAAAAGCTCCATGTGGGCCGCAAAGTAGGCGTCCAACTGGCCGATATCCCGCCAATATCTGGGAGTATGGGTCACCGGGTCTTCAAAGCTGAAGGCATACACTTTTTTGCTCCCCACCATTTGGGGAATGATGTTGCGGCCGAAATCGTGCTTGCTTTCCGGGTTCTTGGCATCCGCGATCAACTGCCGTACCAGTTCCTCGGATTCAAAGACATACACTCCCATGGACACCAGGGAATAGTCCGGATTGGCCGGCATGCCGGGCGGGTCCGGGGGCTTCTCCAAAAATTCGATAACCTCCTGGTTTTCATTGACGTGAAGAATGCCGAACGCGCTGGCCTCTTTTCGGGGCGCCGGCACTGCGGCCACGGTCAGGTCCGCGCCTTTGGCCTGGTGAAACTCCAGCATGGCGCCATAGTCCATTTTATACACATGGTCCCCGGAGAGGATAAGCACCTGGCGCGGCCGCTCCTCGTCCAGAAGTTTGAGATTCTGATAAATGGAATCGGCCGTGCCCCGGTACCAGCGGTCCACCGTAATCTGCTGGGGGGGAATCGAATAAACATACTCCCCCAATTCGGGCCGCACCAGGTCCCAAGACAGCCGCAAATGCTGGTCCAGGGAAAAGCTGCCGTACTGGCTCAGCACGTAAATCCGCCGGATGCCGGAATTCAGGCAGTTGGACAGGGTGAAATCAATTATCCGGTAAATTCCGCCGAAAATAATGGCGGGCTTGGCCTTGTCCCGAGTCAGGGGATAGAGGCGCTCCCCCTTGCCGCCCGCCATAATTATGGTCAACAGACCCTTAAAACTGTTCATCGGCTGCTTCCCGGCTCGATGAGCTCTTTGACTTTTTCCTTCAACTCGGACAAGTCCGAAGATTTGACGATATATGCGTCCGCGGCCCAACTCATGAAGCTTTCCTTGTACACCGAATACGCCGTGTTCAAAATGACTTTGATATTTTCCTTCAAGCCCAGAATGCGGGGCAAAGCTTCCAAACCGTCCATGCCGGGCATGCGGATGTCGAGAATCACCAAATCCAGAGGCTGTTCCTCCACCATTTTCAGGGCGTCCCGAGCGTTATCCACCGTGAGCACGCGGTATCCTTCCTCCGTCAGCTCATCGGCGATAAGCGTGCGAATGGCGTCTTCGTCGTCAACGACCAGTATAGTCTTCATGTCCGGGTCTCCGGGTGATAAAAGAGGGGTAATTTGGAGCCGTGCCTGCAAATAAGGCAATTATTCACATTTAATATAATGGCTGCCGTAGTTAAGGCAACCGAAACCATGAACATATCCGGGTGCCGGGTCAAATCTTTATGCCAGGCGGCGGCCTCCAGGCATCTCCTAAAAACAAAGGCAACTCGGCCGCGCAGATGGGGCCGACGCTGATATTCCAACCGGTGTAGCTGGCCAGTTCCTCCCACATGGGGGCCAAAATTCCCGGGATAATAAGGGTGCGGTGGCTCAGACGGTCCGCCAGCTTATGTGCCGTCAGCCCCTGGTCCAGCCGCTGGGGGGTAAAACTGCGATACACCATGGACATGTCCACCGTGTCGCCCCGACAGTCCACCAGCAGCAGGAAAAAGGGGCTCACCGTGGTGGCCAAAAGGCCTGTCATCACCGTGAGGGTGAACTCGCTGTTGCCCGTAACCAGGACCGGGGCGTCAGGACCGGGCTCATTGATCTCAAACAACTCCGCGGGCACCGGCCGGGGCAGCTCCAGGGACTGCACCGGCGGCAGGACTTCCTCAGCCTTGAGCGCCAGGGAAATGGCATAACGCTTGGGGAGAGTGAAGCCGGGGCAATCTTCCAGCCGCACCGCGCCCTCCCGCAATCGCCGGACAAGCTCCACCGGGTCCATCACGCCGGCGGCCTCGCACTCCTCCCGGGTAATGTATTTGGCGATATCAATGCGGTCCAGGTATAAGTCGGCGGTGAGCATGGGTAAACCCTGGCGGCGATCTCTTTAACCTTAACAGGAAAGATTTCGCGGGTCAACGCTGCCGGGGCTTTCCCCGGGCGCCGACTGGCAAAAAACGAAGCCCCGGCCCCGCCGGGTGAGCCCTTTTATCCTCATGTACTTGGTTCAAACATTGTGATAAAAGTTGATTTTCCCCCTCCGTAACGATACGATAGGCTAATCTCAGCAGTTCGGCTGCCAATCTCTTTGAGATGCCATCAACACTTGAGTTGCGTATCTGAGGAGAGCGAATATGAAAAAGTCTTTGGGCGCCAGAACTTTGGCCTATCCCACTCCGGTCTGGCTGGTGGCTACTTATGATGCTGAGGGCAGGCCCAACGTCATGACCGCGGCCTGGGCCGCCATCGTCTGTTCCAAGCCGCCCAGCGTCGGGGTATCTCTCCGGAAAGCCACGTATTCCTATGGCAGCATTGTGGCCCGCCAGGCTTTCACCATCAACGTGCCCTCCGAACTCCATGTCCGGGAAGCCGATTTCTGCGGCATGGCTTCCGGCCGCGACACGGACAAGTTCGCCAAAACCGGCTTTACCCCGGTAAAAAGCGAGCTGGTGGACGCTCCCTACATCGCGGAGTGCCCCCTGATCCTGGAATGCAAGCTCAGCCACACCGTGGAGATCGGCTTGCATACGCAGTTCATCGGCGAGATCCTGGACGTCAAAGCCGACCCCGAAGTTTTGGGCGAAGCAGGGCTCCCCGAAGTGGAAAAGGTGAAACCCGTGGTGTTCGGTCCAGAAGTTCGCACCTATCACGGGCTGGGCCGCTATCTCGGCAAGGCCTTCGCCATCGGCAAAGAATTGTAAATCAACGGCCGGTGTTTAGTGGGGCGGATTAACAAAACTATCTCATTATCTGAGCCTAAAACCTTCCATGAAAACAAAGCGGGGGCAGAAGCCATGCAGATGCAAAAAATGAAAAGGGCGTGGATTTTGATTGCGGGGCTGTTGCTGGCCGTTTTTATCGGAGCCTGCGCCGAGGTGCAGGTGGCCGAGGCGCCGCCTCCGCCCTCACCCAGTGTCATCACCGCTGAGGATGGGGTCCGGTATTATGTGACGGGCCTGCGGATTCCCGGCACCCGGCAGGAGCTTCGCACTAAAAAAGGCGATGCCAGCCTCTGGATTCCCCTGGCTGAAATCAGCAAAATCCACTTTACCTCTCCGGCCTTTGATGATTACCGGCAGGCTGAAATCATTCTGGCCAGCAGGGAAGTCATCAGGGTGGAGGTGGATACCAATCAGATCCTGGAGGGCAGGACCGAAGCCGGTTATTGGAACATGCCCCTGGGCCGCATCCGCAGCGTTAATTTTGGCAGCTAGTCCAACCGGCGCTCCCGCTTAACCAGATGCTCGCCCCTGTGATAGCTTGCCTGGCGGGGCTGGCCGTGGGCAGCTTCTTGAACTTGGTAATCACCCGGTTGCCCCGGGGCGAGAGCCTGGCCTTGCCGCGCTCCAAATGTCCCGCCTGCGGCCGCCCCATACTATGGCGGGACAATATCCCTCTGGTCAGTTTTCTCCTTTTGCAAGGGCGCTGCCGGTCCTGCGGCGCGGCCATCTCCTGGCGCTATCCTCTGGTGGAGTTGCTGAGCGCCGGCGTGGCCGTGGCCCTCTGGTTCAGGTTCCCCGCCAGTCCCCTGCTCCTGGTTTACGGTCCCTTTGCCGCGGCTCTTATCGTCATTACCTTTCTGGATTTGGAGCACTTGTGGATTCCCGACCTTATCACCTACCCCGGCATACTGCTGGGGCTTGTTTATTCCCTCATCTTCCCGCACCTCACCTTTGCCGGCGCCCTGTCGGGGGCGGTCCTGGGCGGCGCCTCATTTTATGCTGTAGCCTGGGGTTACCTCCGGCTTACCGGCCGGGAAGGCTTGGGAGGCGGGGACGTCAAGCTCATGGCTATGATCGGGGCTTTTCTGGGGCTCAGGTCGCTTCCCTGGGTGGTGCTCATCAGCGCCCTTTTAGGAAGTATAGCGGGGGGACTCTGGATAATCGCCAAACGCAGCAAGGCCGCCCAAACCCCCATTCCGTACGGCCCGTTTCTGGGGGTGGCGGCCCTGGTGTATCTGCTCTGGCAGGAAAAATTTTTACTTTGGGGACCTTGAAGAAATCCCGGCTGCTCCTCCGTCCTCAGGGAAGAAAGTAATGCTGGTCAAAGCCCGGGCGTCCCAAACGCCGCTGAAAAGTCCAGCGCGCCGGCCTTTCGATGAAGCCGTGCGCCGCATCTGCCGTGGTGCCCGATGGCACAGAGAGAGGCAGGGTTGCAACGAACAGCCCGATGCCGCCTATCGTGGTGGCCACGCCTATGGGCCGGGCGGCTGCCATGTCAAGCGCCATCCAGGCGGAACTGGGCTCCCGGTCATAATAGCGCTCGAAATAAGCATGCTCTCGCTCTCGGGGCTGATAGTAGTAACCCTGTTGGGCTTGAACCGGCGCGATTGCCAGCAGCAGGGCCGCGGCCAGGAAGCCTGCCGCTATCAGCCGAGTTGCGTTATTCTTCAGCATAACTCCCCCGCGTATCTTCGGGCAAAGCTGACGCTGCCCGCTTTAGCTGCAATAATCCAAATGCTTAACCTTGATATCAACAGTAATGATACTTACTCTTGGTGAAATTTATAAGGCTGTTATTCAGTAATGTCAAGCAATTTGGCGCCGGGCAACCGGCCCGTCCTTGGGCTGAAACGATCCTGCAGCCTGATTTTGTGCTGACTTGACCTTTCAAATGGTTCACGTTAAAACCTCTGGGCAAAGAGGACAAAATATAATCGCTTTCCGGAACCTGCACTTTCTTTAGTTGCCAAATTCAGGAGGAGTGAGAATGACCTTTCGATTTCTGAAGTATCCTGTAATCACCATGTTGGTTTTGGCCCTTATGGCCTGCGGCAATCCCCAGGAAGAGGCCCGCATCAAGCTGGGCCAGATGAACCTCAAATTCAATGAAGAAACCTTCGTGGATCGCGCCAAGGACGGGGACATGCTGGCCGTCAGGCTCTTTCTCGATGCCGGCATGAATCCCAACGTCACCGACAAGGACGGCGCCACTCCCTTGATGGCCGCAGCCCGGGCCGGGCGCCAGGAGGTCGTGCAGCTCCTTCTGGAGAAAGGCGCGGACGTAAACGTCAAGGACAAGCGCTTTGAGGCCACTCCCCTTATTTGGGCCGCCTTGGGCGGACACACCGACATTGTCAAAACCCTCTTGGACAAAGGCGCCGATTCCAAGGTCACGGAAAAAAGAAACGGCATGAACGCCCTTCTGGCCGCGGCGGTCCGGGGCCACACTGACACGCTGAAGGTGCTTCTGGACAAGGGCGTGGATGTCAAATCCAAGGACAACGACGGCCGCACGGCCCTCATGTGGGCCGCCCACGGCGGGCACGATGACGCAGTGAAACTCCTGCTGGACAAGGGGGCGGACCTTAACGCCAAAGAGGATAAGAACGGCATGACCCCGCTTATGTCCGCCGCGTCCCGAGGCAAGGCCGACACCGCCAGGCTTCTCATCGAAAAAGGCGCTGATATCAAGGCTGCGGACAATGACGGCAAGACCGCGCTCATATGGGCCGCTCAGGCCGGCAGCGCCGATACCGTGAAGCTGCTTCTGGACAAAGGCGCGGACGTCAACGCCAAGGATAAAGAAGGCAACACCGCCCTCACCTATGCCAGGAAGGGAAAGAAGCAGGATATCGAGGAGATGCTCCTGAAGGCCGGAGCCGCGCCGGAGCAGGACAAGGAGCCCAAGGAAAAACCCGCGGAGGCCAGGGGCGCAGCCAAAGAAAAGAAAGCCACCGCCTCTTCTTCTAAAGCTGGCAAAAAATCTGAATAGCTTAGATAATAAAGTGTGGGCCGGGGAATCTCCCGGCCCTACCTGCCGCTTTGGCGCCGCCCGTCTTATCATTTCCTCCCGGACCGCGGTAACCCTGGAGTGCTTAAAAATTGTTCATCAAGATTATAAAATTACGGCACAGCCTTTTCCTTCGCTTTGCCCTTATGATTCTCCTGCTGGCCTCCATGGGAGCCTGCGGCAAATCCAAAGAAGAAGCTCGTCTCGAGCTCGCCCGGTTGAATGTTGCATTTAATGAAGAAAGCTTTGTCCAAAGCGCCAAAATCGGGGACACCCTGGCCGTGAAACTTTTTTTGGCCGCCGGAATGGACCCCGATGTTCAGGACAAGCTGGGCAACACCCCCCTGATCGTTGCGGCCCACGCCGGACATGCCGAAACTGTACGGCTGCTCCTGGCTCATAACGCCGATCTTGAGGCTCGAGACAACCTGCTCAAGGCGCCCCCCTTGATATGGGCGGCCATGGGGGGAGACCCGGAGACGATAAAAATCTTGCTGGCCAGAGGAGCAGACCATGCCGTCAGGGACAAACGGGGTGTAACCGCTCTTTTGGCCGCGGCCGGGGCCGGTAGGAATACAGTGGTCGATTTTCTGGTATCCCAGGGCGCCGACTTAAACAGCCGGGACAATAACGGCCATACCGCCCTCATGTGGGCCGCCGCTCAGGGCCACTCGAAAACAATACGTTTATTGCTCTCCCTGGGCTCTGAGCTTGAGGATCGCGATAAACGTGGCTCCACCGCGCTCCATCTGGCCGCAGAATCAGGCCGCACCGATGCCGTTAAGGTCTTGCTGGAAAGCGGTGCCGATATCCGGGCCAGGGACAATGACGGGCGTACCGCCCTGATGTATGCCGCTGCCGACGATCACCGGGACACGGTCAGGTTCTTGTTGGCGAAAGGCGCCGATGCTGATGCCAGAGACAAGGAGGGAAACACCGCCTTGGACTTGGCCAAATCCGACGAGGACGTGATGGAGATGCTGTTCGAAGCGGAAGGCCGAGGCTCTATGCGTAAAAAATAAAAGGGGAGCCTGGTGGCCCCCCAGTTTGACCACTAATTCTGCCTGGCCTACTTCCCTTCCCCGGACTTGACCGAGAGCAGTTCCACCTCAAAGATGAGGGTCCGGTCGGCCAGAGGGCCTCGCTCCCCGTAAGCCAGATCCGGCGGTATGAAAAGCTGCCACTTGGCCCCTTCCTGCATGAGCTGCAAGGCCTCGGTCCAACCCTTGATCACCCCGTCCACCCGGAATGTGGCCGGCTTGTTGTTTCGATAAGAGCTGTCGAATTCCGTGCCGTCGATCAGGGTGCCCCGGTAATTGACGGTAACCGTGTCCTGGGGCCCCGGTTTTTTCCCGGTGCCTTTTTTGATGACCTTGTATTGCAGGCCGCTGGGCAGGGTGACCACCCCCTCTTTCTTGGCATTCTCCGCCAGAAATTCCCGGCCCTCGCCCCGGTACTGTTCCTTGGCCTGCTGCCTCTCGGCCTGCCTGGTCGCCTGGGTTCGCTCGCTGAAGGCAACCATGGTCTGCCGCATTTCCTCCATGGTCATCCGGGGCTTTGCTCCTGAACTCCCGTCCTCAATGCCGCTCATAAGCGCTTTGAGATTGACCTTCACACCCTGCTGCGGAAAGTCTTTACCTATCTTATAGCCGATGGCGTAGTTGACCCGGTCGTTCTCATCCTTGAGTTGAACCGGCTCTCCGGCCAGGCAGACGCCTGCCAGCAGAACTGTAGCCATAAGAAGCATTACCACATATTTCATGAGGATTCTTCTCTCCTTCGATATATGTTCCGTCTTTATCATATTACACGTCACACGATCTGTAATGCCTAAAGGTGAACAGTAAACCGTCCAAAAAAAGGCCGCCCGCCAGGGACGGCCTCTGTTTATGGCTGGTTAGTTTTATGGGGCGGCGGCAGATACCACATACGGCCGCATCATCTCGTTGTCCTCATGCTCCACGATGTGACAGTGCCAGACATACAGCCCAGCCATGGGAAATTGCGCCTTGACCCTGGTGATCTGGCCGGGGTAGGCGATCACCGTGTCTTTAAAGCCCGTTTCCCACGGCTGCACGGGAGCCGCAGGAGGAGCCGGGACCACCCCGGGAATCGGCGCCCGGGAAACTACTTCGAACCGCACCAGGTGCAGGTGGATGGGATGCGCGTCCACCGTGAAGTTATAAATTTCCCATGTCTCGATATCGCCCGCGGTCGGGTTTTCCGTGACGTTGACCATATTTACGGTGACACCATCTGCCATGGTGACCGAAACCGGGGTGCTGACTCCCGTTTCATCCATCCACTTAAGCGGGACGCCCAGGGGCGCGGCCGGATTGGTGAAATCCACCGTTCCCAGCAAGGCCGCCTTGGGACCCATGGGCACGGCGTTCAGCGCCGCGCAAGCCGCAGTGATCTGCGCCTCGGTCAGCGGCGGGGGCGGCAGCACCTGGACCACTTTGATCTGGCCGGAGGGCGTCACCTTCACGCACACCTGGCCGGACATCTCTTCATTCAAAGAGACTTGCCGCGTTACCGTTGAACCCCCAAGTTGACCCTCCGCGTTCAGCACCAGGTTCTGCGGCGGGGTGGCGGTTGCATCGGTGGAACCAGGAGCATTTAACAGGGCCGTATTAACTACGAACTCCATCACCTGGCCGGTGGTGCTCGGGTCGGCCGGGACGTCCGGGAAGCCGCCGAAGGGCGCATCCGGCGCGGTGTTTATCATGCGGATGCGGGTGCCGTTAGGAAGATTGCTGAAATCCACGATGACGTCGGCCCGCTCCGCCAAGCCCATCAGAAGCGCCTGCTGCGGGTCGGCAGCCGCTACCGGGGCGGGAATGGTGCCGTTTCCCGGAAGCGGGGTGGCAAAGCCGGTGCTGATTTGGACTACCTGGGGCAGGAAGCCCTGCTCCGCGCCGATCTGGTAAAAGGGCAGCTCTGCTCCAAACTTTGCATTATTCTTTTGCTTTTTTCCCTTGGCGGTATCCTTGACCACTTCAAACAAAGCCAGGTTCAGGAACCGGGAGTTGCAGCCGTTCAAAAGGCGGAAACGGTACTTGGCCGGAGCCACTTCCAAGACCGGCCAAGTCACGCCGTTTACCACCATGGTGTTGAAGAAGGCCTCCGGGTTCCAAATGGGGGCGATGTCCGTCGGGGTAAGCGGGTCTCCGACATACGGCCCGGCATACCCGTCGAAAAACGTCCGGCTAGCCGGGTAGAACAGCGACCCGTCCGCGTTGAAGGAGCGGTCCTGGATGACGATGGGGATTTCCCGGATGCTTTGCCTGATGGGATCGGTCGGGACGTTAAGCGCAAGAACTCCTTGGCCCGCCACCGGCGCCGGCCCCGGCAGGACAGCCGCTCCACCACCTGCTCCGTCTGTGGCCCCGTCAAAGGCGCCGCCCCGGATGAGCCAGAAGCCCGCGGGTCCGGCATAGACATTCAGCCGGGTCATGCCCAGGGTGTGGTCGTGGTACCACAGAGTAGTGGCCGGCTGGTTGTTGATGTAATAGTAATCTGCGTAGCCGAGATTGCCTGGATTGGTCCCGGTGGAGTCGTCGAAGAGGGTCCCCTGTGTGAAATAGCCAGCGGGGATGTCGCTGGCAGCCGGCAGCCACCAGGCCTCCGGGTAGCCGTCACTGTGGCCCGCCACTTCCGCCCCGTGCACGTGGGTCACGATGGGAACCGGACCGGTGTAAGGTGCCGGGTTCATTGTCATGCTGTCCACGGGTCCGGGAGGGTTGGCCCAGTGCAGGGTCTGGTCCACCACCGGGCCCAGAAGGTGGGGCAGGAAAGTGCGCGGTGTTGCCGGAAGTCCCGTTGCTGGATCAATGGCAACCAAATCGTTGATCCAACGGACGCTGACCGGTGTCCCCGAAGTGGTCTCGATGGTGTAGGCCGGGTAGTTGAACTGGGAAGCAGGGTCCGGGGCAGCCGTCAGCGGCACGGGGTCAGCCGCCGGGCCGTAGCTCCATACAGTGGTTGCCGGGAAACCGCCGGGCAAAATCTGCTGCTTGAATTGCCGCACCGCGATGTCATAGCTGTTCGACGCACCGTCATTCTTCATCACTGGCGGGATAACCAGTGGGGTTACATACTTCGGAATTGTCAAAGGGTCCAGCGTGCCCCCCGGCAGCGGCGCCGCGTACGCGGTCCCCATGCCGGTGAGCCAGAACGCCAGGGCCGCCAAGGCCAGCCCCCAGGCGATAGTTGTGCTCTTACCACTCTTCATGAATTGCCTCCTTAAAGTTTCTGGAGCTGTATGCAGTTGCGGAAATAACCATTAAGATGCCAAAATATTAAAGTAAATTTCAAAATTAAGTATTTCTCCACCAAGTTTTGCGTTTTTTAATTTTAGGGAAATTCATTTATCACCTCCTGGTTTAAGATCTTTTTTTTATTTCCTAATATTTCTCCTTGTTCTTTATGGGAAATTAAACATGTATCTCCATGGAGACAATAGTCACAAATTACTAATTAAACTTAGGTAAAAATGCCTACTTTTTTTCCTGCTTTACTTACTTTTATGGGCAAAAGTACCTTAATTCTGCGGGTTTTCTGAACTGGCAGGCGGGCCGAAAAAAAGCAACGGGCGCCCGACAGGGGCGCCCGTTTCAAGCAAAAGATGATTTGATTAGCGGCGGTTAATTACTCCCATTATTTCTTTCTAAATCAATTAATATACCCTTTCCGGCACTGTGGCAGGCGGTGGAGGCGCCGCGACAGGCGGGGCGGGCTTTCCGGGAGCAGTTGCCCCGGGCCTGTACAGACTCTGCAGTTCGATGCGGTCTTCCACTTCCCGGGTGATCCTCGCCCCTTCCTCCAGGGTGTTCACGATATGGGGCGTTATCAGAACGATTAGCTCGGTGCGGCGTTTGCTGCTGGTTTCGGTCCCGAAAAGCGGCCCCAACAGCGGCATGCGGCGCAATCCCGGAACCCCCCGGGCGCCCCGCTGCACGTCTTCCCGGATAAGGCCTCCCAGGATGATGGTTTGATTGTCCCCGGTGATCAGTTGGGTCTTGGCCTGGCGGACGTCAAAGGTGGGAGAGTTTTCCACCGTCCCGGCCGCCCGGGTGGTGGACACATTGCTGACTTCCTGAGCGATCTCCAGGGTGATCAGGCCCTTGGCGTTGATCTGGGGCCGCACCCCCAGGATGATGCCCACGCTCCGGTATTCCACCTGGTTGGTTTGAATGGCCGGGGCCGTCACCACAGCCGTGGACTGGGCCACCAGGATGGGCACGTCCTGGCCGATTTGGATGCGGGCCTCCTGGTTGTTGGCCGCCATGATGTGGGGAGAGGCCAGGACCTCCACCTTGCCTTCCACGGCCAGCATGTTGATAGTCCCCCGAAACAGGTTCCGGGCGTCCCGGGCCATAAAACTGAAACCGCCCAGGGTTTGGAGAGCAGCCGAAGCCCCCTTGAGAACCTCCAGAGAAGGGTTGCCGATAGGACCTGGGTTGAAGGTATTGATGTCCGCGCCGGTGGCGTCCTGCTGGCGGGTATTGATGAACCACTCCACCCCGAATTGCAGGTCGTCGGTGAGGGTGACGTCCGCGATGAGCACCTCGCACATGACTTGGCGGGGCATGACGTCCAATTTCTCCAAAAGGCGGCTGATAACGTTCCACTCGTAAGGCGGCGCCACAATAACCAGCAAGTTGTTCTCTTCATCCGGGATGACGCGCACGCCTTCCTTGAGCGGCTCGGCCGCGGGCGCGCCCGCCAGAGGCACGGCCCTCTCTCTGGCAGCAGGAGCCGCCAGACCCATGGCCTCCATGGCCCCTTCAGGGCGTTCAGCCCCCAAACCTCGGGCGCCTGTGCTCCTGCCCCGGCCGCGGGTTGAAGGTGCCCCCAGTTCCGGCGATTCCCCCCTCAGGCGGGTGGCCGCCTCGCCGGTGGGAATGAACTCGCCGCCAGGGCCGGTAATCCCGCCGGCAGCGGGTTCGGGCTTTACTTCCCTGACCCCCGGCGCCCTGGGCGCGGCCCCGTATGCCTGACTGAGAAGGTCCGCCAGATTGCGGGCCTTATAGTTTTTTACATGATAGACATGGACATTGGCCAAGGCATCGGTCTTGAGATCAAGCTGCTGCACCCAGTACTTGGCCCGATCCATCAGGGAAGGCGACGCCGCCAAAATCATCACCGCGTTCATCCGGGGAATGCCTATAAACTGCACGCCCCCGGCGCCCCGGTCCTTGGGCATCAGAGCTCCGTACGCCGAAAAGATCGCCTCCATCTCGGAAATAACCGAGGCCGGGTCGGTGTTCTTCACCTTGACGACGCTCACCGAGGTGCGGGACAGGGCCTGGGTGTCGATGAGACGGATGAGGTTGGCCAGCTTCTCCACATTGGCCGGATAATCCACAATGACGATGGAGTTGTTGGGCGCTTCGCCGATCTTGCCCCCCGCCGACATCAGGGGTTTCAACACCGCCACCACGTCCTTGGCCGGGGCCTGGGTGAGAAACACCACCTGGGCGGTCATGCCCGCAGCCGGAACCCCCCTGGCATATACCGGGGCCGCTTCTCCCGCCGCCTTTTCCAGCGGCACGATGTTATAAGTGTTGCCCACTTTGACCAGGGCCGCGCCGTTCACCAGGAGCATGGTTTCCAGAATGGACATCAATTCGCTCCTGGTCAATTTTCCCGAGGCCCGGACATTGACCGTGCCCTTTACCTTGGGATCGATGCTGTAATTGAGATTCAGGGTTTCGGCCATGGCCCGCACCGCTTCCACCAGGTCGGCGTTTTGCAGGTTGAGCTCGATGGGGTAGACTTCCTCCCCTTTAGGGGGCTGCCGCCGCCGGGTGGGCACGCTTTTTATGGCCGAAGCCAGAACTTCTATCCCCCGGTCCTCGATAATATCGGCCTCTTTGGCAGCTTCATTTTTGCGGGTTTGCACCTGCGAGGGTGAAACAATGGGCGCGTCCATGACTTGGACCCGCGGTTGCGACGGCAAAAGACTTCCGCTCGGCGGCGGCGTACTGCTGGCGCAGCCGCCTACACACAGGCCCAGCAACAGGACTAAAAATTTTTTAACCATCATGCTTACCCCCCCTTTATTCCTTCCCCATTATACCCCCGGTGATGGCTTTTATTGTGGTTCCCCGAATTTCGGCCGGGGAAAGGACAAATTCCGTTTCCCCTCCGCTCCCTGAAATACGACCTCGTCTTTGGTGATCTCCACCAAGCGGAAGCCGCGCCACTGTTCCCCCTGGCGCAGCACCTGAATTTCCTGCTTGCCTTTGGCGCCTTTCTGGCCGATGAGCACGGCCTTTTCATCTCCCACGATGATGGTGCCCAGCAGGACTCCGTCTTCCAGGCTGGCACCTTTCGGCCCGGCGGCCATGGCCGCACCGCTGCGGTCGGGACTGAACAGGTCCTTGGCAACCACCACCTGGTAGCTTTCCAGAGGTTCCGCGCCCCTAAGCGGCTTTGCCTGGGGCAAAGCCAGCAGATCCCGGTTTCGGGCTCCCTCCCGGGCTTCGTTGGGGCCGAACCACACCTGGGCGATACCGGCCAAAACCAGCAAGTTCGCCAAAACCAAACCGCCCAGCCAGATTAAGTTCTTGCGGCCCATCACCCGGAACCCTTCTTCATCAGGCCCTCCACCACCAAGTGGGCCCGCAGGGTGGATTCATTCTGTTGGGCAGTCCGCCGCCGAACCCTCGGAGCGTTGATGTCCAGTTCCGTAATCAGCAGCAGCTTTTCATGATGCTCCAAGCGATAGAGCATCGACACCAGCTGATCGATGGTGCAGGTCATCTGCACTTCGATGGGAACCTCCAGGTAAGCGCCCGATTCCTGGGGGGGCAAGACTTTTGTACTGGTTACCTGGACTCCCAGATTCCTGGTCAGAGTTTTCAGGATTTCCTGCAAATCGGCGGAAGCCACCGCGGGATTGGTCCCGGTCAAGAGCTGCCCCTCAACCCGGGCCAGAGTCTTTTGCATGTTATCATGGGCCCGGAACACCGCCTGCCTATCCTTTTCCAGGGCCTCATACTTCCGCAACTGTACGGTTTTTTGATCCAGTTCCTGAGCCCAATTGTCCTTCAGGCCGAGGAGAGGCGAAATCACCAGCAAATAAGCCAGCATCACCAAGACAAAGCCGGCCCCTCCCAACACCAACAGGCGCTGGCGGGGCGGGAGCTTGCTAAGAGCCTCGGACCACGCCTTTAATCTCTGCCTTAATTTTGAAAATTTCGCTTCCTGTTTCATCGGTGACAATGGGAGAGACAAATTCCGTTTTGGTGAACAAACCCGATTTCTCTAAAATTGAAATCAGATCAGCCGCGGAGGAAGATCTCCCTCCTATCTCAATTTGGTCTTTTTTAAACCTCAGTGAATAAAGATAAGTGTGTTCCGGAATAATCCGGGTTAGTTCTCTCATTATGACAAGGGTGCTGGGATATTGTTCCACCCTCTTTTGCACATTTTGCAGTTGTTTTCCCAATTCTTGGGTTTCATTCAACTTATCTTCAACCTGCCGGACAGCAGGTTGCAATTCCGCCAGGCGATTCTCCGCCCGCATTAATGAAATTTTTTTATGCAGAAAAATGCTCCCCATCCATATCACACTAAGAGATAAAAGTAAAACTAAAAGAACTCTGGTGAGAAACAAACCGGTTAATTTAACAACAACCCGGTCTGATTCGGATAACAGGTTGGTTTTAACCGGTACTTTGCCCACGCCGCGCCAGGCTGCACCTAACGCGGGCAGGAAAGGCGCCGACGCGCCGGCTTCAAAGTCCAGGCCGGCAATGTTCAGCTGCGTTTCCCGGATGACAGGCAAGGACAGCCGCTCCATGACCGCGGAGGGTCTCACACGTCCGGCGCCCGGCCCGTAAAGGCACAGAGTCCCCGGCTTCGCCCCGGCGGCCCTGAGCCGGGTGACCTCTCCGGCGATATCCTCCAGGAACCCCTCCCCCGGGGTCACGCGGCCCGAATGCCACGAACGCACGGCCTGGTTTTGGATATGCATGAGTTCATAGCCGGTTTCCCCCACCCTTAGAAGGAGCCAGGAACCGGGGAGCCTGCCCCCCAGCAGGGCAAAAGTGTTGGCGGCCGCGGTGGCGGCCAGCTCCACGGTAATAGGCTGGAGAGCCGCGGCCTCGCACAAATTCAGCCACTGTTCAATGAGTTCCCGGGGCAGGGCCATGAGAGTCAAGGTGATCTCGGTCTCGGTCTGAGACGCAATCTGGTAATCGTAAACCAGCTTGTCCGCGCCTAAGGGCAAGAACCGGTCGATCTCATATCCTATGACTTTGGCGAGATTGTCACGGGCCGCCGCGGGCAGCGTCACCTGCCGCATAAAGCCCAATTGCGGGCTGACGGCCAAGCTCACCGGCGTCCCCTGGACGCCCCAGTCGGCCAGCGCCGCGGCGATCTCCGGAGCCAGCGCCTCCAGACCATTTTCCGGCAACGGCCATTGAGCGGTGTGAACCACCTGCGGCGCGGAAAAACCTTTTTGGATATGCACCAGGGCCAGGTGCTCCCGGTCCAGGTAAGCACCAAGACTTCCAGCCCCGGCCATAAGTTCGGTGGTGATATTACTCCACAAATTGCGAATTTTCTGATTGACCATTTTTTAATGAAACTTGAACATTAAAATTGCGCTGACCTAAAGCGACGGCAAACTACATGTTTTTAACTTATTATAATGCTTTTTCATCCCAGGTCAGAATAGATGAAGTTTTTTCTATTTTGAGGAAGGAGTCAGGGGCCATAAACCCTGCTCTCTCAGCCGACGTAATCGTCAACCCAGTAAACAAAATCCCAGGGAACGGGACGATTGGCGTTGATGCGCACCACTGCCTTGATGGTGTGGCGCCCCTTGGCGCCTGACTCTATCATACCTGTAGCCACTATTTCATAAAATTGTGATGACCGAAAAGTTACCGGCGCGGCAAATCGTCCCTGGGCGGATCCCAGAATATTATTGAGGTCCCGACGGTTGCGGATGGGCGTGAGCCCCCGGGTCTGCAGGATTCCCTGAACCTGCTCCGGAGTAAACCCAAGGGACATCAGCACCTCCGGGGGCGCAGCGTTGATATTGATGCCCCGTCCCGTTCTTTGCACGGTGAAGTAATCACGCAGCCGATAAGAGCCCGAGGTGTTCAGGCCGCGCAGCCAGAACAATTCCTCCACCGTGTCCAGGGGACCGTTTTTGGCCGGATACGGCGGCTCGAGACTCAGATAGTAGTCGCTCTCGGCGCCCCGCGGCCGGCTGATGCTGTCCCGGTCGCGCCAATCCATGATGGCGTCCACCGCACTCTGCGCGGCTTGCTCCTCGTAGCCCAGCGTAGTGAACAGATTCAGCAGTATTTCCTCGGGCGCCTGGTTGAGGTTGATTTTTCCGGATTCGTCAGTAACGCGCACGCTGACCACGCCCCCGGGCAGCCGCAGTTCGCGGCTGACCCCGTCGCCCTGCCACAGGTCAGGGACAGCTTCGCTCATGAAATCCGGAGTTCGCCGCAGCCGTTCGGCCGCTTGGGCCTCCACCAGCTTGCCCACGGCATAGTAAACCCCGCCTTCCGCCAGAAGACCGGCCTGTCGCGCCGCGTAAGCATTCCTGGTCAGGGTTACTTCGGTGCGCCATTCCTGGGAAATGCTTAAAACGATAACGCTGATCAGGGCCAGGAGCCAGATCACCAGAAGGAGAATTACCCCCCGTTCCCCGGACGGTCGGACCGGCGGCATCATTAAAAAATCTCCCCTTCCTCCGGCTCCTCTTCCCTGGCCTGCACCACCCGGATGGGAATTAGCCATTCCAGCGTCTTCTGGTCCTTTAATGAAAGCGCCACCCGCACCTTGTCAGGCATGCCCTTCTGGCGGTCCGCGTGCCAAGTGTTGAATTCCTGGGCCCCCACCAGATAAGTGAAACGCAGGGAAGCCAGGCCGCGGAGCAGAAAAAGTCTGGTCTCGACCTTCTGCGGCTCCTCCTGCCAGACGAGCGCCTTGACCTCCTCAATCGCCAAGCCGTCGACTCCCTGTTCATCGGGAGCGGCCAGGACGCGCATGTGATAGATGCCGCCCAGTTGGTGGGCCTGAAGCCCCAGAGGTGTCAGAAATCTGAGTTCCTGCTCTTCCCCTTCGAAATATGGCCATTGGCCTTGTCCGCTCAGGCGCGGCAGGGCCGAACCCAGGCTGCGCTCCAAATATTGCCGCGTTATCCTGAGCTGCTGCAGGTTGACCGTCGCCGCCTCTCCGTGGCGGGCCCCCTTCAGGCAGAGATTGAGCGTGCCATACGACACCAGGGCCAGCAGGCTCAGCAAAATCAGGGCCAGCATCAGTTCCAGCAGAGTGAAACCGGCGCTCCCTCCGGACCGTCGCTCCTTAACCTGCAAGCAGTCCTTATGGGCCGTTTTAAATCCGTGAATGGTGAAAAGGCATTTCATGTGCAGAGACAGCGCCCTATCTTGTCCGGCTTGGGCAGGCGAGGGCGCCGCCTGCCCCTGCACCTGCTCACTAATTTTTCGGAACAGTCGCTCATGAGCCTTCGGTTCCCTCAAGCTATTAAAAGAGTTGGTGGAACAAATGTCCTCACCTGGCCATCTTAATGCCCAAGGCGGGATGCGCTTCGCTTTCCCGCCCTACAGCTGGCTTTCCGTCTCCTGTCCATACTCCAGGCCTCTGGCTTCTCACCCCTGACCCCTGACCCCTGGCACCTGTCCCCTAAAGCCCCGCGGCCCGGGCTACGGTCCGCACGGTGCTGAGCTCCACCGACTTGGCCCTGCCCTGCTCTCCCCAAGCCACTGCTGCGGTTATGAGAAAGCACGATATCTGGGTCCTTTCCCGTCCTGCGGCCACCTGGTATTGCGGGACGATGCGCACTACGTATTTATAGCCACCCAGGTTGCCCTGAAAGGTTCCGGGGGTCAGCAGCGCTTCCCGGCTGTATTCCTGAAGCACCTGGCCGGCCACTTCCAGGGCCTGGGCCTGGTTCAGGCTGGCCTTCTGGGCCCTGAGTCCCAGGGTCATCACCTGGAGCATGATGGCCGCCAGCACTGCCATAAGCCCGGTGGCCACCAGAACTTCCAGCAGACTGAACCCGGCCTCATTGTTTGCCGCAGGAGGTTTTCTAATGTTCCTAAAACTGCCGATGGCGCTTTTGTACATGCCGCGATAACTTCCCGATCTAAGGGAAAACAGAAAACGGAAAACAGAAAACGGAAAACGGCATTATCCCGCGGTCCCCAGGGTCGCTTTGCCGGTGATGATATCCACATACACCGTGAATCTTCGCCCGCCGGGGCCTTCCAGGTCCAGCCTGGCTCCGCTGGAGGCCCCGTCGCCGTAAAAAGCAATATACCCCAGTGTGCGGCCCCGCTCCGGCCACACCAGGGAGGCCTGGGCAATCCGGGTCCCCGCGGGCAGCCGCCCTGCCCTGCCCTTGCCCTCCAGCCAGTAACGGCCCTGCTCCAGGTCAACATAAACCCTGGTTTGGACCCTTTCCGTCACCGCAATGCTTCTGGCCAGGCGCAGCACTGCGCCAAGGTCCCTCAGCGAGCCCCGCACCCGTTCCCTCTCCCAGGACCGGTAGAAGGTTGGCGCCACCAGCCCCAGCAGCAGGGCCATCAGAGCCAGAACGGTGAGAAGTTCCAGGAAGGTAAAACCGGCATCATCGGGGCGAGGGCTGGCCGAACCCGCGCCCTGCCGCGCAGCCGGCGCGCCGGGCTTCGAATTTCGCCGGCCGGCCTCGCGGCCGCCCCTGGCAGTTGCAAGACGTGCGCGGTTCAGAGCCAATATATTTCTCGGCTATGCATTATTCCATAGGCGACCTCAAGGGCCACCCGAAACCCCAACCGTAGGGCGGGAAAGCGAAGCGCATCCCGCCTCGGGCAAGGTGAGGACACCTGTGCCACCAACCCTTTCCATTAGTGGCCGGTGGTCGGTAAGCAGTCAGCAATCAGCGGTCAGCAGTCAGTGGTAAAAAGTAAAAAAACCTGGTGGAGGCGAACCATGTTACTACCCCTGCCAAGCCCCGGCGGAAAAAACGAGCTTTAGCTCGCTTCCTCGCTTCTCCAGTTGGTGATGTCCCGATTGTCGCCTTCACCGCCCTCCAGGCCGTCGGCTCCCATGGAGTAGAGGTCATAGGCGCCGTGTTCCCCCGGCGACTTGTACATGTAGTCGCGTCCCCAGGGGTCTTTGGGAACTCCCTTGTCCAGGTAGGGGCCGCTCCAACCCGGGATGCTTTCGGACTTTCGGGCCAGCACGGCCAGACCTTCATCCGTAGTGGGGTAGCGGCCTACATCGAGGTAAAAAAGGTCCAGGGCGGTTGACAGCATTTGAATCTGGGCCGCGGCCGTCTGCTGCTTGGCCTTGCCCACCCGGCCGATGAGCCGGGGCGCCACCAGGGCCGCCAGCAAACCCAAAATAAAAAGCACAACCATCAATTCGATGAGGGTGAAGCCTGTTTCTCGTTTTCTCTTTGGCAAAACGTCACCTCGGTTTGTTAATTTGCGATCTCGCTGGTATCAGGTTGATGCCTGCGCCACAAAGCCTGGCAGGCACGGGGTCCGCCGAACGCGAAATAGCCAAAATAGTATTAAAGTGAGATCTCATAGAGATTCAGTATGGGCAGCAGCAAGGACACGATGACAAAAGCCACCACCAGGGCCATGGACAAAATCAGAACCGGCTCCAGCAAGGCCAGCAGGCGCCGGACTTTGGTCCGGGCTTCGTTCTCCAGGGAGTCCGAGGCCTTGAGAAGCATGTCGGCCAGCTGACCGGTTTCCTCGCCCACCGCGATCATTTCCAAAAACAACTCCGGAAACATGGCGGATTTGCGCAACAGCCCCGACAGGCTCTGACCCTGCTTGACGTCTTCCACCACCGTGCTCAAAGACCCGGCCAGGAAGCGGTTGCTCACCGAAGTGGTCACCACCTCCAGGGCCACTACCAGGGGGACGCCGCTCTTTAAGAGCGTCCCCAGGGTCTTGGCGAAAAAGGCCGCGGCTACGGATTGAGTCAAATCACCGAACAACGGTGCCTTGAGCCGCCAGCGGTCCAGGAAGAGCCGCCCTTTCGGGGTCTGAAAGTACCGGTAAATCAGGCCTGCGGCCAATGCCGCCCCCAGCGCCCCCACCCACCAGTAGCTCCGGAACGCGGTGCTCAGGGCGAGGAGCATCCGGGTGCTCCAGAACAGGCTCTGGCCCATCTCCTTGAAAAACAGCTCAAACCTGGGAACCACCCAGAGGAGCATCAGGATGATGGACAGGCCGCCGACGCCGGCGAGCACGATGGGATAAATCAGGGAGGTAAGCAGGTGATGTCTGAATTCCCCCACCGCCTTGAGATAATCCCCGAGGCGCTCCAGGGCGATATCCAAAAAGCCACCCACCTCACCGGCCTCCACCAGACTCAGGTAAAAGGGGGAGAAGGCCCGATGCCGGCTCAATGCCTCGGACAGGGATTTACCCGCCTGAACGTCCCGAACTACCTGATCCAGAGCGGTTTTGAGGCCGGGACGCTTGGTGATGTCCCGCAGGATTTTCAAGCTGCGGTCCAGGGGCAGACCGGCCTGGAGGAGCACTGCCAGTTCATTGGTGAAATGAATGAGCTCTTCGCGGGAAATCCGGCGGCGGCCCGGCATAAAGGACTTCCAGGTGCGCGCCGTGGGCTCTTCCATGGAAATGCTGAGCGGAATCAGGCCACCCTCATGGAGATGCTGCACCACGGCCCGTTCGTCCCGCGATTCCACGTTGCCCGCGATGACCTTGCCGGCCGCATCAGCCGCCCGGTAGTAATAAATCGGCATGGTTTAAAAACGGTTTTCGGTTTTCGGTTTTCGATGGGGCGGGTCTCGGTGCCCGCCAAGCTCCCGCTTACTTTAGAGCCTAAAAAGATCCAATTTGTTTGGTTTTGCCGTTTTTCTCTTTTCTGTCGGGGCTTTCAGGAGCCTCCGGTTTGGCTAAAACTCTGAACCTTGAACCTTTGGAGTTTGGTTTATAACTTCAGGCAAATGTAGCCGCAAGCCTTGGCTTGCGTTTGCCTGCCTCTCAAACGTGAGTCCGGTGGGGGGCCTGCGTGCCCGCCAAAAACCGCCTTTCCTTGGAGCAGCAAGGCCTTGAACCTTGAACCTTGAACCTTAAACTGATTCTTCCTGGGTCACCCGGAAAACTTCCTGGGGAGTGGTCAGCCCCGCGGCCACTTTGGCCCAGCCGTCCGCGGCCAGGGTCCGCATGCCCTGCTTGAGCGCGGTGTTCCGCAGCGTCACCGCGTCGGCATGCTGCAGGATCAACTGCCGGATATTGTCATCCACCGTAAACAGCTCATAAATCCCGGCGCGACCCTGATAGCCGGTGTGGGCGCAGGCGTCGCAACCCTCTCCCATGTAAATCGATTCCACCCCGTGCCCCGCCGCGCCTCCTTCCGCGGCGGCCAGCGCCACCTTGCAGTTGGGGCAGACCAAACGCACCAGGCGTTGGGCCAGCACCCCGAGGAGCGCAGACGCCAGCAGGTAATCCTCAATGCCCATCTCCAACAGCCGGGTGATGGCCCCCGGCGCGTCATTGGTATGCAGGGTGCTGAACACCAGGTGGCCCGTAAGGGCCGCATGCACGGCGATTTCCGCGGTCTCCCGGTCCCGGATCTCCCCCACCAGAATGATGTCCGGGTCCTGGCGCACGATATGCCTGAGCCCCCGGGCAAAGGTGAGGCCGATCTCCGGCTTCACCTGCATCTGGATGATCCCGGTCATGCGGTATTCCACCGGGTCCTCCACGGTGATGATTTTTTTCTCCACGGAATTGATGCGGTCCAGGGCGGCGTAAAGGGTGGTGGTCTTGCCGCTCCCGGTGGGCCCGGTCACCAAGATCATGCCGAAGGGCTTGTGGATCAAGGTATCGAAGGTGGACAACGTCTCTTTGGGAAACCCCAGGCGGTCCAGGTCCAAAATCACCCGCTCCTGGTCCAGGATGCGGATTACCATGCTCTCCCCGAAGAGGTTGGGCAGCGTCGAAACCCGGAAATCGATATCCCGCCCCTGATACTTGAGGCGGAAGCGCCCGTCCTGCGGCAGGCGGCGCTCCGCAATATCCATGCGGGACATGATCTTGAGCCGGGAGAGCACCGCGGGCTCCAGGCCCTTGGGGGGCGACTCCGCGTCAAAAAGCACGCCGTCCTTGCGGTAGCGCACCCGGAACTGGTTCTCAAAAGGCTCCAGATGGATGTCGCTGGCGCCGATTTCGATGGCTCGGGAAATCAACAGGTTGACCAACTGGATAATGGGCGCTTCCCGGGCCATGTCCCGCAAGTGCCCGATTTCCGAGGTCTCTTCGTGGGTGAAGTCGACCTCCTCCACCTCGATGCCGCCCACCAGCCTGGCCATGGGACTCCCGGGCAGGTAAACCTCGTCGATGGCCGTGAGCACGTCCAGTTCCGGAATGGCCACCGGCGTGACCGGCGCGGCCAGGACCACCTCGATGGTGCGCTGGGTCTCCAGGTCCTCGGGATCGGCCATGGCCAGGACCACCCGCCCGTCCTCCTTCTTAAGCGGCAAACAGCGGGTTTCCTTCAAAAAGCGCACGGAAATCCCCGGAAACGCCTGGATAGGCTCCCAGTCTTTCAGAGCGGCAGGGATGGGGGTCACGCTAAACTCTCCTTAAATGATTCAGGCAAACTCTCGAACAGACAATGGGTCGTAATCAGGCGGTTGGGCATTTATTTGCTTGTGAATGTATATAGATTGCGTTGGGCTATAAACATTAACTTACCTGCACTCGGCCGGTTATGCAAAAACGATTTGCTGCCGCAGCATTCCCCCTTCCGGCCTCAGCCCGGTTTTAACTGTTTATTATATATCAAGAATCATTATTCCAACAGACCCCAAAAATTTATGGTCCTTCGTGGCCATTCGCTTAAGCATTCCTGCTTAGGGACCTGCTAACAGGAAAATGGTCGGACAACCTACGATTATAGGAATCTCACCCTTTACACCTATAAATGCAGGGCGTAACCTATGGTCAGGCTTACAGCGCCACCGGGCGCATGCATCCGGCTTAACAGGTGCTCAAGTTGAACGAGACCAGCGGAAGGCGATACGTCCTGGCCACCGCCTGCCTGGGGGCCTTTATGGCCACCATGGACACCAGTCTGGTCAACGTCGCCCTGCCTCATATCGCCGCGGCCTTCGGCAGCTCCATCTCCCAGATCTCCTGGGTGGTGCTGACCTATCTTCTCACCAACGCCTCGCTCCTGATCAGCAGCGGCCGGATGTCCGACCTCCTGCCCCCGGGGCGGCTGTTTATCCTGGGGGTTGTCATCTTCGGCAGCGCTTCCCTCTTGGGCAGCATGAGCCCGAATTTGGGCTGGCTGCTGGCCTGGCGCGTCTGTCAGGGCGTGGGCGCCGCCCTTATGCTGGGCGTCTCCCCCAAGCTCATCACCCTGGTCTATCCCGAAGGGGAGCGGGGCTTGCCCCTGGGCCTCCTTTCCATGTCTTTTGCCTCCGGCATCACCTTCGGCGCGCCCCTGGGTGGCTTTGTTCTGTCATACCTGAGCTGGCCCGCGGTTTTCCTGGTGAATCCCGTCATCGCAATTCCGGTTGTGGTGGCGGGAAGCCGCCAGCTCTTGCATTTTAAAGCCGAAAAACCCTGGAATTGGCAATCCCTGGACCTCTGGGGCGGTCTCAGCCTCACCGGCACTCTCGTGCTGCTGATCCTTACGCTTACCTGGATAAGGGAAGGGGGAAATACCACCCTTACTCTCGCGGCCCTGGTCTCAACGGGCGGGGCCTTCGCCCTTCTCCTCTGGGTGGAAAGCCGCCAGCCCGCCCCGCTGCTTCATAAGGAGCTGTTGCGCCGGCGCGGCTTCATTATCGGCTCGCTCGGCGTTCTGCTGGCCTTCGCCGCGGTGATGGGGGCCTTTTTTCTGCTGCCGTTTTTCCTGGGACAAATTTATGCCTTCACGCCCTTCGGCACCGGGCTGATGATGGCTGTCCTGAGCCTGTCCAATGCGGTGATTTCCCCCCTGGGAGGATTCGCGGCCGACCGCCTCGGCAATGTCAGGGTGGTGCGGCTCAGCACTATCCTGGTTTTCCTCGGCCTGATTGCCCTGGCGCAGACCTCGCCGGAAACTTCCACCTGGGGCCTGGCCGGCCTCTTTGCTCTCATCGGCCTGGGATTCGGCTTGTTTCAGGCTCCCAATTTGAACGAGATCCTGCGCGGTCTGCCCCCGGCCTTTTTGGGTCTGGCGGCCAGCACCAATTCGGTCCTGAAAAACCTGGGTGCGCTGCTGGGCGTGGTCGTCACGGTGATGGCCCTCAGTTTCGGCCAATCCCGACACATCAGTTTGAAATCCGGCGGCTGCCCGGATATATCCTGCTTCCATTGGGCTTTTTACGCCGCGGCCGTCATTGCCGGCCTAAACCTGCTCCTCAATCTCTTCCCGCGGCCCCGGCAAGAGCTTGACTCTTCTGCTCAATAACCTTATTTTTTAGCACAGCCGTCTTGAACAAAAGTTCTATTTGAGGAAAAAGGAGTCGCCATGCAGCTTCCCGAATACATCTCCAAAGATGAAGTGAAGCGCATCTGCCGGGAACTTGGTCTGAAAGACTGGTCGGAGCTTAAGGAACCCGAGGTGTCGGCGGATGAAGCTGAAAAAATCCTTCGCATCGTCAAACCCGCGGATATGGACATTCCCCTGGAGGACTTTCGCGTCGGCCTGGAAGTGGAGCTGGAGCACGGCACTCAATTCGCCGACGCCAACGTCACCAACAACCATCCCATCCTCACCGGCAAAATCGTCCTGGCCCACCTCTATGAAACCATGGATTACTACAAGCGCCTGGAAGTGGCGGAGATCGAGGGCGATATCCTCAAGGCCCTGAAGGCCAAAAACCTGGCCAAAGTTGAGGCTCTGCACCGCAAGCTCGCCAAAGCCAAACTGGAGCTCTCCGAAGAAGAGGCTCGCCAGTTGGCCTAGCAGGTTAACCCCTCAGGTTGTTAACTTGAAAAAGGTTGCGCTGGGGCGTCGGCCGCAACAACACCGGAACTCCCAGCCGCCTAAGGGGCGCCATCAGGCTTATTGTTCACGAAAACGCGTGCATGGATTAAGCCGTTGTCGCTTTTGAAGGCAGTGTAGGGGCGTGATTCATCACGCCCTTAATAGCTTGCGTGAAGAATTGGGGCGCAATGAATTGCGCTCCTACAGGTGAAGGTGATACCTTCGCTGTAGCCGCAGGCTTGCCTCCCCGTGCTTTAAGTGCGTGTTCATAAATGCAACCTAAAGGTTTCAGCTGCAGTTGTTATGATAAGGAATCATAAATAGCTATGACCAGATAGAGGTCGCCAAAGATGGCTCAGGCAACTAACCTGCCCTATTGAATCGGCCGGACTTTCAAAATGCCGCCCCGGCTAAACCAGCAGACCATGGCCGGGGGTGGTTTTTTGGAATCTCGGCTGTGAAGCCGCCAGCCTGTTCAGCCAATACGGGAAGAAAACCGCGGATACCAGGGCCAGGGCGGCGACGACCAGAGCAATGCCGATAAACAGCCGTCCTCGGGCCACGGCCCTATCGCCCCTTAGAACCTCCGTATCCCGGATGACCTTGGTTCCGGGCAGCGGGAAACGCTGGGCCCGCACAATCTTTTGCCCGAACCGGAAGAAAAAAGCGCAGACGGGCAGGATGCTGAGAAAAATGATAGTCAGGGACCAAGTGAGGAAGTTCAGGGCGGCCCTGGGTTCCAGTCCGTCCAGGTAGCTTCTCAGCCAGGGGCGCCCCCAAAAAATGAGCAGGCAGCCTGCGGCCAGGGCGACGGTGTAAAGAATCGCTGTTTTTACGATAAATTTCCGGCGATAATCGCCATCGCCTTGCAGTATTTCTTTTTCCATCCCGGGCCGGTCCTGCCTCGTTCTACCAGAGAAACCTTACGCCTGCCAGGTTTTTATTTCCCCGGGCAGCCTGCCCACCGTTGCCGCCCCTGCTGATTACGGACTTTTTGGCGAAAATCAGCGGGCCACGAAAAATTCTGTCCTTAACGGAAAATCTTTTATTATGATGTATTATTAAGTGTAATGCTGGGCCGCACTTTTAACTAGAGGTAACACGTTTCTCTCAGTAGGAGGAAAAATGGCCGACAGCTTAAGTCCCATCCTCATTGCCAAAAGTGAGCATGATATTGCCATTCTCCCCGCGATGGCCAACCGCCACGGCCTTATCACCGGGGCCACAGGCACCGGCAAAACCGTGACTTTGCGGGTGTTAGCCGAAAATTTCAGCCGTTTGGGCGTGCCTGTGTTCATGGCTGATATCAAGGGCGACCTGTCCGGTCTGTGCCGGCCGGGAGGCGACAACCCCAAAGTGGTTGAGCGGATCAAGCACCTGGGCCTTGAGGATTTCAGCCTCCAGGGTTGCCCCGTGACCTTTTGGGACGTGGAGGGCGTCCAGGGCCACCCGGTGCGTACCACCGTCTCGGAAATGGGGCCTCTGCTGCTGAGCCGCCTCCTGAATCTTAACGAAACCCAGGCCGGCGTCCTGACCCTGGTCTTTAAAATCGCCGATGACAACGGCCTGCTTCTCCTGGACATGAAGGATCTGCGGTCCATGGTTCAATACGTGGGCGACCATGCCGCGGAATTCAGGACCGGCTACGGCAATATCTCCGCCGCCAGCATCGGGGCCATCCAGCGCAACCTCCTGGCCCTGGAGCAGCAGGGCGCCGACCGCCTCTTCGGCGAGCCGGCCCTGAATCTGGCCGACCTGATTCAGACCGACATGAGCGGGCAGGGCGTCATCAATATTCTGGCCGCCGACCGGCTCATGTCGTCCCCCAAAGTCTACGCCACCCTGCTCCTTTGGCTCCTGTCCGAGCTCTTCGAGGAGCTCCCCGAAATAGGCGATCCACCCAAACCCACGCTGGTTTTCTTTTTCGATGAAGCCCACCTCCTTTTTGAGGATGCGCCCAAGTCCCTGGTGGACAAGATTGAACAAGTGGTGCGCCTTATCCGCTCCAAAGGCGTAGGGGTTTACTTCGTCACTCAGAGCCCCCTGGATTTGCCGGATACCGTCCTGGGGCAGTTGGGCAATCGGGTGCAGCACGCCCTGCGGGCCTTCACCCCCAAGGACCAGAAGGCTGTGCGCGCCGCGGCCGAGACCTTCCGGCCCAACCCCAAGCTGGATACGGTTCGGGTAATTACCGAACTGGGGGTGGGTGAGGCCCTGGTTTCCGTCCTGGACGCCAAAGGCTCCCCCACGGTGGTGGAGCGCGCCCTCATCATGCCGCCCCACAGCCAGCTCAAGCCCCTCCTGCCGGAAGAACGGGCCCAGGTAATCCGTCAGTCTATCCTGTCCGGCCACTACGAACGCCTGGTAGACCGGGAATCCGCGTACGAAATCCTCAAAGCCAAAACGGAAGCGCTGGCAGCCGCAGCCGCCGAAGAAGAGAGCCGGCGGCGCCAAGCCTCCGCCCCCAGGGATCAAACCGCTGACCTGGTTTTGGCTATGGGCAAGAGCGCGGCCCGCTCGGCGGCCTCTCAGCTAGGGCGCTCTTTGATGCGGGGTATTCTGGGAACCTTGTTCGGCGGCGCCCGCCGGAGATAGATCTTATCGCCGGCCCGCAGAAACAATCGCAAATTTAAAACGGACGGACTTCTGCGTCCGTGCGTGAGCATTCAGGGAAACTGGCGGGAAAGACTTTCACCTGGCTGACGGCCGCGTAAGACTTCTTAGTTGCGACTGTTCAGCAGGTTGGACAACGAAAAAATCAGTTGCTGGAAAAGCTTTCTTTAAAACTTGAGCATGGACCCCATAAAATCCACCGCCATCTGGTTGGCCCGCTCCAGTTTTTCCGTAATGGACAGGTCCCGCAGGTCGGGATCAAAATTGACGTAATGCTTGAAACAATACTGCAAGACCTCCATTTTGCGGGGGTCAGCCGCCATTTCTGGATGACGGATGAGAAAATCTTTTAAAGCCGCTTGAATTTCCCTGGAGACCTCGCTTTTGTGGTTCGCAGGCCCGATGGTGGTGTAATTTGCCCCCGGAAGTGAACTGCCGATGCCGTTGCGCTGATTCAAACCCCCTCCCTCCTGACACCTCTAAAATTAACTTTTCCCCCGGTGATTGATTGCTACATCAAATACTATGCCATAACCAATATTTTAATGAAATCAGCAACCTATATATTTTTATGGGTTATGATTTCCTCTTTGTCTGTTTAACAAAATGAATGTTTTGTTGAGGATTATTAACATTCTTTCTGAGGTTATTCCATTTATTTTTTAATTGAAGTTGTTTTATGTTAAGAATGTCAGCTCCCTCAAAGAGTTAACAGAAAAAAAAGTAAAGCCTCCGGAGGCAAAGCAATTAAATCTTATGTTTAAAAATGAAATGAAAAGCAACTCAGGGCCTGCTCTTCCCCGAAACCTCCCCCTGAAAAATCCTGGCATGAACCCGGACCTATCCCTGGGGCAAAATAAGGCGCTGGAAAATTAAATCCTTAACAAAAACCTTGCCAAAAAATTTTTGCGCTATATGAGCCGAACCAGCCGCAAATCCGGCCTGCGGCATTGCAGGTAAATTTCTTTGATTTTCTCTTTCAACAAGAAATTTCTCGAAAGAGTCCTATTTGCTCTCCCGCGGCGAACCATAGTCATTCCGCCGACTTATCAGCTCCCTCGGCCCGCCAAAAATCATCCGCCAGGCGCACAATATCATCTTCCCCCAGATAGGCGCCCGTTTGCACTTCGATGATGCGCAGCGGCTCCTGCCCTGGGTTCTCCAGGCGGTGAGGAGTTTTTAAAGGCACAAATATGCTTTCGTTGGTGGCGACATCCTTGGTCTCCCTGCCGATGGTGACCCGGGCCACGCCCTGCACCACCACCCAGTGCTCGGCCCGGTGATTGTGGTATTGCAGGCTCAACCGCTGCCCCGGGTCCACTTCCAACTGCTTCACCTGGTAATTGGGCGCGCCGTCGATCACCGTATACCGGCCCCAGGGGCGCTCCACCGTGGGATGCAGCACCGATTCCACCATTTCCCGGCGCTTCAGTTCGGCCACCAGCTCCCGGACTTCCTGGGCCCGGTTCCGGTGGCACACCAAAGAGGCGTCGGCCGTATCCACCACGATGGCGTCTTCCAGCCCGATGGTAGCCACCAGGCGGTTCTGGGAAAAGACCAGGGAGTTTTTGCTCTCCAGGTCCAGGGCCCGGCCCATGAGAATATTGCCCCGCTCGTCCTTGGGAAACAGGTCGTAGAGCGCCGCCCAGGTGCCTACATCGCTCCAGCCCATATCCACCGGCACCACCGCGACATTGTCGGCCTTTTCCATGATGCCGTGGTCCAGGGAAATATTGGGCAGGCGCTGATATATATCAGCCAGGCCCTCCGGGTCGGCCTCCTGGAGCATCGGCACCGCGGCGTACAACTCCGGCAAATACTTGCCTATGGCCTCCAGCAGCAGGTCCCGGCGGAAGAGGAAAATGCCGCTGTTCCAGTAATAGCCTCCCGCAGCCATAAAGCTTTTGGCCCGCTCCAGGTCCGGCTTTTCAATAAACCTGCGGGCCTGAAAGCCGCTTCTTCGGGAGTCCAGGGCCTCCCCTATCTGAATGTAGCCATAGCCGGTATCGGGCCGGGTGGGAGTGATGCCGAAGGTCACCAGGTGGCCGGCCCGCGCCAGCTCCGTCCCTTTCTCCAAGGCCTCCAGGAACCTGGTCTGATCTTTGATGTAGTGGTCCGCGGGAAACACGGCCATAACTTGCTTCCCGGCTTCCGGCCCCAGCCGGGCCGCGGCCAGGGCCACGGCGGGTGCGGTATTGCGGCCCTCGGGCTCCAGCCATAAATTCATTCCGTGCCAGTTGCGCCGGTGCAGCTCCAGCCTGATAACGTCCGCCTGCGCGGCATTGGTCACCACCGCCAGGCGCTCCAAGGGAATGCGCGGCAGCAGGCGGGCGACGGTGCTCTGGAGCAGGGAATCCGAGCCCAGGAGACGCAACACCTGTTTGGGATACTGAGAACGGCTCAGCGGCCAGAAGCGGGTACCGGAACCCCCTGCCAATATCACCCCAAAAAGCGGCTCGGCTGCCATACTCATAGCTTACCCCCTAGCTGGCTTAGCTCTTCTCTGATATATCCTTCCAGCAAGCTCCTGATCTCTTCCAGGTGCTCCTTGGTTTCCGCTTCGAAACGCAGGACCAGTGCAGGCTGGGTGTTGGAAGCACGCACCAAGCCCCAGCCGTGAGGGTGCTGCAGGCGGACGCCGTCGATGTCCACCATGGGGAACCTGCCGGCCAGCCTGGCCTTTACTCGCTCAACCACCTGAAATTTCACTTCGTCCGGACAGTCCACCCTAATTTCGGGAGTCACCACCGCAGGCGGCAAGTCTGTCAGCAGCTCCCCCAACGGCTTGCCTGTCTCGGCGACAATCTCCAATAGCCGGCCGGTGGCGTAAATGGCGTCGTCAAACCCGAAGTAGCGGTCCGCAAAAAAAATGTGGCCGCTCATTTCCCCCGCCAGCAGCGCCTTTTCCTCCAGCATCTTTTGTTTGATCAGGGAGTGCCCGGTTTTCCACATCAGGGGCCGCCCCCCGTGTGCCGCGATATCGTCATACAGCCGCTGAGAGCATTTGACCTCGCCGATAATGGTGGCGCCTGGGTGCTGCCTCAGGATGGCTCGGGCAAACAGCACCATGAGCTGATCCCCCCAAATAATTTCTCCCTCCGGTCCGATCACCCCCAAGCGGTCCCCGTCTCCATCATAGGCCACGCCCAGATCCAGGCGGCGGTCGCGCACCAGCTTCTGCAAATCCACCAGATTGGCTTCAATGGTAGGGTCCGGCTGGTGGGCCGGAAACGCGCCGTCCATTTCACAATAAAGCGGCCAGACCTCACAGCCCAGCCGGCGGAATAACGCCAAGGCCACCGGCCCTGCGGTGCCGTGCCCCGCATCCATGGCCAGCCGCACCGATTTGGAAATGTTTAAATTTTTTACCAGATAATCATTATAAGTGGGGATAATCCTGTATGCCTTTACCTCCCCCGGGCCCGCGACGAAGTCGCCTTGCAGGGCCAGGCGGTAGAGTTCCTGGATGGCATCGCCGAAAATCGTCTGATACCCGCAACAAATCTTAAAACCGTTGAATTCCGGCGGATTGTGGCTGGCGGTGACAATCACCCCCCCATCCGCCTTCAGGTGGCGTATGGCAAAGTAAAGCACCGGGGTGGGACATATTCCCACATCCAGCACCTGGCAGCCGCTGGCCGCCAGGGCCTCCACCAGCCGGTCCCGCCATTCCGGAGAACTCTTCCGACAATCACGCCCCACCACAATCCGGCGTTTCCCTTGTTTTTGGTAATACGTCCCCAGGGCCCGCCCCAACTTAAAGACCCCCTCACTATCCAGATCCACATCCACCCGGGCCCTTACATCGTACTCACGAAATATCAACGGATTCATCGGTTGCCGACTCGGTTCCTTTTTCCGGTTGTTCAGTCTGCCAAGAATCAAAAGTCATCCTTACTCAGGTAATCAGCAGCAAGACTGAGGACCGGCTTAACGCGTCCAACGTTCCTGGTTTTGGTTAACAGTGCAATATTTTTGTTGCGGACCTGTGACTGCGGGAGGGCAGCCGAGCAAAACTGACAGTTAAGCAGTTCGAAGGCCGCTGCCTGTCACATATCATACCTTGTATAAAACATTTTGAAATTTTTAACAAATATAAACTCCTGATAGCAAGTTTGGGAATAGAGAAAAATACTCAATCGATTTGAGCATAAAGACTTACAAATAACTAGTAAATTAGATTATTTGTCTCTATTGAAAATAATTAAAAAAATAACAACAATCTAGATCGTGTAATTCCCTCAAATTGAATAATAATTTTTGCTTTAACAATGTTCTATCCAAACACTTGACGGCTTAAAAGAAGGGAGGTGGAGTCCGTAACACATGCAGAGAGGAAAGTTTATGCTAAGTTGTGGTTTGCAGTCGGATCATGCGATTAATCACGCGAGAAAGGAGACTTGACCATGAATGCCAGAAAAACCATGTGGATTGCTTTACTCGTAATGCTCGCTGTTGTTCTTGTACCGGCCGCATTTACTTATGCTGAGGGTTGCGAATGCTGTGAGTGCGAAGTCTGCTGCGTTTTAACCCAGGGCTTTTGGAAAAATCACCCCGAGGAGTGGCCTGTTGACAGCCTTGAAATCGGCTTCGTTTCCTATTCCAAAGAAGACTTGATCAACATATTGAAAAAGCCGGTCAAGGGCAACGGCCTGATTTCACTGCTGCACCAGTTCATCGCGGCCAAGCTTAATTATGCGGCATGCGGTAAGCAAGTGTGCTGGCTTGAGACCGCTCTAAGAAATGTTGATTTCCTTATTGAGGACAAGGGCGGCCTCTATGGCTATGCACCCCCCAAGGTCACAAGTTATTGGACCACCTTTTTCTCCGATTTTAATGAAGGGCGTTTCGGGGGATGGCCTTCTTGTGACGACGGCGACAAAGACGGCGGGGACATGGCTGCGCCTGCGTCTGCCCCGACAGCCTCGAGTGTTTTTACGTTCAGTGTCTTCAAATGAACCCACTCGGGTGCCGATCTCGGGCCTCAGGCGGCAGGGTTGCCTGAAGGCTCGCCTGGCTCTATTCCAGGGGCTGAGCGATCAGCCCCTCATGCTTCCATATACCATGACCAAACATAAAATTATCAGAATAACCTGAAGGGCTTTGTTCAAACATCTTCCCTTAACGACCCGGTTGTCCGCCCTCCAGGCTAATTGCCACAGGCACAGGGTGAAGACGGGGATTCCCTGGCGCCGAAATCTTCCAGTACCCCAAAACCTGTCCAGGGTCCATCTTAAAGAGGAGATAAGGAATGAGAAGGCTGGTATCGCATTGCCTGGCCGTATTCATAGCCTTTGCTTTGGGAGTCTTGCCGGCCGACGTGGCCGCGGGCTCTGCCATATTCGCTCTCTCACGTTATAAGGTCGCCGCTAAATCAAAGGTTGCCTTCGCGGAGTTTTACGAAATTGACGCCTCAGGAGCAGTAGTGCCTGACGGCGCCAAGGGCAAGCTGCAATACAAGCAGAGCGGCCCCAGCTTTGATTTTGTTTTCAATGCCCAGCGCCTGGAGCCAAACACTGAGTATGCCCTCATTTGGAGCCGGGAACCTGAAGTGACGATCCCCAATAAGGCCGAAGTCATCTGCCGGGGCGTCTCCAATGGAGCCGGCAACCTGAACATGGCCGATTCTTACAAATTCAACCTGGATCTTCTATCGGCCAAATTTCTGCTGATTCCCAGCCGATATGAGAATCCTTTAAGGCCGATCGAGCACCTCGAAAACTTCCTTCTCTGCCAGACCCCCGTCAGTTTTGAAGAGACCGGCTCAGAACTTAAGTGCGGCGCCTTTATGCGGCCCGAAGCCCCCGACTTCGACGCCCTGGGCCCCAATGCGGGCGACAAGGCGGTGGACTTCACCCTCTGGGGGTTCAAACCCGAGAACCTGAACCCGGTCGGCAATGCCCCGCAACCCCTTGAGAAATTCACTCTTTCCGAACTTCTTAAAGAAAAGCCGGTCCTTCTGGTGGTCGGCGCCTTCACCTGAAACCCCTACCGGCAGCGGGTCGCTGCCGCAGAGGAATTGAAATCTCTTTACGGCAACGATATTCACGTCCTCACGGTGTATGTCATTGATCCCCACCCAAACGCCTCCCGGTCCCCCTACCAGCGAAGCTGGCCTTGGGACGGCGGCAACGTGACAGGCTGGAAGGAATGGTGGGAATACCCGACTAGCATCATTACCGATCTCGGTGATGAAGGAGCATGGAGCAACCATCCCCTCTTCCAGCCGAAAACCTTCAAGGAGCGGGTGCATCAGGCCAGGAGCCTGGTCCAGCATTACGGCCGGACGGAGCATCCCATCACCACGCCGGTCCTTATTGATGAAATGGACAATCCGTTTTGGTGCACTTACGGCTACTTGCCCAATTGCGCTTATTTTATCGGCCAGGATGGTACCATTGTCCATCGGGAGAGCTGGTTCGCCCCCGGCTTCAATCTTGTCCCGATGAAAACCGCCATTGAAAATTATTTACAATAACTGCCCCGGCCGCGAAGAAATCACCGGGGTGGGCCGGACTGCCTGAACGCAGGACCGCTTGAGCAAGATCAAGTTCGGTTTAGAAAAAAAATGGGGCATTTGCTCATCGGCAAATGCCCCGCTTTATTGATTTTACAAAGAACTCTTCAGCTTTTCTGAAAGAACTCTCTAACGCCCCTGACTACCTCCTCCGCCTGGTCCGTCGACATGGTTGGGAAGAGCGGCAAGGTGACTTCTCTTCGGGCCACTTCTTCCGTCCTGGGCAGGCGGTGGTCGAAAGCGGCGGGCCATATCTGCCGGTAATAAGTGAAGTTGTGAACAGGCGGGTAATGAATACTTGTTTGAATTCCCGATTCAGCCAAATGCGCCATGAATCGGGAGCGGTCGGCAGTGGTCGGCAGCAGTATGGGAAAAATGTGGCAGGATGAGGTGTCCACCTTTTCTGCCAGAAAAGGTATTTCCACCCGACCCAATTCCTGCAATTTTTCCCGATAAAACAGGGTGAGGCGCCGGCGCTCCTGGTTGGCGGCCTCCAGGCGGGCCAACTGCACCAGACCCAGGGCGGCCCGCAAGTCATCCAGGCGATAGTTATAGCCCTGCGCCACCACGTCATAGCTGAAGTTATGTCCGAGGTATCGATCCCAGGTGAGGCTCGTCATGCCGTGGGAACGGGCGATGCGCAGCCGTTCAGCCAATCCCTCATCATCAGTGACCACCATGCCGCCCTCGCCGGTGGTCATATTCTTGTTGGAAAAAAAACTGAAACACGCAACGGTCCCCCGGGTGCCGACTTTGGGAGCGCCGGGCAGGTCCGCATGGCATGCGCCGGGAGCATGCGCACAGTCCTCAATAATACACAACCCATGCCGGCCGGCTAATTCCTGAACGGCTGCCATATCCGCCGGAAATCCGGCATAATGCACCACCATAACAGCTTTGGTCCGGGGAGTTATCTTTTGCTCGGCATCCTTGACACAGAGGTTGAGATCGTGCGGGCCCTTGATGTCCACAAAGGCCGGCCTCGCCCCCGTGTAAAGAATAGCATTGGCACTGGCCACAAACGTCAGGGCCGGACAGAGCACTTCGTCTCCGGGGCCCAGTTCCAGGGCCTGGCAGGCCAGATGGAGGGCGGCCGTGCCGTTGGCCACGGCAAAGGCATATTTGGCGCCGATAAATCGGGCGAAGGCCGCCTCAAAGCTCTGCACCACCGGACCTTGAGAAAGCCAACCAGATGCTATTACCTGGTTTACCGCCTCGAGTTCCTCGGGGCCGAATCTCACATCAGCTAAAGGAATTTTCCAGGCCATGGATCCTCAAAATCATACGTTATATACCAGCTTATAGCGGTCCAAATTGGCGCCCAAATAATCGATGGTGCGCTGCAAGCCCTCTTCCAGCGACACCTTGGGCCGCCACTCCAAAATCTCCTGCGCCTTGCTGTTGTTGCATTGCAGGTGCCAAACTTCGCTGTTTTCCGGGCGGCATCTTTCCGAAGATATGACAATCTCTTTTTCAACCCCGATCAGCGCGATTATTTTCCTGGTCAGATCGCCTATGCTCACCGCTTCCCCGGTGCCCAGGTTAATTGTCTGTCCTATGGCCCGGCTCCGGGTGGCTGCATGGATAAAACCGTTGATGGTGTCGCTGACATAATTGAGATCGCGTTTGGGCTCCAATGAACCCAAGTGAATGACTTTGCCGTTTAAAGCCTGGGAGATGATGGCGGGTATAACGGCCCGGGCCGACTGGCGGGGGCCGTAGGTGTTAAAGGGGCGGACGGTGACCACCGGCAGCCCGAAGGAGAGGTGGTAACTCTCCGCCAACTTGTCCGCGCCGATTTTGCTGGCCGCATAAGGGGACTGGCCCCTGAGGGGATGATTTTCATCAATGGGAATATATTGCGCAGTCCCGTACACTTCGCTGGTCGAAGTATGGATGAAGCGCTCCACCCCCTGCGCCAGGGCCGCCTCCAACAAGTTCAGGGTCCCCCCGCAATTTACCGCCACATATTGAGCCGGAGCGATATAAGAATAAGGAATGGCAATCAACGCGGCCAAGTGGAAAACCACCTCGATGCCGTTCAAAGCCCGGTTAATGCTGTGGGGATCGGTAAGATCACCGGCAACTACTGCCACATTTTCTTTGATTTCCGGGGGCAGTAATTCCAGCAAACCCTGGTCATTGCGCGAATTATAGCGCACCAGCGCCCGCACCTGGGCTCCCAGGGAAACCAGCCTTTCCACCAGGTGACTGCCAAGAAACCCGCCGGCTCCCGTGACAAATACTTTCTTGCCTTTCAAATTCATAAACTCTCCACGCCCTTGCCCTTAAGAATCTAATTATTTCCTATGGCTTTGCTTGAGAAGAATCCATTCATCGCGCCAGCCCCGGTTTGCACAACTTGGACTGATTCCGTATTTATCCCGCCTCAGCCTTATCCTGGTTAATTTGCCTGAGCAGGGCGTCTGCCTTCCGAATAAAGTTATTTTTGGGGAAACGGTTGCTTATACGGTGGACCGAGGCAACCACATTATGGTTTTTAAGCCACCCCAAATATGGATTAAACACCACTTTAAAATTTATTTTCTCCTGTTTAAAATTCATGCCGATTTTAAACCTGTCAAGACTTTCCAAATTTTCCACGGAAGCCAGCCCATAAGAAAAAACCTCAATGCCGGGGTCTTGAAACTTTTCCGTGACCACGGTATACATCAGGGCGTTATTTGGGCAGTATGATAGATATTCGGTGTGAGAAGCCTGCGTGAGACTGAAATAACACTCATTGATTCTCACTCCCACCAAAAAAGCAATCAAACGCCCGCCCAGAAAAGCCCCATAAGCGTCGAAATTAGGGGTTGCCGCCGCAGAAAGGCAATAGTTTTCCCAGCTCCGGCGATTGGGAAAGTCAGGATTCCGCCCCTGCCGCCGGGCTATTTCATTGATTATGGTCGGCCCTTCCCGGGCTAAATAGCGGAAATCTATGGGTCTGACCTCGGTCAAAGTCAAGCCGCGTTTCACCCGGTTTCTGATTTTGCGTTCTAAAGAGTGCAGGCCGTAATCACGGTCGGTGCAAATCCAGTTGAATCCCACAACGGTATCCGTGTCTTCCACAGAGTTATAGCGCAATAGGACCACAAGTTTCTTGGCGAAAAGGCGGTTTAATTCTTCCGGAGCCGGATTAACGGCGACATGGAAAGGAATATTCTGGTAGCAGAAGGGGTGCAATTCACACCAGTAGGCGCTTTCTGTCTCCAAAATATTGTGACCCTGGCGCTTATAGAAATTAACCAGGTTTACAACATCCTGGCTGTTGGATTTCATTGCCTTCTTCTCCATCCCACCACAAAAGTGGTTCATTTATTTTGAAAAGCCATTTTGCTTTTAAGTGGCTGATTTGATGATGTTGGCTATTTGGAGATGGGTTGGATGATCAATGCTTTTATATTTGCTCGATCAACTCCGCGAATCTCCGGACTACCACCTTTTTTTCATAATGTTGCAAAAAATACCGGTGCCCGGCTTCTCCGTAAAGTCGTCTCTGTTCCGGCTGCCGGTAGCATTGCAGAATCGCCTCCGCCAGGCCTTCCCCCTGACCTGGCGGGACGACTAAGCCGCATTGCGACCGGGAAATTAATTCGGCCAGGTCGCTGTCCCGGTCCACTGAGGCTACGACCGGCCGGGCTGCGGCCATATAACCGAGAACCTTGCTGGGTAAAGATGTACTGCCCCGTCCCGGCGCCAAAGTCACCAGGGAAACATCCGCCACCGCCTGCATTTCACCGAGTCGCTGTCGGGGTTGAAAGGGCAGGAACCGGATGTTGCTGAGCCCTTCACTTTTTGCCTTGGTTTCCACCAGTGCCTTGGCATGACCTGTTCCCACCAGCAGGAATAAAATATCGGTCTGCGATTGGAGACGGCGGGCGGCTTCCACGATTATTTCGGCCCCGGAGATCAAACCGATGGTGCCGGCATAAAGCACCACAAATTTTTCCGGATCGATCCCCATTTCCCGCCGCCAGGCGTTGTCCCGGCTCATGGGGGTGATATCCTGGGCATCGAACCAGACCGGGACCACCGATACCTTTTCCTGCCGCACCCCCTTGACCCCCACCAAGGTCCGTTGGAAGCCCTCGGAGAGGACCACAATATGGTCTGACAGACGGTAGACCAGGCTCTCGCATTTTTGCGCAGCCTTGATGAGCAGAGGCTCGCGCAAATGACCCAGGTCCACTGCGATGTCCGGGTAAATGTCATATATGACCGTCATCAGCCGGGCGCCTGAAACCCGGGCGATCGCGGCCGAAATGAGCGGGCCCAAAAGCGGGGGACCGTAGGAAATCACCACATCCGGCCTCGGGCAGCTGGCCGCGCTGAGGAAATAAGCCGCGCACTGCGATAGCATCACCAGACCCCGCACTGTCACAGAAGAAGAGGGGTGGATAAGATGCCAGCCCCGCACCACCTGGAAACCGTTATTACTCTCCAGGGTCAATAATTTCTTACGGTATCCGGGGTAAAGCCGGCCGTAAGGGTGGTGGGGATAGCCCGCAGCCACAGTCACCTTCGCTCCCCGGCCGCAGAGCTCCCCGGCCAACTCCCGGACCAGAGTGGCTGAAGCCTGCCCCTCCGGCGGATAAACCTGCGTGGTAATGAGAATGTTCATGTTAATGATTTCTCCATGAACACATACACATTGCCTTTCTCCTCTTTCACCACAAAACCGCTCTTTCGGTAAAAATTCATGGCCCTGAGGTTGTAGTTTTCCACCCAGAGGTAGTACCGGAAAATTCCCCTGGCCAGCAAATCGTTTTCCACCGCAGCCAACAAAGTCCTGGCTACTGACGTGCCCTGAAATTCGGGGCGAACCACAATGGGCCGCAGTTCCGGCAAGCCGTTCGGTTGCTGCGATATATCTGAAGCTTGCCGGTTCCTTGTTAAGAGGCCTTTCATTCGGCCCCAAAAAAACTTCAAATTAACCGCTGCGTTATGACAAAATTTGCAGCCGATCATGGCCGAAAAATTTAACAGGCTTGTAAAAAAATGATTTTTGATCTGGTAAAGGTAAATGGCTTTAGGCGAAAGCAAGACGCAAATATACCCCGCCATCTTTCCATTCACTTCCGCCACATAAGAAATCTGTCCCGCTTCCGAAAGGGATTGATAATAAAGAGAAAGTAATTTTACCGAGTGGGGGCGCGTACAAAAATGTGTTGAGAGATATTTAAGATGAAGATTGACAATCTCAGGTATATCTTCATGGTTAAATGGTCTTATGATGATTTGCAACCAAGGTTCCCTCGTATTCCTTTTGATTTGAAAGCAAAATCCCTCGTTATTCAACCTGCAAGTTTTGTTCATCAGTCTGCCATGAAGGCTCTGCCAAATTCTTTCTGTTTCCCGAAGCTTAAGGCGGGTTGAACGAACGGCAGGAAGTGGGGTGCTATCTATCGCCTGGCAAGGAAGGCTTAAGGAGTCCGGTGGATATTCGGACAGCTAACCTGTGAAATGACATCGTCGCGGGGTTGCATGATCTTGTGGCGCGCCGCATGGCGCTCCATTCCTTCGGAGTAAAATGCCAAGGACTCCCTTGTTACCGCCTCCCAGGTAAAATGCTCAGCAGCCAAGCGCTGCGCGTTTTGTGAACAGGTCTTCCGAAAATCCTCATCCGCCATCATCCGTCTCAAGGCCTCGGCCAATGCCTCGATATCCGGCTGCACCGTCAAGCCGCCGCTCCACTCCTGCACCTCCGGAACATAGCAGGTCGTGGTGATGACCACTGGACGCCCATAACCGAGAGCCTCGGAAATGCTTATGGAAAACCCTTCAGAAAAGGAGGGCAGCGTAAAAATTTCCGCATTGGCCAGCAGGGCTGCTTTGTCATCTCCTTTAACCAAACCCGGCAAGAGAACGCGGTCCCCAATGCCGGTCTGCTCTATCAGACCTTCCAAAACCTGCCTGTACCCCCCTTCGTCCGGCCCGGCCAGCACCAGGCGCCAGTCAGGGAACTGTAAGGCAACCCGAGCAAAGGCAGGGATCAATAATTCAAGCCCCTTCATCAGATGCAGGCGGGAGAGAAACAGGACGTATGGTCTCCCTGCTAATTGCGGAAAAAGTTTCTCCAATTCACCCCGCTCAGGCTTGGGCAGGTCTTCCAATCGGTCGATGCCCCATGGTATTCGCTTTATGGGAGCAGTTATGCCCATCTTCTCAAGGCTCTTTATCTCGGCTTCATTGCACACCACAATTCCGGCTGATTGCTGCAGGATTTTGCCTTCCAAGAGGCCCAAATATACCTTCTTCTTGAGCCTCTTAAAATTCAATCTCCAAGGCTCAAACCCTCCGTGGGAATAGTAGAAATATGGTATTTGCGCCCGCTGGGCCGCTTTTGCCATCATCCTGTTCGGGTCGGTAAAGCCGGCATGACTGAGGATCAGGTCATAATCGCCCGGTCTCAGTTGGGCCAGTTTTTTCCCCATAGCCGGAGACAGAAAAAGACTAAAGGGCTTCGCCGCTCGGCCGAACCACCAGCGTTTAAAGTAATAAACCGGCATTTCGTCAACCATGACCGCACTGCCGGTCGGCACCTCAAGGTCGCCGGTGCCATTTGCGGCGGTAGTGTAAACAGTGACCGAATGTCCGCTTTTGACCAGGGCCCGGTTGAGATTATGGGCAGCCGGCACAGGACCGCCATAAATAAAGGCCGGATGGTAATAAGCGCAGACTGTCAAAATATTTAAAGCTTTTTTAGGCGCCATCCTCTTTACCTTAATTAAAATCAGGGAGGTTAATCTCCCAGGTAAAGGAGATTAACCAAGAAGCGGGGTTTGACGAGGTGCCTGGCTTATCTCCACTACTTTGAAGAAATTGTGGGCAAACGCTTCCAGAGTCCAGTCGGCGATAATGCGCCGGGAAGCCTCCCCCATGGCTCCGAGATCGCACTCTCCTGAACTTGCCTTGACCATCAACTCAGCCAATTCTTCGACATTATAGGGGTCAAAGGAGTAGCCGTTTACCCCCTCCTCAATTAAATCCGGGTAACATCCACAAGCCTTGCTGACCAAAACAGGCAAGCCCGCCGCCATGGCTTCATTTACCACCAAGCCCCACGTCTCCAAGAACGCGCTGGGAAGTATCAAGCATTTGGCCAAGCCGTAAAAAATGGGCATCTCCTCATATGTTTTGGTTCCTACAAGATGAACTCCACTAAAGCCTTTCTCCATGACTTTTTCTTTAAGTCTCTGTTCCAAAGGGCCTGAACCGCAGATAACCAAATCCCATAGCTTACCTTTATAACTGCCGGCATAAATCTCATAGGCATCCAATAGCCGGTCAAGATTTTTCTTCTCAATCAGACGGCTGACACAAAGAAAGTAATTTTCCGGAAGTTGGTGTTGCTGCCTCAAGGCAATCTCATTATTCCTGGCCCACTCGGACCTATCGGCAAAGTGCTGGTTGTCCACGACGTCAAATCCTGTTAATATCATGTTCTCCGGTATTCCCAGACTTTTGGCATACTCCCTGCTTTTCAAACCTGAGACTATGGCGCCGTCATAAATCGAAATTAATTTTCTCTTAAGCCATTCTTTTGAAACCGAGCGCGGCATATCGTCAAATTTGCTGTCCATCATTAAAATTTTAATGCGCCGGTTCAACCGTCCCCACAAAAGCCCGGCAATTGTAACCGGATTATCATATCCCAAAATTGCTATAACTTGCGGGTCAACCTCATTTAAAAGACTGCATAATTTTTTTACCGCAATGAAAGTCAGCCATTTGTTTCTTAGGTTTGAATTGATTAAGGTGTATTTTTTGAACCCTGTATAACCCTCTCCGTTATAGATCGACTGCCAGCCATACTCGTCTTGGGAAATGATCTCTATAGCAATCAAATCAGTGTTCAGCTTCTGCCCATAATTGGCTGCGGTCGCACACCTGGCTAAAGAATAAGGGCTGTAATTATAACTTAAAAAACATACCTTTCTTTTTTCATTATCGCTCATCTCTTCTCCTGATAATTATATGGCTGAGCCATTTGATAATACTTGCATAATTTACAGGCATTTTCATTGCATAACTCCTCCTGAAAACTGGAAATGCCAGGTAAATAAAAAGTATACATGCACAAAATCGAAGTCAGATTACCTATATTTATTATAAAACGTTCCCCCAAACCGTAGATTACCGCTCCAAATAATAATGAAAAATAGAAAATGTATGTATTGCTTTTAAAATACCAGGATATTTTGCCTAATTTATATAAGGTTAAAAACACTGCAGTTAACAGGAAAAATGTACCGATTATCCCCGTTTCCATCAGTGAACTCAGGTAAGCGTTGTGCGCCGAAGTCATCTCCTCATGGAAGAACATGACTTCGCTCATTCTGAAGCCGTGCCCTATCAAAGGGCTTTTTTGGAAAATCTTCCATGATGCCGTCCAGAGCTCCTGCCGCCCGCTCAGAGAATCTATCCCTCGATAGTAATCATCTAAAAAAAGGACTTTTTCTTTTACAAAATCGATTAAACTCTGATCATAAATCAAAAATAAAACCGGAATTGCCAAAACAATGAGTGAATATCTCCCGTATTTAAAAAAGAGAGCCGTGGTTAGAACAATGGAAAGAGTTACAATGGTCGTCCTGCTTCCACCTTTGTATATCAATATCGCTGCTAATATTAAAATAATAAATCTATAAAAAGTCATTCTAAATATAGTCGGGTATAAAATTACCGGAAGAGCGATTAATCCGATGGTTGCAGGCATCATGTTGGACAATATTCTGGTATCGGAAAAAAATGATCCATCGTTTATCGAACTTAGAAAAATGGTTATCAATATTATGCTGGAAGATAAAAATGCTGTATAGCATAGCTTATCCGTTGTGTCATAAAATAATAAATTATTTCTTGATAGTTTTACCATTCTATCAATTATACCAAGAATGATAAAAGTTATGATATAAGCAATCAAGTAACCGTAGCCGATGCTATATTTTGTTGTTTCCGTCATAGAAAAGAATACCGACACAAAGCACATAATTAAATATAAGATAAAAAAGAAAAAAGGAGCTTCATATTTAATCCCATTATTTTTTGAATTATATGCTAATTCCTTGCTTATTTTATTGGCAATAATTAAACTAACCATAAAAAATAATATTGTTGACATAAATAGCGAAAAGTAAGATAAAGTTTCATTTTTGTAACGTGACAAAATAACTTGCATTATAGTGAGAGAAGAAAACCACGCAAATAAACTTATCCAGAAAACTTTAAACAATTTGTTTACATACCTGAAGTTTTGGTAGTTCATGGTAATTTTATGGAGCTCAGTTTAGGGAAATGAGCCAGGAAGCTGCCGATTAAATCGTTTGCTTCACTGAATCTGATCCCCCATAAATGAGACAGCTTTAAATTAAAGTAATACTTGACAAAGCACGTCATAAAAATTAGCTGACCCAGGCTGCCCAAAAAGAAAGCCCAGGCCATCCCCATGATGCCGATTTTCGGGGCCAAAAGGAGGGCAAAAATCGCCACAATGCCCCCTCCGATAAATTTGGCCAATATCCCGGGCACGGTATTCCCTGTGCCTCGAAAACCCTCATCCAGGATGGACCCCAAATATATAAGAGAATTGGCCAATGCCAGAATAATGGCCGGTTGCCTCGCCGGGGCAAATTGGGGGCCGAATAATATGACAATCATGTAAGGGGCCAAAAAGGCTACCGCAATTCCTACTCCCACATAAAGCAGGGTTGCCTGGCGAAAAGCCTTGGCGATGAACTGGCCTCGCCGGCCAGGGTCACTTTCAGAAGCCAAAACAGCAAAGGAGGTGATGCCGAATGCCGACCCCAGCGCTCCATGGGTGGAACCGAAGGAGAAGGCCACCGCATACAATCCCACCTCCGTGGAGCTCAACAACAACACCAATAAAGCTTTATCTATTTCCTGTGCTATCACCATGCCGACGTTATAAATAGAAAAGGGGAATCCCCGGCGCAAAATACTTTTAATATTGCTCATGCCGCTGCTGCCTTTGGCTATTTCCCTTAGGTGAAATGATATCGACAAAAGAGCCTGTACAAAATATGCTATTATTAATGCTGACAAAAACCATTCTACTTGATTTACTTTCTTCAACCACAATAAAGAAAGAATTAGAAGATACGGGAAATAAAAAGACAATCGCAATATGTTAAAACGTTTCCATAACATACTACCTTGATTTATCGCCAAGAAACACCTGATGATAAACATTATTGGGATATATATAAGAAAACACCGCGAGAGAGTTACAAGATGCTGTTTATCGGCAGGGATGAGTTTTGGTATCGTTATATAACCAAAAACTACAGTTAATACAGCCAGCATGAAACATGTAGTCAAAGAAGAGCGGGCCAGGTCATTAATCTTTTTTTTATTTTCAGCAACACACCTGGCAATCGACCAATTGGTTCCAAATAATCCTAATGTTTCAAAAATGAGAGGCCACAGCATGACCGTCGTCAGCTCACCTTTGCCTGTAGCCCCCAAAAGACGGGCTGTTACAATACCTGTAAACATATTAAAAAAACTAATAGTAAGATTTGATAAGAGATTTTGGCCGACACCTTTTAATTTGATTTCACTCATACCCGTCTTTTTAACTGGTTAATTATCTGTAATTTTTGAAAAAACTGCAGGCACAGCGTGAACCTCGGTGAGGGCAAGGCTTTATCGCCGGGGAAAAGCATTTCGTCAACCGACCCAATCCATTCTGATACCGCCGGGTCGGCTGTTCTTTCACGATGCTGCTTGCGTCGGGGCGGTTGTCAGCAGGCAGGAGTCTTCCAAAAAGGTTTTGAAAGCACTATTGGCTTTGGCATAATCCTCGTGGCGTCCGATATCCAGCCAAAAACCCTTGAAGTGGTAATGGTGAACCGGCAAGCCCTGCTGCAGGAGGATTTTGATCAGGTCGGGGAAATCCAGGTATTTTCTCTTTTTGATGAAACAAAGCACTTGGGGTTCAAAAACATAGATGCCCATGCTGACCAAGTGCTCGGTGGTCGGTTTTTCCACATAGTCGGTGATACGGCTGTTGCCGTCCCGGATTATCACCCCCAGGTCGATTTTAACCTTTATCTCGTGGGCGCTTATGGTGGCCACCCCGCCGTGCGAGCGGTGGAATTGCAGCAGTTTGTTATAATCAATATTGGTCATGACATCGGCGTTCATCACGATGAAAGGCTCGTCCAACCCCTCCACCAATGACAGCGGCCCGGCCGTACCCAACGGCTCGGACTCATAGGAATAGGTGATGTTGACGCCGTACCGCGAGCCGTCGCCGAAATATGCCCTGATCAGCTCAGCCAGATAGCCCACCGCCAGGGTTATCTGGTTAAATCCTTGATTGCCCAACTGGCGCAAGATGAATTCCAGGATCGGCATGCCGCCGATGGGGACTAAAGGCTTGGGAATGACCTCGGTCAAAGGAGCCAACCGAACGCCTTTTCCCCCTGCCAAAATAATAACTCGCATTATGAGCCTCCTTGGTTTGCCCCGTCTTTCTCGGATCAATAAATGGAGGGTGCCGGTTTTTGAGGGTAAACGATCGGGGGTGTGACCACCATGTTGGGAACAAAGCTCGTGAGCGCGACAAAATGTTTGCGACAAACTTTTTGTACTTTTATGCCCTCTTCAGGCTGCTTAATTGAGTCGGCGATAAATACTTCATCGATTTTGTAAAGCGGCAGCACGATTTCCAGATCAGCCAAACCGCCTATTACTTTGATACCGTTAATTTTTTTATATTGCAGTAGGGGATCTTCATCGATGAAGCCCATAATTTGATAATTGATTTCCTGATTTTTTTGCAAATAATGGAGGCAAAGAAGCCCCTCTTCTCCTGCCCCGATTATTAAGGCCCGCTTCAGTTCCTGGCCGTTATTCTTTCTTAAAATATGGCCCAATGTTGCTATAAAAATGCGATAGCCCACGAGAAATACAGAGAGAAATAAAAAGTTGATTATAAATATGCTGCTCCCGCTCATCTTATTAAATTTAAAATTAAGCGATATAAGCAACAACGTTAAAGTCCCTAAAACAAGAGCTTTAAAAATAATTTTAATATCGTTTATGCCGAAATAATTTAAAACACCGCTGTAACAGCCTAAAAGAAACAAAAAGGAAATGTGAGTCAAGGCGGTAAAGGGCAGAATTTGGAGATGCGCCTGAGTGATGAAAGCCGGGGTTAATGTTTCATAACGGATGAAGTACGCCAGCATAAAGGATATCAGGCAGAAGGCGCTATCCGCCGCCAGCAGAAGAATTCGCTGCTTGTTGGCCCACAGATGCTGCAGGCGCACCATGCCGGTAACAGTCACCCAGATGCCGAGGAAAAGATATTTCAGGTCGGTTAAGAAGGACTTCTCATCGATGTATTGCAGATCCAACGGGATTTTGCCCGGCAGGATTTCGGTCAAATAATATTCTTTGGGGTCCACGCCACGCGGATAGAACTCCTCTTCGTTTCTTCCCAAAATTTGATTCGGGCCGACCAATCCCGGCTTGATCGTGAAGATCCGGCGGGCTTCAAGGGGATAGTCCGCAGCCAGATCAGGAGCTTCAGGGCGGGGCCCCACCAGGGTCATCTCCCCCCGCAAGATGTTTAAAAATTGAGGGAACTCATTAAGTTTAAGACGTCTCAGTATCCTTCCTATCCGCGTCACCCGGGGATCTCCCTGGGGGCTGACCGACTGCCCTTTAACATCGCTCTCATACATGGTGCGGAATTTATACATATGAAAAATTTTGCCGTCTTTCCCTACCCGCGCACATTTGAAAAATACCGGACCGCGCGAGTCCAATTTGATCAATAAAGCCACAATAGGATACATCAGCAACAGAAAGACCAGCCCTATAAGGGAAAAAGCAATGTCAAAAAGTCTTGTTGCCATAGTCACTCTTCCACAGAAATTTAATTATCGCTTATATCTTTACATTCATAAGTGTGAACTTTTTCATCGTTATTTGGATGATGGAAAGGTTTATCTCCATGGTGGGAAAATTTTTCACCGTAATACTTATAGTAATAATGATAGCCAAAGTCCTTATAATTCGCGTAATTGATTACTGAGCCGATTAGAGGAGCTTTGACTTTTTGGAGAAATTGCTGAGCCAGGCGGCCAGCCTCAACGGAAGTGCTTAAATGTCTCACCACCAAAATCACCCCGTCGGCAGAGGCTGACAGCATGAGACCTTCGGTGCATCCCAAAATGGGAGGGGAGTCCAAAATGACGTGATCAAAGTGTTCGCCTATTTTCTTTATGTATATCGCCATATCCTGAGACCCTATGATTTCAGCCGGGACGCTGGAGCGCCGGCCGGCCGGAATAACAAAAAGGGAAGGCAGTTCGGTGGCATGAATGATCTGGCTCGGGGAACAAATTTCATGAAGGAAGTCGCTCAATCCGGGGGACACCGGCTTTTGGAAGACCTTATGCAATTGCGGCCGGCGCAGATCCGCGTCAATCAGCAGAACCTTACGTCCCTGCACGGCCAAGGAGCAGGCCAAGTTTACGGCCACCGTGGTCTTCCCCTCTCCGGGATTCGGGCTGGTGATCAGCAGAACCTTGGGAGGATTCTCCAAATCGGAAAGCAGGATGATGGTCTTCAATTGCCTGATGGACTCCGACATTTCCGAGCCGTAGTTCTGCAGATAATTCAAGCTCGGAATCTGCGGCTCCGGCAGCGAGTGCAAATTGTTATTATTAGAGCTCTCCAAGGCCGGCACCAGGCTCAATACCGGCAATTTGCTCATTTCTTCCAGCTCCTCGGCGCTTTTTATGGAGTCATCCAGGCGCTCCACCAGAAATGCCAAGCCGATGCCGCCAAAAATGCCCAACAGCGAGGCAAAGACCAGATTAAGGGCTTTGTTGGGCCGGACCGGAGTGAGAGGACGTTCAGCTTCATCAATGACCTGAACGTTGGTGGGGATCATCGTGCTGGCGATGCTGGCCTCTTTCATGCGGGCCAAAAGGCCTTTATACAGGGCATCATTGGCATCCACGTCGCGCTTGAGTATCTTATAATCCACTGTCTGTCTTTGCAGTTTGGCCACGCGTTCCTTTTGTTCGTTGAGATTCTGTTGCAGCATCTCCTCAGTGCGCTTGGCCGACTCGTAATCTGCCTTTATGGAACTGGCCAGCCTTTTGATTTCCGCATTCAAGCGGGCCCGCAACTGCCCCGCTTTGGCCTGCTCAGTTTGCATTTCAGGGTGTCCGGACTTGTAAACCCTGCCAAGGCTGGCCACTTTGGCCTCTTGAATGACTAACTCTTCCCGCAATTTCATGGTAAGGGGATTGTTCAGGATGATGCTGGAGTCCAAGCCGCCTTCCTTGATCTGCTTATATTGAGATTCTTTGGCGACCCTTTCCGATTCGGCTTTGGTGAGCAGATTGCTCAGGTCGGTATATTTCTGCAGGACCACGTTATCTTTATTTTCCGGGTTTATTACATTGGATTTTTCAGCGAAGGAATATAGCTGTCTTTCCGAGGACTCCACCTTGGCCCGCAAAACCTGCAATTGATAATCCAGCCATTTCTGGACCGCACCAAAGGCATGGGAACGGGACTCCATCCCGAATTGCGTATATTCCTGAACCAGGGCGTTGGTTACATTTTGGGCCAGAATGGGATCTTCAGATTCAAAAGAGACACGCACCAAAAATGAATTCTTCTCCGGGCTGACGTCCAGCTTTTTCAGAAACCGGTCAACCATGAGCTTCATGGAGGCATCGGCATCCATTCCTTCCCGGAGTCCTTTTCGAAATTCCGGATGATTTTTTAAATTGAGCTTTTCAATGATCCGCTCCGCCACAGACCGACTCTGCAAAATCTTGAATTGGGTCTGGGCGAATTCTTGACGTTCTTCCCGGTTGATCGGAGGACTCGGGTTTTCCTTAGAGGTCACGATACTGGCCGGGTTATCACTGGTAATCTGGACCATGGTAGTGGCCCTGAAAATGGGGGTTCTTAAAAAAGTCACCAGGGTCCAAAGCGGCACTACGATTAGGATAAATCCCAAGATCCAGCGTTTCCGCCTTTTGAGCACCTCGTAATATTTCCAGAAATTAAACCTTCTGGCTTGCTTGGCGTCGTGAAAGAAGGGGTGATACAGCATCGGCCCTTGATAGGGCAAGCCGGATCCCTGAGCATGAGTGAGGGCAAAAGGGCAATCCATTTTTTCCGACATCACGAGTTCTCCTTTAAGGGGCCGCCATATATCCGACGGAAAATGCGCCACGGAATATATTGCTGATTCCCTGCCAAACTTTCTTCCCGGTACTCGAAGGCACCACCACGACGTCATCTTCTTTCAGGAGGAGGTCGTTTCCCTTGCCTTGCGACACGGTGCCCCAATCAACAGGAATAATCTGGCGTTCACCCTGCTCATCGAATCGCAAGACTTGAATTTGCTTTGAGGCGACAGGAGTAAAGGCACCGGCCACAGCTACGGCTTGAGAGACTGTAAGGCCCTGCTTTACCGCAACTTTCCCCGGCTTTTGCACTTCTCCGGTGACGTAAGCGAACCCGGCGTAAGGCACGTTGATTACGTCGCCATCCTGGACGGACAGGCTGCATAATTCGGCCGGGCTTTGGTTCAGTGCACTGCGCATGTTGATGACCAGAGTTTGAGGAGAACCGGCAGCTTGGCCACCCTTGAAACCTCCGCCGCTTTTCCTGATGACATGTACCACATCACCGGCGTCTTCATTCAGACCGCCGGCCTCAGACAGCATCTCGAAAATGGTCCGCGGCCCGATCATGGGGAAAATGCCGGGTTTATTGACCGCCCCCACCACCGAGACCCTTTGGTGGCGGTATTCTTTGACGAACACGGTGACCTGGGGACTATGCAAGTAGTTTTGTCCGTAAAGGCTCTCCAACTTCCTCTCTACTTCCATAGTGCTCAGGCCTTGGACGTCGGCCTCTCCGACCAGCGGCAGCTTTATCTTTCCGTCCCGATCCACCCGCACCACCCGATTCAATTCCTTTTGGCCATAAATGTTCACTTCCAAAAGATCCTCGGGCCCCACCTTGTAATTACCCGGATCTGTAGGGCACGACATCCCTTGGTTTAAAAAGGCCTGTTGCAGGAGCCGTTTTTGTGGATGGGAGGACTTTGGGTGTGGTTGGGAGGATAGGTCGCTTTGTTTGGGTGTGCCGGCGCACCCGAAAAGCAAGCAGATTGCCAAAAGAAAAGTTGAAAATAATAGCATCACATCCCCCCCTTTTATTTAATGTTCTTTTGTTAATATTTAGCAGTACCGCTCCACCGCCTCATTTTCTAAATCGACTGCCACTGATCTTGACAGCAATTCCACTGTCACCACCAGGCGGCGTTTTTTGCCGTTAATCCGCTCGATCCTTCCTACCGCCCCTGCTAAGGGCCCTTCCACGATGCGGACACATTGTCCCTGCTTTAAATTTTCCCAAGGGTAACAGAACCGCCGGCTCGCCAGCATGATGCGGATGGATTCGATCGTGTCTTGCGAAACCGGGTAAAATTCACCGTTCAAACCCAAGAGCCGCACAACTCCCGGGGACTTAATAATATGAGAATAAGTCTCATAAGACATGTGCACATGCGCAAAAACATAACCCGGGAATAAAGGAACCTGTAAAAGACGCTTCCGATCACGCCGGCGGCTGAAAACCGCCATGCGAGGTAAAAAAATTTCCAATCCCTTTTTTTGTAGATTCATTTCCACTTTGGTTTCATGTTTCCCGCAAGTATGGATCACGTACCACGCTGCCCTGTCTGATGGCATGCTACCGCCCCCTTGGTTACATTTGCAACTTTTGTTACATTTGTGTAACCACGTACTTTCGATAGTAGAATATTGCTAAATAATGCTAACTTCAATGAATCGAAATACCCTTTTTGGTGAAGATAATTGTCTATTATATGTCTTTATCAAAAGAGCATTGTTACTAACTCGGAATGGAGGAATCAACTCATGGGAAAAATAGAGGAAAGTGCCTAGATTGGTTTGGTCGCGGACCGCCCGGGGATGCCTATTTGGCAAACCCTCTTTGTAAGGCGTATTTGATGAGATCGGAATTTTTGTGGAGGTTCAGTTTTCGCCTGATATTTGACCGGTGATGATGGATGGTGCGGGAGCTCAGGCATAATAAGTACCCGATCTCTTTGCTTGATTTGCCTTCAGCAATGAGTTTCAGGATCTCAAATTCCCGAGCGGTCAGCTCTGCCGGCGGCGGAACCTTTGGCTTCAGCAGGCCTCTATTAAGATTCCTGAGATAATACTCCCCAAAATGGGCGATCATGCGGGTACAAATGTAGGGACGGCCCGTGTGCATGACGGAGCGGATAGCCGGCAGGAGCTCTTCCTTGGCATCCTCTTTTACCAGATAGCCGTCCGCACCGGCTTTAAACGCATACTTCATAATATCTTTGTCTTGATGCAGGGTTAGGATCAGCACCTTGGTTTTCGGATAATTTTGCTTGATCCTCCTGGTGGCCTCAATCCCCGACAGGTTGGGCATGGTAACATCCATGATGACTAAATGGGGTTGATAAAAATAAAAAACCTCCATAAGTTCCCAACCATCCCCAGCCTCCGCTATTACCCGTAAAGACGAATCCTCCTCGATTATCCTCTTGATCCCTTCCCTCACACTGATATGGTCCTCCGCCAAAACAATGTCGCAGGATTTTTCAGGCTCATTGTGTAGAATTTTAGCCATCAATATGCCATTATCTCCGGTCTTCCCACCCCGGTTCATTCTTCACCAAAGCTCCCCATAGCGGCACATTACTCCTTTGTTCCGTTGAAAATCAATCCGTCTTTTTGCCCTTTTTTCACAAAGGTAACTACTTTGAGACAATAGAGGGAAATACTCGGAGCGATTTAAAAAACAGGGTACGGAATGTCTAAAGGCAAGAGAGATTATGGAAGATTTTCAGAATTGTGGTTCAGAAGAGACGGGGTGCCTCCTGATTTGGGTTAGAAAAATCCAGAACTTGGGGCAGCGTGGCTGAGAGTCTCCGGTTTTGCCGCACCTCAAGCTGCGCGGCTCTGGCGGCTTCTTCTCGGCCACAGGTAGATGGCTTCCCTGGAAGGCCAGATGGAGATATAATCCCCTGCTGCTGACCTCCGCGCTGCCCCAATTTTTTAAAGGTTTTTTGGTTTGGACCTAGCTGGTCAACCCGTCAAGCAGCCATTCATACCCAAAGGGCATTAAGGATCTCAGCTCCTGATGAAATCCAGAAGTCTGGCCAAAATGCCGGGATCACGCTGGGCCTTGGCTTTGGCCGGCTTGGCGGTCTTCTTCTTGCCGGCGGTGCCGGTAGCCTTTGCAGTTTTCCCATTTCGCAGGCCCACCAAGCCCAGCAATTTTGAGAATGGCGATGACCAATCCGTAGAAACAGCGACATCTGGTTCTGAGGGTGCAGGTGCGGTTTCGGTAACAGGAGCGGGAGCGGGTTCTTTCGTCGCAGGGGCAGGTTCAGTCGGAGCAGGAGCGGGTTCTTCGGTAGTAGGAGCAGGTGCAGGCGCGGGGGCCGGAGCCGGGGCACTTATGGGGTCAGCCGAGAAGCGGTAAATATGCACTCCATAGGGCTCGAAATCGTCCGTGAAAGTGCCGTTGTTCACGGAAATGGTGCGATTCTCATGCAGCACTTCGACGCGGTCCACGCTCACGCCCGGCGGTAAGGTAAACTGGGCCGTGATGGGGCTGCCGCCGGCCTCGCGGTCCGCGATGTTCACCGCCAAAATGACGTGGCTCTCCCCCTTGGCGCCGTAGCGGTAGGCCAACCTCTCAGCCGACTCACTCACTTGAATCTCGGGGCTGAAGGTCTCCCCGGCATTCATTTCCGCACCGATGCTCTGCATTTCGGTTATCATGCGATTGACGTTGGCGACATTAACCGGATCATTCTCGCCGATTCCGTCATAAAGCCAGAAGAGCACCTTGTCCACCCCGTTAACCACGGCGCTGAACACGGCATATTCCAACTCCCTCAGCGTCGGGGTTCTGAAGGTGCCACCCCCCCAGTTATCACCAAACCCCTGGCAGGTGGCAATGCATCCGGGTTTGCCATAGGTTTCGGTATCCTCCATCAACTGTCGCCATTCATCATAAAAGTATTTGGCCTCGCCGGTCCCGAATTCGGGGGTGCCGACATAACTGGAATAGGCGTGGATGCCGATAAGGTCGGTGACGTCATACCAACTGCGGAGCCAATCCCAGCCCGAGTCCCATCGATCCCCCGAATAGGTCTGGTTGAAGCTGATGAGCACCGGATGATTCGGGTCGTTCTGCTTCGCCAGATGATAATAGCCGGGATCGGTGGCAAAATATCGATGCAGCTGGTCGGCGTTACTCATGAGGTCCGGTTCATCGCCTATAAACCAGGCATACAGGGCTGGGTGATCTTTATGAGTTTTGATGCAGTTGATGAAATTCTCGGTGGGCACCTGCCAGGGGCCGCTTATGCCCATGATGACTTTGATGCCGTTGGCCTGGGCCGTGTCCAGAAAGTTTTTGATGGTGTTGTCGCCGGGGTTGGTGTACCAGATGGCCTGGTCAGCCAACACCAGGGTATTGCCTTCGGCGGCAAACTTGGGCAGGAGGTCGGCGCGACTCACCCTAAGCCACCAGCCCGTTTTGAACTCGCCCGCCGCCTGGACCGGAACCGGCTTCACAGCAAGCAGACAAACCACAATAAAACACACTGTCGTTAAAAGATACCTCTTCATAATTCTCCTTTATTTAATAGAATTTACATCCTCAAAGAGGATGTTGAGTGATATTCAGGCTACTCTGCAGTAACCTTAAGGATGATTTGGCAAAGACTCTTAGGCGACTCAAGCTACGTGATATTCATTAGTTCTCTTGTATATTGCGCCTGTCGGTCTGGCAAAATCACCATAACTCGTTTGCAAGCTATATTTCATAATTAATAGATTATATTTCTCACGAGTTACTTCATGTAATTTGAGGTTATTAAGCAGGCTAAACCTTCTCGCTAATAACCGCCCAAAAATTCCTGCCTATTCTTATGGAATGAGAAAGATATGTCTATGAAAGGAATGACCATTTTTTTGTGGTCATTTTGACCATACATTTTAGGAAAGATGAAATATTTTTTTATTTATTTCTTTGATATAATATGTTTTGTTACTATTCCGCATTAGCCTGACAACTCGGGCCTCCTTCCTGAAATACCGGCAGCAGGTTTCCAGCCGATCCGTTTTGCTTGATAACCCCCCTGACATCTGGAGTTCGCCGAAGGAGACGCCGCCCCGCGAGTATCTTTTCGGTCTGCCATGAAGGGAAATCTCCTCGAGAAATGTTTGCTGAATCCGGTTGGATATTTTTCCCCTTCCTCCGGGTGAGGCCCACCGCAAATTCCTGATGTTGGCTGCTTTCTTGATGAGGCCGCTTCCTCAGGCTGGTTATCCTCTCCTCCTGCCATTGAGGCAGCTTCTTTCTCTAAACCCCGCCGCGGTTTTCAATACTTCAACCTTGCCACAATATTTCCATCTTCAATGGAATGTTTTTTGCTTGGAAGAAAATTGCAATCAATAACTTAATAATGTTTTTTAGTAAAAAACTAGTTATTTGAATAAAAAGGGGGGTATTTTGTCAAAAATCAGCGGTTTTTTCAGTAAAACCCCGGATTTTTAACAAGCTTCTAATATTTTAATTTCTTTTTTTTAAATAATTTTTATTGATTTTTAAGAAATGCTTTTCTTCCATAGCAATACAACCGCTCTTTAGCGACTTGAAACACAGGCAAGAGAGAAGTACAGGCTTGTTACGGGGGAGGCCCGCTAATCTCGGCGGCCTAGTTAATCGTGGAGGGAGATCTTCCGGAGGGTTCAGCTATGAAAATTTTTCGAAATTGCCATACTGTCATATTCTTGCTGTTTATCGTCGCGGTGCCGGCTTTGGCGCCGGTTCCGGGACAGGCCGCAGGCGAGTTCAAAACCGGCTGGTGGATTGATGTGCATCACCCGCAAATGCTGGCCCAATTCGCGGCCGAAGGCAACACCCTGGTCATGGGAACATCGGCCATCTGGTTCACCAACCCCGGCGATAATACCATCAAGACGTTTATGGATGAAGCCCGCCGGCACGGCATCAAGGTGATTCTCGGCCTGAGCCCGGCCTGGCAGATGCCCATTGAGAACTTTATCAACTGCATCAACACCTACAAATCCCATCCCGCCCTGTACGGCTGGTACATCGGTGACGAGCCGGAGTTGTACGGCTGGTACATCCACGACTATCTGGATAAGTCCCCCGGCTATTATCATCTCGCCAAACAGAACGACCCGGACCATCCGGCCATCATCAGCTTCAATTACCCTTACAACGGCTTTGACGACATCAGGCGGTGGTATGACGTCACCGACCTTATCGGCATCCACGCCTATCCTGTCTATTCCTCGATCCCAGGGGAGTTTGCCACCGGGGAAAACCGGACAATTTACGACATGTGGCGGCAGATGGTGGATGACAGCGAGACGTATGGGAAGGAAAAACCCATCGCTACCTGCATGGGGTTTGGGGACAACACCGTTTATCCTTATAAGACCCCCACTTACCGGGAGATACGCTACCACACTTTCGCCGCGGTGGTCCTGGGCGTGGAAAAGGTGCTCTATTGGATGTATAACGGCTGGGGCGAGAAGGACCCCAAAGCGGTGGACAACGTCCGGCGCATGGTGACCGAGATGCAGAGCGTCGGGGCTGAAATGAACGCGGGGGAGACCGCCAGTCCCGAGATCCAGGTGAGCGAATCGGCTGAGAGGCTGGCCTACCGCTACGGCGCCAGCGGGGACAGCCATGCGGTTTTGGCGGTGAACATCGCGGACCGCGAGGCCGGCGGCAGCCCCATCACGGCCCAGTTTACCTTACCGCCGGGCGTGAGCGTGGATAGCGTCGAAGTGCTGCATGAGAATCGCACCATCTCCGTGAACAACGGCACGTTCATTGACGATTTCGAGCCCTTTGAGGTTCACCTTTACCGCTTCTCGGCTGATTCCCCAAGTTCCCCGGCTCCCGCGCCGGCGCCGGCGCCGGCTCCCGCGCCTGCTGCTGAAGAACCTGCACCCTCGCCTGCTGCAGAGGAGCCGGTTCCTGCACCTGCTCCTGCACCTGCCGTGCAAGAACCCGCTCCTGCTCCGGCTGATCCCGATCCGGTTACTGAAGAACCTTTGCCTGCCTCAGAGGAAGCCGCCCCTGCTGCTGGTGAACCCGCCCTCGCTTCCGCTCTCGGCTCCACCGATAACTCTTGGACAGTCTTTTGGTCGATCTTCCGGAAGAAAGCGGCCTCGCCGAAGCTGAAAGTGAAAACAACCAAAGTTAAACCCTCACGGAATCTTAACCGCGGTATTAAAGCCGGATGGGCGCAGCCCTTGCTTGAGCCCACCGCAACCAACTTGAATTTTTCGGGGTTCAGAGCCGCGTTGCCTCAGGAGTAAGGCGTCACATTGATTAGCCCCGGAGTAAGTGGCTGAAATTTTGTCTGTTTTGCCGCGGCAGGTGGCGTGGTGCTGCCGCAGGTGAACCGGCCGCGTCCCTTTTGATGAAGTTGGCGAACTCCCAATAACCCTCTGCAGGAACGCTTAACCTCTCCTTTATAATTAAATAGACCATAGTAAAATGATTACTTCTATTATTGCTTTTTCATTTTTTCCATACTAATGAATTATATAATTCACTTTTCCCGCCCGGTAAGGGATTTTAGTCGCAACTTGGTTTCTATAAGGCTGGTCAATGAAGAATCTACTGCCGTACCAGATCATCCTTGCGGACGACCACCCGCTGGTCAGGGAGCGTATCCGGCACCTTATCGAAGAGTATGAAGATTATCGGGTAGTGGCCGAAGTGGAAAGCTGTATGGAGCTCTTCCAAGCCATGCGCAGCCATTCGGCCGATTTGGTCATTTTGGACTTCACGCTGCCTGATGCCAACGGCATAGAGGCGGCCAAAAAGATTAAGGAGAACTATCCGGGGCTGAAAATATTAATTTTGTCACTTTACGAAAACCCGCGGCTCATCGACCAGGTCATGGCCGCAGGGGCCGACGCTTACGTCCTGAAGGACAAAGCGGCCGAAACGCTTTGCGAATCAATCAAACTGGTATTATAAGCCTGCCAAATTACTTGTCTTTTTGGAGTTGCCCTGATTCCTTTCGAACGCCGCTCGGAGCCCTTAAAACACGAATTTACCCCATCAAACCCTATCCACCGGCGTCATTTTCCCCTGTCTATGTTCAGATTATGAAATAGCATGTTCAAAATAGTGAACACTGCTCTTTTGTCAGGGATATACAGAGGCAATCTAAGGATTTTTATTAGTTAAAACTATCTAGTGAACCATCTTTCAGTTCTTTTTATTAAACGTTTGCTTATTCACAAAATTTTGTGAAAAAGAGCACATTTTTATAATTATGACAATAACTTCCATTCATTTCTCGCATGTCAGACCAGCTTTAAGTCAATTTTTGACCTTCTTTTTTAAGGTCAACAAAAAATGAAGTCTGAAGATTTGCGGATTTTTTAACATTTAAGTCATCTGATTAGCAAAATTTTGTAATATCCCTCATATCTTAACTAAATTAATTATAAAAATTAAACATTTTATGAACTATTCCGTTAATTGAAACCGATTTTTCGGATCTAACCATTTTTTTGAACATTGGCCTGAATTAAAATAGCCAAATTATCAATATCATCAATGACATATGTCAGTGGCACAAATGATGTAAAACAATTTCCTCATCAGAGGCAGTATTGACACTTCTTTCAGCAGTTGAGTCTGTTCACGCCCGTCTTGTTCGTGCTCGCGATCTTAGCCGGAAGGATCCTGGCCAATGCCCAAAAAGTTTCCGCAACCGAAAACTGGAAGGCTGTTATGTCTTGTCCAGGGTGCCACCTCAGGCGGGTGGCTAGCGGAAGCCTTGCGCCAATCACAGGAACGGTTTCACGCCGTCTTTAACAGCGCCCCTGAAGCTCTCTTCATTGCCTTGGCCGACGGGAGGCTCGCGGACGCGAACCACCGGGCCGCCCAGTTAACCGGATATTCCCGGGAAGCTCTAAAAGGCATGGACCTCAGGGAGCTTCTCACCCCCTGGAAGCCTCCACCGATCGCCAGACTTCAGCACCAGTCCCCGGTAAAAAGACCGGTATTCAGAGAAGGCCGCCTCACCAAAAAAAACGGCGCCCAAAAAAGGATAGAATTTTGCCGACAGTGGGTAAAAATCGACCAGGAGAATTTTTGGGCCGTATGGGTGCGGGAAGTCAGGGAAGACAGACAGACGGAAAAGATTCTGCGCGACTCCCAAAAAAAACTGCGATATCTGAATTATCAGATCATGACCGCTCAGGAAGAGGAGCGGCGCCGGATTTCAAGAGAATTGCATGATGAAGTGGGGCAGGGGTTGACTGCCCTCAAATTGTTTCTTACCTCTATCAATAGAGAATTATCCTCTGACCTCCAGCAAAATTGCCAAACCATGCTGGACTTCTTAGATGAATTTATTAAAAACGTCCGGCGCCTTTGCCGGGATTTGCGCCCCACCCTCCTGGAAATTATGGGGCTTTCCGAATCCTTGAGCCATCTATTGAAAGAATCCTCCGAAATGTTTCATTTTGCAGGCACCGCAGAAATCGACGACATCGATTCTTTATGTGATTCCGAAATCCAAATCAACATCTACCGCATCATCCAGGAGGCCTTAACCAATATCGGCAAGTATGCCCGGGCAACCAAGGTTTTTTTGAAGGTGAAAATAAAGCCCCCCTGGCTGCAGGTCAAAATTGAGGACAACGGCATAGGTTTTAATCTCAAGGAGGTCGCTGCTCAGAAGGCCGCTCCCTCCGGCTGCATGGGCTTGATTTCCATGAAAGAGAGAGCCCGCATGTGCGGCGGGGCCCTGAGAATCTGGAGCAGGGAAGGCAAAGGCACAAAGGTCAGCGTCACCATCCCCCTAACGGATAAAGGACGGCAACTATGTCTCTCTACAATATAATCTTGGCTGAAGACCATGCCCTCGTTCGCCAGGGCATCAGGCGGATACTGGAGGATGATCCCAAATTGAATGTGGTGGGTGAGGCTGAAGATGGTTTTGAGCTTTTGGAGGTGGTCAGGCAAAAGAACGCCGATATGATCATCCTTGATATCACCATGCCCAATTTATCGGGCATAGAGGCAACCAAGAGGCTGAAAGCCAATTATCCCGACATAAAAATCCTGATCCTGACCATGCACAAAGGCAGCGAATCCCTGAGCAATGCCATGGCGTCAGGGGCAGACGGCTACATCTTGAAAGAGAATGCCTCGCAAGACCTCATCCGCGCCATCAGGACCTTGCAGGAAGGGGGGACCTACATTTCTCCCAGTTTGTTTCCATATTTGGAGGAATTTTTTATCCAAAGCCACAGAGGCAGCCACCCTTTTTCGGATAATAATTCGCTTTCCGGACGGGAGATTGAAATCATCAAACTCATCGCCGAAGGCAAATCAAGCAAAGAGATCGCCGAAATCCTTTGCCTGAGCTATAGAACCATTCAGAATCATCGCACCAATATTTTGCGGAAACTAAATCTCACCAAAAGCACCGACCTGGTGCGTTACGCCCTCCGTAAAGGCTACATAAGTTCCTGAATTCCCACCCAAATCATCGCCCCGGACCCGGATGCGCTGCCTTCAATCTTTCCAGGTTCCGGAATGTTTTGCCTGCCGTTAGGACAAAGCCAGGCGCAGGCCGTTCTTTTGCGCCACCCGGCGGATGACATCCTGGCACTGCCGCATCTCCACCAGGGCTTGAAGGTCGGCGTCCACCATAAGACGCACCAACTCGGCAAAGCTTACCCGCGGCTCCCAGCCCAACTTTTGCCGGGCCTTGGCGGCGTCGCCCAGAAGGGCCTCTACCTCCGTAGGCCGGAAATAGCGCGGATCAATCTCCACATATTGACGCCAATCCAAATCCACATATGAGAACGCGGCCTCTACAAATTCTTTCACCGAATGCGACTCACCCGTAGCGATGACATAGTCCTCGGGGCTGTCCTGCTGCAGCATGAGCCACATGGCTTCCACAAAATCCGGGGCATAGCCCCAGTCCCGGCGGGCCTCCAGGTTGCCCAGGTAAAGTTTGTCCTGCAACCCCAGTTTGATGCGGGCCACGGCCCTGGTTATTTTCCGGGTCACGAAGGTTTCTCCCCGGCGGGGCGACTCATGGTTGAATAAAATCCCGTTGACCGCAAACAAGCCATAGGCTTCCCGGTAATTGCGGATCATCCAGTAAGCATAGAGTTTGGCTGCCGCGTAAGGGCTGCGCGGCCACATGGGGGTGTCCTCGTTCTGGGGCGGCGGTGCGGAGCCAAAAAGTTCGCTGGAGGACGCCTGATAAAATCTTGTGTCGATGCCGCTCAGCCGGATAGCTTCAAGCAAACGGGTTGTCGCCAAGCCGGTGATATCCCCGGTATATTCGGGCATATCGAAGCTTACCCGCACGTGGCTCTGGGCCCCCAAATGATAAATTTCCTGAGGTTTGAGGTTATATATGAGATTGGTGAGCTGGCCGGAGTCGTTCAAATCACCATAATGCAGATATAACCGCACCTCGGGTTCGTGAGGATCAACGTACAGGTGTTCGATGCGGCTGGTGTTGAACGTGCTGGCCCGGCGAATGAGCCCGTGGATTTCATAGCCCTTGGCCAGCAGGAATTCCGTTAAATAACTGCCGTCTTGCCCGGTGATGCCGGTGATCAAAGCTCTTTTCCGATCTCCCATGATCTCACCCCATTGATTGACACGGTTGCTTCTATCCTTCAGCTTGTCGCGGCCTCCAGAGCAAAGCCATGCCGCTAAATAAAAAAGGCAGACTTCTAGCTCTGCCCTTCTTCACTGACTGCATACCTTCATGAAGCCTAAAGCTTTTAAAATATTGTGGAGGCGGCATCCGGAGTCGAACCGGATATTAGCGGCTTTGCAGACCGCTGCCTTGCCACTTGGCTATGCCGCCGTTGTCCTCGGCATAATACAGCGGCTATACTTTTTGATTTTGATTGGATAGTAAAGTGACCTGCTGCCATTGTAAATGGAGGAAAATACCTTTTTTATTTAAGTATTAAAAGCCAAATAATCATTATTGAGTTGTTGCCGGAGGATCAGGCAGCTTGACTCGTGACCACGGCCTTCGTCTTCTTCAAATGCCGACGTCTGGTGGACTGGACTTGGAGGGAGAGGCAGGCTTACGACCTGGCCGGATGCTCCGGTTTTAAGGCCAAATTAGATGGCTATTTGGCAGATTAACAGAGGAAAAGCAGAAAAATAAAAAGGCGGGCTCTAAAGTATGAGGGGTGGCATTCCTTTGGGATATTTACCTGGGACCGGAAGAGGTGCTCCCAGTCTGAGCGCCAAAAGTCTCCCTCCTTCGTTTCTGGGGCGTCCTGGCTTTAGTGGCAGGCTGCTTTCAACCTTTGGTGACGCGGTCCGACACCTCATGTTCCCGGCCGGAAAACACGATACACATGGCAGTAATGCCGATCATGCTCCCCACCGCCACGCCGAGCAAAAATATAACCCAACTCATACCTTCTCCTTATCTGCATATTCGGCATACGGATAAGGAACTTTAATTTTTTCCTGCATCTTTTAATCTATCGATAAGCTGCGAAAATCCTCCCGAACCAGGTATTCGTCTTTCCCATTCAAAATGGTTTAGAACCGAGCCCTCGCCCGCTCAACTGCCTCCGCGCGGCTATTCCAAAGGATTTCAATAATTCTCTCTTCTCCTTTAGCTTTTGCATCTTTCATCAACCGGGTTTTCAGAAGGTCCGGCCCTATTATGAAATGCTTTCAAGAAAGCATCCAGTTTTTTTCTTTAAAAATGTCACAATTTTTTTTCTTCCCTGAGAAGCAAGGTTGGGAGAACTGGGTACAGCTTTTATAAATTCGGTAACATAGCTTGCGACCACCTTTGCGTCTGGTCGTCTATGCGAGAGTAAAAATCACTTCACGCTAAGGCGCAAAAACGCTTAACGAGAGAAATACGTTGGCGCATTTCTGAACCGTTATACTTAGGCGGATTGTTCTTCCTGGCTCCGGATAATTTGCACGAACAGGTCCTCCAGGCCGGGCTCCGCGGCGCTGAGCCGCACCCCTTTTATACCCGACTTTTGCAAAGCTTCCCGGATGGGGCCGCCGGCTTCCTGGGCTTTGTCCACGGACACCATGAGCCGGTCTCCCATGGCGAGCACCTGCTTTGCCAAAGGCAAGCCTTTGAGAGCGTCCCTGGCCGCCCGGAGGTCCCCCGCCCGCACCTCCAGAAGTTCGCCTTCAAAGCCTGCTTTCAAGGCTTGCGGCGAATCCGCCACCAGCAGCCGCCCCTGATGCATCAAGCCCACCCGGTGGGCCCGCTCGGCCTCATCCATATAAGCCGTGGACAGAAAAATGGTCATCCCGCCTTTGAGGAGTTCATAAAGAATCTGCCAAAACTCGCGCCGGGACACCGGGTCCACTCCGAAGGTGGGCTCATCCAGAAACAGAAGCCGGGGCCGGTGCACCAGGGCGCACACCAGTCCCAGCTTTTGGCGCATCCCTCCGGAAAGATTGGCGGCCAGCCGGTCCTGGAAAGGCGCCAGATTTGAAAACTCCAGCAACTCCGGCATTCGCTCCTGCCGCTCGGCCTTGGGCACGCGGTACAGGTCCGCATAAAAGGAGATATTCTCGGCCACGGTCAGATCGTCATAAAGCCCGAAGCGCTGAGGCATATAGCCGATGTGCTCCTTGAGCTGTTCACTCTCCGTTGCGGTGTCAAACCCCAGCACCGCGGCCCGGCCCTCATCCGGGTCCATGATTCCCACCAGCAGGCGCATGACCGTGGTCTTGCCGGCCCCGTCCGGTCCCACCAGGGCGAAGGCCTCCCCCCGCGCCACCGTGAGGCTGAAGTTGTCCACCGCCACCCGTTCCCCGAAGCGCTTGGTCAGCCCCTCGGCCTGAATGTCCGCGTCCCCTTCGGCAGCCATAAAACTTAGCGTATCATCTTAAAATGCATTATTAAATTGAAATCGCTCAGGTTATTCCATCCGACATTTTCCCGTTCACCTTCGGCTCCCCTTCCCCCTGCTCTCTCCCAATTGGGAAAAGGGGAAAAGGAAAGAATTCACCAAAAACGTGAAATCCTACCCTATTTCTTGAACTATTTACCGGCAAATTTCCCTTCCCATCGCCGGCGCCGACCAAGAGGCAATTCCTGGACAAACCTGCCGCGCTTGGATAAACTTCATGCTATACTTCCAAAACTTCATGGTGACCTATCCGATGAAACGAACTCTCTTGCTGAATCCCCCATCTTTTCAAGATTTCGACGGCGGCGCCGGTTCCCGCTATCAGGCAACCAGGGAAGTGATCTCCTTTTGGTATCCCACTTGGCTCTGCTATCCTGCCGGACTCATCTCCGAAAGCAAGGTGGTGGACGCGCCGCCGCAAAACCTGACCATTGACCAGGTGGCCGCGATGGCCAAAAACTTCGACCTGGCCGTGCTCTTTACCACTAATCCCTCCTTTCCCCTGGACGTGGCCACCATTCAGCGCCTGAAAGAGGAAAACCCCCATCTTATGGCCGGCCTTGTCGGCCCCCAGGTCAGCATTCTGCCCGAGGAATCACTGGCCGCGGCCCCCCAGGTGGATTTCGTGGCCCGCCGGGAGTTTGATTATACCATCCTGGAACTGGCCCAGGACCGCGCTTTGCCGGACATCCTGGGCTTGAGCTATCGCCGCAACGGCCGCATCCGGCATAATGAGGACCGCCCCTATATTGAGGACCTGGACGCCCTGCCCTTTGTGGTGGACATCTACCATCGCGATCTCAAGGTGGAGCATTATAATATTCCCTATCTCCGTTATCCCTATGTCTCCATTTACACCGGCCGGGGCTGCCCGCATCATTGCGTCTATTGCCTCTGGCCCCAAACCTTCACCGGCCGCCGTTACCGCGTGCGCAGCGTCGCCAATGTAGCCGCGGAAGTCCGCCGCGCCCTCCAGCTTTTTCCCCAGACCGAGGAAATCTTTTTTGACGACGACACGTTCACGGCCAATGCCCAGCGGGCCCAGGAGCTCAGCCGGGCCCTGGCCCCGTTGAATTGCACCTGGTCCGCCACCGCCAGGGTCAACACCAGTTATGAAACCTTGAAGGCCATGAAGGACGGAGGCCTGCGCCTGGTGGTGGTGGGCTTTGAAACGGGCGATGACCAGGTGCTGAAGAATATCAAAAAGGGCGCCACCCTGGAGCTTGGCCGCCGCTTTATGAAATGGTGCCGGGAATTGGGCATCCAGGTGCACGGCACCTTCATGGTGGGTCTGCCCGGAGAAACCCAAGAGAGCATCAAGGCCTCCATGCGCTTCGCCTGCGAGCTGGACCCGGACACCATCCAGGTTTCCCTGGCCACCCCCTACCCCGGCACCGAGTTCTACGATTACTGCCGGGAACGGGGCTATCTCCAGGACCACGAACTGGTGCAGGGCATGACCGGCTACCAGCAGTGCGTGGTGGATTACCCCGCCCTGGCCGCGGCCGACATTTTCCAGGCCGTGCCCCGGTTTTACCGCCGCTTTTACCTTCGCCCCCAATTTATGGCCCGGGTTCTCAAGGTCATGCTGCGAGACCCCGCGGAACGCCGCCGTCTTCTTAAGGAAGGCCGGGAATTTTTCTCTTTTTATTTCAAAAGAAGCCAATGCACCCAGGAAGGAGCCCAAACCGCCGCCAGCCCCTCAAGAGGGTGATGGACCTATGCCATCTCGTTCTTCAGGGCGGCCCGGGGCTGGTGCAGATCGCGGTCACCAACGCCTGCAACGCCCGGTGCCGGTTCTGCAATTTTTCCCGGGTGCCGTCTGATGCCGTCAGCATGGCCGACCCCCGGCGCCTGGCCCGGGGACTGGCTTCCCTCAGAAAGCGCGGCTCCCATTACATAACCTTCACGGGCGGCGAACCTCTGCTCTACCCGCACCTGCTTCCCTCGCTGGCCCGGGCCGGGGAACTGGGGCACCACACCATCCTGGTCACCAACGGCGCCTTGCTTTCCCCTCCCCTCATCCGGGAACTGAGGGAAGCCGGGCTCGACTGCCTCATCATCTCCCTGGACGCCGCGTCCCCGGAGCGCCATGACCAGCATCGGGGCATTCCCGGCCTCACGGCCCATATTCAGGAGATGCTGGCTTTTGCCAATCTTTCCGGGCTTTCTCCTATTGCCTCGGTGACGGTAAGCCGCCTTATCGACGATTTTGACGAACTGCTCCGCTCTTTGCAGAAACTGGGATTCGAACGTCTCACCTTTTCCTATCCGCTAACCCAACTCCGCTCCTCCTATCTGGGTTACGCCTCCCATGATTCGGTGGCGTATTCCGCCCGGGAGCTGGACAACCTGTTTCGCCGGATCATAGCCTTAAAATCCCGAGCCCCCCTCAAGGTCCTCAACTCTCGCCAGGCCCTTGTGGACCTGAAAAACGGTCTCCAGGGCCGACCCCGCCGCTTTCCCTGTCTGGCGGGCTTCAAGCATTTCTTTGTGGATTGGGACTTGAAGGTCTATCGCTGCCATTTTCTGGAACAAATCCTGGGTCCCTTTGAGGAGATCCACCTGGCCCCCCACTTCCGGGACGGCTGCGACGCCTGCACCAGCGAGTGCTACCGCGACGCCAGCGTCTTTCAATACGCTGCCTTGTCTTTAAGCGATTTTTTGGAGGCGTGGCGCCGGGGCCAGTGGCTGAAAGGATTGCGCACCCTTCTTCATCCTTATAATGCCCTGTCCCTGGCCGACCTCCTGGCCAGCCGCCACTGGCTCAGCCATTAAAAAGGTTTTCAGTTTTCTGTTTTCTGTTTTCTGTTTTCTGTGGAAGGCTAATGGCAAGGTTTTCCTTGGAGAAAAAGCCGTCCATAATAAGACAAACCCGGGTGGCACAGGCGTCTCGCCTGTGCGCCTTTAGGTTTTTCCGTTTTTCCGTTTGCCGTTTTCCGTTATACAGATGCAGAGACGAATTCCTCTTAAAAGCTTGCAACGTCCCCTGGTTTTCTCTATGAAGGGAACGCATATACAGAAATCTTCTTCCCAGATGGCTCTGGCGTCGAAGGAATTTTAAGTTCTTAGTTTTAGTGAAAGGCAAAAGACGAGGCAAACTTCGGAGAAAAAACTATATATACCACGACAAACCCCGGTGGCACAGGCGTCTCGCAGGCGTCTCGCCTGTGCGCCCTTATAGACCGATGACATGACTGAGAAGCAGATAAATAGCCACCAAAAACCCAAAACCCAAAACCCAAAACTCCTCATCCTCACCGTGGACGACTTCGGCCTGTCGCCCGCGCTGAATGCCGCCGCGGCTTTAGCCCATAAACAGGGCCTCCTCACCTGCGCCAGCTTCATGCCCGCCGGCCCGGCTGCGGCCCACGCGGTCGCCCTGGCCCGCGCCCTCCCGGGCCTCTGTCTGGGTCTCCACCTCGCTTTGGCCCAGGGAAAAGCCGTCCTCCCGCCCCGGCAACTACCCCGTCTGGTGGATGCCCGGGGCAATTTCCCTGACAACCCGGTTGCGGCGGGCTGGCGCTACTACTTTCGGCCTTCCCTGCTGCCGGAGATCCGCCGGGAGCTGGCCGCCCAAATCGAGGCCGCGCTCAGTTCCGGCTTGCGCCTCTGGTTTTTAAACGGCCACCTCAACCTGCATCTGCATCCCCGCATTTTGCCCGTCGTCATAGGCTTGGCCCGGGAGTATGGCATCCCCGCGGTGCGCCTCTGTCAGGAAGACTGGCGCACCACTTTGGAGTTGGCCCCGGCTCACCCCTTTCCCAAGATCGCCCAGGGGCTTATTTTCCAGTGGCTCAGCCGCACCGCCCGCCGCCTGCTGAATGACGCCGGCCTGGTCTGCAATGACCACCTCTTCGGCCTCACCAACGACGGCCGCATGACCGAAGCCCACCTCCTGGGCCTTATCCCCCGCCTTAAGACCGGCGTCACCGAAATCTACTGCCATCCCGCCCTCTATGCCGATCCCGAACTCAGCCGCTGGGGCCGCGGCTACCGCCGTCAGGAGGAACTGGCCGCGCTGCTGAGTCGGGAACTCAAAGAGACTTTGGCCCTGAACGGGATTGCTCTCAGCGATTTCCGCTCATTGCCCGGACTAACCGCTTAATACCCGATTCCGCGGCGGGTTCGGTCCGCCTCCTTGACACTTGTCGCCGACATCCTTACCGTTAAAGGAAATTCATGGAGGGGAAGTATTATGGCTAAAGAGGAAAAAAGAATTTGCACGGTCGATCCGGTCTGCAATATGGACCTGGAGGCCCAGCACGGCAAATTCATGTATGATTTCGAAGACGTGACCTATTACTTTTGTTCCGAACTTTGCCGGGATGAGTTCGCCCGGGAGCCGGAAAAATACGCTCAAAAGTCCTAATTTTTGGAGGGCGGAGGTTTAACCTGGCCGGTGCGCCGACCGGATTGCGGCTGATTTTTTTACCATCAGGGGAGCGCCCCAGGCGCTTTCCCTAACAAGCTGAGGGGCGTCCGACAGCCGCCCCTCTTTGCTTAACCTTCATCCCGTTTTAAGTACCCTGTCTCAATTATCCTGAAGCGGCAATCGCCTCCCCCCGCAGCCGGGCCCGCATGGCCGCGCTTTCCTCCACAACCTTATCCCGGTTGGGCATATTAGCCGGATAAAACGAAAAGTTCCGCCCTTGCAGGCCCCGGACGATGGGCTCCACCACCGCCTCAGGCAAGGCCACGATCTTTTCGTGCCCGGCCTGGCTGGAGGTGCTCAGCTCCACCACCCCGTCCTTGCCCCATCGCTGAAAAATCGCGGCCAGCAGGGCGATGGGCCAGACATTGTTGGCCACCACGATGAATTCGGCAGAATCAACAGCATAACGGCTGCCGTTAAAGGACACCGACAGGCCGCCGCCGGCGCGCACGGTTTTGAGGGCCTCCGCGTCTGTGATGCCGTCACCTATGTACATGACGTTCGCCATAGCCGCGCCGGTTTGGGCCAAGCTTTCCTCCAACGCCCGGACTTTCTCCGGGCCGCCCAGCGGGTTCACTTCTGCGTAAATGCGGCCGCCGGCCATTTCCGGAACAATTTCCCGAAAAATTGCCTCCATGCGGCTGACGGCTTCCCGGGTCTCAGGGCTTACATCCGCCGGGGTTTTGACGTCGGGCGGTATCTCAATATCGGGCAGCGTGGAGATTTCCTCTAGGAGAGTCTTCAGTTTATCCGCTTCCGCGTCAGCAATAACATAACGGTCAAGGTCAAGCTCGGTGCCGGTGATGCGCTCCGGCTGAAACCCCAGCCTCCGGCCCACCGCTTCGGCAAATTGCCGGTAGCTGGTGCTCACCTGAAAAATGGAAAAGTTTTGCAAGTGGAGGAAACGATAGGTCTCCTCGGCTCCGGGCACCAGCTTGAGGTTTCTTTCGGCATGATCAGTCAGCGCCGCGTTGGTCAGTCCATAGGCCTTTAAAAACGGCAGGATCAGCTTGAGGGAGTCTCCCGCCTTATAATCTTCTTTGCCGGCAACCGCCGTCTGGTAGACCAGCATCCGGCTTACTTGATTGAAAAACCGGTCCCCGGCCGGCGCGATGAAATCCCGGCACAGCTCAAAGGCATTATCGTTTAAGGCCAGCGGTCCTTCGCAGGCCGTCACCAAATGAATAGTTTGCATATGTTCTCCCTAGGCCTCACGGGACCACGATTAATTTTTTAAATCGACTATGCCCTTATCTCCTCAATATTCGGAACAAATTGCAGTCTTAAAAGAAGAAATTAAGCTATGACCCTCCCTTCCCCTGGCCCCTGACCCCTGGCCCTTTCCACCGGGACGTTCTGTCGGAACCTATCAGGATTTCCTGAACGGGTCAAGCGGCCCGAAATGCTGTTTCTAAAACCGGAAACTGAAAAGCGCTTCAGGTCTTGTCCTTTTTAATTTTATAATTACTTTAAATAAATGAGGCTTTTAAGCTGATAGGGAAAATCTGTATGCATCGACTGATCAAGATCCGCATCATGCGGGATTATGAGAATTTGGAAGAGCGGGTGCGCGTCTGGAGGGAAGTGTTTAAGGGCCTTGCCAAAGAGCCCGGCGGCTTCCGGCCCCACGCCGATCTTGTGGAAACATCCCAGGGCCTCGTTCTGCGCCTGGAAGTGCCGGGGATGGACCCGGATGAGCTCTCCGTGTGCCTGGCTGGCCACGAGCTCATTATACGCGGCCGCCGCCGCTTTCTGCCTCCCGAAGGCGCCAAGCGTTTTTTGCTGCGGGAGCTGGTTTGCGGGCCCTTTGAGCGGAGCTTTCTGGTCCCCATCGCGGTTGATCCGGAGGAGATTAAGGCCCACTGCGCCGACGGCATTTTGGAGATCCTGCTGCCCCGCTCCGCGCCCCGACGCATCCCTGTAAAAGAAATAACCGAAGACCAAGAATAAGAATTAAAAGGTGAATTTATGACCTTGAACAATGATAACGACATACAAGCAGTCAACACCCCGGAAACCCCGCAGGAACCTTTGGTATTGCCCATCTTGCCCACTTCGGATATCGTCCTCTTCCCGCGCATCATCATGCCCCTGGCCGTATGGGAGGATTCCTCCCAGAAGCTGGTGGACGAGGTGCTTTTGCAGGACAAAATTTTCGGCATTGTGGCCTCCCGGGAAGAAACCCCCGCGGGATTCGGGCCGGACAACCTTTACCGGGTGGGCACCGCGGCCATTATTTTAAAGATGCGCAAACCCGAGGACGGCTCCATACGCCTGCTGATACAGGGGCTTTACCGTTTCCGCCTGCATGACTGGGTGGCTTATGAACCATACTTCACGGCTCGGGTCTCAGCCATTGCCGAAGATTTTGAACCCGATCTGGAAATCGAAGCCCTGATGTCCAACGTCAAGGGACTGTTTTTAAAGATGCTGGAGCTCTCTCCCTACCTCCCTGCTGAATTGGGCACCATGATGCGGGAGTTGGGCGACCCTCGGGTGCTGGCCGATGTCGCGGCCGGCAGCCTGAATATCAGCAAAGCCGAAAAGCAGGCGCTTTTGGAAATTATCGATGTCAAGGAGCGTCTGACCAAGGTTCTGGGCCATATCAACCGGGAAATCGAAATCCTGGAACTGGGCAAAAAGATCCAGTCCCAGGTCAAAACCGAAATGGAAAAGGCTCAAAAGGACTACTATCTCAGGGAACAGATAAGGGTCCTGGAAAAAGAGTTGGGGCAAGCCGACGAACGCACCCGGGAGGTTGAGGAACTGCAAATGCGCCTGGAAGATGCCGGGCTGCCGGAACACGCCATGAAGGAAGCCCAGCGGGAACTGGACCGCCTGAAGCGCACTCCGCCCACCTCCCCGGACCACCAGGTCATCCGCAACTACCTGGAGTGGATGATCGAGCTCCCCTGGAGCGTGTCCACCGAAGACAACCTGGACCTGAAGCAGGCCAGGCAGATTTTGGATGAAGACCACTTTGACCTGGAAAAAGTCAAGAAGCGCATCCTGGAGTATCTGGCCGTGCGCAAGCTCAAACCCGACATGAAAGGCCCCATCCTGTGCTTTGTAGGGCCGCCGGGCACCGGCAAAACTTCCCTGGGCCGCTCCATCGCCCGGGCCTTGGGCCGCAGGTTCGTCCGCCTCTCCCTGGGAGGCGTTAGGGACGAAGCCGAAATCCGCGGCCACCGCCGCACCTATGTGGGCGCGCTGCCGGGGCGCATCATCCAGAGCATACGCCGGGCCGGGTCCAACAACCCCGTGTTCATCCTGGATGAAGTGGACAAGATCGGCGCGGACTTCCGGGGCGATCCCTCCTCGGCCTTGCTGGAGGTGTTGGACCCGGAGCAGAATTTTTCCTTCTCCGATCATTACCTGGATGTGGGCTTCGACCTCTCTAAGGTGATGTTCATCACCACCGCGAATTTGCTGGACCCCATACCGCCGCCGCTCAGGGACCGCATGGAGGTGCTGGAACTGCCCGGCTACACCGAAGAGGAGAAACTGGAGATCGCTTTCAATTACCTGATCCCCCGCCAGCTTGAGGCCCACGGTTTGACCGCGGAGCAGTTCAGCATCACCCCGGACGCGGTGCGCCGCCTTATCGCCTCCTATACCCGAGAGGCGGGCTTGCGCAATTTGGAGCGGGAAATCGCTTCGCTGTGCCGGGGTGTGGGTCGGGAGATCGTGGAAGGCATCAAGACCAAAGTCGAGGTCACCCCCGGGGACTTGGCTATGTATCTGGGCCCGCCCCGCTTTTTTCGGGAAGCCGCGCTGGAGCGCCCCGAACCCGGTGTGGCCACCGGCTTGGCCTGGACCCCCACCGGCGGCGACATCCTCTTTATTGAAGTGCTGCGCATGCCCGGCAAGGGCGACCTTAAGCTTACCGGTCAGTTGGGAGACGTTATGAAGGAGTCCGCCGCGGCCGCGCTAAGCTATATCCGGGCCCGGGCGCCGTTTTTGGACATTGAGGAGGACTTTTTTGAGAACTCCGACCTCCACATCCATGTGCCCGCGGGCGCCATTCCCAAAGACGGACCCTCCGCCGGACTGGCCCTGCTGGCCGCCCTGGTCTCCCGGCTCTCAGGCCATCCGGTGAAAAAAGGCCTGGCCATGACCGGGGAAATCACCCTAAGAGGGGACGTCCTTCCGGTGGGCGGCATCAAAAATAAGGTCTTGGCCGCGCATCGGGCCGGCATCAGGGAGGTCATTCTGCCGGCCCAAAATTCCGTGGACCTGGAGGAGATTCCCGAATCCGTGCGCAAGGATCTGACCTTTCACCCCGTGGCGCGCCTGGACGAAGCCCTGGAGATCGCTTTTCCCCACGGCCAGGAGGTGCCCGCGAGACAGGCCAGGGCCTGAGGTCTTCCTCTCAAAGGTTTATAGAGACCGAGAAATTTGGCGGCAGCCGGCGGCTGGCCCATGTCAGGCGGCCATGGCCGCCGCCTGCTTTTTTGCAACGAACGATTGACACCCCTTAGAGCCGGCCTTATTATCCTCATTTAGCGCTTTAAGGTATTGCTTTATGGAGGAGATCTCATGGCAACATTCACCTGCGAAAAATGCGGCAAAGTCGTGGACACCCGCTGCAAGCCGAAAAAATGCCCGGAATGCGGCGAGACCGGCTGCATGGGCAAACAGGACTCAACCTCTGCCCCCAAAAAAGCCAAGTGAGCCCCTGCTTTTGCTTACTGCTGACTGCTGACTGCTGGCTGCTGTTTATATGATCTACGGCATCGGCGTCGATCTGGTGCGGGTGGACCGCATCGAAAAAGCCATCGCCCGCTACGGCGACCGGTTTCTGGAGCGCGTCTTTACGCCTCGCGAAATCGCCTATTGCCGGGGTCGCCGCCGCCAAGGCGTCTGGCAGTTCGCGCAGCGCTTCGCGGCCAAAGAGGCCTTCTCCAAGGCCCTGGGCGTGGGTCTTAGGGGCGGGGGCATCCGCTGGCGGGAAGTGGAGGTCCTCCCCAACTCCCGGGGCAAACCGCAAATCACCGTCTCGGGCCGGGCCCAAGAGCTCTGCCAACAAGCGGACATCAGGAATATGCAGCTCAGCCTGGCGGACGAAGACAACCACGCGATCGCCATGGTGCTCCTGGAAACCTGAGCGGCCCCGCCGCACGTCGAGCCGCGGCTGCCGAAAAGACTCTTACCTGCCTGAAAAGAGAAGACATTTCTCGGTAAACTCCTTATAATAAAAATTTAGACAGGTTCCGATTTACCGGTGTAAAACTGTAAGCAGATTGTGAGGGAATGATTGGGAGGGGAAGGCAAAGGCACACCGGTTTGCCCTCTTTTTCCAAAAGGGAGTCGGTTATGCAGGTCTTCGTCACCGGCGCCAGCGGCTTTGTAGGGCAGGAAGTGGTCAAGGAGCTCTTGGCCAGGGGCCATAAAGTGAAGGCCCTGATGCGGCGCTCTCCGAAGAAGCCCAAAGATTGGGAACAGGTGGAGGTGGTTTTGGGCGACTGCCTGCATCCTGCTTTTCTTCAGGAAGCGGTTCGGGGCAGCGATGCCGTCATCCACCTGGTAGGCATCATCAGGGAATTCCCCGGCCGGGGCATAACCTTTGAACGGCTGCACGTGGAAGCCACCAAAAACGTGGTGGACGCGGCCAAGGCCGCGGGAGTGCGGCGCTACCTGCACATGAGCGCGCTGGGCGCCCGGCCCGAGCCCGCGGACCCTTACCATGTCACCAACTTTCGAGCCGACTGCTACGTCATGCAATCGGGCCTGACTTATACCATTTTCCGCCCCTCGCTGATTTACGGTCCCCGCGACCAATCCATCAACCTTTTTGCCCGCCAGATCATGCGGCTGCCCTTCGTCTCCATTGTGGGGGACGGCACCTACCAGCTCCAGCCTGTACCCGTCTGGATCGTGGCTCAGGCCTTCGCCCTGGCCCTGGAGCTGCCTGACACAGAAAACAAGATCTACGAGGTGGGCGGCCCTGAGCCTTTGACTTTTGACGAAATTATTGACACCATCGCCGCGGTTCTCAATCGCAAAGTCTCCAAAATCCACCAACCCCTCTGGTGCATGCAGGTGGCCGCCAGCCTCTGCGGCCGCTTTCGCTGGTTCCCCCTCACTTCCGGCCAGTTGAGGATGCTATTGGAAGGCAACACCTGCGACCCCAGCGCCTTCTACCGGGATTTCGGCCTGACCCCGGTCCCGTTTAGACAGGGTTTGGCCCGATATTTGCCTGACACCCTGGCAAACCGTTAAATAATTACTGAGGTCTGGCTAACTCACAGTTATTCCTCTCATTTTTAAGCACAATCTTTGTCACAATTTTTTTGTTAAAATTTTCACATTATTTTGCTAAAAGGGGGAAAAGGAGGCGAGGATGAGGATGCAGCCGGCATTGGAAATACTCTCGGATAATCCTGAGGAACGGCTCATCGTCTACGGCAGCCTGGCACCGGGCGGGCCCAACAATTTCATGCTGGCGCGCCTGGAAGGCACCTGGATACGATGCGCCATCCGGGGCCGCATGGGCAAATATCGCGGCTTTAAAGTGTTCAAGTTTGACCCTGATGGAGATGAACATCAGGCCTGGCTTTTCAGTTCTCCGCTCCTGCCGCAAAAATTTCCGGATCTGGATGACTTTGAAGGCAGTGAATACCGCCGCATCCTAATCCCGGCAATAGTCAATGACCAGGAAATCCTGGCGTATATTTACGAAGGACTCTATTTCGATTGATACAGGTGTAGTAAGCTAGCGCCTCCCCCATCCTTGATTCCGGTCCCCGGGCGGCATGTTCCCTGGCGCTGAACAGGACCCGGCGCGCCTCCCCTAATCCAATCGGTAATGCTTCCGCACGTCCTTGGTAATCTTCCAGGTGCAATTCAGGCCCGCGGGGAAGGTCGCCAAGTCGCCTTTGCCCATGGTCACCGGCTCACCCTCCTCAGGGGTCACCGTCACCTCCCCTTCCAGGAAATAGCACACTTCCTGGCTGCCGTATGACCACGGAAACTCGGAAACTTCCTTAGTCCAGATAGGCCACTTTTTCACCCCCAGTTCTTCTAGACGTTTTTCGTCCGGCTGGCGCTCCACTTTTATCCGACTCATATGTCCTCCCTGGAGTTTTCGGTTTTCAGTTTTCGGTTTTCGGTTAAAAATATAGAAAACCATGCCGATTTGGCAACTCCGGGTTTTTCATTCACCTCGATATTATGAGACTGCTTACTTATTTTGCCTTGTTTTTATTTTGCTTGGGAGCGGGCTTGGCCCCCGCGGCCTCCTCCGGTTTCAAAACCGCCCAACCCGGCCGGGCCTTCCAATTCCCCCGGGACCATGGCGCCCACCCCGATTTCAAGACCGAGTGGTGGTATTACTCCGGCCATCTGAAGGCGAAGTCCGGAGAAACCTTCGGCTATCAGCTCACTTTTTTCCGGGTGGCCTTGGCCCGGTCCGATCCGGAAGCCAAATCCGCCTGGGCCGCGCCCACCATCTACTTCGCCCACCTGGCCCTCTCCGATATTAACGGCCAAAAATTTATTTTTCGGGAAAAGGCCCAGCGCGGCGCCTTGGGGCTGGCCGGAGCCGAAGCAGGACGACTCAAGGTTTGGGTGGGCGATTGGCAGGCCGAGATGCGCCAGGAGGTCCACCACCTCGCGGCCACAACCGACGCCGTCTCTCTGAACCTCGAACTTGCTCCCCTGAAACCGCCGGTGCTGCACGGCCAGCACGGCTACAGCCGCAAAGCCGCGGCCGCCGAGGTCGCCAGCCACTACTACTCCATCACCCGCCTGGCCACTAAAGGACAGCTTGCCATTGACGGCAAGACCCTGGAAGTGGAAGGCACAAGCTGGCTGGATCGGGAATTTTCCAGCGGCCAGATGGCTCCCCACCACACAGGCTGGGACTGGTTCGCCCTCCAGCTCGCGGACGGCACGGACATCATGCTCTACCTCATGCGCCTCAAAGACGGCGGCTTGGACCCCGCTTCCTCCGGCACCCTCATCGACCCCCAGGGCCGGGCGCAGCATCTGAATCTCAGCGATTTTTCAATTAAATCAACCCGAACCTGGAAATCCCCCCACTCCGGAGCCACTTATCCGTCCGGTTGGGACATCACCCTCCCGGAGCATGGCTTTCATCTCAGCCTCACCCCCACCCTGCCCGACCAGGAACTGCGCACGGGCGGCTCCGCCAATCTTATCTACTGGGAGGGCCAAGTCGGCATCAAAGGCTCAAAACAGGGTCAACCCCTCGCCGGCCAGGGCTACGTGGAACTCACCGGCTACGCCGGCTCTTTGGGTGGACGGTTTTAGAAAACCACCCCCAATCCCTAAATCAAAAAAGCCGGAGAAGGCAGAGTCTGCCTTCCCCGGCCTATCAACGGGTTGGGAGGGGGCGTTGAGGAGGGCAGAGACCAGAGGCCCCTGGCCCCCCTCCATATATGACTCTCTCAAACGCTAGCGCGTCAGCCAGCGGGAGTTGCGGATAGTCAGAAACGCGTAAGGCTGCACCCAGTTCAGGGCGAAGAACGCGAAATAGGAGTAAATTATACCGTAAATGAACTCCCAGTCCCGTTCCTGGCTCAGATAGTAGAGCATGTAGAGCATGGTCAAAACGCCCAGGCCGGCGAAGAATTTCACCATGACGATGGGGTAGACCGCAAAAGAGAACCAGAGCAGGCCCAGGAAGAGGTAAGTCAACGGGAATTCTATCTGGGTCACGAAAAAGTCGATAACGGGCAGCAGGCGGTCTTTGGGCCGGTAATTGCTGAAGATGAACCCGAGTTGCACCAGGGATTCCCGGAAATTGGAGCGGTCCCAGCGCAAAAACATCTTGCACAGCCCTTTATAAGTTTCCGGCACCACGGTATGCACCAGGGCGGTGCGCTGGTAGACCGCGTAGAATCCCTGGCGCAGCACAAAGTTGGTCAGGGCCCGGTCCTCCCCGATGGTAGCCGGCGCGCCCAGGAAGGTTTGTTTGAGCCAGCTATCCAGGATGGGCAGCACCGCGGTCCGCCTGTAGGCCGACAGCGCCCCCGGCGTGCAGGCCACAAACCCGTACATGGACTGGGAGGCCCGCAGGAAATCGAAGGCCAGTACGAACCGCACGGCCAGCATGCGGGCCAGCAGGCTGCGGAAGCGGTTGTAAACTTTGACGTTGCCGGCCACCGCGCCGATTTTGGGGTCGTGCACCATGGGGGCTACGATGTGTTTAATGGTATCCGGCTCAATGACGCTGTCCGAATCCATGGTGACGAAAATTTCCCCCCGGCCCTGGCTGAAGCCTGCCGCCAGACCCTCTTTTTTGCCCCGGTTCTCAGGGAACCGGATGGCTTTGATGAGGTCGGGGTGCCGCCGCTGGGCCCGCTCGATGTAAAACCAGGTGTCGTCCCTGGACCCGTCGTCGATGCAGATTACTTCCAGCTTGCCTGCAGGGTATTCGGAAGCCGCCGCGGAATACAGCGCCTTTTCCACCATGGCCCCTTCATTGTATGCCGGAATGACCACGGTCACCGTGGGCAGGCTTCCCTGCGGCAAGGGGTATGGCTTGTAGCGCCACCAGAGAATGGTGCGCACCACTTGAAAGCCCAGGACGCATAAAGTGAAGCCGGCCCCCAAGCCAAGCAGGGGCGTGGCAAAGGACTGGCGGCTTAACAGGTTGAGATAGCCGTTGAAAGACCCGTACTTCAGGGCCACCATGAAACAAATGAACAGGAACGCCGGGACCGCAATCTTCAGAATCAGGTCCAGGGTCTGTAAGCGTTCTTCTTCGCTGCGCCTTTTCCCCGGCGTCCAGGGATAGGAAGTTGTTACCGTACGCATAGAGATTGCTGGTCCTTCTTAATTTTTAGCTAACACGGAAATGCAAGGCTCTTGCCAGCCCATGCCATTCTTTGGCTCCAGTTTAAATAATTGAAATATTTAGATAAATAAGTTAGGGCAAGCTTTGCTCTTCAGGTTCCGGTGCCGATATTTCTCCGGCTGAGAGAAAGCTTCCAGAGAAGGAAATTTCCTTCTCATTTTGAGAAAGAACCCCTTCTAAAGCAAAATTTTTTAACCGGGGTTCTTGTTTACCCCATTATGGTTTTCTACCTGCATACAGTTCACAGAGAAGAAATATTGTGATACAAGGAAATTGGTCTTTTCGGGATTATGTGGCAGCACATTCCCCTTGGAAGGAAAACATGGCCCAAACGAATGGACCCGGTGCCGAAGACAAAGGCGGCGGTCTCAAGCTGGAGCAGGTCGGCCGGGAGGTCTCAGTTCCCTCCGGCACTTGTATCGTCAGGCAGGGTGAACCGCCGAACCATTTTTACGTGATTAAGTCCGGCCGCCTGCGGGTTTTTCGCGAGACCGCAGACGGCATCCGCACTGATTTGACCGAACTGGGTCCTGGAGATTATTTCGGCGAAGTCGCTTTGGTGACCGGCCAGCCTCGCACCGCCTCAGTGGAAGCGGTGGAGGACTCGCACCTGTTCCAGGTCTCCAAAGAGGAATTCGATTTTGTCCTGGATAACAATCCCCAACTGGCCCGTCATATCATCCAGCAATTAGCCCATTGGCTGGTCACCGGCGATCGGCGGCTGGAACGCGAGGTCGTCCGCGAGGCCAAGCTCCGCAAAGTCTCCTGGTTCGATTACGCCCTCATGATCGGCCTAAGCATCGTTTTTGCCCTGGTTTTCAATCTTTACAATGACAACCAGATTCCCCTCATCCAAACCTGGGACAAAGACGAAGTGACCGAAATTTCCCTGACCGAGGCCCGGAAGCTCTACCAGGAAAACGCGGCAATATTCGTCGACGCCCGCAAAAACGGCTTTTATGAACAGCGGCACATCCGGGAGGCCTTGAATCTGCCGGTGGTCTTTTTTGACCTGATGTACCCCATGTTCGAGTTCATGTTGGCCCAAAAGGAAAATCCCAAAGAACAGCCTGTCATTGCTTACGGCGGCGTCATCAGCCGGCGCTTTGACCTGGAGCTGGCCCGCGCCCTCAAGGACAAGGGCTTTGAGAAGGTAAGGGTATTCGGAGGAGACAGCTACCGGGATTGGCCCCGGGTTTTCCCTGTGGTCGAAGGCCAGGTCAAGAAACCCGGTCACATGCCTTTGGGCGTGGCGGGGTTGATTGAGTGGCTGCCGGTGAGCATCTTCTTGCTCATCCTTATCCCTCCCGTGCGCCGCAGCCCCTACCTGTCGGCATTTTGCCGCGTGCTTCTGGGGGTGATCTTCATTCAGTTTGCCTTGAGCAAAATCATGCGCCCCGCGGTTTTTGCCCTTAATGTGGTGGATTACGGCATGATGCCTGCCTGGGGCGTCAACCTTTGGGCTCTCATCCTGCCCTGGGCTGAGCTCCTCGTCGGCCTCTTTCTTATTCTGGGCATCCGCACCCGGGCTGCCGCCACCCTCATCGGCGGCATGAATATCATCTTCATCGTCGGCCTGGTCAATGCCTTGTATTACAATCTGCCCATCAGCTGCGGCTGCGTTGGTGAAGCGGGCGAGCCGGTGACCTGGTGGAAGGTTCTTAAAAACACCGGAATGCTGGTCATGGCCGCCCAAATTTTCTTCTACGACCGCCTTTTTGTGCTGGATCGGGGTGGATTTGTATGGCGGGAAAGAAAGATATGAAGAAGACAAGCTATCTGAAATTGACCGCAACCTTGGGGCTGCTCCTGTTCGGCCTGGTGCTGGCGGGCTGCGGCGAGTCCCGCGCCCCCTTCGCCGGAACCTATCAATCCATGGAACCTTATGCCGGCAAAGGCCACATAGAACTGGTGCTCAAGGATAACGGCGAAGGCACCTGGACTCTGGAAGGAAAATCCACCAAATTCAAATGGCGGGTGAACGACGGCCGCATCTGGCTGTACACCAAGGAAGGCGGCATTATCATCATCATCCCCAGCGAGGAGGGCAAAAAGCTCTCCGCAGATATGACCGGGGAATGGCACTCCGGCTGCCCCCCGGACAAGTGCTTGAATTTCATTCGCACAAAAACCGGCGGATGAAGCTCAACCCCTTGCCTGAAATTTAACCCGGTAAACATTGGAACCAGGCACCAGGTAAAAGTCCAATACCCGATAAACAGGAAGCTCAATGAACAACCCTTACCCTCTCTCTCCCTTTCAGCCTGGCTTGAGGGAAAAAACCCTGGCCGCTTTTTTTATTGCCATTTTGATCTGGACCGCTCTTTGCACGGCCAGCACCGCCCAGACTTTCAGGGAGCCTGTGGAAGTGCGCCAAGTGGGCCTGAGCCGGGTCGGTGAACAAACCCTGCTCACCGTAATGCTGAACCGGCAGGCTGCGCCTCTTATTGCCCAGAAAACCGTTAACGGCATACCTCAAATGATCATAGACTTTCCCCGAGGCCGGGCCGGTGCCCTGCCGCCGCAGCAGTTCGGAGACGAGCTTCTGGTAAAACGCGTGCTCACCCAAGTGGGTCCCGACGGCCATGGCGTCCAGATCATCATGGAAATGGACCCCCAACGTCCTTACACCTGGTGGCGCCGGGTCCAGACGCTCAGAAGCGGCCAAACCGCCTTCATCATCGGCTTGAAACCTGAAGGCGCACCCAGACAGGCAGAATTGCTGCCGGCGCCTCCTCCGCAGCCCGCCCCGCAGATAGAGGAGCGGGAGCCCGAGCCCGAACCCGCCCCCGCCCCTGCGCCCGAACCGGAATGGTCGCCGCCGCCTTCAGGCCCCCGGCCGGTAGGCGGGTTTGCTGAATTGCGCCACCTTATTCCTCAGGCCGAAGGCCTCTGGCGGTTTTTGGAAAAAGACGGCTGGTCCGTGCTTGAAGCCAAAAATTACGACCGCCCGGGAAAGCGGTTCAGCCGCGGCTTTACCCTGAGCAACTCCCGCTATCCCGAGGCCGTCATCAACATCGCCTATATCCCGGCCAACACCCCCGGGGCGCCGGATATCAGCGTCATCGACCTTGACTTCGAACGCCTGAACAGCCCCACGGCCCGGGAATACCGTGAAATGAAAAAATGGGATTTCGGCAAAATCAAGACGAAATATGAGGACATCGGCGACTTTTTTGATGATGCCCTGAAGCCGCTGCGGGTGAAGCTGCGCCAGGAATGCCAGACCCTGGCCCTGCGCTGGTCGTCTCTGATTCAGGACTTCGTGCGGCACGCCGCGCCCCGGCATCCCGGCGCGGCCGACGAGATCATGAACCACATCAAGGCCAAGGTCAACCCCAGGTTTGAGGGGGTCCAATTCACGATCTCAGAGAAACCGCTCCTTATCCTGAACCTGGTGGATTTCCTCTACATCAGGGCTTATTATCTAGGCAAAAATTCGGGAGGTGGACATGACTAAGGAGATCATTATTTTCGGCAAAAAGAGCTGACCCTTCACTACAAGGGCCCGGGAGGCCAAAGTGAAGGAAGGCTATAAAATCGTTTACAAAGACGTGGTGGATGAACCCCGCAGTCTGGAAGAAATGCTCAAACACACCCCCGGCAGCCGCCGGGTGCCGGTGCTGGTGGAAGCGGGCCAGGTAACCATCGGCTTCGGCGGCACCTGAGGCGTCTAAACAGCCCGAGGTCTCGGGTCGGGCGCCTGCCTGATAATAAGGCCGGCGCCCCTTCTCTGAAAGCGGTCCATAAGTTCGAAAAGGCCCCTGAAGCTCCTTCTCTTCCGAAATTCTGCTGATTTTTTGGCAACGGCGGTTTCTCCAACCTTACTCATGCAGGTCTGGATAATTTCTGGCCCCGTGCTAAATAAACGAAAATTAAATATTCCTATTTCTTTGATATTGTTAAGAAATATGCCTTTTTTTTCCAATATCGCAAAAACCTTCCTTGTCACAAAATTCTTTCCCACATACGTTTTTATTTTTTTTAAAAAAAGTTTTCTTCATCCCACTCAGCCAAAAAATAAGACCGATAAATCCCTTTGTTCATCCATGGTACAAGTTCAGCAAATTAATTTAGAAAAAAAATAAAAGTAATTACAATGAGATAAACCTTCTTTTTAATTTTTTTTCTTGACAAAGCAATTTGGCTGGGATAAGGATACTTCACACCATCGAGCCACATCCTAGAAGTTCACTTTTTACCTAGGAATGGCGGCCGGTTGAATCGGGCTTGAACTCATCGTGGTTGAAATGACTTGGGAGTATTTCTAAGAGGACAGCCCGGAACCGAGAACAAGGGGCGAACTCGCAATGCTTTGCAGGGTTGACCCCCTGCCCCCCTTGCCGGTTTGCTCAACCGCACCCGCCTTCCATCAACAACTTCCCAATCAAAGCGAGGAACGTAGCTATGAAAAAACTGGCGATATTTTTCCTTTTAGGAATGGCAACGATTGTGCTTATGCCCCAGCCTACCAAGTGCGTTACCATGTCCATTGTCACGGTAACGGCCTATTCCTACAGCGGGGGCATGTCTCCGCACTCCGTCACCGCTTCGGGTCGCAAGGTTAAGGAAGGCATGGTAGCGGTCAGTCGCGACCTTGAGCACAGTCTTAAGTTGGCTTTCGGCGACCGCGTGTTACTGCATGGGTTGGGCGTCTTTGAATTCCAGGATCGCATGGCCCAAAGCCAGCGCAAGAAAGTCGACCTCTTCATGAAGTCTGATGCCAAAGCTCGCCGCTTCGGGGTCAAGCGGCACATCGTCCTGGTCAAGCTGGCCTGATCCTGAAGGCTTACTTCGCCCGCTCGATATATTCGCCGGTGCGGGTGTCCACTTTGATCCGATCGCCTTCGTTGATAAAGAGAGGCACCTGGATAATCGCGCCGGTTTCCAGCTTGGCAGGCTTGCTTCCGCCGGTGGCGGTGTCGCCCCGCACTCCGGGCTCGGTTTCCGCCACCGTCAATTCCACAAACGTAGGCAGCTCTACAGCCACCGGCTGTTGATTGAAAAAGAGCACCTTGACGTTGAGATTTTCCGATAAGAATTGGGCGGCCTCGCCCATCTGCTCCGCGGTGATGAAAATCTGCTCAAAGTTTTCGTTGTCCATCATATAAAAGTTGTCGCCCTCCCGGTACAGGTACTGCATCTCCCTCTCCATCAGGTCGGGCTTTTTGACTTTCTCCCCCGACCGGAAGGTCTGGTCGATAACCCGCCCGGTAAGGAGGTTCTTCAGCTTGGTGCGCACAAACGCACCTCCCTTCCCGGGTTTGACGTGCAAGAAATCGATTATGACGTAAGGCGTGCCGTCAATTTCAACTTTCAAGCCTTTTTTGAAATCACTGGTGGAATACATGCGCTAACCTTTCTTCCTCCCTGGAATGGTTTCGTTTGTCCCCATAACTTGTCAAATTTTTCCGACTTTTCAAGGTGATTTTGCCGTCTGCGGCTGGCCGCGGCGGCCCATGTCCCCCAAAATTGCTTGATTTTATTAATAATTAAGCCTTTCAAAATTTTTTCCATTACTTGCTTAATCCAAGTTGCCCCTGCCTGTTCTTTGGCCGTGCCATGCTCCCCGCGCGCCCGGCTGACAGGAATTTCCCATCCCGCAAGTCGCTCCCATGGCACACTTTTTCTTTCCGCCGGCAGCTAAATTTAGGCGGACTGTTTTCGGTAAGTAAAACTTTGGCGGGAAACTTAAGGGGAATTGTGGGGCTTGGAAGAAGCTTTTTTGCTTTTCAACGGCGGGCCGGCGGGGTTCATCGGTGCCTTGGCCGGAGGAGGCGGCGCCGCACCTGCAACAGGTCTCATCCCCGTTTCATCCGGCAATTGAATAATAACTTCGTTATTTTTGACGTAATTCAATTCCCGGCGGATCAGATCCTGGATCATTTCCGGATCGTTCTGCAGCCGGTCGATAGTCCGGGCCAGACGGGCGTTTTCCTCGGCCAGCCTGGCGTTTTCCCGTTCCAGCCGGGTCCGCTCCTGGCCCAGGCGATAAATGTTGTAAACCCCTTTATGGCTGAAAAGGACAATGGAGATTACAGCCAGACCGAAAATAGCGCTGCCGTAAAGAAAAGTTTTGCGTCCACCTGCAATCCCCTGTCCTCCCCCTGACGTGGACCTCGGCGGCACGGCGTCTCCCCCTTCGCGGTGTAACAGCAATTTTGCTCCAACGATTCTGATAATGCAACTGTTTTTCTTCTAAAAATAATAAAAACTAGAAAATATTTTTTGTCGGAATAAGTCTCGGTTCTTTTTACTTAAATTCGAATAAAAAATTTATTAAAAGAAAGAAACTCCTTACCATGTAATCATGAAGGAGTATCCTGCCGCTTCGTCTCCGTCAGCTTCCGCTGATAAGCTCTCCATCCCGGACACCAGCCGGTGTGCCAGCGCCACAGCCTGGCCAGCCAGGAGTCGGGTTTCCGCTCCGCATACCTTTTGAGAAAACACGCTTCACAACCTGACGCCATAGTTTTACTCCTTTTTTTATTTAATCGCGGTGTGAATAACAATAGCCCGAGAGGAGCCGGTACCCGGCCCGTCCCCTCCAACCCCTTTTTTGTTCCCCTATAGGGTTCGGCTTTTTTTCGTCGTTATACCGGTTTTAAAGTATAAGTTTTTTTGGTCTGCCTGTTAATCGAAACCTGTTCTGCCCCTGATCAACTCAACCGTCAACGGAAGCGCCAAGGCCAAACTCGCGTTTCAGGCTTTTTGCCTTTTCCCCGGTGACGCTTTGTAATATAATTTTTCAAATTTTTCGGAGATATTCCTATGACCGCTTTTGCTCCACTGGCTGCCACCGGCATCGGTTCGGTCCCCTGGGCTGATCCGGAAGAAGCAACCTCCACCGTTCTGACCCACTTGCCGGAGGTGCCCTTTTGGCCGCAACTAGTCCGGCTGGGTTTTCAGGAGGACATGGTGGCCCAAGGGGCAAGGGGCCTTCCCGCCCTGCGCCTGGACGAAGCCAGCCGAACTGTGGTATGCGACCCCGGCCAATCCCGTGAGTTGGCTTTGGCGGCGTTTTACGAAGCGGTTTGGACCGATGATCTGGAACCATTCGCCCTGGCCCCTGAGGAAGCCCGAGGGTTTTTCACCCTCTGCCGGCGAATCGCCGCTATGGCCAACGGCCCTGTCGCCTTAAAAGGCCAGGTGGTGGGACCCGTCACCTTCGCCGGCATGGTAAAAGACCTGAACGGCAAACCCATCCTCTACGACCGGGAGCTGACTCAGGCCGCATCTTTGGGTCTGGCCCGAAAGGCCTCCTGGCAGGCGCAAAAATTCCGGGAATTGGGCAAAGAAGCCGTCATTTTTTTTGATGAGCCCATACTCACCGGCTTCGGCTCCGCTTTTTTCCCCGTATCCCGGGAAGAAGTGGTCACCATGCTCACCGACACCTTGGACGCGGTGCGCCAGCCCGGTCCGGTCTTGGTAGGCATCCACTGCTGCGGCAACACCGATTGGTCGCTTTTGCTCAAGCTCCCCATAGATATCCTGAGCTTTGACTCCTACGGCTATTTTGAGAGTCTGCTCTTGTACGAACAGGAGCTCAAGGATTTCCTGAGCCGGGAAGGGCGGCTGGCCTGGGGGCTGGTCCCCACCGGGGATGACCTGAACCGGGAAGATGAAGAAAGTCTGTGGGATAGATTTCAGCACCAGGTCCGAGCCGTCCAGGAGCGGGGCGTCGATCTCCACCGGCTCCTGTTTCAGGCCCTCCTGACTCCGGCCTGCGGTCTGGGCTACCTGTCCGCCGACGCAGCCCATCGCGCTTTGACCCTGCTGAGCGGCTTGAGCGCTCGTGCCCGCCGCTGGCTCGAATCCCTGTAGCGCTCCAAGACCCGTGCGCGTGCGAGGTGTTACTGCATGAAAGTCAAGGATATCATGGTGAAAGAAGTGGCCACCCTGGACGTAAATGATGAACTCAGCCTGGCCAATGATATCATGCGCCTGGGCCGCATTCGCCACCTGCCGGTGGTGGACGGGCCCCGCCTGGTGGGAATCATTTCCGAGCGGGACCTCTTTCGCTCCTCCCTTGCCCAGGCACTGGGCTATGGCACCAAGGCCACCCGGGATTTAATGAAAACCCTGCGCATCAAAGACATCATGGTCGCCCAGGTCATCACCATCGCCCCTGAAAGCGAAATAAAAGACGCAGTGCAGCTTATGATTGACAAAAAAATCGGCTGCCTGCCCGTGGTGGAGGGCGACCGCTTGGTGGGCCTGATAACGGAAACCGATATCCTGCTCCAATACTGCAAAGATCTGGGCGGCTGTCCCTCCGGAGGCTGAGGGCTCCTTAGCCTTCAGCCATAAATCCATAAGTCATCGCCATCCCTTGCAACAATTTATTTCGCCCCCTTTTCAGCCTCCGTCAATTTTCCTTCGCCAGCGCCAGAAACCCGATGAATTTTTTCAACATCTCCGGCTCAAAGGCCAAACCTCCCCGTTTTCCCCGCTCCTCCTGAAGAATTTTTAACGCTGCGAAAGGCGAGTGCCTGGGTCGGTACGGCCGGAAAATCGTCAGCCCGTCATAAGCCTCCAGCAGGGCAATGATTCTGGTCAGGGGATGCTGCCGCTTGAGCTCCAAGCCTTGGGGATATCCTGTTCCCTCGGCGTTTTCGTGGTGCTCCAAAATCAGCCTGAGGGATGACAGCGGAATTTCGGCCTTTCCTTTCAAGCACTGGTAGCCGAGACAGGGATGTTTTTTCAGAGTTTCCCATTCCTCATCCGTCAACTTCTCCTTTTTGCTGATGATCTGGTCGCTGATCCCTATCAGTCCAAGATCATGGAACAATCCGGCTATTCCCAATACCAGGCATTCCTTTTTGGGCTTTTTTAAGAACACCCCCATGGCCGTGGCCAGGACTGCAACATTGACGGAATGGTTATAAAGGGTATAATCCCGGTACATGATATCAAGGAGCAGTTTCCAAGGGGTTTCAGCTCGTTCCATGGCCTGAAGGAGAGTGGTCAAAGATGCTCTGGCCATTCCGGCGTGCTGCCCTAAATGAGGGTCTTTGAAGGCCAAACGCAGGCTGAAACCGAGGTGCTCCCGCAGGATGCACAGCTCTTTGAAAGATGGCTCCGCCCGGCCGCTTTCCACCAGCAAGTGGTTGTTAAGGTACGCGATGGCTTTCTCCGTATCCCGGCTATGGAAAAAGAGCTGTTCTATTCCTAAATTTTTCAGCTTGTCCAGCCAGTGGCTTTCGATGACCTCACCTTCTTCCAGGTAGGGAATGAACCCGGTATGTCCCTCCGGTCCTTCGGTAATTTTGACAAACAGCCTGAAAGTGACCCGTTCATCGCTCATTAAAGCAGATAGACAGATGGGCACATAAGGGGTTTCCTGCTGATCCGCCGGGCGCTTCAACACCCTCAGGCCGTTGGCGAAGATTTGTTGGCGCAACTCGGGCCCGTTCATAGCCTTCCGTTCAAAAGCTCTAGTTTCCTATTCCTGTATCGGCTGAAGCAAAAAGAGACTTGAGACAAAACGCAGCTTGATTGGGGGGAGAAATTATATCAGGCGCCTCAGCCGGAAGGCCTGCCAAAGCGCCTGCTGTGGGAACGGTTTTACAGAAGAAAAATTGTGCCTTAGATATAGGTCAGCCAGCGCTCGTACCGCGCATCCTGGCCTTTGACAATCTTAAAGAAGGCTTCCTGAAGCCGCCGCGTGATGGGGCCCGGTTTACCGGGGCCGATTACCCGCCCGTCCACTTCCCGCACCGGCGTCACCTCCGCCGCAGTGCCGGTGAGGAAGGCCTCATCCGCCAGGTACAGATCGTCCAGAGGAAAACGGTCTTCCAGCGCGGGAATTCCCAGGTCGCGAGCCAAAGTCATGATGCAGTCCCGGGTGATGCCGGGAAGAATGGAGTGCAGGGGCGGAGTTTTCAACAGCCCGTCCCGCACCTGAAAGATGTTCTCCCCCGAGGCCTCCGACACATAGCCTTCCGAGTCCAGCAGAATGGCCTCGTCATATCCCGCCTGGATGGCTTCCCGCTTGGCCAGGATGGAATTGACGTAGTTGGCCACCGCCTTGGCCCTGGTCATCATGACCCGCACATGGAGCCGGGTGAAGGCCGAGGTCTTCAGGCGCACCCCCTTTTGCAGGCCCTCTTCGCCCAGATAAGCTCCCCATTTCCAACTGATTATCGCCACCCGGATGGGATTGCCCGCGGGGTTCAGGCCCATGACGCCGTCCCCCACGAACACCAGCGGTCTCAGGTAAGCTTCGTTCTGATCGTTGCGCCGCAAAATCTCCGCGCAAACACCTTCGATTTCCTGCGGCTTGAAGGGAATGTCCATTTGCAGGACGTGGGCTGAATCAAACAGACGCCGGATATGCTCCGGCAGGCGGAATATGGCGGTGCGGCCGTCCGCGCAGTGATAAGCCCGGATTCCCTCGAATACCCCCAGGCCATAATGCAGGGTATGCGTCAGAATATGCACCTGGGCCTGATCCCATGGGATAAATTCGCCGTCCAGCCAAATGAACTTCGCCTTTTCCACCATCTATCCGTCTCCTCCAGCTTTCCAGATGCCCTTATGTACCGTAGTTGCCCCAAGTTGTCAATTCTCTTGCACAAGTTTAGTTGCGCCGACAGGAAAATTTCCGGTAGTATAAACGGATATTTCAAAGCGGGCGCTTGGCTTCGGATTCGTACTCGCAGAACCTGAGATTATAGCGGCTCGCAACCCTTTGGATCGATGCCATGACAGATAAGCTTAAGGCCGGAGTCATCGGAGTGGGTTATTTGGGCCGCTTTCACGCGGAGAAATATGCCGCGCTGCCTGAAGTGGAGTTGGTGGGGGTGGCCGACCTTGACCCGTTTAAAGCCAGGAACATCGCAGATAAGTTAAGCACCAGGGCTTTCGATAATTATCGGGACCTCCTGCCCCGAGTCCAAATGGTGAGCGTGGCGGTGTCCACCCGCGAACATTTCGCCGTAGCCCGAGACTGCCTGACAGCCGACTGCCACGTTCTGGTGGAAAAGCCCATCACCTCCGAACTGGAGCAGGGGCGGGAATTGATTAGGCTGGCCAACGAACGCAACCTCCTCCTCATGGTCGGCCACCTGGAGCGCTTCAATTCCGCCATGCAGGAACTGCAAAGCCGCGTCACCCAGCCCCGCTTCATTGAAAGCCACAGGCTGGCCTTCTTCAAGGAACGGGGCACTGACGTGGATGTGGTCCTGGACCTCATGATCCACGACCTGGACCACGTCCTCAGTCTGGTGGCTTCCCCGGTTCGGGAGATTCGGGCCGTGGGGGTTTCCGTGCTCACCGACACCGTGGATTTGGCCAACGTCCGTCTGGAATTTGCTTCCGGCTGCATCGCCAACCTCACGGCCTCCCGCATGTCCCTTAAAACCATGCGCCGCTTCCGCCTGTTTCAACCCGACACCTACCTGGCCGTGGACTTCGAACTGGGAGAGTTCACCTGCGCCTCCAAGCAGCCCGGCGCGGTCGGCCTTATTCCGGGGGTAGGCCTGGAACAGCGTCATTTTGCCAAAGAGGACGTGCTCTTAAAAGAAATATCAGCCTTCGTCGACGCGGTGCGAACCGGTAAAGCTGTTCCCGTCCCCGGCGAGGACGGCCTGGCCGCACTGAGCCTGGCCCACGACATCATGGCCGCCATGCGTAAAGCCAGGGGATAGTGGTCAGTGGCTGGTGGCCAGGGGTCAGTGGTCAAAAAGAAACTGAGAATGAGTCGGAAAAAAGAAGGACAATTATGCCAACGGTGAAATCTTATCAGGATTTAGTTGTCTGGCAAAAAGCCATGAGCTTGGTGACTGAAATTTACCGGATTAGCCAAAAATTCCCGAAAGAGGAAATTTTTGGACTTACCTCTCAGATCCGCCGCGCCGCAGTATCAATCCCGAGCAATATAGCTGAAGGTCAAGGGAAGTCTTCCACCGGAGAATTCAAGTCCTTTCTGGGGCATGCCAAAGGCTCGCTGGCAGAACTGGAAACTCAAATTCTTATCGCCAAGGATAGTGGTCAGTGGCTGGTGGCCAGTGGTCAGTGGTCAAAAAGAAACTGAGAATGAGTCGGAAAAAAGAAGGACAATTATGCCAACGGTGAAATCTTATCAGGATTTAGTTGTCTGGCAAAAAGCCATGAGCTTGGTGACTGAAATTTACCGGATTAGCCAAAAATTCCCGAAAGAGGAAATTTTTGGACTTACCTCTCAGATCCGCCGCGCCGCAGTATCAATCCCGAGCAATATAGCTGAAGGTCAAGGGAAGTCTTCCACCGGAGAATTCAAGTCCTTTCTGGGGCATGCCAAAGGCTCGCTGGCAGAACTGGAAACTCAAATTCTTATCGCCAAAAATCTCAATTTTGTCTCTGAGAACGAAGTCGACCAGCTTTTAATCCTCATAGCCGAAGTTGGACGTATCCTCAACGCTTTGGTTTCCGCTCTAAAGAAAAAGTGATAAAAAATCTGACCACTGACCACCGGCCACTGACCACTATACTCATAGTCGCAGGCGAAGCCTCCGGCGATGCCCACGCCGCCCGATTGGTGGCCGCCCTGCGCGAGCGCCTGCCCGCGGCCCGGTTCCTGGGCATCGGCGGCGAAGCCCTGGCTGAACAGGGGGTCGGGCTTCTCGTCCATGCTTCGGAGCTGGCAGTGGTGGGCCTCCTGGAGGTGGCCGGACGCCTGCCCGCGGTGGGGCGCGCCCTCGCGGCTCTGCATCGGGCCTTTAAAAAAGAGCGCCCGGCGCTGGTTATTCTGGTGGATTTTCCTGATTTCAACTTCTGGGTGGCCCGCCTGGCCAAATGGCACGGCGTCCCGGTAATGTACTATATCAGCCCCCAAGTCTGGGCCTGGCGCTCTTACCGGGTGCGCACCATCGCCCGCCTGGTGGACCGCATGGCGGTAATCTTTCCCTTTGAGGCGGAGTTTTACCGGCGGCGGGGCGTGCCCGTTGATTTTGTGGGGCACCCTTTCCAAGAAACCCTGCCTGACCTGCCGCCCCGGAAAGAGCTGCTCAGGGGTTGGGGCTTGGACCCCCGGCGCCTTACCCTGGCCCTGCTCCCCGGCTCCCGGGCCGGCGAAATCGAGCGCCACCTGCCCACCATGCTGGCCGGGGCGGAACTTATTCAGAAAGCTTTGCCCGAAGTGCAGTACATCTTGCCCCTTGCATCGACCGCGTCTTTTGCCGGCGTGGCCGCTTTGGCGGAAGAGGCGGGCTTTCGGGCAGTGCCGGAAGATAAGTTTTGCCCGGGCGGGACGCCGGCGCCACCCGGAACTTTTTCAACCTTGAGCATAGACCCAACAAAAAGTCATCCCAATGAGGCAAAAGAAGAACCCGGAAGCTCTCCACCGTCGTCCAGGCCGGTGGTACAGGCGTCCCGCGTGTGCCCTGCTGAAAAGATCCATAATGCTATAAGAATCATCCCCGGCCAGGCCTACGCCGCGCTCTTTGCCGCGGACCTCGCGGTTGTCGCCTCCGGCACGGCCACGGTGGAGGCTGCGCTGGCCGGCTGCCCCGCCATCATCGTCTACCGCCTCTCCCCCCTGACTTTTGCCCTGGGCAAGCGCCTCATCCGGGTGGACTACATCGGCATGGCCAACCTCCTGGCCCAGGAGCCCCTTTTTCCTGAACTTATCCAGAATGATTTCACCCCGGCGCGGCTGGCCCGGGAAGCCCTGGATCTCATCAGAACCCCGGCCCGCCTCAAGGTTATGCGCCAAGGCCTGTCCCGGGTGGTCACGCGCCTGGGCGGCCCCGGCGCCTCGGCCCGGGCTGCGGAAGTCGCCCTGCGGGTGATGCAGGGGCGGAAATAACGTCCCCATCCCCGGCCCGGCTCAAAGACGCACCTTCCACTCTATCCTTGTAGACCGGGAGCCGGACCCGAATAAAATGATATACCAAACGGCGTGTCACTTGCCGGGCCATTGTCGCGGTTTATCTTCCCTGTTAGGGATGATTGCGGCTCACGGAATTATGGCTGGTTCCCAAGCTCCTGCTTGGGAACCAGTCTGGATGCAAAGCTCTGCTTTGCTTAATAACCCCACAACAATGACCGGCATAATTCTGTTCCCAAGCGGAGCTCGGCGGCCGTCTGCATCCCCAAGCAGGAGCCTGGGGACGAGGCAGGAAAAGATGTTTCCCGTACAGGCAGACCCATGTCTCCGCCCCGACTGGGTCCGACACGCTGGTAGGCCCTACGTGCGAATTGGGATTTCTTGAGGAACGTGGTATCAGGGGATGACTGCGATTCTCATCTGGTTCCCAAGCTCCTGCTTGGGAACCAGCCTGGATGCAAGGCTCTGCTTTGCTTAATAACCCCACTGCAATGACGGCATAATTCTGTTGCCAAGCGGAGCTTGGCGGCCGTCTGCGTCCCCAAGCAGGAGCCTGGGGACGAGGCAGGAAAAGATGTTTCCCGTACAGGCAGACCCATGTCTCCGCCCCGACTGGGTCCGACACGCTGGTAGGCCCTACGTGCGAATTGGGATTTCTTGAGGAACGTGGTATCAGGAGATGACTGCGATTTTCACCTGCTTCCCAAGCTCCTGCTTGGTAACCAGCCTGGATGCAAGGCTCTGCTTTGCTTAATAACCCGACTGCAATGACGGGCATAATTCTGTTGCCAAGCGGAGCTCGGCGGCCGTCTGCGTCCCCAAGCAGGAGCCTGGGGACGAGGCAGGAAAAGATGTTTCCCGTACAGGCAG
>JASEFS010000011.1 GCA_030018495.1 Deltaproteobacteria bacterium | reverse complement strand
CCTTGTCGGGGCGGCCGGTGGGCGGACACATGGGTCCGCCTCTACGCCGGCCAGCTGTTCCCGGCGCAGCAGGGGCGCTGTTTATTCAAGACTTCCTCTTGCCTCTAAATGCCTTAATCCCTCCCCGATAATCAAAGCCGCCGCCGGGGTGATGTGCAGCAGCAGCCGGTCCAGGGTGGCGCGCACATAGAAGGGGAACTCCTCCGCGGAAGTGGGGGCCACCGCGTAGCCCAGCAGGATGGCGACCAGATTGCCGCCCAGGAAAAGGGCCAGGAAAAGGGTGGGGGGGGCGAACAGGGGCCGGGCAGTGAGCCATAGGCCTCCGCCGTGCGCCGGAACAGGGCCTGCTTGACTGGGGCTGATTGTGGCAGCGGGCGGTTTTTTTGCCAGAAGCACCAGGCTTGCCAGGGCCGCCGGCCACAGAACGCCGAAAAATTTGGGAAAAAACAACCCCTTAAGCACTACTGGTAGGGCCTGGAATAATTGCTGAGGGTAGAAGCCCAGGAGATGGTCGCTGCCGGTTTCGATATGATGGAGTCGCATGAACAGCCGCCAGGGGAGATATCCCAGCAGAACGCCCCCCAGGGGCCAAGCCAGGGCCGGCAAGCACCTGGGCCAAGAAGGCGGCCTGAGTGTGATCAGGGCAAGCGCGGCCGCCAAGATGATGGTGCCGGCCAGGGGCGGGCCCTCAAACTTGCACCAGGCCAGCCCCGCGGTGAAAGCCGCGGCCAGGGGCAGGCAGCCTGAGGGGCCTTCCTGCCGCAGCCGCATCCAGGTGAAGCCGACTGCCCCCAGAGTGTAATAAGTCAGGGGAAGGTCTGCGTACGCGATAAAGAGATGAACAATAAAAGTTACGCCGTTCAGGGCCAGGAAAGCGGTTATTCCCAATGACGCGGTGCGCCCGAGTCCGCTCCGGCGCAGCAGGCTGTAGACCAGGCTTAAAAGGCCCGCACCGAACAGGGGGAAAACCAGCTTCACCAGGTGGTCGTTCACCTGCCCCAGACAAAGATAGAGGTACGTCAGGAGCAGGGGCACCAGGTTGGGGTAATAATTGTGAGCTTTGATGCGGCTCAGATCCAAACCCTGTTCCAGATAAAAAACTTTGGCCTTAAAACCCCAGGTGGCCAACGCATCCCAAGCCCACATGGGATAGAGGACGGCCCGCAGCGCGGCGAACAGGAAAAGGACGCCTAAAAGGCCCAGTAACAGCCAGTCCCAATGAGAGAGAAGGTTTTTGGTTTTTGGTTTTTGGTTTTTGGTTTTTTCGGGAAGTGCTGAAACAGCAGTTTGTCCCTTGCGCCGCAAGGCTTGCCAAATGATACCCGACAATGCAGGTATCAAGGGTGGACCCAAAACCAGAGGGAGGCGGAACGAGGAACCCAGCAAGGCCAGAGCCAGCATCCACAAAGAGATGATGAGGGCGCCCAGGCCCAAACCCACGGCGTGCCGCTCCAGGCGGGAGAAAGCCTCGGGGGCGGGACAGAGCCAGGCCGTCAGCCCGTAACCCACCAATTGCAAGGCTCCCAGTCCCGCCAGCAGTCTGACCAGGAGCAGCGCCCCCTCAGTCATAGAAATCCCCGTGCAGGAGTTGGCGGTCCACTTCGAACACCAGACCGGGGCCGGGATTTTTCACTAGGCGAAAAGCAGGTGAGCGCATGGCGGCTTTGGCACTCGCCGCGGCGGATTGATCAGGGTCCCGGATCAGGATAAACGAAGCCCCGTAACGGCTTATGTCGAAATAGAGAAAACTGGCGGGCGCCTGGGGGAGCAGCAATACATGCCGCCGGGGATATAAGAAATAAGCGGCCTGCATTTCCTTGCCCTCTTCATAGCGGTCCAGAAACACATAGGTTGACCGGGACGGGATGATTTCCTTGAGATTTTCCGCCCAGCGGTAAAAGGGATCTTCCTGCCGGACGTTCTCCCCCCATGTCCCCCGCACCAGACGCCGGGCGGCCTCCCATGCTTCCGGGGCGAAATGCCAGACCAAATAGAGCAGATTGAAGCTCCAGAGCAAAAGGAAAATACGAAGCAGATTGAGCCTGAAGATGTGCTGCATGATTCTTGAGGCAAAAAGGTGAAAGGGCGAAAAGGGAAAAGGGGAAAAAGCTATAACAGATAGGACCCGCAAAAGGTCAGGTTTGCACCATCACCGGGCAAAAGCTAAGATGCATGGAAAGAAAACCTTTTCGCCTTTTTTCCCTCTTCTCTTTTTCGCCTTTCCTTGTCAGTCCCAGAACCGGAAGCGGATGATATGGAAAATGGCGGCGATGCCGTCCCGCCAGGTGATTTTCTTGCCCTCGGCATAATCCCGGCCGTGATAGCTGATAGGCACTTCGTAAACCCGGGCGCCTTTTTTGGCGATTTTGGCGGTGAGCTCCGGCTCCACCCCGAAGCGGTTGGATTTGATGTTGATATCCTTGAGCACTTCTGCCTTGAAGACCTTGTAGCCCACTTCCATGTCGGAAAGATTCAGGTTGGTGAACATATTGGACAGGGTGGTGACACAGCGGTTGCCCATGTAGTGCCAGAAGAACAGCACCCGGTGGGGCTGAGCCCCGATAAGGCGGCTGCCGTATACCACATCTGCCAGACCGCGCTGAATCGGGTCCAGTAAGGCCGGATAATCGACAGGGTCATACTCCAGGTCGGCGTCCTGGATGATGACCACGTCGCCGGTCACCTGGGCAAACCCGGTGCGCAAGGCCGCGCCTTTACCCTGGTTTTTGTCATGGAAAAAGAGGCGCACGTTGTCGTGTGCCTCGGCCAGACGTTTCAGGATATCTCGCGAGCGGTCGACGGAGGCGTCATCCACCGCGATGATTTCTTTGTCGTAGGGAGTGGCCTGAACCCGCCGAAAGACTTCCTCCAGCGTATCTTCTTCATTATAGACCGGAATGACGATGCTCAGCTTCATAAGCCGGAAAAGCTCCTCAAATGGACTTGGCTCAAAACTATATCACTTTTTGACCATGGGGAAAGATGGAAGTTAAGATTTTTATTAAAGGAAGGGGAGGCTTAGCCCCCGATGCCCACCATGGGGCAAGACGGGAGGGAACTTTGAGAAAGTTTGACTTCCGGGAGGCAGCCCTTAGTCCGGACCGCTTCCTCAAACAGGCTGGCCAGTTCAGCCTCCGAAGCACCCTGGCGCAAAGGGGTCTTGATATCGATCTCCAGGTCGGCGAACAGGCAGGGGCGCAGCCGGCCGGCCGCGGTGAGGCGCAGCCGGTTGCAGGTGGGGCAATGGTGGCGGCTGACCGGGCTGATAAAACCCAATTCGCCTCGGAATCCCACAGGGCGCACAATTTCCGCCGGCCCCGCGGTGGGCTGTCTGTCTACCACCTGCATATCGCCCAAAACGGCCAAGCGCCGGCACACCTCGGGCATGGGGAGGAAGTGGCGCGTCCAGCGCTCGGGATTGACGGTGGGCATGAATTCGATAAACCTCACCTGGACGGGGAGGTCCCGGGCCAGCCGGGCGAAATCCAGCAGCTCATCATCGTTTACATCCTTAAGCACCACACAATTCACCTTGAGGGGCTGAAAACCCAGATCAAGGGCCTGCCCGAGTCCTGCCATAACCTGTGAAAAATTGTCATGGCCGGTGATTTGCCGATAGCGTTCCGGCTTCAGGGAATCCAGGCTGAGGTTCAGGTGGCGCAAGCCGGCGCCATAAAGGTCCCGGGCCATGTCGGCCAGCCGCACGCCGTTGGTGGTGAGACAGAGCTCTTTGAGGCCGGGGGTTTGGGTAAGCTTTTCCAGAAAATCCACCACGTTCCGGCGCACCAAGGGTTCCCCGCCGGTCACCCGGATCTTGCGAATGCCCAGGCCGACTGCGACCCGGGCGATTTGGAGGAGTTCTTCATACCGCATGATTTCGGGAGCCGGCAGCTTCTGCCAGTCCAAGCGGGGCAGGCAATAAAAACAGCCGAGATTGCAGCGGTCTGTGATGGAAAGGCGCAGGTAATTGATTTCTCGCAAAAAAGACATCCTTCACAAAATAACAGATAGGAGCATTGTTTATTTTACCCCCAAATCGATCGCAAGTGGAGGATTTTTTATCCTTGACAAGAGGGACGAATTCCATAAATATTCATAACCATACCGACGGGTACCCTGATAAAGGGTGAAAAGGGAAGCCGGTGCAAGTCCGGCACGGTCCCGCCGCTGTAACCGGGGACGAATCCTGCATAAAGGCCACTCCTGCTCTTAGGCCGGGGGAAGGCGCAGGGCAGTAGGAAGATCCGGAAGTCAGAAGACCTGCCCGTTCGGTTGGCCGGCGTCCCCGCGGCAGGGACCGAAGGCCGGCCCGGGGCAATGTGAGCCTCGGGCTCCCCTGGGACCAAGCAAGCTGGGTGCATTCCCTGGGTCTGAAAAGATCCGGGGATTTTTTTTTGGCTTGGTTCGGTTCAGGGGCAGCGCCGGCAGGGGCCTGGCGCCCCACATCCCATTTAACCAGGAGGTAGCAATGAAAAACGGTCTCATCCTGTATTTGGTGGGCGGCGGGGAGCTGCCGGCGAACTTCGACCTGGCGGCAGCCGCCCATTCCCTGGGACAAGATCCTGACCAGACGGAATTGGTATCTGAAAGCCAGGGCTTTTTCACAGTGGAGGACGCCTGGCATTTCCTCTTCACCCGGGGCTGCGGGCGCATCAATTTGCTGGTCGCTGAAAAGGCGGAGCCGGACAGCCTTAAACCTCTGAGCCCGGTGGTGCGCTTGTACGGCTGAGGACCGCAAGACGCAGGGCCGAAGCCCCGCGGCTTCGGCCCTTTGCCCGGGGGTATACCTCAAGGAAGGAGAAATGGATCATGCGAAAATGGTTGGGGCTTTTTATAATTGTCATGGCATTGACTTTAGGGGCCGGGGCCGCCGGGGGGGCGGAGGAAACCGCGGAGCCGGCAGCCGATAAGGCGGCGGAAGCAGGCGAGGCGAAAGAGGCGGTGGTACTGGAGGACGTGGTCATCACCGGCACCAAGACCCCGGTGCCCGTAAAAGAAAGCAGCCTCTCGTCCACGGTAATTACCGAAAAGGAAATTGAGGAGCGCCAAGTCTTCCGGGCAGAGGAGATGATACGTTCCGTCCCCGGCGTCATCATCAGCCAATCGGGCAGTGCCGGCGGCACCACCTCCCTGTTTCTCAGGGGCGGCAATAACAATTATACTCAGGTCCTTTATAACGGCATACGCCTGAACGATACCGGGGGGAACTTCGATTGGAACATACTCACCGTGGATAATGTAGAGCGCATCGAAGTCATTCGAGGCCCCATGAGCTCTTTATACGGCGCGGACGCCATGACCGGCGTCATCAATCTCCAGACCAAGAAAGGGGTCGGGCCCCCCTCTCTGGGCTTGAACGGCGCCTGGGGGGCCCACAGTGAAAACGGGAACTTCATCGGCGAAAACCGGGTAAGTCTTTTAGGCTCTTACGAAAAATTCGGCTATTCCCTGGCCTACAGCCGCATCGATGATCTGGGCATTCTTAACGTCAACAACCGCTTCGCCAACAACGTCATCAACGGCCGTTTCGACTATGACCCCCTGGAAAACCTCTCCTTCACGGCATTTACCTGGTTTGTGGACAGCCGCTTCGGGGTGCCTACGGAAAACGGCGGCGACCGCTTCGACACCAAGGCCGCGGGCGGGCCGGGGCTTGATCCCGACCAGAAAAACGCCAGACAGGACGTGCTGCTCGGCCTGAAAGGCAACTACTGGCCTTTTAACTGGTGGGAAAACGAACTCACCCTGGCCTTCACCCGGTTCGACCGGGAATTCTTCGACCCGGCTAACCCGTCGGATTCCACCTTTGATGCCCTTTTCGGGTCTTTTTTCTCCCGGGATCTGGAGCAGCGCTACAGCCTGGATTATCACGCCAACCTGCGCTTCGGCGACCGGAAAAAGGTGGACAGCGTCTCCACCGTAGGGGTCGCGGCCAGAAGCGACCGCTTCAAGCAGCGCATCCACGGCGCCTCGCCTTTCGGGGGTTTTGACGACCACCTCAAGACCAACCGCAGCAGCACCGCGTTTTACTTCCAGGAGCAGGTGAGCTTTTGGGAAAGGCTTTTCCTCACAGGCGGCTTTCGGGTGGAGGACAACAGCGTCTTCGACAAGGTGGAATTCATCCCCCGGGCCTCTGCCGCGTTCCGCATTACTGAGACGGACACCACCATCCGGGCGGCCGGCGGGCGGGCCATCAAGGAGCCCACTTTTCTGGAAAGCTTTTCCAGGAGCCAGTTGTCCGCCGCCAATCCCAACCTCAAGCCGGAAGTCAATGTCTCCTGGGAAGTGGGGGCGGATCAGTATTGGCAAGACAAAATCAAGTTCTCCATCACCTATTTTGAAAACCATTTTTCCGATCTCATCACCTTCGTGCCGCGCACCTTTCCCCTCCTGTCAAGCTTCGAGAACATCGGCGCGGTGCGCACCACCGGCCTGGAATTGGGGCTTGCGGCCAAAACGCCTTTCGGCCTCACCGCGGGCCTGGCCTATACCCACCTGTTCCAATTCACCGTGTTGGACGACGGCGGCCAGGGAGGATTGTTCTTCGCCAACGGCAGGCACCTTTTGAGAAGGCCGCGCCACACTTTCAGCTTCGATCTGGATTACAGCAAACCGAAGTACGGCGTCCACCTGAACGGCCTTTTTGTGGGCAGCCGGGATGATTCGCAATTTATCTTTACCGCACCTTTCAATTTCAGCAGCGCCCGGGTGACCAACGGCAGCTTTTTTATCGTCAATGTGGCGGGCTATTATACGCTGGCGGAAAATTTGGGGTATATCAAGAAGGCTCAGCTTCAGGCCCGGATCAACAATCTGTTTGACCGGGATTATGAGGAGGTCTACGGCTTTTCCTCACCGGGCTTCAGTTTTCTGGCGGGGCTCAGGATAGACATGTAAGCGGCTGTTAAGGGGAGGCCGGCGCTGTTCGGACCGCCTCCCCGAACCGGAAGGAACCGCACCCAGGTGAAAAGACGAGGCGGGCCTCTGCAACAGCCAGCAGCGCAGGCCAAAGCCCGCGGCTACAGAAAACAGAAAACAGAAAAACAGTCTTTTTTACCGCACCGTAAACTGCACGCTTTTTTCATCCGAGCCGTAGCCCGTGCTGATGCGGCTGATTAGGGTGTAGACGCCCGGAGTGGCGTCCCGGGCCACGGGGAAGTCCACCTTTTGCGTCCAGGTGCCGTTTAAATTGCGGGTGGACAGGACCTTGGTCTGCCCCAGGGATTTGCCCTGATAAAAAATCTCCCGGGTGATGGAAACCGGAATAGGTGTATCGGTCGCGGTCAAGAGGGTGTAGGTGGTGGTGAGTCTCAAGGTGTCGCCGGGGCGGGCGCTGGCCGGGCTTACCTGCACGTCTTCAAAACGGATGACGCAGCCGCTGGTGGGACAGTAATTATATCTGGCCACCGCCTCTTCCCGGGTCATTTGTTTCTCTTCCTGGTACCGGTTCCACCTGAAATCGCCCAGGGGCGTGCGGACCTGGGCGGAAACGCTGAGGCCCAGAAGCCCGAAGAGAGCCAGGCTGAGCACAGAGATGCGGCATAAGTTGTTCATTTCGAGTCCTCCTCATTAAAGCGTCATCTGCAGGGTTTAGATGCCCGCATAAGTTAGTGCGGGTTAAGATAGCGCCGCGCTCCCATAAACGACGCCCGCCAGACTTCCGCATCCAAACGGCTGACAAATACCCCCCTGGGCGAGGCATGCACAAAACGGCCCTCGCCGATATAGATGCCGTTATGGCAGACTTCCTGGACATAAGCGGGCGGCAGGATGCCTGCCACAAAGATATCGTATTTTTTGGTCTGACAGAAGCGGTTGAAAAACACCACGTCCCCGAAGCGCAGATCTCCCAAATTAACAGGCTGGCCGGTATTGTACTGCTGGACTACGGTGCGGGGGAGCTTGACCCCGGCCCGTTGAAAGACTGCCTGGATGAGGCCCGAGCAGTCAACCCCGGAGGGATCGGTGCCGCCGGATTTGTAGGGCGCGCCGTAAAAATCCTGTAAAACCCGGCTTAACGTCGCTTCCTGGGGGGTGGGCGCCATAGCCGGTGTCCCGGCGATGGGAAGTTTGGCGGGCGGCGGCGTCTTGGTGCAGCCCGCGGCCAGCCAGGCAAAAGCCAGCAAAATCCCCAAGAACTGCCTCGCCAGCGCCCCCGTCATCATAGGTCTTTACCGACCTCGAAAGGATAAAAAGCACAGGCGAGACGCCTGTGCCACCAAAATTATTACTTCAACCGGCGTTCATCTTTACCATCCACACCAAGCTGCATTGTAATCAGAAAAAATGAAAGCTTATATCATTCTCCTGCCTTAGTGTCGCGTCCTGGAATACTTTCCAAAATTTTACGGGGTCACGAGCCCTTGGCAGGGGGCGATTCGCGAGCCGTCCCTACACGAAGCATCACGGAAAGGAATATTGTTGTAAACGATATCCAAAAGCATGAAAAATCACTCCGCCTCCAGGCGCGGGAACAGGGCCTTGCCCTTTTTCAGCGCGCCGCCGGGGGTGAGGCGGCCCCAGGTACAAACTTGAGGCAGGGGATGATCCCACAGGGCCAGCCCCAACCCCAGTTGTTCGCTCATTTTAAGGGCGCTTTCGGGCATCACGGGGCGGAGCAGGGCCGCCAGCCAGCGCAGCCCCTCCAGGAGGTGGTAAAGAACCGTGTCCAGCTTCTGGGACTTATCCGGGTCTTTGGCCAGAGCCCAGGGCTCCGCGGTTACAATATAGCGGTTCAAAAAATTAATAAAATCCCACAGCCTGGCCAGGGCCTTGGGGAACTCCAGGGCCGGGAAAAGTTTTAAGAAGTCCGCGGCCGCGGCCTGGGCTTCGGCGGCCACTTCTTTTTCCGGGTCCGCCGGAACGCCGGGGGGCGGCACGATGCCTTGGCGGTATTTGAAAGACATGCCCATTACCCGGGCGCAAAGGTTGCCCAAGTCGTTGGCCAGATCGTGGTTGATGCGCCCCCTGAGGGCCTCTTCACTGAACACCGCATCCAGGCCGAAGACCATTTCCCGCAGGAAAAAGTAGCGCATCTGATCCAGGCCGTAGGTTTTCATGAGCCAGCGGGGCTCCACCACATTCCCCAGGCTCTTGGACATCTTGCCTTGTGCCACCTGCCAGTAGCCGTGGACGTTCAAATGCTGAAAGGGTTCGATGCCCGCGGCTTTGAGCATGGTGGGCCAGTAGATGGCGTGGGGCTTCAAGATGTCCTTGGCAATAAGGTGCTGGGCCGCCGGCCAGAAGGTCCGGTACTCGGCCCCGTCAGGGTAGCGCAGGCCGGTGAGGTAGTTGAGCAGGGCGTCGAACCAGACATAGGCCACGTAGCGTTCGTCAAAAGGCAAAGGTATGCCCCAGGGCAGGCGCCGCTCGGGCCGGGAAATGCACAGGTCCTCCAGGGGCTCCCGCAAAAATCCCAGCACTTCGTTCTTATAGCGCTCCGGCCGTATCCAGTCGGGGTGATCTTCGATGTAGCCGATGAGCCAGTCCTGATAGCGGCTCATGCGGAAAAAGTAGTTTTCCTCTTTGATGAAGGTGGGCGCCACCTGGTGATCGGGACAGAGGCCGTTTTCCAGTTCCCGTTCCAGGTAGAAGCGTTCGCACCCGAAGCAGTAGAGGCCGCCATATTCGCCGAAATAAATGTCGCCGGTTTCGTAGAGCCGGGCCAGCACTTCCTGAACCACTTTGATATGCTCAGGGGAAGTGGTGCGGATGAAGACATCATAGCTGATGCCCAGTTCATCCCAGGTCTGCCGGAAGGTGGCGCTGATGCGGTCCACGAATTCCCGCACCGGCAGCCCCGCTTTCTGCGCGGCTTCCTGGACCTTGTCGCCGTGCTCGTCGGTGCCGGTCTGAAAGCGGGTCTCCTCGCCCATAAGGCGGTGGAAGCGGGCCAGGGCATCGGCCACCACAGTGGTATAGGCGTGGCCGATATGGGGCTCGGCGTTCACATAATAGATGGGGGTGGTGATGTAAAAAGCCATTTAAGTACGGTTTTCGGTTTTCAGTTTTCAGTTTTCGGTAAAAAAGCAAATTACAAGAAAAGGCCAGCGTCCGGCGTTTTCCCTATTTCGCTTCCAAGTTTTTGAGGTGCTGCAAGGTCTGCTCCATGAGGGCCTTGTCAGCCGTCGGATCGGCGGCTTCCAGAAATTTTCGATAGGCTTGGGCGGCTTCGGCTTGCCGCCCCAAGGCCTCCAGGGCTTTCCCCTGGTTGAAGTAGGCCCGGGCATACAAAGGATTCAGCGCGGTCACCCGGCGAAAGTCCCGCAGGGCCTGTTCAGCCTGGCCGGACAGCAGGTTCGCCACTCCCCGGTTGTGAATGATATCCGGGGAATCGGGCTGCAATTCCAAAGCCCGCCCATAATCCTTCAGGGCCTCCTGGGGCTGGTTCATATCCAGATAGGCGTTGCCCCGGTTGTAATAGGCTTGCCAGTCCTGGGGAGCGTATTTTAAAGCCTGGGTGTAATCATCGACGGCCTGCCGGAAGAGGCCTTGCTGACTCAGGACAATGGCCCGGTTGTAATAGGCCTCCGCGGCTTTGGGGGCCAGCTTGAGGGCCTGGTCAAAATCCGCCATCGCGTCCTGATATTTCCCCAAGCGGCGGTAAGCCACGCCCCGGTTGATATAGGCCTCCACCCAATTGGGGTCCGCTTTAACAGCTTCAGTAAATTTTTCCACCGCAAGTTGGGCGTTTTCTGTCCGCAAGGCTTCCAGCCCCTCCGAATAGGCGGTTTTGGCGGTATCGGCGGTCGCCGCGCCAAAGGATATAGCCTGAAAAAGAAGCAGAGAAATCAGGGTCAGAAAGAACTTGCGGTTTAAGTGCATAAGAAACTCTCTTTCGTCTTTGTTTGAAATTCCATAAAAGAGGCCAGGAGTCCTGCGGCCCCTGCTTCCTCCCTTCAAGTCAAGCTATTGTATGCCCTCCGGCTTTCCCTAATAGACGGAACTCTTCATGGGAGCAGCCTTGAGCCAACCCCGGACAGGCCTCTTTGGCGGCTTCGAATTCATCCGCGTGTTTCAGGAGGGCCGGCAAAAAGGGCCACTCCCGGCAAATCCGGGGCTTCACGGGATGGACCCGGCAGCGGTTGTCCGCCAGGAAAACGCAGGCCCCGTTTAAGGTGGCAAGCTGGGGTCCCAGGGGCGAATCAATCAAAAAGCGGCTTTGCAGCTCCTCCAGGGTGAGGCGGAGAAACGCGGCCAGTGCTTCGGCTTCCGAGGGGGTGACCAGGATGCCCTTATCGCCGCAGCAGCACTCGCCGCACTGACGGCAGGCGAAGGCCGGTTGTTTATTGTTTTCTCCCATAATTATAATGCGATGCGCATATTACATTCCGTGACCCGGCCGGCTAAGTTAAACCCCCTTACAAAGCGATTCAGAAAATTTTGCATATCGAAGCTTCCGGTTCTCTCCGAGGTTTTGGTGAGGTCGGGCCTGATTTAATTTTTCAGCGGCGGCTGCCCGGTGGACTCCAGCACGCTGCGCCATAAGGGCGAATCCAGGTTTACTTCTTTGGTCTTCCCCACCGTGGCCTTTATGGGCACATGCACGTAGTGGCCGTGCCAGCGCGACACCAGCATGGCAGTCTTGCCGGCCATGCCCGCGTGCACCGCGTTTTGCCCCAAAAAACCGCAATATATACGGTCGTTATAATTGGCCGGCATGCTCCGGATGATGTAGCTGGGGTCAATGTACTTTAAATTGATTTCCATGCCTTTGGCCCGGAAGTAGGCCTGAATGCGCTCCACCAGAAGCATGCCGATGTCCCCGGGCTTGATGTTGCCGGAGGGGTCCCGAGGAAGTTCTTCCTCTTTGAAGAATTTTTGGCCCGCGCCTTCCGCCACCACGATTACGGCATGGTTCCGTTCCCTCAACCTGTTTTCCAGGTTGGTCAGCAAACCGCAGTCCCCGTCCAAGTCGAAATCCGACTCCGGGATGAGCACAAAATTGACTTCCCGTAGGGCCAAAGCAGCGTTGGCGGCCACAAACCCGGAGTAGCGCCCCATGAGTTTGACCAGGCCGATGCCGTTGGGCGCGCCCAGAGCCTCGGTGTGCGCCGCCCGGATCGCGTCGGTGGCCATCTCCACCGCGGTGTCAAAGCCGAAGGAGCGCGACACCAGAGGGATGTCGTTGTCGATGGTTTTGGGGATCACGATGACGCTGATGCGCAGGTCACGGGCGGTGATTTCCTCGCAAATCTTGTCGGCCGCCCGGAGAGTGCCGTCTCCTCCGATAAGGAACAGGATGCGGACATTGAGGCGCTCCAGGGCATCCACGATTTCCGCGATGTTCTGATGGCCCCGGGAAGATGAAAGGATGGTGCCGCCGAAGCTGTGAATATTGACCACCTCTTCGGGACCCAAAGTCATCAGGTCATGGCCGTATCGGGGGATAAATCCTTGAAAGCCGTAGCGCACTCCGAAAATATGGCGCACCTTGTAAAGATGGTAGAGCTCCAGGACAATGGCGCGGATGACATCGTTGGTGCCCGGGCACAGGCCCCCGCAGGTGGCTATGGCGCAGTGCACCTTGGCGGAATCGAAATAGACTTTTTCCCGGGGGCCGGCCAGTTCAAACATGAGGGGCATTTCGCCGGGGGCCAGCTGCTTGAGATAATCCAGGGAGTCATACACCAGAACCCTTTCATTATCCGAAACAAAGCTTTTCTCCACCTGCCTGCCGTCCCTGGTGAACAATACCGTTCTTTGGATGGGAGATTCCACCTTGGGGACTCCCAGGCACGGGATGTGCGTATCGAATAAGGGGAATTCAGTGGGCCGTTCATCTTGAACAGCCACCGGCTCGGGTTTTTTCATGATTCCTCCGCAGTTCCTTAACTCTACCAGGTTTCCGTCATGGCTTCCAGTTCGTCCTTGAGTTCCCGGGACATTAACTTTTTTATGGCTTCCTTGGGAACAAGGCCTTCATAGAGGATGTGATACACCGCCCCAACTATGGGCATGTCCACTCCCAGGCGTTGAGCAAGCAGATACACGGCGCGGGAAGTCTTGACCCCTTCGGCCACCATGTGCATGCCGGCCAAAATCTCGTTCAGCGGATGGCCCTGTCCTAACTTCAAGCCCACTTGAAAATTCCGGCTCTGGGTGCTGGTGCAGGTGAGCACCAAATCCCCCAGGCCCGCCAAGCCGCTCATGGTCATGGGGTTGGCCCCCAGGCGGACGCCCAGCCGGGTCATTTCCGCCAAGCCCCTGGTGATCAGGGCGGCTCGGGGATTGTCTCCCAGGTTCATGCCTTCCAAAATGCCGGTGCCGATGGCAAAGATGTTTTTGAGAGCCCCGCCCAATTCCACCCCGGTAACATCGTAGCTGGTGTACACCCTGAAATAAGGGGTGGAGAACAGGCGCTGCAGCAGGCGGGCCGCATCCTGGTGGCGGCTGGCGATGGTTACCGCGGTGGGCTGCTTTTGGGCCACCTCCCGGGCGAAGCTGGGGCCTGAAAGCACCGCATAGGGCGCTTCCGGCCCCAACTCCTCCCGGACCACGCCTTCCATGGTCAGCAGCGAGTCGATCTCTATGCCCTTGGTGGCGCTGACCAGCACCGCTTTCTCCGGCAAATGCGATTTGGCCAGCCTGAGCACGTCCCGAAACACATGGGAGGGAACGGCCATCACGGCCACGGCCGCGTCCTGCAAAGCTTCGTTAAAGTCCTGATGGTAACTGATCTGGGCAGAGAGGGGCACGCCGGGCAGGAATGCGGTGTTGACCCGCTTCCGGCACAGTGACTGGTAGAGATCGGGCTCAAAGACCCAAAGGCGCACGGGCCTGGTTTTTTCCGCCAGGAGCTGGGCCAGGGCGGTGCCCCAGCTTCCGGCCCCGATCACGGCGACGACCTCAGATTTGGGGGTCTTCGGGGGTGCCTTCGCCGTCATCTCCCTTTTCCACCACCCTGGCGACGCCCACCACTTTCTCGTCAGGCTCGGCGTCCATCAGCTTGACCCCCTGAGTGACCCGGCCTACCAAAGGAATGCCTTTGACGGCCATGCGCAGGATCTTGCCCCGGTCGGTCATCAGGACGATTTCGTCATCCGGGTCCAGCTGCACCAGACAGAGGACCGGGCCGTTGCGCTTGGTGATCTGAAGACCTCTGACTCCCCGTCCGCCCCGATGGTGCCGGGGATATTGGGACGCTTTGGTGCGCTTGCCGAAGCCGCGTTCGGTGACGGTCAAAATAATGCCTTCCGGCTCCACCACCTCCATGCCCACCACCGCATCGTTTTCGGCCACTTCCATACCTTTCACGCCCCGGGCAACCCGGCCCATATCCCTAACCTCGGAGGACAAGAAGCGGATCACCTTGCCCTGGCGGGTGCCCAGGAAAATATCCTGCTCCGGCTCGGCCAGGGCCACGCCCACCAACTCATCGCCTTCGTCCAGCGAAATGGCGATGATGCCGCCTTTGCGGGGGCGGGAAAAGTTCATGAGGTCGGTCTTTTTGACTGTTCCCCGCCGCGTTGCCATGACCAGGGAGGCGCCCTCCACAAATTCCCGCACCGGAAAAATCGTGGCGATCTTTTCCTCTTCGGCCAGCTGCAGGAGGTTGACCACGGCCTTGCCCAGGGACGAGGGGGAGCCCATGGGCAGCTCGTGGACCTTTATCCAATAAAGCCGGCCGGTGCTGGTGAAAATCAGAAAATAGGAGTGGGTCGAAGCCACGTAGAGCTGAGACACAAAGTCGTTTTCCTTGGTCACCATGCCCATGCGGCCTTTGCCGCCCCGGCGCTGGCTGCGGTAGATATTCAGGGGAGTGCGCTTGATGTAGCCCCGATGGCTGATGGTCACCACCATTTCCTCGTCCGCGATGAGATCTTCATCAGTGAATTCCTGGGCCTGGGGGATGATCTCGGTGCGGCGGGGGTCGCCGAATTTGTCCTTCAACTCTTTAAGTTCATCGGCAATCAGCCCCCTGACCAGGGCTTCGTCGGCCAGGATCTGCCGGAAGCGCCGGATGGCCTCTTCCACTTCCTTGGCTTCGTCGATGATTTTCTGCCGCTCCAGTCCCGTCAATCTCTGGAGGCGCATATCCAGAATGGCCTGAGCCTGGATATCGCTGAGCTCATATTTGGCGATGAGCTGCTCCTTGGCCACCGCGGGCGAGGCCGCGGCCCGGATGAGGGCGATGACTTCGTCCAGATGGTCCAGGGCCACCAGCAAACCCGCTAAGATGTGGGCCCGGGCTTCGGCCTGCTTCAGTTCGTAACGGGTGCGCCGGATGATCACTTCCCGGCGGTGATCCAGGAAGTGGCGCAGCAGGTCTTTTAAATTCAGGAGTTCCGGGCGGTTGTGGACGATGGCCACGAAATTGATGCCGAACGTCACCTGCATCTGGGTGTGCTGATAAAGCTGGTTGAGGATGGTCTGGGTGGGCTCGTCCTTTTTGAGCTGGATGACCACCCGCAGGCCCTCCCGGTCCGATTCGTCCCGAATGTCGGAGATGCCTTCGATTTTCTTGTCCTTGACCAGCTCGGCGATGCGCTCGATGAGCCGGGCCTTGTTCACTTGGTAGGGCAGTTCCCGGATGACCAGGACCTCCCCCCGGCCGGTCTTCCGCTCCACTGCCACTTTGGCCCTGAGGCGGATCAAGCCGCGGCCGGTGCGGTAGGCCTCGGCGATGCCCTCCGCGCCGTAAATATAAGCCCCGGTGGGGAAATCCGGCCCCGGTATGATGGCCAGCAATTCCTGCAGGGTGATGTCCGGGTCGGCCAGCATGGCCAGGAGCCCGTCGCATACCTCTTCGAGGTTGTGGGGCGGGATGTTGGTGGCCATGCCCACTGCGATGCCGGAGCCGCCGTTCACCAGAAGATTGGGCAGGCGGGTGGGCAGGACCAGAGGCTCCTTCAAGGAGCCGTCATAGTTGGGCACGAAATCGACGGTGTCCTTGTCCAAATCCTGCAAGAGCTCGTGGGCCAGCCGCGACAGGCGAACCTCGGTATAGCGCATGGCCGCGGGCGCATCGCCGTCAATGCTGCCGAAGTTGCCCTGGCCGTCCACCAGCGGGGCCCGCATGGAGAAGTCCTGGGCCATGCGCACCAGGGCCTCGTACACCGCGGCGTCGCCGTGGGGGTGGTATTTACCGATGACGTCGCCCACAATCCTGGCGCTCTTGCGGTAGGGCCGGTTCCAGTCGTTGCCCACTTCGCCCATGGCGAAGAGGATGCGCCGATGCACGGGCTTGAGCCCGTCGCGCACGTCCGGCAGCGCCCGGCCGATGATGACCGACAGAGCGTACTCCAGGTAGGACTTGCGGATTTCGTCCTCAATATTGATGGGTAAAGAGCGTGATTCCATGTTGAATAGATCTTGCTGTTTCAAGGCAACCGATTTCTAATTCTTATCCGGTTCTCAACCTTCAATGCCTATAACTCGTTCCCAAGCTCTGCTTGGGAACGTCCTTGCCGCCAAGCTCAGCTTGGCAAATCTTACATTCCCAAGTGCAACTTGGGTAAGCTTATTCCTCAGAAGGGATTGGCGGCATTATCTTTTTAATCAACATTGTTAATCTGGGTATGTGGAAGCTTGCCACCTCCCAAATTTCCTCCACATCAATGTCGTTATATTCATGGATCAAAACATTACGCTGCGCGATGATTTTTGGCCAGGGAATTTCTGGATGCTCCCGCTTTAAAGATTCGGAAAGGCGCCGTGCCGCTTCGCCGATAATTTCGATATTTCGTTCCACGGCATCCCGCAGCAATTCGTCCGCAGTGAAATCACCAAACTTCTTGCCTTCGATGTAGCGCTGAATCTTTTCGGCCGCTTTTAGCATATCGAATAGGTAAGCGGCATTTCTCTCGTCAGGCTGCATAAAGAATTTCTCGAGAATTTAAAATGGCGCGCCTCCGAAAGGGATTCCGCAGATTTTTTTTGACCACCAAATCTACCTTGCGGCCAAACATTTCTTCAAGTTCCTCAAGGATTTGCACCCGGTTATCAAAAGAAATTCCGCCCCCGGGGCCAAAGCTTACCAGCACGTCAACATCGCTCTCGGGCCCGAAATCATCTCGCAGGACCGACCCGAAGAGGGCGAATTCGCTGATGTTCCAACGCCGGCAGAAGTCGGCGAGACGCTCCTTATCGACAGAAATTGGCAAGGTCACGGCTTTATCGTCGTCTGATACGCGAATTTGCCCTTCTCCACCTTGATCACCACCACGCCCTTTATGGGGTTGTGATCCTGGCCCATAGTGATGGCGCCGGTGACGCCGGGGAAGTTTTTTGTATTCGCCAGGGTCTGGGCGACTTTGGGGCCGTCCGCGGCGCCCGCGGCCTCCATGGCCTGGCGCAGCAGAAAATAGGAGTCTGCGCCCAAGGCCGAGAACGCGTCCAATTCTTTATTATACTTGGATTCGTAAGCCTTTAAAAACTCCCGGGCCAGCTCCGTGGCGGCTCCCTGCCGGTGGAAGTGAGCCGTGAAGTACATGCCCTCCACAGCCTTGCCGCCGATGGACAGCAACTCCGGCACCTGAGCCCCGTCGCCGGTGAGGATGGGCACCTTCACCCCCAGTCCCTGCATCTGCTTGGCCAAAAGAGCGTTTTCGGCGTAATAGTTGGGGGCGTAGAGCAAATCCGGGTTCTTGCCCCGGAAGGCCGATATCTGCGCGGTGAAATCCTGGTCGCCTGTCTGGATGTAGCTGATGGAGACGATCTCGCCGCCCAGCTTTTTGAATTCCCGCATGAAAAAAGTGGCCAGCCCGACACAGTAATCCTGGGCCTGGTCGATGAGCACCGCCACCCGCTTGACCTTCAGGTGCTCCCAAGCGAAGCGGGCCGCCACTTTGCCCTGGAGGTCATCCACAAAGCAGGCCCGGAAGGCGTACTGCCGGTTCTGGGTCACCAGCGGATTGGTGGCAGTGGGGGAAATATTGGGCACCCGGGCTCGCTCGGCTATGGGCACTCCGGCCAAGGTGTCGCTGGAGATCACTTCCCCGATGATGGCCGCCACCTGCTCTTTCTCTATGAGGCGGGACACCGCGTTGGCAGCTTCGATTTTGTCGCTTTTGGTGTCCACCAAAAACAGCTTGGTCTCCTGCCCTAAAATCTTTGGCTGCATCTCATGGGCGGTCTGCACCCCTTCCCAGACCATCTGGCCCATGGCCGCGGCCGCGCCGCTCATGGGGAGATAGAGGCCGATTTTGATTTCACACCGGGCCGGACCGGCGAAGACCGGGGCCAGGCTGAGCGAAACCGCAATCAGAATTACCAGAAGGCAGGAACGACGGCTGGCCAGGACGCAGCAGAAGATGGTTCAGTCCCCCCTGAGAAAATTAATTTCTCCAGACAAAGCAAAATACTATATTACCAGAAATTTCAGGGTCCGGGAAGGGATTTCAGCAGCCGACACCGGGCGCGGTTTCCTCTTGCTTGGGCCCCTTGTGACAATGTAAGCTAAGAAAAAGCGGTGCAATCAGAAAAAAGGGAGAAGCGCACCTATGGAATTGGTGGTGGAGCAGCTGGTCATTCCGGAAGGAGCCAATATCATCCTGGGGCAGAGCCATTTCATCAAGACCGTGGAAGACCTCTACGAAATTATGGTGGGAACCGTGCCAGGCATAAAGTTCGGCTTGGCCTTTTCCGAATCCTCCGGCGAATGCCTCATCCGGGTGGAAGGCAACGACCCCGAATTGCAGGCCGCAGCCTCGGAAAACGCCCGCCGCATGGCCGCGGGGCATACCTTCAATATTCTCCTTAGAAACGCCTTTCCTATAAATATCCTGAACGCGGTGAAAATGTGTCCCGAGGTGTGCCGCATCTTTTGCGCCACCGCCAACCCGGTGGAGGTCATCCTGGCTCAGACCGAGCAGGGGCGCGGCATCCTGGGAGTGGTGGACGGCTTCTCGCCCAAGGGTGTAGAGGCGGAACACGGCAAGGCTTGGCGCTACGATATCTTGCGGCAGTTCGGCTACAAGAAGTAACAGGGGACAGGGATCAGGGGTCAGGGGCCAGATTCCGCAGCCTCATCCGCAAGCCTTAATAACAGGTTGCGTTCCTAAGGCAAAATTAGCAATATCGTAGGGGCGCCATTCATGGCGCCCTTCATAAGGGCGTGGTGAATCACGCCCTACGTTAAAGATTCTTTATAAGTCTATATATGAAAGCAGCCATTTTAGCCGCGGGGTTGGGGACTCGCCTGAGGCCCCTTACCTATCACCGCCCCAAGGCCCTGCTACCGGTTTTGAATCAACCATTGCTCAGCGTGCTGCTGGCGCAGCTGAAGAAGTGGGGCTGCACCGAAGCCGCGGTTAATACCCACCACCTGGCCGGACAGGTTCGGGAATTTCTGGACAGCCGCGCCTCCTGGGGGCTTGAGCTGGCACTCAGCCACGAACCCGAAATTCTGGGCACCGGCGGCGGGCTCCGGGGCTTGGGAAACCTCCTGGGCCGAGAAACCTTTTTGGCCATAAACGCCGATATCCTGACCGACCTGGATCTGGCTGCAGTTTTCCGCCTGCACCATCCGGACGCGCTGGCCACCCTGGTACTGCACCATCATCCCCCTTTCAATAATGTCTGGATTGACAAATGCGGCCGGGTGGTCGCCGTGGGTCAGCCGCCGGACCGGCCCTTCCGGCCCCCCCTGGCCTATACCGGCGTGCAGGTGGTAAGCCCCGAGATGCTGGCGCATTTAAGCGGAGACGGGCCTTGCGACCTGGTATCGGCTTGGCGGGAAGCCATTGCCAGGGGGGAAACCATCGGCAGCATTCTGGCGACCGGCCTCTTCTGGCAGGATCTGGGCACCCCGGCTGCTTACCTTAAGGTCCACCGCCTGCTGCTGGAGGGCGCCGCGCCCAGATTGGCGGAATTCTTCCCTCCTTTTGCCGACCCGCTCATCGGCGGGGGGGCACGGGTGGAAGACGGTGCGGTCTTGAGCAACTCTGTGTGTTTAGGACAGGAAGTCTACATCGGCGCGGGCGCCCGGCTGGAGAACACGGTGGTGTGGGACCGGGCCTGGATCGGCCCCGGCGTGGCGCTGGCGGACTGTATCGTGGGCTCGGCAGTAAAAGTGCACGCCGCGGCACAAGGTAAAATACTCGTTTAAATAATACTTAAATAAAAAATAAAATTATTTTAAGTTCTGACAATAACGGCAGAGGAATTCTTCAGCGGCTGGAGGTTCTTATTGGATAGCGCACTTCGATGATTTTCGGGCCGCGGCGTTTTTTCCGGCCGTCTTCTTCGGCCTTGGCCAGTGGCTCGGCGGAGGAGCCCTTGATTACTTTTTGATTCTTGGCGGAGCCGGGGGTGATGAAGTGGGCGCCTTTACCGGGGACGACGGGCTGGGGCTTGCCGGTATACGTCTCCATCACGTTTTTCACATAGGATTGGGTTTCGGGAATGGGCGGAACGCCCCCGCTTCTCGCCACCCGTTCCGGGCCGGCGTTGTAGGCCGCCAGGGCCAAAGACACGTCGTTATTGAACCGGTCCAGGCAGTATCTCAGATAACCCACGCCGCCGGCTATGTTCTGCTCCGGGTCAAAAGGGTTTGACACCCCCATCAAATCCGCGGTTCCCGGCATGAGCTGCATCAGCCCCTGGGCCCCCTTGGGGGAAACAGCCTGAGGATTGAAGCCCGACTCGTGACGCATGACGGCCCGCACCAGGGAAGGGTCCAGGCCGTGCATATTGGCGTATTTATTAATCAACCCTTCCAATTCCGGCTTGGCCATTTTGGGAGTTGCACCAGTCGCCCGGGGCCACACCCTGGTATGGTGGCGCGTAATAAAAACTTCTATTTCCTTGCCCAAGAGGAAGGAAAGAGATTCTTTGGAGGCCCGGCCGGGCCGGTCATGCTTGTTGTCCAAGACCAGCGACCCATCGCTCGTCGTCTGGGTGACAGGCGGCCCCCCAAGCGATGAACAGGGAAGAGCAAGTAACGTTATGAGAAGAACAGTTATAACTTTCATAAAATTCCCGTCAGGTTTAAAATTCTTCAATAGAAAATAACCAATGTCAATGAAAAAATACCGGATATCTTGATATTTTCTTGTCTTGTCCTGTAAGATTCAAATTCTCACCAAGAAATAAGAAAAATAATTCGATATCTGACTTTCGGCTATGTGACCGCATGCGCATTGACCTGCCATCGGGCCGGGAAAGGCCGCCGGGCCAGCCTGCGGCCAGGCCCCTTGTTCCCATAACGCTGGCTTTGTTACTGGGAATAGCCGGTTCCGCCTGGGGGCTGAGGCTGCCGGGGCCGTATCCGGCCGCGGTCTCGGCGATGCTGTTTTCCGCCCTGTTATGCCTCTGGTTAAAAGGGCGAAGTGCAAGACTTATGCCCCTGGCGGCGTTTTGGCTGCTGGGGCTGGCTTTGGCACAGCAGGCTCTGGCTCCCGCTTTCCCCTCGCACCATGTGGCCAACCTTCCCCAAGACCGTGAGATAATCCTTAAGGGCAACCTGTACCTGCCTCCCCAGGCCAGGGAGGGCGGCTTGCGGCTCTTTTTAGAGGCCGATCTGTGGCTGAGCCCTCAAGGCTGGCGTCCGGCTTGCGGCAAGGTCCTGGTAACCGGGGGGTCTGATACTCCGGCACCTGTCGAGGGAGCTGAGGTGGTAATAAAAACCTCGCTGAGCAAGCCGCGGGACCCCATGAACCCGGGGGCGTTTCAACGCTCCCGCTATTGGGCCGCCCGGGACATTTTCCGGGAGGGGCATCTCAAGGAACCCGGAGACCTGATTATTCTCAGCTCAAGCCAGCCGCCGGGTCTGAGGACGCGGCTCCGGGAGGGACTGCGCCGTCTGCTGGCCCCTTTGGATGAGGTTTCCCAAGCCCTTTATCAGGCTCTGATTTTGGGGGATCAAGGGCGCATCACCCCGGAAATGCGCCTGGCTTTCAGCCGCACGGGCACCAGCCACCTGTTGGCCATTTCCGGTCTGCACCTGGGCATGCTCGCCGGACTTGGCTATCTGGTTGCCTTCTGGCTGCTCAGGCGTTTTCCCTGGGTGCTGCTGCGGCTCAATGCGGTTAAAGCCGCCGCGGTGCTGGCGGCGTTACCCGTGATGACCTATGCCTGGATCGCCGGCGGTTCGCCCTCCACCCAGCGGGCCGAAATCATGATTCTTGCCTATCTGCTCCTGGTGCTGGCCGGCAGGCCCCGGGAGGTGGTAAGCGCCATGGCCCTGGCGGCCCTGGTCATCCTGGCGATGTCGCCCCTGCTGCTTTTTTCCCTCTCTTTTCAACTTTCCTTTATATCGGTGGCGGCGCTCGTCTATGTTCTGCCGCGCCGGCTGAGCTCGCCGGACCTGGAACGGCTGCCCCCCGGCGGGGTCCGAAAATGGGGCGGGAAGGCTCTCTTTTGGGCCAAGGGGGCGGCTCTCGCTTCCCTGACCGCCTCTTTGGCCACCGCGCCCCTGGTGGCCGCGAGCTTCCACACTGTTTCCATTCAGGGGCCGTTCGCCAACTTGGCGGCCATCCCGCTGGTCAACGGACTGGCCTTGCCGCTCGGCTTGCTGGCACTGACGGCGGAGGCCCTGCATTTGTCATGCTTGGCCCGGGGATTTTTAATTTTGGGACAATTCCCGCTCAAGCTGGCCTATGCAGCCATTTCCTGGGGTGCCGGACTGCCAGGGGCCGCGGTTATCCTGCCGACGCCCACTTTGCTCCAGATGGGACTCTTCTACGGTTTTCTGCTTTTGCTGTTTCTCCCCAAGCGAACGGCCGCCGCCTGGAGCGGCCTGGCGCTCACCGGGCTGCTACTGGTCAGTTCGGCGGCGGTCCCCTTGTTATCGGCCCCGGACGCCTGTGAGCTTACCATCCTGGACAGTCCCACCGGCCTGGCCGGAGTCCTTGTCACTCCGGATGACCGTCGCTTAATAGTGTCCGCCGGATGGCAAGTCTGGCCCGGCCGGGAGGGCGGGTCCGTCGGGGCCCTCCCCGGCTATCTGCACTGGCGCCAATTCCGGAGACTGGACGAGGTGATGGCCCTCAGCCTTACTTCACGGAATGCTAAAGAACTCCTCGAGGTGGCCCGGCAATTCCGGCTGGGGGAAGTCTGGTTTGAAGGCGGGAGGGGGGGGGAGGAGGTCATCGAGTTGCGGAATTTTTTGGGGGATCAGGGCCACCCGGTGCTGTCCCTGGCGCAAATGCAGCCCCCGGCCGCTTTGGGGGCGGTCAAGTTGACCTATTACAAGCTGGCGCGGAGCCGGGTGATCGGATTGGGGATTACCTATTGCGGACGCAGTGTTTTAATGGTGCCGCCGGTGCCGTTCGACAAAGAGGATATGCCGACGTTAATGGCTGCGGGTGAAACGGAGGCCCTGGTAGTTCCGAAAGAGCCGCCGCCGGCCTGGCTGGACGCCTTGAGGCCCGCCCGGGTGATCATTTACGGCAGGCCTGAGCCGGATCGGGTGCGCCGGCCGTCCCCGCAGCCAGAGATTTGCCTGTATTCCCGCCAGGGAGCGGTCACCCTCCGACTCACCTGCGCCGGCATCGCGGTGAACCAGTGGGGCTCGAAGGGCTCGTCGGTTCCCTGAGCCCCCGGCCATCGACGCAAAAAAACCCCCGAACCGGGGGTTGAGAAGTTTGTGCAATCCCGCCTCCTTTCGGAGGAAGAATCGCCGTTCAAGCTGACAATCTGCCTTTATCCAAGTTAAGCATACCTGTCCGCCGGTTAACAGCAAGCTAGCGGTTCATCTAACTTTTGCGGGAAGTCTTGGCGATAAATTCGGACATCTGCTGCTTGGCCTCTCCACCGCATTTGGGGCATACGGGCTTGGTGCTCTCGTATTCGGAAATGCTCATGACGCGCACAAATTCTTCCCCGCATTTCAGGCAGACGAATTCATAAGTCGGCATGTCTTTGGTCCTCCGTCTGAGATTGCCTTATTATGTAGCGGCAGCCGATGACTGCCGTCGCTTAACCGGTATTCGGCCTCTTTGGTTGTCAACTGGATTATAAGAAAGGTTCTGCCCCTTGGCAAGGGGCAACCCTGGTTGAGGCTTCAGGATTTAGTTTAAAGAACCCCTGCGGGAAAACCGATGAACAAGACAGGCCCCCTGGGGCAGAAAAGTCAACCTGGGAGCAGGTCGGTTATTCGTGTTTGTCATTATCGGAATGAGTGTAGTGGCCGCGGCGGTAATGGGGGGCTTTATGCTGGAAGGGGGCAACCCTCTTCTCCTCATGCAGTGGGCCGAATTTCTCATCATCGGCGGCACCGCGTTGGGAGCTCTGCTGATTTCCACCCCCAAAACCACACTTGTCAAGATCATTCACTACCTTTTGGGTTCTCTGAAGCCATCCGGGCTGAATCCGGAAAAATTCACGGAGCTTTTGCAACTCCTTTATGAAATATTTCAGACGGCCCGGGTAAAGGGCCTGCTCACCCTGGAAGAGCATGTGGAAAAGCCCGAAGAATCCGCGCTGTTTGCCAAGTACCCGGTAATCATGACCAATCACCAGGCCCTGGAGTTTCTCACGGATTCGATGAAGCTGCTGGTGGTGGGGGGAGTGCCGGCCCAGGAACTGGAACTGCTTTTGGATGCAGACCTGGAGGTTCAGGAGGAGGAAGGCAAGAAACCGGCCCATACCCTGGCCAGAATTGCCGATTCCCTCCCGGGCATGGGGATCGTGGCCGCGGTTTTGGGCATAGTCATTACCATGCAGGCCATCGGCGGACCGGCTGCCGAAGTGGGCCACAAAGTGGCCGCGGCCCTGGTGGGCACCTTTTTGGGGGTTCTCCTGTGCTACGGCTTTTGCCAGCCGTTGAGCGCCCAGATCGAGCATCAGGCCGAGTCCCAGGAGCTTTTTCTGAAATCCATCAAGGCCGGGGTGGTGGCCTATGCCAAAGGCATGCCTCCCATCGTGGCGGTGGAGTTCGCCCGCCGGGTGATCGTCAGCGACTACCGGCCCGGCTACGGCCAAGTGGAAGAGGCCTGCCGCATGATCAAGGTTAAACCGAATTAGCCCGAAGGAGAATTTCTGACCGGAGGGGGCTTGTCCAAAATTTTGGGTGGAAGCCGTCCTGCCAGATTTTACCTTTTCATCCCACTGTCATTATGGCCAACCCGAATTTAGAACCCGCAGAAATAAGAATCGTTAAAAAGAAGAAGATATCCGGGCGCCATCACGGGGGAGCCTGGAAAGTGGCCTACGCCGATTTCGTCACGGCCATGATGGCCCTGTTTATCGTGCTGTGGATCATGAGTCAAAGCCAGTCCATCCGCATTGCCGTGGCCCAATACTTCAAAAATCCCGGCCTGCTCCCCGGCGCCATGAGCCTCATGGAGACCAGCGACATGGGGGGCAAGATGCCCACCCCGGGCCACAGTCAGGAATGGCAGACTCCCTCCCCCATCCCCCCCGAAACCGCGCAGGACCGGGATTCCCTGGAGGAAGTGAAAAAGCGCCTGGAAGAAATGATTGCCCAATTGCCGGAACTGCAAAAACTGAAAGACCAAGTGCTGCTGGAAATCACCTCCGAAGGTTTGCGCATTGAACTGCTGGAACGGGAGAACTCCAACTTTTTCGATATCGGCAGCGCCAACCTTAAGGCCGAAACCAAAAAGATCTTGAATCTCATCGCCCAGGAATTGGGAGGCCTGCCCAATCAGGTCACCGTGGAGGGGCACACCGACAGCCGACCTTACGGGACCCAGAATTACACCAACTGGGAGCTGTCCACCGACAGGGCCAATGCCGCCCGGCGTCTGATGGAAATATCGGGCCTCAACTCCCGTCAGATTTTGGCGGTAAGAGGCTTTGCGGACCGATATTTGCGCAATCCGCAGGACCCTCTGGATTTTCAAAACAGGCGGGTAACCATTATCGTCATGTTCCAGGATAAGTCCCCGGGCGGCCCGCGTTTGCTGAAGCCGATTCCCGATCCGAAAGACCGTTTCCCGGCTGGCCCGCAGGGAGCCGAAGCCGCCTCCATTCCCGGCAAGCCTGCTGATGAAAATGCTGCGTCAGCAGGTCCCAGCCAAATCTTGAGTGATGAGCTAAAGCAAAAGCTTCAACCGCTGCAACCCCAAAGCCGCCTGGGGTGGTGACAGACGCCGCGGCTACGAATTTCCCCGCCGTTCCTATCGTTGTAAGGCTGCTGCATAATCTTTCATGCGAGTCTCAGCTTTTATATTTGAGCTTTTGCACCAGGCCGTTTTTCTGGTATATGGCTAGGATATGGAAAGATCCCCCATATTGCGGGCCCGCATTCTGGAAAAGTACATCGGCCGGGAATTTCTCAAAATCCTCATCATCTGCCTGGCGGCTTTCCTGTCCATCTTTTTGCTGGTGGATTTCTTCGAACGCATCGACCGGCTGGTAAACGCCGATTTGGGACTGGGAGGGTTCTTCAGCTATATTTTGCTGAGGGTCCCCTTTGCGCTTTCCCAGGTTCTTACTCCTTCGGTTATGCTGGGAGCCATTCTGACTTTCGGCCTGCTGGCCCGGGTGCATGAAACCATGGCCATCCGCACTTCGGGCCTTGACATCTTGCGGTTGCTGCGCCCGGTGATTTTTCTCACCTCCCTGGTGATATTGGCGGGGCTGGCTCTGAATCTTTATTTGGTTCCCTGGAGCCAGGCCCGCCTGGGCAGCTTTTGGGAGACACGGGTGCAGAAAAAGCCGCCGAGCAGCCTCCTGGCCCTGGAGCATTTCTGGTATAAGGGTGACAGAGCCATTTACAACATTGTCCTATTCCGCAAGGACACCCAAACCTTGGAGGGAGTCCAGATTTACCTGTTTGATCAGCAATTCCACTTGACTCAGGTGGTTACCGCCAAGCAAGCCCAATGGCAGGGAACCTCCTGGCGTTTCTATAACGGTTCCATTCAAAGGTTCGAGGCCGGTGCATCCAAAGATTGGGAGAATTTTGCCGAGAGGGATTTCGATTTGACGGAAAAACCTGAGGATTTCGGTTTTCTGGAGAAGAAGATCAATGAGATGGATTTAACCGAGCTGTGGAATTATGTTGACCGTCTGGAGCGCGATGGCTACAAGGCGACACTTTACGAAGTGGAAATTCACAGCCGTTTTTCTTTGGCCCTGTCACCCTTTTTGCTGGCCATGCTGGGCCTGGGATTGGCCTTAAGCCAGGAAAAACTGTATTTGCCGGCTTTAGTTGCAGCTGGTCTGGGGCTTATGTTTCTCTACTGGCTGGTCTTCGGCTTGTCGGTTTCTATGGGACAGGCCGGGCGCTGGCCGGTTCTATGGGCCGTATGGTGGCCGCATCTGCCTTTCGGATTGCTGGCAGGATGCCTCCTGTCTCGAGCCAGCAGATAAAAAATATGGAAGCGACCAAAAATTATTTAAAAAGGTGCATTTTTACTGTTATTTTCTATTGTCACGGCGGGCAGTTTTGTGCTATCAAAGGAAAGCCACGTAAATATTAGGTTTCGTGGATTTCACGGCAGACAAGCGCAGGTAAAATCGGCGGAAAGGGGTGATATCCAAAAAGTAACTTAGAGCTTTGCGATGGTTTGGAGAAATGGCAAAATTAGCTAATTATTTCATTAACTTCAAACAGCAAGTATGGATCAAGGGGGGAAGGTATGACCAAGGCCGAACTCATAGCACAGGTGGCTAACGAAGCCCAAGTGAAGAAAGTAGATGCGGAAAAAACGATCAATGCCCTGATCCGCGTAATTTCCAAAACCTTGAAGTCCGACTCCCGACTGGCTTTGGCCGGGTTCGGGACTTTTGCCGTAGCGGAGCGGAAGGCAAGGGAAGGGCGCAACCCCCAAACCGGCAAACCCATCAAAATTCCCGCCACTAAGGTGGTCAAATTCAAACCGGGCAAACAGCTCAAAGATATGGTGAAATAAGCGGAGCTTTTGTTGTCACACCTCTTTTGCTCTGGAGAAAGGAGCATCAGTTTTCTTTAGGGGGCAGGTGCTTGGCTCACAAGCCCTCGGGGTGCTCCAGGTAAACGGGCACCTGAATAATTTTGTTGGTCCAAATAACGTTCCCCGAAAATCACGGCTTCGGAGGACCGTATCTTTAAATTAAATTCGACTGACATTCTAGGAGACCTTGGGCGGCGTTTCCGGTAAAACCGTTGCCTTTGTTATTCCATATATTAAGGCGGGTGTGCCCTGCTTGTCCGCCGCCCAAGGATCGACTTCCGGCAATTTCCTTCCTTTAACCCATTTCCGCCTCTTGTTCTAAAAGCAGTTTTCTGTTTTCGGTTTTCTGTTTGTGGTGTGAAACAGAAAAGTTCTTAAATCAACTCGATACTGCTGTTAAACCTACCACCGGCCACTGATTACTGATCACAGGCAAGGCGGCGCCGGCACAGGCGAGACGCTTGTGCCACTATGAATATGCGTAGCCGGAACAGGTGAGAAGCCAGTCCGGGTCGGGAGGGTACAGGGAGACTTGTAGCGGCGTGATTTATCACGCCTTTTTAAGGGCGCCATGAATGGCGCCCCTACACGATGGAATCACGATTCATATCAAGAGGATCGGGCGTCCGTCCTTCTTCATTATAATGGACGCTAATCACTAACCACTGGCCACTGACCATTTCAGCCGCCGTCGTTTTTTGGGGATTTATAAAAACTTGGAAGAACAGGCTCTCAGGCGTATTATTCAGAATCCAGGCTTTCCACCACCATCTTCAGTCCCGCCAGCAGGGCCGGCTGATCGTGGGGCAGCAGGGTGCGGACATCCAATAACAGGGTGTCATGTTCCACCCGGGTGATGATGGGAGGGGAGGCTTGGCGCAGACGGGCTTCCAGTTGATGAGGGGCCAGCGGCGGCAGGGACAGGGCCAGAGCCCGGCTGGGGAGGGGCTCTTGGGCCAGGGCGCCGCCTCCGACTCGGGCCACGCTCTCTTTGACCTGCGCCTTGAGGCGGCCGCCGAAAGTCTTGTGGATGAGCCGGGCCAGGCGGCGGGCGTGGCGCTCCACCTCAGCCAGAGGCCGCGTGACCATGGCCAGGGTGGGCAGTTCGGCCAAGGCCCGGGACTCATCCAGGTAAAGGCGCAGGGAGGCTTCGAGGCCGGCCAGGGTGAGTTTGTCGGGGCGCAGCGCCCGCAATTGGGGATTCTGCCTGAGGCGCTCCAGCGCCTCCCGGCGGCCGAGAATGATGCCGGCCTGGGGGCCGCCCAAAAGCTTGTCGCCGCTGAAGGTCACCACGTCGCAGCCGGTGGCCACCGCGTCCTGAACGGTAGGCTCCTTTTCCAGGCCGAAGCGGCTTAAATCCACAAAACAGCCGCTGCCCAAGTCTTCCATGACGAAAAGGCCGTAGCGCCGCCCCAGGGATACCAGGTCGGTGAGGCTGACCTCCCTGGTAAAGCCCACGATGCGGAAATTGCTGGGGTGGACCTTAAGCAGCAGGGCGGTGTCGCCGGTTATGGCCCTCTCGTAATCTTTAAGATAAGTCTTGTTGGTGGTGCCCACCTCCCGCAGGATGGCGCCGCTGGCCGCCATTATTTCGGGCATGCGGAAAGAGCCGCCGATTTCCACCAACTGGCCCCGGGAGATAATGACTTCCTTGCCGGCTGCCAGGGAGCTCAAGGCGAGCATCACTGCCGCGGCGTTGTTGTTGACCACCAGCGCGGCTTCGGCTTTGGTGAGTTCGGTGAGCAGTTCTTCCAGATGGGCCTGGCGGGAGCCCCGGGCGCCGCGTTTCAGGTCGTATTCCAGATTGGAGTAGCTGCGGGCCGCCTCCAGGACGGCCTCCTGGGCGGCGGCGGCCAGAGGCGAGCGCCCCAGGTTGGTATGGATGATTATGCCGGTGCCGTTGACCACGCGGGTGAGGGAAGGGCGGCGGGCGGCCTCCAGTTCCGCGGCCACGGCCTTAAGGAACGCGGCGACATCGAACTCCGCGGGCAGGCCCTCGGCCGGCGCGGCCAGGATCTCGCCGCGGGCAGAGGCGATCACCTGCCGCACCACCTCAGCCGCGAATGGGCGGGAGAGACCGCTCAGCGCGGCCTGCACCTGAGGGTGGCGCAGCACTTCATCCACTGCCGGGAGCTGACGCAATAATTTGGCCCGAGCCGGGTCCATTACCTTCTCCTTCATAGAACGATTACGAATATGCCATCAAATCAGGGATATGTCAAACCAAGGGAGTTGATAATCCTTTAAAAGAAGGTTATCATAATCTCGTTATGGATGTTTTCTCGCACGCCTCCTCATCGCCTCACCGTCTCGAGATTTTTTCTGGAAAGCTATTGACAAACATTTCATGACTCAAATATATTTATAAAGTTATAATTTGGTCACCTTCGGCCTGAGAGCCGGGGACCTTTGCTGGCGTAGCTCAATGGTAGAGCGGCTGATTTGTAATCAGCAGGTTGCGGGTTCGAGTCCCATCGCCAGCTCCACAAGTGTATGAAAAACGAAGCTTTCCCGGCTGGAGAGGTTCCCGAGTGGCCAAAGGGGGCAGACTGTAAATCTGTTGGCTCAGCCTTCGGAGGTTCGAATCCTCCCCTCTCCACCATTTTTCTTTATGTTGCGGGAATAGCTCAATTGGCTAGAGCATCAGCCTTCCAAGCTGAGGGTTGCGGGTTCGAGTCCCGTTTCCCGCTCCATGAGCCCACGTAGCTCAGTAGGTAGAGCACTTCCTTGGTAAGGAAGAGGTTCACCGGTTCGATCCCGGTCGTGGGCTCCATTTAAAAAGGTAAAAGCAGCCGCCCCCGAGCCAAAGGTTGGGGAAAAACCAATTTCTGGAGACAAGAGATGGCCAAGAAGAAATTTGAGCGGACGAAGCCGCACGTAAATGTGGGCACGATAGGTCACATCGACCACGGCAAGACGACGTTGACTTCGGCCATTACCAAGCATTTGGCGAAGAAGGGGTGGGCGTCGTACATACCGTTTGACCAGATTGACAAGGCGCCGGAGGAGAAGGAGCGGGGCATCACCATTGCTTTGGCGCACGTGGAGTATGAGACGCAGAACCGGCACTATGCGCACGTGGACTGTCCGGGTCATGCGGACTACATCAAGAACATGATCACCGGTGCGGCCCAGATGGACGGGGCCATATTGGTGGTGGGTGCGGACGACGGCCCCATGCCCCAGACCCGGGAGCACATTTTGTTGGCCCGGCAGGTGGGCGTGCCCTATATCGTAGTGTTTTTGAACAAGGTGGACATGGTGGACGACCCGGAGCTCATCGAGCTGGTGGAGCTGGAGCTTCGGGAGCTTTTATCCAAGTACGAGTTTCCGGGGGACGACATACCCATCATCCGGGGCAGCGCCTTGAAGGCCTTGGAGGCGGACGACCCCGACGACCCGGCGGTCAAGCCCATTTTTGAGCTGATGGAGGCCCTGGACAACTACATACCGGAGCCCACGCGGCCCATTGACAAGCCGTTTTTGATGCCCATCGAGGACGTCTTCACCATTTCGGGTCGGGGCACGGTGGTGACGGGCCGGGTCGAGCGGGGCATCATCAAGGTGGGCGACGAAGTGGAGATTGTGGGTTTCGCCCCCACTCAGAAGACGGTGGTGACCGGGGTGGAGATGTTTCGCAAGACCCTGGACACGGGCCAGGCCGGGGACAACGTCGGGTTGTTGCTGCGGGGCATCAAGAAGGACGAGGTGGAGCGGGGCCAGGTGGTGGCCAAGCCGGGTTCCATCAAGCCGCACACCCAGTTCAAGGCCGAGGTGTACGTGCTCACCAAGGAGGAAGGCGGGCGGCACACGCCGTTTTTCTCGGGCTACCGGCCGCAGTTTTACTTTCGGACCACGGACGTGACCGGGGTGGTGACCTTGCCTGAGGGGGTGGAGATGGTGATGCCGGGGGACAATGTGTCCATTTCGGTGAACCTGATCACGCCGGTGGCCCTGGAGAAGGAGCTCAGATTCGCCATCCGGGAAGGCGGCCGCACCGTCGGCGCCGGCGTGGTGAGCGATATTATCGAGTAGGCCATGAGAGACATCATAACCTTAGCGTGCATGACCTGTAAGCGCCGGAACTATACGACAACCAAGAACAAGCGGCGGACACCGGACCGGTTGACCTTGAAGAAATTTTGTCCGTTCTGCCGCACCCATACCGAACACAAGGAGAGCAAATAGGACAGTCGCGACAGGCCAGTAGCTCGAACGGCTAGAGCACCGGTCTCCAAAACCGGGGGATGGGGGTTCGAATCCCTCCTGGCCTGCCAATCACCATGATGGCGATATCAGAAGAAGGCCTTCCGGGTTAGGGCTGCTTGCCGGGTATTTTCATTCTCTCCTTGAGATTCCCTGACTGCGGCGCCTCAAGAGTCATGAGGCAGGCTTGGCGCAACCTTTCTGACATTTGGTCCACAAAAGTCAGAAGAGGGGGCTAAAGTTCGTTTTTTGAACCGGGCAGTCCCGAAGGGAAATTAGTTATGAAAAAACAGAAAATCAAGCCCAAAGGAACGCCGAAAGAGGTCAACGCCGGCACGGGGCGCGGCCAGGTGGTGAAACTCAGACCGGCCAAACCCAAGACCTCGTGGCGGGCGAAGCTGCCTTCACCTGGCCAATGGCTTGGCACGGCGCGCCAATTTGTGGTGGAAGCCTGGCAGGAGCTGAAGAAAGTCACCTTTCCCACTCGCCGGGAGACCTTGGGAACCACCGGAGTGGTCCTGTTTCTGGTGGCGGTGATTTCCATATTTCTGGGTTTGGTGGACTTCGGCCTCTCCCGCCTGGTTAGTTACGTCATGCATTGACGAAGAGGATGCCGCCCGTGTCGCAGAAGTGGTACATCATCCACACCTATTCCGGCTTTGAGCAGAAGGTCAAGAATGCCATTCTGGAGCGCGCCAGGTCACATGGGGTGGAGGACAAGATCTCAGAGGTCTTGGTGCCCACCGAGGTGGTGGAGGAGATGATCAAGGGCGAGCGCCGCCTGTCCCATCGAAAATTTTATCCTGGCTATGTCCTGGTGCGCATGGAACTGACCGATCTGACCTGGCACGTGGTGAAAGAGACCCCCAAGGTCACCGGGTTTGTGGGCAGCAAGACGGAGCCTACCGCGATTCCGGATGAAGAGGCGGAAAAGATTCTGGAGCAAATCCGGGAAGGGGCTGCCAAGCCCAAGCCCAAGATCAAGTTTGAGCCCGGCGACAAGGTGCAGGTGACTGACGGCCCGTTCACCAATTTCACCGGCACGGTGGACGAAGTGCGGGCTGACCGGGGCCGGGTCAGGGTGATGATCAGCGTTTTCGGCAGGCCCACCCCGGTGGAGTTGGAGTTTACGCAGTTGGAGAAGATATAACTTTGCGTCTTAGTGCCTTGGCGTGAGATTTTTCTCGCCAAGGTGCAAAGGCGCCAAGGAGCAAGAATAAATGGCCAAAAAGGTTATCGCCCAAATAAAACTGCAGATCCCTGCGGGGCAGGCCAATCCGTCGCCGCCCATCGGTCCGGCCCTGGGGCAGCACGGGGTCAATATTATGGAGTTCTGCAAGAGCTACAACGCCAGGACCGCCGGTCAGGAAGGCACCATTATTCCGGTGCTCATCACGGTGTACGCGGACCGTTCTTTTACATTCGTCACCAAGACCCCGCCGGCTTCGGTTCTCATCAAGCAGGCGGCCCAGGTGCCCAAGGGTTCCGGTCAGAGCGGCCGGGAGAAGGCGGGCCAGATTACCAAGGCCCAATTAGCTGACATTGCCAGGCAAAAAATGCCGGACCTCAACACCACGGACCTGGAGATGGCCATGCACAGCATCGCCGGCACCGCCCGGAGCATGGGCATCGAGATCGTGGAAGGGTAAAGGAGACCATCCATGGCCCGCAGAGGCAAACGTTATCAACAAGCAGCAAAAAAGGTGGAGCGGGACCGCCGCTACCCTTTTTCCGAAGCAGTGGCGCTGGCCCTGGAAACAGCCAGCACCAAATTTGACGAGACCCTGGAGGCGTCCGTATCTCTGGGGGTCAACCCCCGGCACGCGGACCAGATGGTGCGCGGCGCCGTGGTCCTGCCCAACGGCTTGGGCAAAACGGTCCGGGTGCTGGTCTTCGCCAAGGGCGAGAAAGAGAAGGAAGCCCAGGAAGCCGGCGCCGACTACACGGGGTCTGACGACCTTATCGCCAAAATTCAGGGCGGCTGGCTTGATTTCGACAAGGCGGTCGCCACCCCTGACCTCATGGGGCAGGTGGGCCGCATCGGCAAAATCCTGGGCCCTCGGGGCCTGATGCCCAATGCCAAGGTAGGCACCGTCACCTTTGACGTGGCCAAGGCCGTCAGCGAGCTCAAGGGCGGCAAGGTCGAATTCCGGGTAGACCGGGGAGGGGTGGTGCATGTCCCTTTAGGCAAGGTGTCCTTCGGCCCCGATAAGCTGCTGGTCAATCTGGCGGCCTTCATGGACACTCTGCTGCGCCTAAAACCGGCCACCAGCAAGGGCACTTATCTCAAGAGCATTTATCTCTCCACCACGATGGGGCCGGGAATTCCGGTGGATGCCGCAGACGTCAAAAACCTGGTGCGGCTCTTGTCATAGAGGAGGTTGCCAGTGGGCAGGAAAGAAAGCCGAAAACTCAAAGCGGATGTTATTGAAGATTTAAAGGACAAAGCGGCCCGAGCCCAGATCGGGGTTTTGACGGATTTCACCGGCTTGCAAGTGGAAACCCTGGCCCAGTTGCGGCGGCAGCTCAAAGAGGCCGAAGGCGAGTTAAAGGTGGCCAAAAACACCCTGCTGATGCGCTCCGCGACCGATGATTCGCTGCTGGCCCCGCTGACCGACCAGTTCGTGGGTCCCAATGCCGTGGCGTTCGGCTATGCCGACCCGGTGGCCCTGGCCAAGCTTTTGGTTAAGTTTGCTCAGGATAAACCCTTGTTTAAGATCAAGAGCGGCGTGCTGGGCAAGCAGGTTTTGAGCCCCAAGGATATTGAAGCTTTGTCCAAGCTGCCGTCCAAAGAAGTGCTCCTGGCCCAATTTTTGGGAGCCATGCAGGCCGTCCCCACGGGGCTGGTGACGGTTCTCGCGGGGGTGATACGCGGCCTGCTGAACGTCCTGGTGGCCCTCAAGGACCAGAAGGGCGGAGGCGAAGCCCCCGCAGCCGGGGAAGCGGAATCCTGACCTTACGGTTACTTAAGCCTTTACGGCCATAAAAGATAAAGCCTAAAGCTGCAAGCTTTGAAGATAAAGGAGGAAACGATGGCTATCACTCGTGCCGAAATCATTGACGCCTTATCCAACATGACGGTGTTGGAACTGTCCCAGCTTATCAAAGAGCTGGAGGATAAGTTCGGCGTATCAGCAGCCGCGCCCGTAGCCATGGCTGCCGCGGCGGCGCCGGCGGCGGAAGCCGCGCCCGTGGAAGAGGAGAAAACGGAGTTTGACGTGGTGTTGACGGTCTGCGGCCCCAATAAGATCCAGGTGATCAAAGAGGTCCGGGCCATCACCAATCTTGGCCTTAAAGAGGCCAAAGAAGCGGTGGAAAACGTGCCTACCACCTTAAAGGAAGCCGTCTCCAAGGCGGAAGCCGAGGAAATCAAGAAGAAGCTGGAGGAACAAGGCGCGACCGTAGAGATCAAATAAAAGGGTTTCGTTTCGAAGAATAACCAAAGGCCATTCTTTTAAGGAGTGCTCATGGCCAAAGCATTATCGCCTTTACGGCTGTATCGCAAAAGTTTCGGCAAGATCGAACGGGTAGTCGACATCTCCAATCTCATCGAGATGCAAAGAGAGTCCTACACCCGTTTCTTGCAGAAGGACGCGCCCCCACACGAGCGCCAGAATTTCGGGCTGCAGGGGGTCTTTAAAAGCGTCTTCCCCATCCGCGACTTCAGCGGCGCGTGCTCCCTGGAGTTTGTGGATTACACCCTGGGAGACCCCAAATACGATCTGGACGAGTGTCTCCAGCGGGGCATGACCTATGAAGTGCCCATGAAAATCCGGGTGCGGCTGGTGGTCTATGATGTAGGTACCGAGACCCAGGCCCAGGTCATCCGGGACATTAAAGAGCAGGAAATTTACTTCGGCACCATTCCTCTGATGACCGAGCACGGCACGTTCATCGTCAACGGCACGGAGCGGGTGGTGGTCAGCCAGTTGCATCGCTCGCCGGGCCTGTTCATCGACCATGACCGGGCCAAGATCCATTCCAGCGGCAAGATCATCTATTCGGCCAGGCTCATTCCTTTGCGGGGCTCCTGGATCGACTTCGAATTCGACACCAAAGACATCCTCTACGTGCGCATCGACCGGCGGCGGAAATTCCCCGCCACCATTTTGCTGAAGGCCCTGGGTTACACCACCGAAGAACTGCTGAACTACTTTTACACCACCGAAAAGGTTTATCTGCAAGGCGATAAAGTCCAGCGCAAGCTGATTCCCGAACTCCTGGTGGATAAAAACGCCCCGCGGGACATACCGGATCCCAAAACCGGGGAGATCATTGTCAAACGCATGCGGCGCATCACCCCGGCGGTCATCAAAAAGCTGCAAAAGGCGGGGGTGGAATACCTGGAAAGCACCCCCATGGACTTGGTGGGCAAAGTGGTGGCCCACGACATTTTAGACCCGGAAAGCGGCGAGGCGTTGATCCACTGCAATGAGGAGCTCACCGAGGACAAGCTGGAATTGATGGTGCAGCGCGGCATCAAGGAAGTTGACCTGCTGTACATCGACAACATAACGGTGAGCCCGTGTTTGCGGAATACCCTCTTGGTGGACAAAACCGCGGGGATGAAGGAAGCCATCCTGGAGATTTACCGGCGCCTGCGGCCCAGCAACCGTCCTAATGAAGAGGTGGCTACCAACTTCTTCAACAATCTCTTTTTCAATCCGGAGTTCTATGACCTCTCGCCGGTGGGCCGCCTGAAGCTGGACCTGAAGCTCAGACCGGATATGGTCAGGCAAATGACCCCGGAGGAAATGCAGCAGCGTCTGACTTTCACCATTCTGGAAAAAGACGATATCCTCATGGCGGTGAAAGAGCTCATCATCCAGAAAGACCGGGAGGGGCCGGTGGACGATATCGACCACCTGGGCAACCGCCGGGTCCGGGCGGTGGGCGAGTTGCTGGAAAACCAGTTCCGGGTCGGGCTGGTGCGCATGGAGCGGGCTATCAAAGAGCGCATGGCCATCCAGGATCTGGACACGCTCATGCCTCACGATCTCATCAACGCCAAGCCCGTGCAGGCGGTGATCAAGGAATTTTTCGGCACCAGCCAGCTCAGCCAGTTCATGGACCAGACCAACCCCCTTTCCGAGATCACCCACAAACGGCGGCTGTCGGCGCTGGGTCCCGGCGGCTTGACCAGGGAACGGGCGGGTTTTGAAGTCAGGGACGTGCATCCCACCCATTACGGCCGCATCTGCCCCATTGAGACTCCGGAAGGTCCCAACATCGGCTTGATCGTGTCGCTGTCCACCTATGCCCGGGTCAATGAGTTCGGTTTTATCGAAACCCCGTACCGGGTGGTGGAGCGGCGCAAAGTGGGGAACAAGGAGGAGACCCGGGTCACCAGGGAAGTGAGGTTCCTCTCGGCCCTGGAGGAAGAAGACAAGGTTATCGCTCAGGCCAATGCCGCGCTGGACGAGGAAGGCCGCTTTTTGGACGACCTGGTGGAAGCCCGGGTGGGCGGCCAATACGTCATGTTGAGCCCTGACAAGATCGATTATATGGACGTCTCTCCCAGCCAGTTGGTGAGCGTGGCCGCATCCCTGATTCCGTTTCTGGAACACGATGACGCCAACCGGGCGCTGATGGGCTCCAACATGCAGCGCCAGGCGGTGCCTTTGCTCACCAGCAGCACCCCTATCATCGGCACCGGCATGGAGGGCGTGGTGGCCCGGGATTCAGGGGTCACCGTGGTGGCGCGGCGCAGCGGGGTGGTGGAAGACGTGGACGCCACCCGCATCGTCATTCGGGCCCAGGACGGCAGCAACGGCGGCAGCGATTCGCCCGTAGATATCTACAAATTGATCAAGTTCCAGCGCACCAACCAGAACACCTGCTATAACCAGCGGCCTATCGTGCGGCGCGGGGATATTGTCGAGGAAGGCCAGATCATCGCGGACGGACCGGCTACGGAAATGGGCGAGCTGGCCCTGGGCAAAAACATCATGGTGGCCTTCATGCCCTGGGGCGGCTACAACTTTGAGGACTCCATCCTGGTGTCCGAGCGCCTGGTGAAAGACGACGTCTTCACCAGCATTCATATTGAAGAATTTGAGGTAATGGCCCGGGACACCAAACTCGGCAAAGAGGAAATCACCCGGGACATTCCCAACGTGGGCGAGGAAGCCCTGCGCAATCTGGACGAGAGCGGCATCATCAGGATCGGTGCGGAGGTGCGCCCCGGCGATATCCTGGTGGGGAAAATCACCCCCAAAGGCGAAACCCAGCTCACGCCGGAAGAGAAACTTTTGCGCGCCATTTTCGGAGAGAAGGCCGGCGACGTGAAGGACACTTCGCTTAGGGTGCCCCCCGGCATCGAAGGTGTGGTCATCGACGCCCGGGTCTTTTCCCGCAAGGGCGTGGAAAAGGACGAACGCAGCCGCTCCATTGAAGATGAAGCGGTGGCCAAACTGCAAAAAGACCAGGCCGACGAAATCGCCATTATCACTCAAAGTTATCGCCAGCGTTTGGCCGACCTGCTGGCCGGCAAAAAACTGGCGGAAAACATCGAAGATGAGCGCAAGGGCACGGTCATCCTTGAGCGCGGTGCGGTGGTTCCCGTCGAACTGGTAAACAAAAAACCTTTGGAGTTTTGGCGTCACGTCAATTTTGAGGAAGCCGGCCTGGAGGACCAGATCGACGAGATTCTGGACCGCTACCAGGAGCAGCTGCATCTGGTGACCATGGTCTTTGAGTCCAAACTCAGCCGTCTTCGGAAAGTGGACGAGCTGCCGCCGGGCGTCATCAAGAAGGTCAAGATCTTCGTGGCCATGAAGCGCAAGCTGGCAGTGGGTGACAAAATGGCCGGCCGCCACGGCAACAAAGGCGTGGTCTCCCGTATCATGCCCGCGGAAGATATGCCCTATTTTGAGGACGGCACCCCCGTGGACATCGTGCTCAACCCTTTGGGCGTGCCCTCCCGGATGAACGTGGGGCAGGTCATGGAAACCCATTTGGGTTGGGCCTCCTACGCCTTGGGCCGGCAGATCGGGGAAATGCTCGACCGCTTCTACTCTCTGGACGCCATCAAAGCCCGTCTCAACCGCATTTACAATGACCCGGCCCTGGCTCGGGAACTGGAAAACATGAACCACGAAGAACTGCGGGAGATTTGGCAGGCCCACTACAAGGAAGGCATCCATATGGCCTCCCCGGTATTTGACGGTTCGCAGGAAGAAGAAGTGCAGGCGTGTTTGGAAGAGGCGGGGCTGCCCATCGGCGGCCAGGCGGTCTTGTTTGACGGCCGCACCGGCGAGGCCTTCGACCGGCTGGTGACGGTGGGCATCATGTATATGATGAAGCTGCACCATTTGGTGGCCGACAAAATCCATGCCCGCTCCATCGGGCCTTATTCGCTGGTCACCCAGCAGCCCCTGGGGGGCAAGGCCCAATTCGGCGGCCAGCGTTTGGGCGAAATGGAGGTCTGGGCCCTGGAGGCCTATGGCGCGGCTTACACTCTGCAAGAATTTCTCACGGTGAAATCCGATGATGTAGCCGGCCGCACCCGCATGTATGAGAAGGTTTTCAAAGGCGAATACGATTTGGAGGCGGGTCTGCCGGAGTCGTTTAATGTCCTGGTCCGGGAGCTCAAGAGCCTGGCGCTGAACGTTGATCTCCTGAAACAGGACACTGACAAGACCAAGGAATAAAGCCTATGATGGAAAAGGCTAAAGACGTAAAATTGGAAGATTTGAACAGCTTGTTCGCCCGGCCGGAGGACCCCCTCTATGTGGAAGCGGTGCGCCTGACCCTGGCTTCCCCGGATATGATCCGGTCCTGGTCCCACGGCGAGGTGAAAAAGCCGGAAACCATCAACTACCGCACCTTTAAGCCGGAGCGGGACGGACTGTTCTGCGCCAAGATCTTTGGCCCGGCCAAGGACTATGAATGCAACTGCGGCAAATACAAGCGCATGAAGCACCGGGGCATCACCTGCGAAAAATGCGGCGTGGAAGTGATCCAGTCCAAGGTGCGGCGCGAGCGCATGGGCCACATTGAGCTGGCCTCGCCGGTAGTGCATATCTGGTTTTTAAAGAGCCTGCCCAGCAAGATCGGCAATCTCCTGGACCTGACCCTGAAGGAACTGGAAAAAGTCCTCTATTTCGAGGCCTATGTGGTCACGGACCCGGGAGACACGCAGCTTACCAAGGGAACCTTGCTGTCGGAAGAGAGATACCGGCAGCTTAAGGAAGAATTTGGCGACCGCTTTCGGGCCGGCATGGGGGCCGAGGCCGTCAGAGATATGCTGGCCGAAGTGGACCTGGAGGCCATTTCCCAGGAAGTGCGCGCCGAAATGGCCAAGACCAGCTCGGATGCCAAACGCAAAAAGCTGGGCAAGCGCCTGAAAATTATCGACGCTTTCCGGGAGTCGGGGCAGCGGCCCGAATGGATGGTGCTTGAAGTGATTCCGGTGCTGCCGCCGGATTTGCGCCCCCTGGTGCATCTGGACGGCGGCCGCTTCGCCACCAGCGACTTAAACGACCTCTACCGGCGGGTAATCAACCGCAACAACCGCTTGAAGCGCCTTTTGGAGCTCAACGCTCCGGATATCATCATCCGCAACGAAAAGCGCATGCTCCAGGAAGCAGTGGACGTGCTTTTTGAAAACGGCCGCCGGGGCAGAACCATCACCGGCCCCAACAAGCGGCCCTTGAAGTCCCTGTCCGACATGCTCAAGGGCAAGCAGGGGCGCTTCCGTCAGAACCTGTTGGGCAAGCGCGTGGACTATTCCGGGCGCTCCGTCATCGTTATCGGCCCGGAATTGAAGCTGCACCAGTGCGGTCTGCCCAAGCAGATGGCCTTGGAACTCTTTAAGCCCTTCATTTTCCACAAGCTGGTGGCCAGAGGCTTCGCGACCACCATCAAAGTGGCCAAAAAGCTGGTGGAGCGGGAAACCCCCGAGGTATGGGACATCCTGGACGAAGTCGTGAGGGAGCACCCGGTTATGCTCAACCGGGCCCCGACCCTGCACCGCCTGGGGATTCAGGCCTTTGAACCCATCCTCATCGAGGGCAAGGCCATTCAGCTCCATCCCCTGGTCTGCACCGCGTTCAACGCTGACTTTGACGGCGACCAGATGGCGGTGCACGTGCCCTTGTCCATCGAGTCCCAGATCGAAGCCAGGACGCTGATGATGTCCACCAACAACATCCTGAGCCCGGCCAATGGGGACCCCATCATTATCCCCACTCAGGATATTGTTTTAGGTCTCTACTACCTGACCCGGGAGCTGCCCTTCGCTCCCGGCGAACGGGTGGACAAGAACGGCCATAAGCCTATCCCCTTTGCCTCTCCCGAAGAGGTAAGGGTGGCCTTCGATCAGGGGCAGGTCCATCTCCAGGCCCGCATTCCCGTGCGCATCAACGGCAAGATCCATAAAACCACGGTGGGGCGCGTCCTGTTGTCCGAGATTCTGCCGGAAGGCCTGCCTTTCGAAATGGTGAACACCACCATGACCAAGCGGGTGATCCGCAAGCTCATCGCGCACGCCTACCGGAAATGCGGCATCAAAGCCACGGTGATCCTGGCCGACCGCCTGAAGAACATGGGCTACCACTATGCCACCAAGGCGGGCATCTCCATCGGCGTACAGGACATGATCATTCCGGAGCGCAAATCCGAGATCCTGAACGCGGCCATGGCGGAAGTGTCCCAGGTGGAGGAGCAGTACCAGGAAGGTATCATTACGGAGGGCGAAAAATACAACAAGGTGGTGGACATCTGGGCCAAGGCCACGGACGAAGTCGCGGCCCGCATGATGGAAGAAATGGCCCGGGACGTGATCACCGTGGAAGAGCCCGATCCGGAAAACCCCGGCCGGACCATCACCCACCAGGAAGAGGTGGCCAGCTTCAACCCCATCTTCATGATGGCCGACTCCGGCGCCCGGGGCAGCAAAGACCAGATGCGCCAGTTGGCCGGCATGCGGGGGCTCATGGCCAAGCCCTCGGGCGAAATCATCGAAACGCCCATCACCGCCAATTTCCGGGAAGGCCTGACCGTGCTGCAATACTTCATTTCGACCCACGGCGCCCGGAAAGGCTTGGCGGATACGGCGCTCAAAACCGCCAACTCCGGCTACCTCACCCGCCGTTTGGTGGACGTGGCCCAGGACGCGGTGATCAATGAGCTGGACTGCGGCACCATCGACGGCATCTACGTGACGCCGCTGGTGGAAGGCGGCGAAATCATCGAGCGGGTGCAGGACCGGGTATTGGGCCGGACGGCCCTGGAAGACGTCCTTGACCCCCATACCGGCGAAGTGATCGTGCAGGCCAACGAGGAGATCGACGAAGAGGCCGCGGAGCGCATCGACAACGCCGGCATCGAGAAGGTCTGGATCCGTTCGGTGCTGACCTGCCAGACCAAGTGGGGGGTCTGCGCCAAATGCTACGGCCGTGACCTGGCCCACGGCACCCAGGTGAATATCGGCGAATCCATCGGCATCCTGGCGGCCCAGTCCATCGGGGAGCCCGGGACACAGCTCACCATGCGCACCTTCCACATCGGCGGCACCGCCTCCCGGCGGGCCGAACAGAGCCGCCACGTGGCCCGGGTCGCGGGCCGGGTGCGGTTCGACAACGTGCGTTACGTGGTGAACCGCTTCGGCGAACCGGTGAACCTGAGCCGCAGCGGCGAGCTGGTCATCGTCAGCGAAAAGGGTATCGAGCGGGAGCGCTTCCCCTTGACCTATGGGGCGCATCTCAAGGTCATGGAAGGCCAGGAGGTGGAGCCGGGCCAGGAACTGGCGGAATGGGACCCCTTCACCAACCCCATGCTCACCGAGGTGGGCGGCACCATCAAGTTCGGCGACATCATGGAAGCCATGCAGGAGCGCCTGGACCCGGTGACCGGGAAATCCTCCCGCATCATCATCGAGAGCAAAGACCCGGACCTGCGGCCCCGGATTTCCATCAAGGATGAAACCGGCGCCACGGCCCGCATCCCCGGGACGGTGGCCTACGCCCGCTACTTTATGCCACTGGGCGCCATCCTTATGGTAAATGAGGGCGATACGGTATATCCGGGTGACATTATCGCCAAGATTCCCCGGGAAACCATGAAGACCAAAGACATCACCGGCGGCCTGCCCCGGGTGGCCGAGCTTTTCGAAGTGCGCAAGCCCAAGGAAACCGCGATTATTTCTGAAATCAGCGGCAACGTGACCTTCGGGCGCCACATCAAGGGCAAACGCAAGATCGTGGTCACCCCGGAAGTGGGCAAGCCCAAGGAATATCTCATCCCCAAGGGCAAGCACGTGGCGGTCCAGGAAGGCGATTATATCCGGGCCGGCGAGCCCCTCATGGACGGCTCCGCCAACCCCCATGATATCCTGAATATCAGCGGTCTGAAAGAACTGGCCCGCTACCTGGTGGATGAAGTGCAGGAGGTCTACCGCCTGCAGGGCGTCAAGATTAATGACAAGCACATTGAGGTCATTGTGCGTCAGATGCTCAGGCGCATCAAGGTGGTGGACGCCGGGGACACGGACCTGCTCATCGGCGAACAGGTGGAAAAGTGGGTCTTCGAAGAGAAAAACGAGCAGGCCATCGCCGAGGGCAAGCGCCCGGCCACTGGCGAGCCGCTGCTTTTGGGCATTACCAAGGCCTCCTTGACCACGGAGAGCTGGATTTCCGCGGCCTCCTTCCAGGAAACCACCAAGGTGCTGGCCGACGCCGCAGTGCAGGGCAAGATCGACCACCTGCGCGGCCTCAAGGAAAATGTCATTATGGGCCGCCTGATTCCGGCAGGCACCGGCATGGCGCCCTACCGCGAGGTGGAAATTGCCCTGGCTGACGAAATGGAGGCGATGCTGCCGCCGCCGGAAGGAATCATGGAGCCGGCGGGCCCCGAGATGGAAATTGAGGCGGGATAAAAAGCTTGACAAATGGGGCAAAAATCTTTAAAAAAATAAATTTTTAGTGCCCCTGATACTTTAGCAGGAGAGAGTATGCCGACGATCAGTCAACTGGTTCGCAAGGGCCGGGAAAAAATGACCAAACGCACCGCGTCACCGGCTCTGCAAAGCTGCCCCCAAAAACGGGGGGTCTGCGTCCGGGTCTATACCACCACCCCGAAAAAACCCAATTCCGCGTTGCGGAAGGTGGCCAGGGTGCGCCTCACCAACGGCATCGAAGTGACCACTTATATCCCCGGGGTGGGGCATAACCTCCAGGAGCACTCCGTGGTGCTCATCCGCGGCGGCCGCGTCAAAGACCTACCCGGCGTGCGCTACCACGTAGTCCGCGGGACGCTGGACGCCTCCGGGGTGCAGGACCGCCGGCGGGGCCGCTCCAAGTACGGGGCCAAAAAACCGAAGTAGTGGCCAGTGATCAGTGGCCAGTGCTCAGTAATCAATCAATTAAGCTGGTCCACATAAGAAAGTCCGAGTTTTCGGTTTTCGGAATAAACCAAGCTACTGGTCGAAACCAACGGAAAACGGAAAACGGAAAACGGAGTAAGAAATGCCCAGGAAAGGCGGCGTAGTCAAACGGCCGGTAACGCCCGATCTGAAGTACAATGACGCCCTGGTGAGCCGCTTCATCAACGGCCTGATGCGCAAGGGCAAAAAGAGCACGGCTCAGCGTGTATTTTACAGCGCCCTGGACCTGGTGGGTCAGCGCAGCAAGGAAGACCCCATCAAGGTCTTTCATCAGGCCATGGACAACGTGAAGCCGCTCATCGAAGTGAAATCCCGGCGGGTGGGCGGGGCCACCTACCAGGTGCCGGTGGAAGTGCGCCACGACCGCCGCATTTCCCTGGCCATCCGCTGGCTCATCGGTTACGCCAAGAACCGGCCGGAAAAATCCATGGTGACCAAGCTGGCCGGAGAATTATTGGACGCCTCCCAAAACCGGGGCGGCGCCATCAAAAAACGGGAAGATACGCATAAAATGGCCGAAGCCAACAAGGCCTTCGCACATTATCGCTGGTAAACACAAGTGCCTAGAATTACTCCATTAAACCGGGTCAGGAACATAGGGTTCATGGCCCATATTGACGCCGGTAAGACCACAACCACGGAAAGGGTGCTCTTTTACACGGGAGTAACCCACCGTATGGGTGAGGTGCACGATGGCCAGGCGGTCATGGACTGGATGGTCCAGGAGCAGGAGCGCGGCATCACCATCACCTCCGCGGCCACGACCTCTTACTGGCGGAACCACCGCATCAACATCATCGATACGCCCGGCCACGTGGACTTCACCATCGAGGTGGAGCGGTCTCTGCGAGTCTTGGATGGTGTAGTGGCCGTCTTCGACGCGGTGGCCGGGGTGGAGCCCCAGTCCGAAACGGTATGGCGCCAGGCCGACCGCTACGGGGTACCCAGGCTGGCCTTTGTCAATAAGATGGACCGGGTGGGCGCCGACCTGTTCCGCACCATTAAAATGATGCGGGAGCGCCTCAACGCCAACCCGGTGCTGCTGCAGCTGCCTTTAGGGGAGGAGGCCGATTTCAAGGGGGTCATCGATCTCATCACCCGTCAGGCCATAACTTATGATGAAGCCAGCAAAGGGCTGGAGTTCACGGTTTCGGAGATTCCCGCGGAATATCGGGAAATGGCCGAAACCCAGCGGACCCACTTGCTGGAAGCCCTGGCCGAAATAGATGAAGAGATTATGAACCGCTACCTGGCCGATGAGCCGGTGGAGGAAGCCATGCTCAGACAGGCCCTGCGCCATGGCACCATCGGCCTTAAATTGGTGCCGGTGCTCTGCGGCTCGGCCTTCAAGAACAAAGGAGTACAGCCCCTCCTGGATGCGGTGGTGGACTATCTGCCCTCCCCGCTGGACATTCCTCCGGTCAAAGGCCTGAATCCCCGGGGCGAGTTGGTGGAGCGGCCGGCCTCAGATGATGCTCCGCTGGCTGCCCTGGCCTTTAAACTGCTCACCGATCCGTATGTGGGGCAGCTCACCTTTCTGCGCATTTATTCCGGTGTCCTGAAATCCGGGGCGGCGGTGCTGAACGCCAGCAAGGGCATCAAGGAGCGCATCGGCCGGCTTCTCAAGATGCACGCCAACAAGCGGGAGGAAACGGACGAAGCCTATGCCGGGGACATCGTGGCCGCGGTGGGGCTGAAGAACACGGCCACGGGCGACACCCTGGCGGATGAGCGGGAGCCCGTCATCCTGGAAGCCCTGTGGATCCCCCAGCCGGTCATCGACATCGCCATCGAGCCCAAGACCAAGGCGGATCAGGACAGGCTGGGGCTGGCCCTGAGCAAGATCGCCGCGGAAGACCCCTCCTTCCGGGTCAAGACCGACCCGGAGACCGGCGAGACCATCATCAGCGGCATGGGCGAACTTCACCTGGAAATCATTGTGGACCGCTTGATCCGGGAATTTAAGGTTGACGCCCGGGTGGGGCGTCCCCAGGTGTCTTATAGAGAAACCATCACGCACGAAGCGCGGGCCGAAGGCCGGTTTGTCCGCCAGAGCGGCGGCCGCGGCCAGTACGGCGACGTCTGGCTGGAGCTCGAGCCCCTGCCCGCGGGCAGCGACATTGTCTTTGAAAATAAAATAGTGGGCGGCGTTATTCCCAAAGAGTTTATTCCGGCAGTGGAGAAAGGGGTAAGGGAAGCGGCCCAGACCGGCATCATGGGCTTCCCCATGGTGGACGTGCTGGTGCGGCTGGTGGACGGCTCTTATCATGAAGTGGATTCTTCAGAAAGGGCTTTCCACATCGCCGGCTCCATGGCCTTCAAAGAGGCGGCCAGCCGGGCGCATCCGGTCCTGTTGGAGCCGGTCATGTCCCTGGAAGTGGTGACCCCGGAGGAGTTCGTGGGCGAGGTCATGGGGGAGATCAACTCCCGGCGCGGGCGCATCACCGGCATGGAGAGCCGGGGCAACATCCAGACGATTCGGGCCCAGGTGCCCCTGGCTACCATGTTCGGCTATGCCACGGCCTTGCGGAGCGCCACCCAGGGCCGGGCCACTTTCACCATGCAGTTTGATCATTATGAGCCTGTTTCCGCCCATCTGGCGGAAGAGATTTTGGGCCGGCGGCAAGCACGCGCCTGACCCCTAGTAAATTTTGGAGGAATTAAATGGCCAAGAAGAAATTTGAGCGGACGAAGCCGCACGTAAATGTGGGCACGATAGGTCACATCGACCACGGCAAGACGACGTTGACTTCGGCCATTACCAAGCATTTGGCGAAGAAGGGGTGGGCGTCGTACATACCGTTTGACCAGATTGACAAGGCGCCGGAGGAGAAGGAGCGGGGCATCACCATTGCTTTGGCGCACGTGGAGTATGAGACGCAGAACCGGCACTATGCGCACGTGGACTGTCCGGGTCATGCGGACTACATCAAGAACATGATCACCGGTGCGGCCCAGATGGACGGGGCCATATTGGTGGTGGGTGCGGACGACGGCCCCATGCCCCAGACCCGGGAGCACATTTTGTTGGCCCGGCAGGTGGGCGTGCCCTATATCGTAGTGTTTTTGAACAAGGTGGACATGGTGGACGACCCGGAGCTCATCGAGCTGGTGGAGCTGGAGCTTCGGGAGCTTTTATCCAAGTACGAGTTTCCGGGGGACGACATACCCATCATCCGGGGCAGCGCCTTGAAGGCCTTGGAGGCGGACGACCCCGACGACCCGGCGGTCAAGCCCATTTTTGAGCTGATGGAGGCCCTGGACAACTACATACCGGAGCCCACGCGGCCCATTGACAAGCCGTTTTTGATGCCCATCGAGGACGTCTTCACCATTTCGGGTCGGGGCACGGTGGTGACGGGCCGGGTCGAGCGGGGCATCATCAAGGTGGGCGACGAAGTGGAGATTGTGGGTTTCGCCCCCACTCAGAAGACGGTGGTGACCGGGGTGGAGATGTTTCGCAAGACCCTGGACACGGGCCAGGCCGGGGACAACGTCGGGTTGTTGCTGCGGGGCATCAAGAAGGACGAGGTGGAGCGGGGCCAGGTGGTGGCCAAGCCGGGTTCCATCAAGCCGCACACCCAGTTCAAGGCCGAGGTGTACGTGCTCACCAAGGAGGAAGGCGGGCGGCACACGCCGTTTTTCTCGGGCTACCGGCCGCAGTTTTACTTTCGGACCACGGACGTGACCGGGGTGGTGACCTTGCCTGAGGGGGTGGAGATGGTGATGCCGGGGGACAATGTGTCCATTTCGGTGAACCTGATCACGCCGGTGGCCCTGGAGAAGGAGCTCAGATTCGCCATCCGGGAAGGCGGCCGCACCGTCGGCGCCGGCGTGGTGAGCGATATTATCGAGTAGGGAAGGGACATGATAGCTCCCAAAATACGCATTCGCTTACGTTCTTACGACCATAAGCTATTGGACAAATCGGTGCAGGAAATAGTGGACACCGCCCGGAGCACAGGCGCCCGGGTGGCCGGCCCCATTCCCTTGCCTACGGAAATCAACAAGTACACCGTGCTCCGGTCGCCGCACATCGACAAGAAGTCCCGGGAGCAGTTTGAGATCCGCACCTATAAGCGGCTGCTGGATATTCTGGAACCTACCCAGCAGACCATGGACGCCATCAGCAAACTGGACCTCGCGGCCGGCGTGGACGTGGAAATAAGGGTTTAAGGAGGGTTTTCCGTTTTCCGTTTTCCGTTTTCCGTGAAGATTGATGCTTGAAAGAAGGGAAAACCGAAACCGAAGACTGAAAACGCACTATATATGCTGAATGGGATTATCGGCAAAAAACTGGGCATGACCCGCATTTTCGATGAGGACGGCCGGGCCGTCGCGGTCACGGTGATCGAGGCTGGTCCATGTTTTGTGGTGCAAAAGAAGACCAGCGGCGCCGACGGCTACGAGGCCGTTCAGGTGGGCTTCGCCCGCAAGCCTTTGGCCAAGTGCAACCGGCCCATGAAAGGGCACCTGGAAAAGCACGGCAGCAAGAGCGGCTTCGCCCTCATCCGCGAATTCAAGGTGGACGACGCCGGCGCCTGGGAACCCGGCCAGGAAATCTCGGTGGAGCAGTTTGAAATCGGCGACCGTCTCATGATGACGGGCACCAGCAAGGGCAAAGGCTTCGCCGGCACCGTCAAGCGCTGGGGCTTCCGCATCGGCCCCATGAGCCACGGCTCCATGTCGCACCGGGCGCCGGGGTCCATCGGCGCCAGCGCTTATCCGTCCCGGGTCATCAAAGGCAAGAAACTGCCGGGCCACCTGGGCAACGCGCGGGTGACTGTCAAGAATATAGAAGTCATCGACGTCAGGCCGGAAGACAATCTGCTGGTGGTCAAAGGCCCGGTGCCCGGCCCCAGAAACGGCTTCCTGCTGATTAAAAAGATCGGATAATATCATGCCGGTTGTGGATATTTTCAACATCAACAAGGAAAAGGTGGGGGAAGTAGACCTCAAGGAGGAGATCTTTGGGGTGGACGTGTACCCGCCGATACTGCACGAAGTGGTGACCTGGCAGCGGGCCTGCCGGCGGGCCGGGACCGCGTCCACCAAGACGCGGGGCGAAGTCTCCGGCGGCGGCCGCAAACCCTGGCGGCAGAAAGGCACCGGGCGCGCCCGGGCGGGTTCCATCCGCTCGCCCATTTGGAAGGGCGGCGGCACCGTATTCGGCCCCAAGCCCAGGAGCTATGCCTACACTCTGCCCAAAAAAGTGAAGCGCCTGGCTCTGAAAATGGCTCTGTCCAGCAAGGTGAAAAACGGCAAGCTGGTGGTGCTGGAGGACTACCCCCAGGAAAGCCCCAAAACCAAGGAATTCGTGCAGGTGCTTAAAAATTTCGATATCAGCAAAGCCCTTTTCATCACGCCGGAGGAGCACCGGGTCCTAAAGCTGTCGGCCAGGAATGTCCCCTTCGTCCAGGTCATGCTGACCGCGGGGCTGAATGTCTACGATATCCTGAAGCATGACCACCTGGTTCTGCTTTCTCCGGCGATCGCCGAGATCGAAGCGAGGTTGGCGGAATGAAGGCGAACCATCATATCATCAAAGGGGCGGTCATCACGGAGAAGACCCACGGTTTGAAGGAAGCCGCCAACCAGGTCACTTTAAGGGTGGCCGTCAAGGCCAACAAGGTGGAGATCAGAAAGGCCGTGGAAGAGGTCTTCAAGGTCAAGGTGCTCGCGGTCAACACCGTGCGCCTGAAAGGCAAGGCCAAGCGGCTGGGGCGTACCGAAGGGACGCGGCCGGATTGGAAAAAGGCCATCGTGACCCTGGCACCGGGAGAGAAGCTGAAAGGGTTTGAGGGAATTTAAGAAGCTGTAAGCTTTAAGCCTTAAGCTTTAGGCTAAAAACTTATATAGAATAAAAGGTTCCTTTAAGGGATTTTCGCAAGCAAAAGGTGTGGGAAAGAAGTCATCGGTTGACTCTCAGGATTTATGAAATTACCGCAGCTTTTCCCAAAGAAGAGCTGTACGGCTTGACCAGCCAGATACGGAGATCATGCGCAGCGATTGCAGCCAATATTGCTGAAGGGTGCGGGAAGGACGGCGATGCAGAATTCGCCCGCTATTTGCAAATCGCCAGGGGCTCCGCCAGTGAATTGGAGTATCACTTGCTCCTGGAGCATGATCTGAACTTTCTTGGCAGCAATGACTATGAAGACTTGCACAATGAGACTAACGGGGTGAAGCAAATGCTCACCTCCTTTATAAAGAAGCTTAAAGCCTAAGGCTTATAGCTTAAAGCCAAAAGGTAGTTAAAATGCCACTAATTCATCGCAAACCGACATCGCCGGGGCGGCGCTTTCAGACGGCGGCGGATTTTGCCGAAATCACCAAGACCGAGCCGGAAAAAAGCCTGGTTCGGGCCCTGAAAAAGAGCGGCGGCCGCAACAATTACGGCAGGCGCACCGCGCGGCATTTGGGCGGCGGCCATAAGCGCAAGTACCGGCTCATCGACTTCAAGCGGGATAAGATGGGCGTGCCTGCGAAAGTGGCTGCCATTGAATACGATCCCAACCGGACGTCCAGGATCGCGCTCTTGCACTATCGGGACGGCGAGAAGCGCTACATCCTGGCGCCCCTGGACCTTAAGGTGGGGGACGAAATCATCTCCAGCGCCGAAGCGGATATCAAGCCCGGCAACACCTTGCCGCTGCAAAATATCCCCACGGGCACCCTGGTGCACAATGTGGAAATGAAGCCGGGCAAAGGCGGGCAGATGGCCAGGGCCGCAGGCTCTTATGTTCAGCTCATGGCCAAGGAGGGCAACAATGCTCACCTGAAGCTGCCTTCCGGAGAGGTCCGCATGGTGCCGGTCTCCTGCCGGGCCACCATCGGGCAGCTCAGCAATGTGGAGCATGAGAACATCTCCCTGGGCAAAGCCGGCCGCAAGCGCTGGCTGGGCCGCCGCCCCCACGTGCGGGGCGTGGCCATGAACCCGGTGGACCATCCCCTGGGCGGCGGGGAGGGCAAATCCTCCGGCGGCCGCCACCCGTGCACTCCCTGGGGCAAGCCCACCAAGGGCTATAAAACCCGGAAACCCAAAGACAGCGACCGTTATATCATCAAACGGCGCGGCAAGAGGTAACAGACGTGCCCCGATCACTGAAAAAGGGTCCATTCGTAGATGACAGTCTTCTGGCCAAGATCGCCAGGGCCAAGGAAACCCAGGACCGGCGGCCCATCAAGACGTGGTCCCGGCGCTCCACCATCACCCCGGATTTCATCGGGTTGACCTTGGCGGTGCACAACGGCAAAAAATTCATCCCGGTCTATGTCACCGAAAATATGGTGGGCCATAAGCTGGGAGAGTTCTCGCCCACCCGGACCTTCGGGGGCCACGCCGGCGACCGCAAGTCCAAAGTGGGTAGGAAATAGTCATGGAAATCAAGGCAAGCGCCAAATTCGTGCGGGTGTCCCCCACCAAGCTCAGGCTGGTAACCCGTCCCCTTAAAGGCAAAAAGGTGGAGGACGCCTTGGCCCTGCTCAGGTTCCTGCCGCAAAAAGGCGCCCGGTTCGTCAGCAAGGTGATGGAATCCGCGGTGGCCAACGCGGAGCAGAGGCCTCAGATAGACGTGGATACCCTGGTGGTGAAAACTATTTGCATTGACGGCGGTCCGACCTTCAAGCGCTTCCAGCCCCGGGCCATGGGGCGGGTTAACCGCATTTTGAAGCGCACCAGCCATATTACCGTTGTTCTGGCCGAAGGGCCGGCGAAACGCTAAGGAGGCGGTTTTGGGTCAAAAGGTTCATCCCATCGGTTTCCGGCTCGGTGTCTACCGTACCTGGGATTCCGTATGGTTCGCCAAGAAGGACAATTTTTCCGATTTGGTCCTGGAGGACCGCAAGATTCGGGATTTCATCAAGAAGGATCCGGAGTTCAGAGGCGCCGGGATCGCCGGGGTGGATATCAAGCGGGCCGCCAACAAACTGACTATCAAGATACACACCTCCCGGCCGGGCATGGTCATCGGTCAGAAAGGCAAAAAAATCGAGGACTTGAGAAGGCGGCTGGAAAAGCTGGTGAATCGCGACCTGGTGATCGACGTCCAGGAAGTGCGCAAGCCGGAGATCAACGCCCAGCTGGTGGCGGAAAATGTAGCCTTGCAGTTGGAACGCCGGGTCTCCTTCCGCCGGGCCATGAAAAAAGCGGTGAACCAGTCCCTCAAGTTCGGCGCCAAGGGCATCAAGATCCGGGTCAAAGGCCGATTGGCCGGCGCGGAAATCGCCCGCCAGGAATGGTACCGGGAAGGCCGGGTGCCGCTGCACACTTTGCGGGCCTATATCGATTACGGCTTTGCCGAGGCCATGACCACTTACGGCGTTATCGGAGTGAAGACCTGGATTTTCCACGGCGAACTGCTCGGCGAAGAGAGGGCCGGATTTTAGGGCCTTAGGCTTTAAGCTTTAAGCTGTAGGCCTTAAGGCTTAATCCAAATTGCTCCTTAAATGTTGCAACAAGCTGATTTAGGAAACTGCTTATGTTAAGTCCAAAACGCGTCAAACACCGCAAGGTGCAAAAAGGCCGCATGCGGGGCAAGGCCAGCCGGGGGAACTTTTTGGCTTTCGGCCATTTCGGCCTGCAGGTCCTGGAGCCCGCCCGGATAACGGCCCAACAGATCGAAGCGGCCCGAATCGCCATCACCCGCCATGTCAAGCGCGGCGGTAAAATCTGGATCCGCATCTTTCCGGATAAACCCTTTACCAAAAAGCCGGCGGAAACCCGCATGGGCAAAGGCAAAGGCAATCCGGAAGGCTGGGTGGCGGTGGTGAAGCCCGGCCGGATTCTCTATGAGATGTCCGGGGTTGACCGGGAAGTGGCGAAAGAAGCCTTGCGTCTGGCAGCCCAGAAGTTGCCTTGTTCCACCAAATTTGTGGCCAAAGAAGAGGCCGCGGCCGAGGCGGCGTCATGAAGGCGGCGGATTTGCGGGACCTGACGGTGGAAGAGCTCACGGTCAAGCTCAAGGAAGTGTCCGAAGAGCTTTTCAATCTGCAATTTCAACACAGCACCAATCAGTTGGACAACACCGCCCGCTTGGGGCAGGCCAAAAAGGACATAGCCCGCCTGAAAACGGTGCTTAAGGAAAAAACCGGGCAAATCTTGTAGCCGGGGACTAGGAACACGCAATGGAAAAAGAGCGCAGGCTGCGCAAAACCAGGGTGGGAGTCGTCGTCAGCGACAAAATGGATAAGACGGTGGTGGTGGAAGTGAAACGTTTGGTGGCCCACCCCCTCTACAAGAAAATCATCCGGCGCCGCAACAAGTTCAAAGCTCACGATCCCCAAAATTCCTGTCAGATCGGGGACAAGGTGCTTATCGAAGAAACCCGTCCCTTAAGCCGGGATAAACGCTGGCGGGTAAAGGAGATCCTGGAAAAGGCTCTGTAAAGAGCCGCCGCCGGGAGACAACCATGATTCAGGTTCATACCAATTTAACCGTAGCCGACAATTCCGGAGCCAAACGGCTTTTCTGCATACGGGTGCTGGGCGGCACCAGACGGCGCTACGCCAGGGTGGGGGACGTCATTATCGTGGCGGTCAAGGAGGCGCTCCCTCATTCCAAAGTGAAGAAGGGCGACGTCATGCGGGCCGTAGTGGTGCGCACCGCGAAAGAGACGCGGCGCCCCGACGGCTCCTACATCAAATTTGACGATAACAGCGCCGTTCTCATCAACCCGGCGGGCGACCCCATCGGCACCCGGATTTTCGGGCCGGTGGCCCGGGAGCTCAGGGCCAAGCGGTTCATGAAGATCATCTCGCTGGCCCCGGAGGTGCTCTAGTCATGCCCAAGGCCAAGAAAAAACCCATCGAGCCGGTGACCATCCGCCTGAAAAAAAATGATTTGGTGGAAGTGCTCTCCGGCAAAGAAAAAGGCAAAACCGGCAAGATTCTCCGGGTCATCCGGGACAAGAACCAGGTGCTGGTGGAAAAGGTGAATATGATCAAGCGCCACACCCGGCCCAGCCCGACCACCGGCCAGGGGGGCATCGTGGAAAAGGAGGCGCCCATGCACGTCTCCAAAGTGATGCTCATCTGCCCCAAGTGCGCCACCGCCACCCGCTTTCGGCTGACGGAGACCGCCGAGGGCAAGAAGGCCCGGGTCTGCATGAAATGTAAGGAATTGATCGATGGCTGAACAAGCGACCCCCAGGCTCTATGAATTTTACAAGCAGGAATGCGTGCCCCGCATGATGAAGGAGTTTAACTACAAAAGCATCATGCAGGTGCCGAAGATCGAAAAAGTCATTATCAATATGGGACTGGGAGAGGCCATCCAGAACATCAAGCTCCTGGATTCGGCCAGCGCCGAGCTTGCCGCCATTACCGGCCAGAAGCCGGTGGTGACCCGCGCCCGCCGGTCCATCGCGGCGTTCAAGCTCAGGGAAGGCATGCCCATCGGCTGCATGGTGACCCTGCGCCGGGCCCGCATGTATTATTTCCTGGACAAATTGGTGAATATCGTGCTCCCCCGGGTGCGGGATTTTCGGGGCGTAAGCGACCGCTCCTTCGACGGCCGGGGCAATTACACCCTGGGCATCAAGGAGCAGATCATCTTCCCGGAAATCGACTACGACAAGATAGATAAAGTCAAGGGCATGAACATCACCATCGTGACCACCGCGTCCACTGATGAGGAAGGGAAATTTTTGCTGTCTCTGTTGGGCATGCCCTTCAGAAAATAGACGAGGCAGAGGGGCTTCCTCTCTGCGGAGATTGGGATGGCCAAGAAATCGCTGATCAACAAAGCCAATCGTGAACCGAAATTCGAAGTCCGGCGCTACAACCGCTGCCCGTTGTGCGGGCGGCCCCGGGCCTTTATCCGGCGCTTCGGCATCTGCCGCATTTGCTTTCGGACCATGGCCTTAAGGGGCGAAATCCCCGGAGTAATCAAATCCAGTTGGTAAAGCGCCTGGGAGGCTGATATGAGTATGACCGATCCCCTTGCCGACATGTTGTCCCGGATCAGAAACGCCGGCAGGGCCGGGCACGACAAGGTGGATATACCCGCATCCCGCATGAAGATCGCCTTAGCCCGCATCTTCAAGGAAGAGGGTTTTATCAAAAACTACAAAGTCATTAAAGACAACCGCCAGGGCATCCTGCGGGTCTACATCAGGTATGACGATAGCCAAAAGCCCCTGATTCAGAGGATTGAGCGCGTCAGCCGGCCGGGCTTGAGGGTCTATGTAGGCTACGAGGATCTGCCCAGGGTCCAGGGCGGCCTGGGAGTGGCGGTGATATCCACTTCCAAGGGCGTGATTACGGACCGCCAGGCCCGCAAGCTCAAGGTGGGCGGGGAAGTGTTGTGCCAGATTTGGTAAGGATGTCAAACTATGTCGCGCATCGGTAAAAAACCCATTCCCCTCCCCCAAGGCGTGAAGGTTCAGCTCACCAACGGCACCCTGACGGTGACCGGCGGGCTGGGGACCCTGTCCCGGATTCTTCCTCCCAGAGTCGACCTGGAGGTTGGGGACAAGCAGATATTGGTCAAGCCGGTGGACGAAAGCCGGCAGAGCAAGGCCTTTTGGGGACTGGCCCGGACGCTGGTGGACAATATGGTTACCGGCGTCTCCACGGGGTTCACCCGGGTGCTGGAGTTGGTGGGCACCGGCTACAAAGTGGAGAGCCGGGGCGACACTCTGGTTTTCAGCATCGGCTATTCCAATCCGGTGGAATTTCCCCTTCCCAAGGGCATCACCGCGCAGGTGGAGAAAGCCACCAGGTTGGAGCTCAAAGGTACGGACAAGGAGATATTGGGCCAGACTGCGGCCAATATCCGGGGCTTAAGGCCGCCGGATTCCTATAAGGGCAAAGGCATCCGCTACGCCGGCGAAAAATTGCGGCGCAAGGTGGGCAAGGCAGGAGCTAGATAGGGCTGTAAGCTATAAGCTATAGGCTATAAGCTGCAAGCCTCTAAAATCATTATGTCATGATCCGGAGAAGCTGTCATTTCGGACTTAAGATAAGCTTAGAGCTTAAGGCTTATAGCTTACAGCTTAAAAAGGTTACGCGATGAGCAAGATGAACCCCCGCATGGCCATGCGGTTGAAACGCAAACGGCGCATCCGCACCAAAACCGGCGGCACGGTGGAGAGGCCGCGGCTGTCGGTGTTTCGCAGCGCCAGGCATATCTATGCCCAGATTATCGATGACCAGGCCGGGCAGACTCTGGCCGCGGCCGGAACCCTGAGCCCGGAGCTCAAAGGAAAGCTGGAAAACCTCAAAAAGAGCGACGCGGCCAAGGAAGTGGGCAAGCTCCTGGCGGAAAAGGCCAAGGCCAAGGGCATCGTCAGCGTGGTCTTTGACCGCAACGGCTTCAAGTACCATGGCCGGGTAAAAACCCTGGCGGAAGGCTGCCGGGAACAGGGACTTATTTTTTAGGGGTCAGGGGTCAGGGGCCAGGGGCCAAAAAGATAGAACCTGGCCTTTCGATAAACGTACATTATTTGAAACTTAAGGCTTAAAGCTTATAGCTTAAAGCTTATAGCTCAGGAGGTGAGCTTGTTCGAAACCGAGACTTCGGAAGCGCAGTTAGTCGACAAGGTGGTGAGCATCAACCGCGTCGCCAAGGTAGTAAAAGGTGGGCGGCGCTTCCGCTTCAGCGCCATCGTGGTGGTGGGGGACGGCCAGGGCTGGGTCGGCGCCGGGCTGGGCAAAGCCCAGGAAGTGCCGGAAGCTATCCGCAAGGCCATGGAACAGGCCAAAAAAGAAATGATTAAAGTGCCCCTGCTCAATAACACCATTCCTTATCAGGTGGTGGGCCAATTCGGTTCAGGCAGGGTGCTTTTGCGGCCTGCCGCGGAAGGCACCGGAGTCATCGCCGGCGGCCCGGTGCGCGCCGTGGTGGAAGTGGCCGGCATCAAAAACGTGCTCACCAAATGTCTGGGGTCTCACAATCCTCATAACGCGGTGAAGGCCACCATGGAGGCCTTGAAACAGCTGTCAGCCCCCGAAGAGGTGGCCGAGCGGCGCAACCGGCCGCTGGCCGAGTTGATGGCATGATAAGCTGTCAGCTATAAGCTGTCAGCCCTCAGCCAGGATAGGTTCGGCAAAAAAAAAACATAAACAAATGCTTACAGCGTCGCCGCAGATTTCGGATGTTTTGGCTGACTGCTGAAAGCTGAATAGCTGAAGGCTAAAAATAATGATTTTAGAAATTACTCTGGTCAAAAGCCCCATCGGCAGAGTGCCGGCCCACCGGAAGACGGTGCAGGCCCTGGGCTTGACCAAGATGAACAAGACGGTGCGGCACAAGGAAACGCCCGCGCTTGTCGGGATGATCAACCAAGTTGATTATCTCCTTGAAGTGCGGCGCGTTCCCGAGGAAGAGGCCTGATATGCAACTGAGCGACTTATTTCCCTCGCCGGGTTCCCGCCACAAAAAGAAAAGGGTAGGGCGCGGCCCCGGCTCCGGCTGGGGTAAGACCGCGGCCCGGGGCCATAAAGGCCAGAAGTCCCGTTCCGGGGGCGGCTTCAAGCCCGGGTTCGAAGGCGGCCAGATGCCCTTGGTGCGGCGCATCCCCAAGCGGGGGTTTAGGAACGAATTCAAGCGGGCGTGGGCTATCGTGAATCTGCGCGATCTGTCACGCTTTCCCGCCGAAACCGTGGTGGATGAGGAAATCCTGCGCCAAGCCGGGCTGGTGAAAGGCAAAGCCGACGGCGTCAAGCTCCTGGGCGTCGGCGAAATCACCGTGCCCCTGACCGTCAAGGTTCAGGCGGTGAGCGCCCAAGCCAGGGCCCGGGTCGAAGCCGCGGGCGGTCGGGTGGAGGTCGGCTGACTTTGGCCAGCGGCATTGCAAATATTGCCAAAATACCGGAGCTGAAGCGGCGAATCCTCTTCACTCTCATGATGCTGGCGGTCTACCGCATCGGTTGTTTCATTCCCACTCCGGGGATCGACGCCGACGCCCTGATGAACTTTTTCGCCCGCCAGCAGCGCACCATCTTCGGGCTGTTCGACATGTTCTCCGGCGGCGCGCTGGAGCGCCTCTCAGTCTTCGCGTTGGGGATCATGCCCTACATCAGCGCGGCCATCATCATGGAACTCATGAAGGTGGTCGTCCCGGCCCTGGAGAAACTTTATAAAGAAGGCGAAGCCGGCACTAAAAAGATCAAGCAGTACACCCGCTACGGCACGGTGATCATCGCCGCCATCCAGGCCCTGGGCATCAGCATCGCCCTGGAAGGCATGGGGGGCCTGGAAGGCGCGGGCGACGCGGTGGTGCTGTATCCCGGCTGGGGCTTCCGCCTGATGACCATCCTGACCCTGACCTCCGGGACCGCGTTCATCATGTGGCAGGGCGAGATGATCACCGAGCGCGGCATCGGCAACGGCATTTCCCTGATCATCTTCGCCGGCATCGTGGCCCGGCTGCCGTCCGCTATAATCAAGAGCATTGAACTGATAAAGGCCGGGGAAATTCCCCTCCTGCTGATGGTGCTGCTCATCATCATGATGATCGCGGTGGTGGCCTTCATCGTGTTCATGGAGCGGGGCCAGCGCCGCATCCCGGTGCAATATGCCCGCCGGGTGGTGGGGCGGCGCATGTTCGGCGGCCAATCCACCCATCTGCCGCTCAAGGTCAACGTCTCCGGCGTGATTCCGCCTATTTTCGCGTCCTCGCTGCTCATGTTTCCGGCCACGGTGGGAAGCTTCATTCAAATAGAATGGCTCAAACGGATCGTGGACACGCTCTCTCCGGGCCACTGGCTCCATGACCTGGTTTACGTGGCTCTGATCATTTTCTTCTGCTACTTTTACACCGCGGTGACCTTCAACCCGGTGGATGTGGCCGACAACCTTAAAAAATGGGGCGGCTACATCCCGGGCATCAGGCCGGGGAGGTCTACTGCGGATCATATTGACCGCATTCTCACCCGCATCACCCTGGGCGGCGCTCTTTATGTGGCTGCGGTGTGCGTGCTGCCCACTATTTTGATCTCCCGTTTTAACGTGCCCTTTTACTTCGGCGGCACGGCGCTGTTGATCGTCGTCGGCGTGGCCATGGACACCATGGCCCAGATTGAATCGCACATGCTCACTCGGCATTACGACGGGTTCATGAAAAAACGCTTAGGCCGGGTAAGACGCTGAAAAGGAGGCTCGTATGAATCTCATTCTGTTAGGTGGTCCGGGAGCAGGCAAAGGCACCCAGGCGAAGAAGCTTATCGACAAGTACCAGATTCCCCAGATTTCCACGGGCGATATCCTCAGGGCTGCGGTCAAAGAAGGCACGCCCATGGGCAAGAAGGCCAAGGAGTACATGGATGCCGGAAAACTGGTGCCCGATGAAGTGGTCATCGGCATCGTGGAAGACCGCTTGAAGCAGCCTGACTGCAAGAAAGGCTTCATTCTTGACGGGTTTCCCCGCACCGTGCCCCAAGCCGAGGCTCTGGACAAGGCGCTGGCCAACATGGGCTCCAAGATCGACCATGTAGTCAGCATCGATGTGGACGAAGAAGAATTGGTGACCCGTCTGACCGGCCGCCGGACCTGCAAGAACCCCGAGTGCGGCCAGATGTACCACATCAAGTTCACTCCGCCCAAAAAGGAAGGCGTGTGCGACAAGTGCGGCAGCGAACTCTACCAGCGGGATGACGACAATGAAACCACGGTGCGCTCCAGGCTTGCGACATACAACCAGGCCACCAAGCCGCTTATCGATTATTACTCGGCCAAAGGCCTGGTGCGGCCTATCAAGGGCGTAGGCGGCATCGACGACATTTTTAAGCAGATTTGCAGCATCGTAGAGAAGTAGGAACAGAATTCAGCTATCAGCGGCCGGCTTTCACAAATAAGCGGTCAGCGGCCTCCAACGGAGGCGGCGCTGCCGGGGTTCTGGTTTAGGCTGAAGGCTGAAAGCTGATAGCTGACAGCTCATCATGATTCTTTTGAAATCCGCGGCTGAAATCGCCGAAATGGAAAAGGCCAGCCGCATTGTTGCTGAAATTTTGGCGGAAGTGAAGACCTTCATCCGGCCCGGAGTGGAAACCCGGGAGTTGGATGAAGTCGCCGAAGCAGGCTGCCGCAAGCGCAAGGTGGAGCCGGCTTTTAAGGGCTACCGGGGCTATCCCGCGTCGCTTTGCATTGCGGTGAATGAAGAAGTGGTGCACGGCATCCCCGGCCCTCGCAAGCTCAAGGCCGGCGATATCGTCAGCCTGGATTTCGGGGTGCGCTATAACGGCTTCTATGGCGATGCCGCGGTTACGGTGCCGGTGGAGGAAATAAATCCGCAGGCGCAGCTCCTGCTGAAAGCCACGGAAGAATCTTTGTACGCGGCCATCGATGCCATGAGGGTGGGGGCAAGGTTGAGCGATCTTTCTCACGCCACCCAGACCGCGGTGGAGCGCTACGGGTTTTCAGTGATTCGGCAGTTTGTGGGCCACGGCATCGGGCGGTCGCTGCACGAAGACCCGCAGATTCCCAATTTTGGGCCGCCGGGGCGGGGCCCGGTGTTAAAGGCGGGCATGACCTTTGCCATTGAGCCCATGACCAGCGCCGGCTCCTGGCAGGTGAAAATTTTACCCGACGGCTGGACCGCGGTGACCCAGGACGGCTCGCTGGCGGCGCATTTCGAGCACACCGTGGCTCTCACGGATAAAGGTGTCTTGATTCTCAGCCGACTTTGAGATATTCTAATAAGTTAGCCGCTTGACTGCCCGCCGGGGGTCAGGGCGCGCTTAGTGATATGAGGCTAAGATTTTAGCCTGACAGAAAGGATTAATGCCTAAGGAAGACGCCATCGAAGTTGAGGGCCGGGTAATAGAGCCATTGCCCAACGCTATGTTCCGGGTGGAACTGCCCAACGGCCACCGGGTGCTGGCCCACATCTCCGGCAAGATGCGTATGCACTACATCAAGATCCTGCCGGGAGACAAAGTGATCGTGGAACTGTCACCCTACGATTTGAGCCGCGGGCGGATTGTTTACCGGGTGAAATAAATAAAACGGTTTTCGGTTTTCAGTTTTCGGTTTTCTGTTAAGCGTTGGATTTTAAGGTGACGCAGCCGTAAACAACGTGGCGGAAAACGGAAAGGATGCCGGGAAAACAGGATTAATCATGAAAGTCAAGCCCTCAGTAAAGCGCATTTGCGCCAAGTGCAAGATTATCCGCCGCAAACGGGTGGTAAGGGTGATCTGCATCAATCCCAAGCATAAGCAGCGTCAGGGCTGAGGGAGCTTTAGGCTATAAGCTTTAGGTTTTGAGCTTTTAGCCTAATGTGATGACATGTCCCGGAAAGCTTGGTACTTGGCTATTTTGGAAAGCATGATTTTTAGCTTATAGCTTATAGCTTACAGCTTACAGCTTACAGCGAATTCGGAGGACACATTGGCACGCATCGCCGGCATCGATTTACCTCGAGACAAGAGGATAGACATCGCCCTGACGTACATTTACGGCATCGGGCGCACTACCGCGGCGAGAATCCTGAAAGAGGCGAAAGTGGACGGCGCCACCAAGACCAGGGAACTGGATGACGCCCAAATCACCAGCATCCGCCAGGTGATCGACACCACCACCAAGGTGGAGGGCGATCTGCGCCGGGAAGTTTCCATGAATATCAAGCGCCTGATGGACCTGGGCTGCTACCGCGGCTTGCGGCACCGCCGGGGCCTGCCGGTAAGAGGTCAGCGGACCCACACCAACGCCCGCACCCGCAAAGGCCCCCGCCGCTCAGTGGTGGGCCGGAGAAAGAAAGGATAAGGTAAGCTGATGGCCAAAAGACCCACAGGCGCCCGAAAAAAGAAAGAGAAAAAGAACATCCCCACCGGGGTGGCTCATATCAAGGCCACGTTCAACAATACCCTGGTTACCATCACCGACCCGAACGGCAATGTAGTTTCCTGGTCTTCGGCCGGGGTGCAGGGCTTCAAGGGCTCCCGGAAAGGAACCCCCTTCGCGGCGCAGTTGGCGGCCCAGGACGCGGCCCGCAAAGCCATGGAGCACGGCATGCGCAACGTGGACGTATACGTGAAGGGACCCGGAGCCGGGCGGGAGGCGGCGCTGCGCGCCCTTCAGGCCGCGGGCCTCTCGGTGAACCTCATCCGGGACGTCAGCCCCATACCCCACAACGGCTGCCGACCCCCCAAACGCAGACGGGTTTAATAACGGAGGACTACCGCTTTGGCTAGATATACAGGCCCCAGTTGCCGCATTTGCCGGCGTGAACGCATGGAACTTTATCTCAAGGGCGATCGCTGCTACACCGACAAATGCGGGGTGAAACGCCGCAACTATCCTCCCGGTCAGCACGGACAAGGCCGGGCCAAAATTTCCGATTACGGGCTGCAGCTCAGGGAAAAACAGAAGGTCAGGAGAATGTACGGCCTCATGGAGAAGCAGTTCCGCGGTTATTTTGAACAGGCGGAGCGGATGCGGGGAGTTACCGGCACGAACCTCCTGGTGCTCCTGGAGCGCCGCTTGGATAATGTGGCATATCGCTTGGGATTCGCCAATTCCCGGGCCCAGGCGCGGCAGTTGGTGCGCCATAACCATATCCTGGTGAACGGCCAAAAAGTCGATATTCCATCATACTTAGTCAACCCCGGTGACGTTATCCAGGTGACGGAGAAAAGCCGCAATATGGCCCAAATCCGGGATGCGCTGGAAGCCGCCGCCCGGCGTGGCTGTCCCGCCTGGCTGGAACTGGACAAGGACGCAGCCCGCGGCCGGGTGAACATGCTGCCCACCCGGGAGGATATTACCTTACCCATTCAAGAGCATCTCATTGTTGAACTATATTCAAAGTAGATTGACAGCCCTAACGGAACAGGCCGGGTTCTTTAATCAGATGACCGGAATCCTATTTGTTCTCCCCGTCCCCCCGGGTTCGGGAGCACTACATGTAATGTATTTTGAGGGGCTATGATTCAGAAAAATTGGACCGAGTTAATTAAGCCCAAGCGCCTGGAAGTGGACAGCGAAAGCCACACCTCTTCTTATGGCAAATTCTCCTGTGAACCCTTGGAGAGAGGTTTCGGCACCACTTTGGGCAACGCCTTGCGCCGGGTGCTGCTGTCCTCCTTGCGCGGCGCGGCTATCACCGGGGTGCGGATCAAGGATGTGTACCACGAATTTTCGGCGATCCCCGGGGTGCTGGAAGACGTCACCGAAATCCTGCTCAACCTGAAGCAGGTTCGCATCAAGATGCTGGCCGACGGGACCAAGAACCTGACCCTGGAAGCCAAGGGTGAAGGCCGGGTGACTGCGGGCAACATCAAGACCGACGGCACCCTGGAAATCCTGAATCCCGACCAGCATATCGCCAGCCTGTCCCCTGACGGCCAGCTCAGCATGGAACTCATTGTGAAAAGCGGCAAGGGCTACGTTCCGGGAGAAGCCGAAAAAGATGAAAACCAACCCATCGGCTTTATTAATCTGGACGCCAGCTTTTCACCCATCCGGAAGGTGAATTATGTGGTCACCCAGGCCCGGGTGGGGCAGCGCACTGATTACGATAAATTGACCCTGGAAGTCTGGACCGACGGCAGTGTTTCCCCGGAGGACGCCGTCGCCTATGCGGCCAAGATCCTGAAGGATCAGTTGACCCTGTTCATCAATTTCGAAGAAGAGCCTGAGAGGATAGAGGAGCGGCCTTCGGAAGAAATGCCGATTCTCAATGAAAACCTCTATCGCGGCGTCAACGAGCTGGAGTTGTCGGTCCGCGCCGCCAACTGCCTGCGCAATGCCAACATCCGCTACATCGGCGAATTGGTGCAAAAAACCGAGCAGGAGATGCTCAAGACCAAAAATTTCGGCCGCAAGTCCTTAAACGAGATCAAAGATATCCTGACAGAGATGGGGCTGTCGCTGGGAATGAAGCTGGAGAACTTTTCGCCCCCTGATCAGGCGCCGGAAAGGAAGGAAGAAGCGGTATGAGACACCTCAAGGCGGGACGCCGGTTGTCCCGGACCACCGAGCATCGGCAGGCCATGGTGCGCAACCTGATTACCTCGCTCTTGGAACAGGAGCGGGTGGAGACCACCCGAGCCAAGGCCAAAGAGGCGCGCCGGTTGGCCGAAGCCATCATAACTCTGGCCAAGCGGGGCGACCTGCACGCCCGGCGACAGGTTCTGGCCGTTATTCGTACCAAAAAGGCCCACCTGAAGCTCTTTGGCGAACTCAAAGAGCGCTATCAGGACCGTCCCGGGGGTTACACCCGGATGGTGCCCCTGGGTGTGCGGCGCGGCGACGGCGCGCCCTTGTCCATCCTGGAACTGGTGGGCCGGCCGGAACAGCTCCCTAAGGGCAAAAAGAAAAAGGCCGCGGCCGGATAATAGCCTGCCGCCAAGAGAGGCGCCGGCAGGGCAGCACAAAATCTTGACGACAAAATGACGACCCCCCGCGGGGGTCGTATTTTTTTGGGCCAAAGCAGCCGGGGGGCTGAAACTGTATGGGCCGCCGGCGTGTCGGCCCTTGCCGTCAGGTTTCCTTTGGCGAAAGTTTCAACCGGTCTGATTGTGCTGCCATTTTGTAAAAAGCCAGGCTGTCCATTATTTTTCTTTGCCGGTTTTAAAAAAGAGTTGACAAGGTCTGACGACCATACTATTTTAGCGCAAATCTCCAGCATCTCTCTACTAAAGCTAAAAAACATAGCCGGCCCTTTGGGGTCCGGAAAATGGTCCTAGTCCGCAAGGACGCTCTTTGGCACATCCTTGGCCAAGGGGGCCAACTCACGGGGGCGCCTGACCAGCCCTGTTTGAAGTGACCCATAACCAAGGAGGTTTGTATGGCAAGAATTTTGGGTACAGTAATAACCCTGGCCCTGATCTTTTCACCTCAACTGGCGCAAGCGGCACCCACCAAAAAGAAATCCGGAACCACAAGCAAGTTAGTTAAAAAGAACAAGAGAACCACCGCGGCTAAACGTTCTTCCGGCTCCCGTGCCAGGAAGAAAACCAAATCCCGCCGCGCTTACTATCAAGATTATGACCGCATTGCCCCGGGAGCGGAATCGGTGTCCCGAGCGTCGGTATCCGGCATCGGTGAAGGTCCTCCCCTGATGCGGGTGATTCCCCAGAGGGATGGGCGTTTTCTCCTGGAACCCTTGCAGCCCAAAAAGGACCTGAATCTTACCGGACCAACCTCCGGTCTGGATCGAAAAAATGACAGCCCGTCAGCGAGCCAACGCTACAATAAATTCGAGCCCTGGAATTTTCGGGACCTGATCCTCACCCGGGCGAAAACCTATCGGGGTGCTCCATACGCCATGGGGGCTTCCCTGGCGTATAGTTCGGCCACCGATTGCTCAGGTTTCGTCCAGTATATTTATGAAGGCTTTAAAATTGAACTGCCCCGCACCAGCGCCGAACAGGCCAATGTAGGCAAGTTTGTTACGCAAAACATGGATTTTTCCAAAATGGTCCCTGGAGACCTGCTGTTTTTCAGCAGGGGAGGCCGTCATGTAGGGCATGCCGGCATCTATGTGGGAGAGGGAAAAATGATTCATGCTTCCAGCGGACGCAGCGGCGGGGTTATTGTTACCGATTTAAGAGAGCCTTATTACCAGAGAACCTTTGTGGCAGCCAAGCGGGTCTTCGAAATAAAATATCCTGATTGGTAGATTGTAGATTCCTCTGAAGCGCCAGTGCCTGGAACCCTGTCGCGGGTTCCAGGTTTTTTTATGTTTGCCGCCCCCATTTAGCGGCACTTTTTGCCTCATAGCGCTTGACAGTAACAAGGAAAGAAAATAGATTATATTATTTTGAGAAAATCTAATAAAAATTCAGGAAAACGGAAAACAGGGTAGGAAAATGAAACGATATCTCATGACCCCGGGGCCGACTCCGGTCTCTCCCGAAACCCAGCTGGCAATGGCTCAACCCATCCTGCACCACCGGTCGCCGCAGTTTATGGATATTCTGGCCAAAGTGCGGGAAGACCTTAAATACCTGTTTCAGACCGAACAGGAAGTGCTGATGTTCGCGGCTACCGGCACCGGCGCCATGGAAGGCGCGGTGTCCAACACCTTGTCCCCCGGCGACACCGCCCTGGTGGTGGACGGTGGCAAATTCGGCGAGCGCTGGGCCGAACTTTGCGAAGTTTATGGCATTAGCATAGAGCGCCTCAAGGTGGAATGGGGCCATGCCGTAAAGCCCGAAGAGGTGGCGCAGCGCTTGAAGGCCAACCCGGCAATCAAAGCCGTTTTCGTCCAGGCCAACGAAACTTCCACTGCGGTGCAGCACCCGGTGAAGGAATTGGCGCAAATCACCAAGTCCCTGCCCGGCACCATCCTGGTGGTGGATGCTATTTCGGCCTTGGGCGGCTATCCTTTGCCCATGGACGAGTGGGGTATGGACATTGTGGTAGCCGGCTCCCAAAAAGCCATGATGCTGCCCCCCGGCTTGGCCTTTGCGGCGCTTTCGCCGAAAGCCTGGGAGTTCGTCAAGACCTCGAAGTGCCCTAAGTACTACTTTGATTTTGCCAAGCAGCTCAAATCGCAACAGAAGAATCAAACCGCCTATACTTCCGCGGTTACCTTGACCATGGGCCTGCAGCAGGTGCTGAGCTGGATCCGGGCCGAGGGCCTGGACAAAATCTTCGCCCACAACCGGAGGCTCTCCCGCGCTGCCAAGGCGGCTGTTCGGGCCATGGGGCTTGAGCTTTACTCCAAAGACAACCCTTCCGATGTGCTGACTGCGGTAGAGGCCCCGGCCGGGGTTGACGGCCAGAAGGTAGTGGCTGAATTGAGGAAGCGCGGCATTTGGATCGCCGGCGGCCAGGCTCAAGCCAAAGGCAAAATCTTCCGCATCGCGCATATGGGGTTTATCGACGAACTGGATCTCTTGGGGACCCTGGGAGCTTTGGAAATCGTCCTGAACGACCTGGGCTATAAGGTGGAACTCGGCATCGGCGTCAAGGCCGCCCAGGAGATCTTAGGCAAGGAGGCTTAGACGCCATGAAAGTCCTCATCAGCGACAACCTGCACAAAGACGGCATCGCCATTTTCGAGCAGCATCCCAACATCGATGTGGTAGCGCGACCGGGAATGAGCCCTGAGGAGCTCAGGGAGCAGATCAAGGATGCCGACGCCCTGGCCATCCGCAGCGCCACCAAAGTGACCAAGGAGCTTATCGACGCCGCCCCTCGTTTGAAAGTAGTAGGCCGGGCCGGGACCGGCCTGGACAATGTCGACATTGCCTACGCCAGCAAAAAGGGCATCGTGGTCATGAACACGCCGGGCGGCAATACCATCACCACCGCGGAACATGCTATTTCCCTGATGCTGTCTCTGGCCCGGAACATCCCTCAGGCCGCGCTGTCCATGCGGGAGGGCAAATGGGAAAAGAAAAAATTCCAAGGCATGGAAATCTATAACAAGGTGCTGGGCATCATCGGTCTGGGGCGCATCGGCAGCGTGGTGGCCGAGCGGGCTTTGGGACTGAAAATGCGGGTTCTGGGATACGACCCTTATATTACCAAGGAAAGCGCCGCGGCTAAGGGGGTGGAGTTGGTTTCCCTGGACGAACTGTTGGCCCGGTCCGACTTTATCACCTTGCACATCCCCAAGACCAAAGAAACTGTGAAGATATTGGACCGCAAGGCCTTCCAAAAGATGAAGCCCGGCGTGAAAATCATCAACTGCGCTCGGGGCGGTTTGGTTGATGAACAGGCTTTGTTGGAGGCCCTGAAGGAAGGCAAAGTGGCGGGCGCGGCTTTGGACGTGTACGAAACCGAACCTCCGGGGCCGGATTTTCCTCTGCGGGATCTGCCCAATGTCATCTGCACCCCCCATCTGGGGGCGTCCACCGAAGAAGCCCAGGCCAATGTCTCCGTGGCGATCTGCGAACAGATCCTGGAATACCTTTTGGACGGCACTATCAGGAACGCGGTCAACGCCCCGTCGGTGAGCCGGGAGGCCATGGCCCAGCTCCGGCCATATCTGACCCTGGCCGAAGCCCTGGGGGGCTTTCAGGCCCAAACCATCGAAGGGGCCATCACCTCGGTTACAGTTTCTTATATCGGCGAAGTGGCCAAGCTTGACACCAAACCCCTTACCCACTCCATCCTCAAGGGTTTGCTCTTTCCCCGGGTAGGGGATGAAGTCAACTACGTCAATGCCCCCTCCGTGGCCGCGGCCCGGGGCATCATGGTGGCCGAAGAGAAGGTGGAGGCTGGCGAGGACTTCACCACGCTCATCCGCCTCACCGTGCGCGCCGGGGTGGAAGAAGGTGTGGTTGCAGGCACCATCTTCGGCAAATATGAACCCCGCCTGGTGCAGATTAATAAATTCCGGCTGGAGGCCATCCCGGAAGGCCACATGCTGTTCATTTACAACACTGACCGTCCCGGGGTAATCGGCGCCATCGGCACTACCATCGGCCGGCACGATATCAACATCGCCCGTATGACTGTGGGCCAGGAGAAGGAACGGGGCCAAAATGTCATCCTGCTGACCACCGACACGCCGGTGACGCCGGAGTGCCTCAAGGCCGTGCGTGACCTGGAGCACGTGGCCATGGCCATTCAGTTGGAATTATAGCCGGGCAGCGGCAACGCTCTGCCGGGAGGAGCAAAGATGGCGGAATCCGATGAAAAAGGCTACAAGGTCACGGACCGGCGTTATCTCCACCTGAGCGACGAAGAAAAGGCCAAGATCAGGGAGGAGGAAACCGCCAGGCAGAAAGCCCAGGAAGAATACCAGGAGGCAGCCAAGGAAACCGCGGGGGCGCCGTTGCCTGACATCACCTTCTCCGCTTTCCTGATTTCTCTCAGCTCGTCGGCGTTCGTACACCTGGGTGACATGCCGGACCCTGTTACCGGCGAAACCAAGAAGAACCTGCCGTTGGCCAAACAGACCATAGACCTCCTGGGCCTCCTCCGGGAAAAGACCCGCAACAATCTCGAGGAAGACGAGGAAAAACTATTCGACCACCTCCTGTATGACCTTAGGATGCGCTACATCAAGGAGGCCAGCTAGCCAGGTTCCGGCTTGGCCGACCCGCTGGCTTTGCCCCGCCAAAGTGAATCTAAGCTTGAAAATCCTGGGGCGGCGGGCGGACGGCTATCACGAACTCGTCACCGTAATGCAGCCCCTGAGTCTGGCCGACGAATTAGAGATTACACCGGGCTCAGAGGGCATCACTTTTACCTGCGACTCCGCCGAACTCCCCGCGGGGGAGGAAAATTTAGTCTGGCGGGCGGCGGCAAACTTTTTGACAGCCAGCGGCCTCAGGCTGGATGTTCATCTGGCCCTCACCAAACGGATTCCCGTAGCCGCAGGATTGGGGGGCGGCAGCAGCGATGCCGCGGGGACGCTGCTGGCTCTCAATGAAATGACCGGCCATCCCCTGAATGAGGCCGGGCTGCACGACCTGGCCAGCCGGCTGGGGGCTGATGTGCCCTTCTTTCTGCATCCGGGTCCCCAAATCGGGCGCGGCATCGGGACTGATTTGTCAGCTATTGAATTGCCCCCATACTGGTATGCGCTCATGAAGCCGGATCTGGCCGTTTCCACCGGATGGGTCTATGAAAACCTTGACCTTTCCTCTTTAAATAGGGTAAATCGACGCTTAGAGCAAAACCTGAACATCGACAGGCCGGGGGAGTGGGTGGCTAATGACTTGGAGACCGTCACCTTGCGGCATTACCCGGAGCTGAAAGATCATCTTCTCGCCCTGGCCGGTCTGGGTGCCCTGGCGCAGGGCATGTCAGGCAGCGGCCCGACGCTGTTTGGAATTTTTCCTGACCTTGACGCTTCCCTTAAGGCCGCCCGCCGGCTGCGCCAGAGCTTCCGGGGCTGGCTGGCGGTGGCGCGCGGTCTCACCGGGAAGGAATCTCCTGGCACCTGGGAGAAGCAGGTATGGATAATTTGAAGATTTTTACCGGCAATGCCAACCGCCCTTTGGCCGAGAAAATCTGCCAATATTTGGACATCCCGCTGGGGGATGCCATGGTGGGGCGCTTCTCCGACGGGGAGATTTCCGTGGAGTTCCGGGAGAACGTGCGGGGTGCGGACGTCTTTGTGATCCAGCCCACTTGTATTCCCGCCAATGAACACCTGATGGAACTCCTTATCATGATGGACGCGCTCAGGCGCGCTTCGGCCCAAAGCATTACCGCGGTGGTCCCCTACTACGCCTACGCGCGCCAGGACCGCAAGACCGCTCCCCGGGTGCCCATTTCCGCCAAGCTGGTGGCCAATCTGATCACCACCGCGGGCGCCAACCGGTTGTTGACCATGGACCTGCACACCGGCCAGATTCAAGGATTTTTCAACATCCCGGTGGACCATCTGTATGCCGCGCCGGTGACTCTGGAATATATCCGGAACAACTTCAAAGGCGACCTGGTCATGGTCTCCCCGGACGCCGGCGGGGTGGAGCGGGCCCGGGCTTTTGCCAAGCGTTTGAACTCAGGTTTGGCCATTATCGACAAGCGGCGGGAAGCCACGGTAATCAAGTCCATGGATTTAATCGGCAATGTCTGGGGCAAGGATGCCATCGTGCTGGATGACATGACCACCACCGGCTCCACCCTTACCATGGCCGCGGAGCTGTTGATGCGCCACGGCGTCAGGTCGGTTCATGCGTGCGTCACTCATGCCGTCATGTCCAAAAACGCGGTGAGCAATCTGAAAGGCTCCATGGTCAAAACCCTGGCTGTGACGGACACCATTCCCCTCAACCCGGAGGCCGCGGCCCTGCCGAAAATCCGCGTGCTGTCCGTGGCCCCTCTCCTGGGAGAGGCCATCCGGCGCATTCATAACCGGGACTCAGTCAGTTCATTATTTGTTTAAAAACGGTTTTTGGTTTTTGATTTTGTGTTTTTAGTCCGCTATAAGAAATTTCAAAAAACCAAAAACTAAAAACCAAAAACTAAAAACCATTTAAGGATATGCGGCTCATCGTAGGCTTGGGAAATCCCGGTCCCCAGTATGCCTGGACCCGCCATAATTTGGGTTATATGGTGGTGTCGGCTCTGGCTGAGGATTGGAACATTCCTTTGAAAAGCCACAAAATGGATGCAGTTTGGGGGCAGGGGCGGGTTGAGGGCGCCACCATCGTCCTGGCCCAGCCCACCACTTATATGAATCTGAGCGGCCGGGCCGTATCCAGGCTGCTCCATTATTGGAAACTCTTACCCTCCGATCTCCTGGTCATTCATGACGACCTTGACGTGCCGGCCGGCCGGGTCAAGCTCGTCCTGGGAGGCGGCGCCGGGGGTCACCGGGGGGTGCTCTCCATCATGAACGCTCTGGATACCGCAGAATTTTACCGGGTGAAACTGGGAATAGGCCGGCCCCCCGAAGGGATGACTGCGGAGGAATACGTCCTCAAGCCCTTTCTCAGAGAAGAGTTGGAAGAAGCCGCCGCTCTGGTGGAGAAAGGCATCCAGGCTGTAAAGCTCCTGGTGAGCCAGGGCCTCGCTGCCGCGCAAACCCGGTTTCACGGCGCTGCCTGAATGACACCGGCAACTTCAGCCGGCGCGCCTCCCTCCTGATGGCCTGACCGCAAGGAAAGCCAATCTTAATAATAATCCGATTTCTCTTTTAATGAAGCGGACATGACATATAACTAACGGTAAATATTGTCTTTTAAACCGAAAACGGTATTAAACATGCGCGTCCTGTTGATTTCCCCAAACCGCCTGCGTCTGGTGGCTCCGCCCCTGCCTTTGGGGCTGGCCGGCGTCGCGGCCGATGTCAAGCTGGAGCATGAAACCCAGGTGCTGGACCTCATGTTTGCTGAAGACCCGGAAGCAGCGGTGCGCCAGACAGTCCAGGAATTCAAACCTGATTTCATCTGCCTGTCTTTGCGAAATATTGACAATCAGGACAGCCGCCATTCACAGACCTACTTTCCGGAAGTAAAAAAACTGATCCGGCTTATCAGGGATTTGACCCCGGCTCCGGTGCTGGTGGGAGGCAGCGGCTTCAGCATTATGCCCCGCCAGCTCATGGCGTATTTAGGGGCCGATTTCGGCCTGATAGGGGAGGGTGAAGTAAATCTCCGGACTTTCCTGCGCAACTGGCCGGGTGGGGGGTGGCGGCACTGTCCGGGTCTAATAAAACAGCGCGATGGTGCCTGGCAAATCAATCCCGTGAGGCTGCTGGATTCTCTGGTAGGGCTGCCCTCTCCGGCGTTGGAGCTTTTTAATCCGCGTCTCTATCACGAAGCCCAGGGCACCGCCAAGCTGCCCGGGATGATTCCCGTGCAGAGCCGCCGGGGCTGCCCCATGGGGTGCATTTACTGCACCACTCCGCTTCTGGAGGGCCGCAGGGTCAGGGCCTGGCCGCCGGAGACGGTGGCCGCCCGCTTGGCGGCATGGCATGAAAAATGGGGCTTGACCAGGTTTTATTTTGTCGATAGTATCTTCAACCACCCCCTGGATTATGCCCGCCGCCTCTGCCAGGCGATAAAAGACCTCCATCTCCCCCTGGAATGGAGCTGCATTATAAATCCGGCCTTTCCGGACCCTCAGCTTTTCCAGCTTATCCGAGAGGCCGGCGGCGTCAGAGTCCAGGTGGGCAACGAAAGCGGCTCCGAGTTGGTCCTTCGCCACCTGGTAAAGGGGTTCGGGCTGGAGCAGGTTAAGCAGACTCTAAATTTTTTGGCGGCTGCGGACCTCCCTTATACTTGCTTCCTGCTGCTGGGCGGTCCGGGAGAGACGCCTGACAGCGTGCAGGAGAGCGTGGCTTTGCTGGAGGCCCATAAGCCGCTGATGGTCAATCTCACCGTGGGGGTGCGCATTTATCCGGGGCTGCCGTTGCACCGCCGGGCTCTTGACGAGGGCCTGGTGCAGCCCGGCGACGAACTTCTGTGGCCCCGCTTTTACCTGGCTCCTCAGATGCGGGACTGGATTTGGGGTTATCTTGAGGAAGTAACCGAAAGGAATCCCCACTGGATATTTTGATGATTTAGAAACCACAAGCGTAATAAGGAAAAACAATGGCTCCCAAAGACGACGACGAGGATCGGGAACGGCCCAGTTGGCGGGAAATCGATGCCCGCCGGGACCGGCCCGGCAGCCGCCCGGCGCCCAAGGAGCGCCGTTTGCCCAAAAAGCAGGCGGAGTTAGTGCGCAAAATGGCCCTAAAAGAGGCCGAGGCCCTTTTTAGCGGCAAGCGGGGGCGGCCCGAGTACCAGACCGCCTTGAAAGAATTGGAGGCCGCGCACAGCACCAAAAAATTCCCCGCGGTCGCCAAAAAATTCCTGCAGGAATACGGCCTTCCCGAAGAGTGGGGGGCCCTCAATCTGTTCCTGGATTATTCTGAACCGGAAGTAATCGTGGAGGTGATCCACGCCATGGCAGCCCAAGCCGGCTCCCGCAGCCTGGTGGAACAGCAGGGGTTCAAGGGCAAGCTGCAAATCCTGGCCCTGACCAGTGCAGATGCCCGGGTCCGCCTGGAAGCGGAAGAGATTTTGGAAAAGCTATAAATAATTTTTTTATTGACATCTAAATTGACAATTAATTTTATGCATCATAGAATCCCTCCTGATCTTTGATAAGTTCTCCCGATTGCTTTTTCCAACCCCCGAACCGCCCTGAAGCCCCTGGGGCTTGGGCTTTTTAAGCACAAGGAGGTGCTATGAGCCGAGGTGTGACGGGGAGAGGGGGGCTTGAAGGCGTCTTCGAGTCCCCTCACGTCAAACGGATCTTCACCAGCGATAGGGCGCTGCATGACCTCCTGGCAAGTCTTCCCTGCTATGCCCGGGCCGATCTGCCCGTCTTGATCCTGGGGGAGCCCGGCACGGGCAAGGAATTGATCGCCGAAGCTTTGTGGGCTTTGAGTCCCAGGGCCGAGCAACCGTTTGTCCGCCTCAATTGCGCCAATCTGGGAGGAAATCTGGCCGGCAGCGAGCTTTTCGGGCATCTCAAAGGCGCATTCACCGGCGCGGAGCGGGGCCGGGCCGGTAAATTCAAAACGGCCCATCGGGGCACCCTGTTCCTGGATGAAGTCGGCGACCTTCCCCTCAGTGTCCAGCCGCGGCTTCTCAGGGTGCTGGAACGGGGCGAGATCGAGCCGCTGGGCAGCGATTCTTCCCTGAAAGTGGATGTGCGCCTGCTTGCGGCCACCAATCAGAACCTGCCGCAGCTCATTGTCCAGGGAAAATTCCGCCAGGACGTTTTCGATCGGCTGGCGGTCCTGGTCATCCATCTGCCGCCGCTCCGGGAGCGGGGGGACGACGTGCTGTACCTGGCCAGGCATTTTCTTCACGAGGAGGCGGCGCGGTATCAGCGGCAGGTGAAAGATTTTTCCTCCGCGGCTGAACGCCGCCTTAAAGGGTATCATTGGCCGGGGAATATCCGGGAATTGCGCAACGTGGTCACCCGGGCGGTGTTGTTCAGCCGGGGGCTGCTCATTCAGGACGCGGATTTATATTTTGCTCCGACGAGGTCGGCTTTGCCCGATCAAGCCTTGCTTAGGCCGGAAGGGCCTGCAGTCCGCCCCAGCCGAGCCGAATTGTTGGAACTTCTCTGGGAGGAGGGAGGCAACATTTCCGCCGCGGCCCGCCGCCTGGGGGTCTGCACCCGCACCTTATACCGCTGGCTGAAGGCCTACACCGTGGATTTGGGGGAAATCAGGACGGCAGCACCGTTGAGTTAAAAGCGTGCGGCGTACCACAGGCTGGAAGCCTGTGCTACCGATATGCGGGCCAGCGGAAGCCGTCAGGCTGCGCCCTAAAACCTGAGTGCAACGCAGGCTGAAGCCTGAGGCTAAAGATAAGGAAGCCCCGATAAAAAACCCACTCCAGCTTGCCTGGAGCAGGTTTTTGTCTTATTTGGTTCTTTTACTGAAAACTGAAAACGGAAAACTGAAAACCGTTTTTTACAGCACCGTCCTCACCGCGGCCCGGGCCAGTTCGATGATGCTGTCCGGGGCCACGCCGAAGAACAGAATGGTGGCGCACAGGGCATAGTTCAGCATCTTGGTGGGCCAGGAAAGCTGGATGGGCGGCAGGCCTTCCCCTTTGATGAAGTAGGCGGCATAGATCACCCTGAGATAGTAGTACAGCGATATGGTGCCGTTCACCGCGCCGATCAAAACCAGCAGGAAATAGCCTTGGTTCATGGCCGACGTGAAGAGCAGGAGCTTGCCGGTAAAGCCGATGGAGGGCGGCACCCCGGCCAGGGCGAAGATGCCCAGGATCAGGCTCATGGACAGCAGGGGGCTGCGGTGATAAAGGCCGGCCAGCTCCGCGATTTTCAAGTCCCGTCCGTCTCTGGCCACTTCGTTAAGCACCATGAACACGGTGAAATTCATGATGAGATAGGCCAAGGCATAGTACACCGCGCTGGAGTAGCCCGCCTCATTGAAGGCCAGTATGCCGATGAGCACATAGCCGGCGTGGGCGATGGAGGAATACGCCAGCATGCGCTTGAAGTCTTTCTGGATGATGGCCACCAGATTCCCCAGGGTCATGGATATGATGGAGAGGATCACCAGGGCCTGGGCGAAGTCGTAGCCCGCGCCGGCCCCCAGCGCGGCGATGCGCAGCACCAGGGCCACGGCCGCGGCCTTGGACGCGGTGGCGATGAAGGTGACAACCTGGTTGGCGCCGCCCTGGTAGACATCAGGAGCCCAGAAGTGGAAGGGGAAAACCGAGAGCTTGAAGAAAAAGCCCGCCAGGGATAGGAGCACGCCCACCAAGCCGATGGGGCTGGCGAGCAGCTCGGGCATCTTGGGGATGATGTCCGTAAGATAAGTGGAGTGGGTGGCGCCGAAAATATAGCTCAGGCCGAAGAGCATGAAGCCGGACGACACCGCGCCGATGAACAGGTACTTGATGCCGGCTTCCACGTCGATATCGTCGCCCCGGCGCATGGGCACCAGGATGTAGAGCGAATAGGAGGAAAGTTCCAGGGATACGTAGATGGTCAAGAGCTCCACGGAGCTGACCAGCATCATCATGCCCAAGGTGCAGGTGGTGAGGAACAGGTAAAATTCGGCGTGCAGGCGCTCCTCGATGCCTGCGAGGTTCCGGGAGATCATGAACACCAGGAACAGGCCCAGGGCCAGGGCGGCCTTGAAAATCTGGCTGAACAGGTCCACCCGGTAGGCCTTGAAGAAAAGCTCGCCTTTTTGGCCGATGCAGGCCACGGCCACCAGAAAGCCCACCAGGGCCAGCACCGTGGCGACGGTGTGATCCGCCTTGACTTTCGGGGTGCGCCGCAGGCTGAAGAAAAACAGCACCAGGGCCACAAGGAGAAAGTAAAGTTCCGGTCCGAAGAGCAACATGGTCATACCTTACATTCCCTGGATGAAGGGTACGATGGAGGATTTAATCATGCTCACCATCACTTGAGGGAAAAGCCCGAAGAAAATGAGGAAGCCGATGAGAATCATGCGGGGCAGCCCCAGAAACGGACTCACATCTTCGAAGTGGGTGAACTTGGGATTAGGTTCGTTAAAGAAGGTATTCTGCACCACCCTGAGGGCGAAGAGCGCGCCGATGACCAGGGAGGCGATGGCAAAGAGGCCTCGGATGGGGAAGACTTTGACCGCGGCGATCAGTACCAGCAGTTCCGCCCAGAAGCTGGCCATGCCCGGCACCCCCGCGCCGCACAAGGCCGCGGTTATGAAGAAAGCCGAGGCCACCGGCATTATCTTGGAAAATCCTCCCAGTTCGTGGATGTCCCGGGTGTGGGTGCGGTCATAGATATAGCCCACCGCGGAGAAGAAGAGGGCGGTCATGACGCCGTGGGCGAACATCTGGAACACCGCGCCGTTCAGGCCGTCCACGGTGCCGGTAGCGAGGCCCAGGCCCACGATGCCCATATGGGACACGGAGGAATAGCCGATCACATACTTCAGGTCAGTTTGGGCCAAGCCCACGAACACGCCGTAAACGATGCCGGTAGCGGCCAAAAGGCCCATGAATTGCGCCCAGTACTGGAAGCCCTGGGGGCAGAGGTACATGGCCACCCGCAGGATGGCGAAGGACCCCAGCTTCATAAGCACCCCGGCATGGAGCATGGACACCGCGGTGGGCGCGGCCACGTGGCCGACGGGAGACCATGTGTGGAACGGCCAGACACCCGCAAGAACCCCGAAGCCCAAGTACATGAGAACAAAAGTCAGCTTCTGCACCCAGGGAGAGAACTGGACGGCGTGCAGTTGCAACATGTTGAAAGTGAACAGGCCGGAGCTGGAGTACAACAGCAGGATGCCGGGAATGATGAGACCGCTGCCCGCCATGAGATAAAGGGTGAGCTTCATGGCGGCATAGATCTTCCGGGTGGAGCCCCAGATGAGGATCAGGATGTACATGGGCACCACGGCGATCTCATAGAACAGGAAGAAGAAGAACATGTCGTAAGACATGAAAACGCCGAAGACCCCGGTGACCAGCGCCAATTGGAAGATGAAGTATTCCTTCACCCGTTCCTGAAGCTCCCACATGGTGAGGACGCCGGTAAAAATCACGATGCCGGTCAGAAGCAGGAGCGGGGCATTCATGCCTTCGACGCCCACAAAATAAGTGATGCCGAAGGCCTTCACCCACTGGTATTTCTCCACAAACTGGAGTCCGCCCAGGGCCTTGTCGTAGCTCACAAAGGTGTAGATGGACAGCCCGAAGCTGATGCCCGCGGCTACCAGAGACACCATGCGGATGGCGAGGCGTTGATGCTCCTTAAGGAAAAGAAGGATAAACAGTCCCACCACCGGAGACAACAACATGCACGAGAGATAGGGAAAGCTTGCCAGATGCTCGGTCATATCAGCGACCCATTAAGAGATAAATCCCGACACCCGCCAGGACTAAAACCATGAACAGCAGGTTGAGCTGGAGAAAGGCAGTCTGGATAAAGGACAGAAGCCTGCCGCTGCCGATCGTGCCCAGGGCCACGGCGTCCACCCCGCCGTCCACCACCCGCCGGTCGTTGTAAGTAAAGATTCTGGAAAAAGTTCCGTAAATAACCGTGTTCAAGAACCAGCGCCAGAAGTGGTCCATATACCATTTCTGGATAAAGAAGTTTTCGAGCATGGGGAACTTGCTCAAAAACCCCGACCAGTTGGCCCGGGCGCGGCCCCAGTCGAGCCAGGCCATGCCGATGCCGCCCAGGGCGCAACCCACGGCCAGCACTAAAAGAAGATAATTCAATTCGTGGGGGTGTGATTCCCCCAAAAGGAACTTCTCTATGCGGGTCTGCATGAAACCCAGGACCAGGGTGAAGCCGGCCAGGACAATAAGGGGGAAGGCCATAACCCAGGGTACCCCGTGGTGGTCGCCATGGCCGCCGTGGCCGTGGGAGCCGTGGGCCTCTTCCTCTTCGTGCCCATGGGCGCCGTGTCCATGCCCGGCCACCTCTTCCCGGACATAATAGGTCTGCCAGGCCGGATGGTCATCCGGGCGGGGGAAGAGAAGCACGAAGATCACCCGGAAGGTGTAGTAGGCGGTCAGGAAGGCGCCGAACAGGCCCAGACCCACCCACAGTTTATTATCGAGGTGCCATAACTGGGCCAGAACCAGTTCCTTGCTGAAAAACCCGGAGAAAGGAAAGATGCCGGCCAGGGCCAGGGCCGCGATGGTGACGGTGACCATGGGAATCATGAGCTTGCGTCCGCCGTCCTTGCTCATGACAAAGAAGTCGTTGGTGCCGAAATGATGGATGAACACGCCGGCGCACAAGAAGAGCAGGGCCTTGAACGCGGCGTGGGTGGTCAGGTGGTAATAGCCGGCGAACAGCGTCCCGTGTGCCAGGCCCGCCGCGGCCAGGCCCATGGCCATGAACCCCAACTGGCTGATGGTGGAATAAGCCCAGACCTGCTTAATGTCCCTGGCCACCATGCCGATGGTGGAGGAGAGAATCAGGGTGATGGTGGAAATCGCCAAAACCACGGCCATGGCGGTGGCGGACGCGGCGAAGAACGGGAACAGGCGGGTCATGAGGTACACGCCTGCGGCCACCATGGTGGCCGAATGAAGCAGGGCCGAAACCGGGGTGGGACCCTCCATGGCGTCCGGCAGCCACACGTGGATGGGGAACTGGGCCGATTTGCCGGCTACGCCGCAGAAGATCAGGAGGGCGCACAAAGTAATCTGGGCTTCCGTGAGCTTCTGGGTGAGGCCGATGTTGTTGATATCCGCGATGCCCAAACCGAACAGGCTGATGTCCTTCATGAAATAGAGCAGAAAGACCAGGCCCATGTAAAAGCCGATGTCGCCGAAGCGGGTGACCACAAAGGCCTTTTTGCCCGCCTCGGACGCGGAAAATTTCTCATACCAGAACCCGATCAGCAGATAGGAGGCCAGGCCCACCAGCTCCCAGGAGATGAAGAGCTGAACCATGCCGCTGGCGGACACCAAACTCAGCATGGCCATGCCGAACAGCGACAGGTCGGCGTAATAGCGGGCGAACCCCGGGTCTCCTTCCATATAGCCGATGGAATAGATCTGGATGAGCCAACTGATGGTGGCGACGATCACCAGCATGAGCAGGCTGACGGGGTCGAGGTGAAAGCCGAAGGGCACGACCACCGCATCGGACACCATCCAGTTGACCTGCAAAATAATGGGTTCGGCCAGAGTCGCGCCTTTAACCGTGAAAAAGAGCCACCAGGCTAATATCAAAGGGATGGTGGAGCAGGTCAGCGAAATGCCCAGCGAAAGATTGTCGCGCCTCCAGGTGAAGATCATGATGGTCCCGAAGGCCAGGGCCGGCAGCGCCACGATAGCGAAGCAGGCGAGAAAAAGAGGATCAACTGAACCGATGTTGAAACCCATGGTTACCCTCTAAGTTCAGTGGCTTGTTCCACGTTGATGGCTTTCAGCTTCCGGTACACCGCGATGATTATGCTCAGGCCGATGGCGGCTTCGGCTGCGGCCACCGCCATGATAAACAACGCAATGACCTGGCCCACGGCCGGATGGGGGGCCACAAAGCGGTTGAAGGCCATGAAGTTGATCATCGCGGCGTTCAGGATCAGCTCCACCGAGATAAGCACCGCGATCAAATTGCGTCTGGCCAGCACGCCGTACAGGCCGATGGCGAAGAGGATCAGGGCCAGGTACAGGTAGGTTTCAAGTTGGTTGAATACCAGCATAAACGACCTCTGACTTAAGAGCTGCCGCGGCCGCCGCGGGCGTTGACGATGGCGCCCAGCATGGCTACCAGCAAGAGGAGCGAGACCAGTTCAAAGATCAACACGTAATTGGTAAGAAGGTAGTGCCCGATGGTGGTGATGGACCAGTCGGTGCTGCGCTCCGCGGCCGGAACCCACTTGGTCTTCTTGGTCAGCAGGGCCAGGAAAACGAACACCGCGCCGGCCCCCAATACCGCGCCCTGAATTTTCAAGGGATTACGGGGCGCGCCGGGCAGATACAGGGGCTGTGACAGCATGATGGCGAAACAAATGGCGATGCATATGGCGCCCACATAAATAAGAATCTCCATCAGCGCCACAAAGGGGCTGTTCAGGTAAAGAAAGAGACCGGCCACGCCGATGAGGGATAGGGCCAGCCCCAGGACGTTGTGGAAGATGTTCCGGGCCGCCACCGCGATCAAGGCGCCCACCACCGTGAACGCCACCACCAGCAAAAACGCTATAGTGGCGACACCCTGCGGGGTAAACGGGAAAAACAGGGCTTTCATTCGTCTTTGACCTCCGTCGCCGGAGCTTCTTCTTTGGGAGCTTCTTCCTCGGGCTCCTCGGCGGGAGGAGCTTTCTCTTTTTCCGTCTTTTCTTTAGGAGCCTCCGTTGCGGGCTCTTCTTTTTTAGCGGCCTTTTTGGCCGGGGCCTTGGCTTTGGCCTCGGGCTTTTCCTCGGTTGCGGCTTTCTCAGCTTCGGCCGCCGCTTCCTCAGGCACCGGCTCGGGGATGGGGGTGGGCGGGTAGCCCAGCAGGCGCTGCTGCTGCTGGAGGCGGGCCAGGAGGTCCACCTCGCAGGACTCCCGGCTGAACCCGGCCATGCGGTATTCGTCCGACCATTTCAAGGCGTCGGTGGGGCAGGACTCAATGCACAGACCGCATAAAGAGCAATACTGAAATTGGATATAGTGTTTGGTGGGGAGCTTCTTTTTGCCCACCTTGATCCCTTCCACGGTGATGAGCTGGGAAGGGCAGATGCGGGCGCACATTTCACAGGCGATGCACCTGTGGGTTTTAGTCTCGGGATCGATAATGAGCTCGATATGGCCCCGGTAGCGGGGGGACATTTTGAGCTTCTCCCGGGGATACTGGACGGTGACGATGGGTCTGACGAAATAGCGGATGGTGACCGCCATGCCGGCCAGGAGGCTGTAAAAACCCACCCAGATATTTTTGAAATAGCCGATCATTGCTCCAGAACCTTTAGTTTAAGTCCGCAACTCAAAAGAGTTTCATCAAGAAGGCGGTGAGCAAGAGGTTTGCAAAAGCCAGGGGTATCAAAATCTTCCAGGCGAAGGTGATCAACTGGTCGAACCGCACCCGTGGGAAAGTCCACCTGAACCACATGATCAGGAAGATCATGGCGTAGACTTTGATGAAGAACCAGGCCCAGCCGGGAAGGAAAGGCCCGCGCCAGCCTCCCAGGAAGAACACGGTAGCCAAGGCGGAGACAATGAACATGTTGGTGTATTCCGCCAGGAAGAAAAGGGCGAAGCGCATGCCGGAATATTCGGTATGGAAACCGGCCACCAGCTCGGATTCGGCTTCGGGCAGGTCAAAGGGAGCCCGGTTGGTTTCCGCGGTGGCGCAGGTGATGTACAGGATGAAGGCCAGGGGCTGGAGCAGGATGAACCAATACTTTTCCTGGGCCTTGACGATGTCCACCAGGCTGAAAGACCCCACCATGAGGATGATGCTCATTACGGTGATGAGGAGGGGAATTTCGTAGGCGACGTTTTGGGCCACCGACCGGATGGAGCCGAGCACCGCGTATTTATTGTTGCTGGACCACCCGGCCATGAGAATGGCCAGGACGGTCAGGGCGGCGAAGGACAGAATCAGGAGCACGCCCACATTCATGTCGCGGATGACCAGGCCCGGGGCGAAAGGAATCACCAGGAAGGAGAGGAGCACCGGCAGGAAGATGACGATGGGAGCCAGCCAGTATACCGGCTTATCCACGTCGTCCGGGGTGATGAGCTCCTTGCCCATAAGCTTCAAGGCGTCGGCGATGGTCTGGATGGAACCGTGCCAGCCCACTTCCATGGGACCGGGGCGCAACTGAATGTGCGCCGCGACTTTGCGCTCCATCCAAATGAGGAACAAAGCGTTCACCGAGACCAGGGCGATGACGCCGATCAGGCCTATAATCATCCGAACCAGGTCGCTGCCGAAGATAGTCGCATCCATATTTTTCTTCAGTTCTGAGTTTTGAATTTCGGGTTTTGAGGCCCTGACCACTCCCAGGAAAAAGATTTCAAACTCAAATTGCTTTTACTGAAAACCGAAAACCGGTATTTACCGGTCGATTTCCGGAACCACCACGTCAATGGAGCCGAGGATGGCCACCAGATCGGCCACCAGGGTGTCCACCGCGATTTCCGGCAAGATGCTCAAATTGGCATATGAGGGCACCCGCAGTTTGATGCGGTAGGGCTTGACGTCCCCCTGGCTGACGATGTAGCAGCCAAATTCGCCCCGGGCCGCCTCCACCGCGGCATAGACTTCACCGGCAGCCGGTTTGATGCGCTTGGGCACCTTCTCCGCCATAATGGGACCGTTGGGCAGCTTATCCAGGGCCTGCTCGATGATGCGCAGACTTTGCTCCATCTCCCGCAGCCGCACCAAATAGCGGTCCATGGTGTCGCCGTTCTCGCCCACGGGAATTTCGAAATCGAACTGGGGATAGGCGGAGTAAGGCTCTTTCTTTCTGATGTCGTAGGGAATGCCGCTGCCCCGGACCATAGGGCCGGTCAGGCCGTAGAGCATGCATTGCTCCTTGGTGATGACGCCGATACCCTTGGTACGTTCGATGAAGATAATGTTTTTGGTGACTAAATTATCGTAGTCCTTCCAGCGGCCTCGCAGCCGTTTGACAAAGGCCCGGCAGCCGTCGATGAATTCTTGGTCGATATCCTGGGGCACCCCGCCGAAGCGGTAATAGCAGTAAGTCAGGCGGGAGCCGGTGACCCGGTCCAGGAGATCCAGGATGTTTTCCCGGTCATCGAAGCAGTAGAGAAAGGGGGTGAACGCGCCCAGGTCCATGAGAAAGGCGCCGAACCACAGCAGGTGGCTGGAGATGCGGTTGAGTTCCGAGGTGATGACCCGGATGTACTCGGCCCGCTCGGGCACCTGCAGGCCGATGAGCTTCTCCACGGCCATGCAGTATCCCTGGTTGTAGGCCAGGGCGTGGAGGTAGTCCACCCGGCCCATATTGGGCAGGAACTGCAGGTAATTCCGGTTCTCGGCCATGTGTTCGTGAGCCCGATGGCCGTAACCGATGTCCGGGTCTGCCTTAACGATGAACTCCCCTTCCATCTCCAGTTCCACCCGAAGCACACCGTGAGTGGCGGGATGCTGGGGACCCAGGTTCAGGACGTAGCGTTTTTCTTCCAACGGCTCAAGCATTTGCTTTGCTCTCGCTCTCTTCGACTATCTCTTCAAATTCTTTCAACAGGGGATGGAAGTCCGCGTCAAACGGCAAAAGTATCCGCCTGAGATCCGGATGCCCGGTGAAGCGAACCCCGAACAGGTCATAGACCTCCCGCTCGTACCAGTTGGCCCCGGGGTAGATGTGGCTGATGGTGGGGGCCTTCTGGCCTATGGGAAGCATGGCATGCACCACAGTGCGGCAGAGCTCATCGTAATGAGCGAAGTGGTAAACCAGGGTGAAGTGCTCCCGGAAGTGCAGTGCGGTGAGGGACTCCAGGAAGCAGCCCTGGGCCAGCATAGCCTGGGCCACTTCCGGCATCTGGGCGGGCTTGGCGGCCACTTCCAGGTGATAGCCGGTCTTGCTGTAATCCCCCGATTCCACCTTCTCGAGATTCAGAGGACCGAGCGCTTTTCTGATATCGTCACTTAACATCTCTGAATTTCCTGAGACGGCCCCGTTGGGTGATTTTTTCTTCCAACGTCAGAATGCCTTCGATGAGCCCCTCGGGCCGGGGTGGGCAGCCCGGCACGTAGACGTCCACGGGGATGATGAGGTCCGCGCCGGGGACGATGGCATACTGGTTGGGATAATAGAACGGCCCGCCGGAGATGGCGCAGTTGCCCATGGCTATGACCCACTTGGGCGCGGCCATCTGCTCCCACAAACGCACCACCGCGGGGCCCATTTTTTTGGAGATGGTGCCGGCCACGATCATGAGGTCGCACTGCCGGGGGGAGGGCCGAAAGACGTTGGCGCCGAAGCGGTCCAGGTCGAAGCGGGACGCGCCCGCGGCCATCATCTCTATGGCGCAGCAGGCCAGCCCGAAGGTCATGGGCCAGAGGCTGTTGGCCCGGGCCAAATTCAAGGCCTCTTCCAACAGGCCGATCTTAATTAAAGGTTCTCCGGTTTTCTTTTCCAAGTGAAAGCCCCCCTGCACCAGGCATAAACGATTACCAGGGAGAGAATGCCGATAAAAATGGTGATCTCGATGAAATCCCGCCAGACATAGCCTTTGCCGTAGGCCAGGAGCACCGGAAAGAGAAAAAGCACGTCCACATCAAAGGCCAGAAACAGCAGAGCAAAGAGGTAGTAAATGACTGCCACCTGAACCCAGGCGCCGCCGATGATGGGCATGCCGCACTCGTAAATCTCGTTGCGGGCCTTGCCGAAGCTTCTGGGGGCGATGAAATAGGCGATAATCAGGGGACCGACGGCGAACAGGCCGGCGGCCGCCAAAAACACCAGGACGTAGGAAAAATCGTGTAAAGCCTCGGGAATCTCCAAGGTCTACTCCTTGTGCTTTTTGGTACAAATTAACTTGGGGATTTATACCCTACCGGGAAAAAGGTAGTCAAGGATTTTTTTCAGGAGATGTGGGAAAAATCCCGGCGGCAGATGGCGCCCGGTTTTTTTCCTCTTGCACGCTGATTAACCTTTGGAGTATGAAAGTGATAAATATTTTTTAAAAATTTCGGACACTAGTGGCCTCAGACCCGAGGAGCACCATAAATGCCCCAGAAAAAGGCCGCACCTGGTCGCTTCTGCGAAAGTCAGCATCAGGAGAAAGTATCCAGCGGCTGGACGGAGCTATGACGCACTGGGAGAATCTCACCATGCCGGCCTTTGAGGCATGGCGGCAAAAGAATTCGACTGTCATTCTGCCTATCGGCTCCGTAGAAGAGCACGGACCCCACCTGCCCCTGGGCACTGATGCGTTCCATGCCATGGAAGTGGCCCGGCGGGTGGCGGAACTGAGACCCGTGCTGGTGGCCCCGCCGGTTTTTTACGGTTTGTGCCGCTCCACCCGGGAGCACCCCGGCACCATCAGCATTTCCGGGGATATTCTCAAGAACCTGTTGGTTGAACTGGGCCGGGAATTTCACCGCCAAGGCCTGAAAAACCTTATTTTCGTGAGCGGCCATGCCGGCGGCACTCACATGGCCGCCGTTACTGACGCCGGCGAACGGCTCCTGCAGGAACTTCCCGACGTTAAGGTGGCGGTGGTCAACATCCTGGATTTGCTCCGGGAGGTTTTGGGAGAGCGGCCCGATCTGGTAAAAACCAAAGGCGACGCCCACGCCGGGGAGGTGGAAACCGCCTTGATGCTGGCCGTCCACCCGGACCTGGTGACGGGTACGGCCCCCGCGGAATGGCCCGCATTTCCAAAGTACATTCTGGTGCGTGATAAAACCAAGTTCTGGCCCGGTGGGGTTTGGGGCGACCCGTCCGAGGCCGCACCGGAGCATGGTGAAGCAATTTTACAAGGGGAAATCAAGAGGTTATGCGAGGTGGTCGATGAGCTTATAAAAAATTAAAGACATAAAACTCTTTTCCTTGACAAGGTTTTTTTTCTGGTACATTATTAACAAGTTTTCAACACTTTTCCCGCAAAGTGGAAAGGCTCTCCCGGATGATCCCAGAAGCCATTGAAATGATAGCCGACCGAGTATTAGCCTTAGACGATTCAGACCTGCAGACGCTGCTTAACCACTATAAAGACCTTATGGCTCAAGGCGAACCGAGCCGGGATTGGGAACGGGCTGTTATTGCTTACTTCCTGATCAACGGAGTCAAGGTCAAAAACGCCCTGAAACAAGGCAAAATTCAGCGCCAAAATCTTGAGCTGAACCGGCCCCAGCAACTCCGTCTCGTCAAGGCCTGATACTCGCGGTCTTACCCAAGGAAGCTCTTCCGCCGGGGAGCAGCCCCGGAGAAAATAGATTTTTCCCTAAAATCCCCTCTTATAAAACCCTCACTATTTACCTGAATCAAATAATCTTTTTTGAATTTGTTGCGATATGCAACGCCACCATCGGCGCGTCCTGGGAGAAACAGTCCTCAGGTACGCCGCCGTCTCCGCTTTAAATACAGGCGGATGGGCGCGTAAGGGATGCCTAATCCCTGGCGCAACTGTTTGATAAAAAAACGCCGGTAAGCATCCGGCACTCCTTCCGGGCGGTTGACGAAAGCTACAAAAGTCGGGGGGTGGGTTTCCGGCTGGGTCAGATATAGGAACTTTACGGGCCGATAGTGAAAAAGGGGCGGGCGCACCCGCTTGGTAATTTCTGCCAGCAAAAGATTGAGCTCCCGGGTGGAAGCCCGGCGGCCGCTCTGCTCATGGATTTCGTTAATTAGGGGAAAGACCCGGTTGACATTGTAGCCGGTTTTAACCGACAGGGGCAGGACCGGAGCGTAGGCCAGGAATTCCAGCCCCGCGGTCACCTGGTCAAGGACGGTTCGACGGCGGTCCGGGGCAATCAGGTCCCATTTGTTTACGCCGATGAGGCAGCCCCGGCCTTCGTCGGCAATGAAACTGGCGATGCGCAGGTCCTGGTGGGTCAGGCCTTCGGCGGCGTCAAGGAGGAGCACGGCCACCTGGCAGCGCTGAACGGCGCGCATGGCCTTCATGACCATGTACTTTTCCAGGCCCGGCAGCAGCTTGCTGGCGCGGCGGATACCGGCGGTGTCTATAAGGATGTAATCCTGACCCCGGAAGGAGAAGGGGGTGTCGATGACGTCACGGGTGGTGCCGGGCCGGTCGCTGACGATCAGGCGCTCTTCTCCCAGGACCCGGTTGATGAAGGAGGATTTGCCTACATTAGGCCGGCCTACCACGGCCACCCTGATGGCGGCTTCCTCTTCCAGGGGCTGCGGCACAGGCGGCAGGCGGCTTGCCAAGTCGTCAAGCAGAGAAGACAGGCCGATTTTGTGGGCCGCGGAAATGGCGTAAAGAGGGGTCAGGCCGAAGCGGTAGAAGTCCGCCAGGTTTTCTTCCCGGCCGGGGTGGTCGATTTTATTGATGACCAGGAAGATGGGCTTGCCGGTGGCCCGGAGGTATTCCACCACCTCGTCATCCCCGGGCTGAGGGCCGGCCTTGCCGTCCATCACCAGCAAAATGACATCGGCTTCAGCCACCGCGGCTTCCGCCTGGCGGCGGACCAGGCCCCCCAATACCTCGTCGCCGCCGGTCAAACCGCCGGTGTCCACCAAGAGAAAGGACTTGCCGTCCCAGGTGGCCGTTCCGAAAACCCGGTCCCGGGTAACCCCGGGCTGGTCGTCCACCAGCGCCTGGGTGCTCTGGGTCAGGCGGTTAAACAGGGTGGACTTGCCCACATTCGCCCGGCCTATGATAGCGACCAAAGGCAAGAGGGGCGCGGCCGGGGATGACATTTACGAAGATGACGGCTGTTTCGCCAGGGTCGGAGGAGGCCAGTTGCGGATAATTTCCACGCCCTCGGCCAGCACCGGGTCGCGCTCCAGCTCTTGTTTGGTAAGGGGCTGATTCCAGGGCTTGTCAGTGAGGCCTTCCTTGCGCATGTGGCGTTCCAGGGCTTCGTCCCGCAGAACCTGCAAAGACTTGCCGTCAGGGATTTCCGGATCCTTGACGGTTATGTCCGGTATGATCCCCTTCTCATGAATGGTCTGGCCGCTGGGGGTATAGTACAAAGCCGTGGTGAGGCGCAGGGCCGACCCGTCCTCCAAGGGGATAATGGTCTGAACCGAGCCCTTGCCGAAGCTCTTGGTGCCCACCACCACGGCGCGTTTCCTGTCCTTCAGGGCCCCGGCCACGATTTCCGAGGCTGAAGCGCTGCCCTCATTGATCAACACCACCATCGGGAAATTGCGAAACTCCCCTTCCTGGCCCGGACGGGCATAAAAATGCATACTTTGTTCCTTGGGGCTGCGGCCCTGGGTATAGACGATCAGGCCGTGGCTCAGAAATTCGTCGGCCACTTGCACCGCCTGTTCCAGGAGGCCGCCCGGGTCGTTGCGCAGGTCCAAAATAAGTCCCTTGAAGGGTTTCAGGCGCTGACGCATCTTTTGCAAATAATTTCGCAAGTCCTCGGAAGTCTGGTCCTGGAAGTTGGCCAGCCGTATATAGCCGATGCTGCCGTCGATTACCCTGGCCTTGACGCTGCGGATGGGAATGATTTCCCGCACGATGACAAAATCCTTGGGTTGGGGAAAACCCTGCCGGTTGATGGTGAGGGTGACTTTTGAGCCCTGGGGGCCGCGAATAAGGCGCACCGCCTCGGTCAAAGTCATATTCCGGGTGGGTTTGCCGTTTATTTTGACAATCTGGTCTCCTGCCATCAGGCCGCCCCGAAACGCCGGAGTGCCTTCGATAGGCGAGACCACCGTCAAAATGCGGTCTTTCAGAGTGATTTCTATGCCTATGCCGCTGAAGCGGCCCTTGGTTTCAATCTGCAGTTCCCGAAACTCTTCCGGAGTGAGAAACGAGGAGTGGGGGTCCAGGGTGCTCACCGCGCCCTCAATGGCGCCGTAAATAATATCTTTGCCGGTCTTTGGCTCCACGTAATTCTGCTCGATAAGATCAATAACCTGGGCGAAGACCTTGAGACTTTCATCATCTCGGGGCCGTTCTTCGGCGGGTTCGAGCACCTGGCCTTTCAGCCGAAGGGTCTGGGTATGACCCGGGTAAAAGTCGCCCGAAAACCCCAGGACCGCCGGCACCAGAAGAGCTGCCAATATCGAAATCAAAGTGCGGTTTTTGGTTACCATAGCCATGATCCGGTAATTCCTTAACTATCAAGACAAGCTGCGTCTCATTGCTGACCCGTCATTTATTCCGGGGTGGAAGCCTTGCGAGCCAGAGCCTCCGACCGCCCCTGCTTGATCAAATCAATCGCCTGCTTGACCAACGGGTCTTGATCGACCGCGGGACTGGGAGAGCCGGGAGCGGGTGTGAGAGCCGCAGTTTCCAATTTTTTCGCTTCAACATCCGGTGTAAGGCCGTTGCCGGTGATTTTCAAGCCAGCCGGGGTGTAGCAGTGGGCCACCGTCATTATCAGGGCGGAGCCGTCCTTCAAGGGCATCACCCGGGTGATGCCGCACAGGCCGAAGCTCTTGTTGCCCAGCAGCCGGGCCTGGCCGTGGTTTTGCAAGGACGCGGCGACTATTTCCGCGGCCCGGGCCGTGCCCTGGTCCACTAAAACAACCACGTTCACCGGGGTTTTAAATACAATATCCCGCTCTTTGCCGCGATAGATCTGAACCGTGTCAGGCTTGCGCCCCTTGATGGAAACGATCACCTTTTCCCCGACAAAAAGCGATGCGGTGCGCACCGCCTGCTCCATAGAGCCCCGGGCATTATTGCGCAGATCCAGAATCATGCCTCGAAGCGCCGGGAGCCGCCGCCTGGCGTCATCCATAACCTGGGCCAACTGCGCCGGGGTGTCGTCGGTGAACCCTGGCACCCGGGCATAAAGAATATTGCCCTGGAGCACCTGGGAGGTGACCAGGGGAGGCCTGATAGGCTCCAGGATTATTTCTAAATCCAGGGGCTTGGCTACATCATTGCGGAGCACCTGGACCTTGAGCTTGGTCCCCGCGGTCCCCTGAAAACGCCGAACGCCTTCCTGGGTGGTAATATTGCGGATCAGCTGGCCGTTGATTTTGATGATATGGTCCCCCGGCCGCAACCCGGCCCGATAAGCAGGGCCGCCGTCCAGAACAGACACCACGGTAAGGAGATGGTCCTTGAACACCAACTCCATGCCGGCTTCCGCCGCAGGTCCCAGGGTGCCTTTCTGGTATTCCTGATATTCAGCCGGCGTTAAATAAGAGGAATCGGGGTCCAAGGAGTTCATCATGCCCCGGAGGGCGCCTTTCAGCATCTCCTCACCGCTTTTGGGGGCCACGTATTTTTGCGAAATTTCATAAAAGGCTTCGCTGGCCAGACGCAAGGCCTCATAATTTTCAGCGGGCGCAGCCAGCAGCAGCGACGCGGCGGCCAGACTCCCCAGCGCCAGGATCAGCCAAACATAAAGCCTGCGCCGCCTGACCGGGGTTGGGGAAGTTTTTTTGAAGCTTGACTGCATCACGGTAATATCTCGAATTTTAATTATAGTATTATTTTTGCTTTCGGGCGATAACGTCCAAGGCTGCGTTTTTAATATCGCCGGGAGTCAGGCCGAAATGCGCCAGCAAGTCCTCGGGTTTGCCGGAAAGCCCGAAAATATCCCGAAGGCCGATGCGCTTCAAGGGCACGGGATAAAATTCGCTGAGCACTTCGGCGACAGCGCTCCCCAGCCCGCCTGTGGCCTGATGTTCTTCCGCGGAGACCATGGCGCCGGTGCGCCTGGCCGAATCCACCACCAGTTCCCAGTCCAGGGGCTTCAAGCAGGATAAATTCAAGACCCGGGCCGAAACACCAGCCGCGGCCAGCAACTCGGCGGCCTCCAGGCAGTGATGGGTCATCAGGCCGAGGCCTGCCAGCGTGACGTCCTCACCCTCGCGCAGGATGTGGCCGCGCCCCAGTTCAAAACGGTAAGATTCGTCAAAGATCACCGGGAAGGGGAGGCGGCCCGTGCGGATATAGACCGGTCCCCGGTACTCCGCGGCCCAGCGCACCATGGCCCGGGTTTCCGGGCCGTCCGCGGGGACCAGGACCACCATGTTGGGGAGCACGCGCATCAGGGCCAGGTCTTCCACCGCCTGGTGGGAGCCGCCGTCTTCGCCCACCGTTATGCCGCCGTGGCTGGCCACGATTTTGACGTTCAAATTGCCGTAAGCTATGGTCTGCCGGATCTGCTCCCAGGCCCGCCCTGCGGCGAAGACCGCAAAGGTGCTGGCAAAGGGAATCTTGCCGCCTACGGCCAGGCCCGCGGCAGTGCCCATCATGTCCTGCTCTGCAATGCCGACATTGAAAAACCGGTCTTTAAATGCTTTGGCGAACAGATGCGTCTGGGTCGAACCCGACAGGTCCGCGTCCAGGACGACGATATCCGGGTTTTCTGCCCCCATCAGGGCCAGAACTTTGCCGTATTCAACCCGGGTGCTTTCTTTGGCGACAGCCTGCATGGAAACGCCGTTTTCAGTTTTCGGTTTTCGGTTTTCGGTAAATACCGGCGAAGAGCTGGGTTAAAGGTAAATTAATCCTCAATGTGGGCCAAACTAAGCGGCCAATTCCTTCAGGGCCTGCTCATACTCATCCTTGCTGGGCGCCACGCCGTGGTATTTCACCTGGTCCTCGAAAATGGACACCCCTTTGCCCTTGATGGTGCGGGCGATAATCATGCTGGGGCGGCCTTGCACCTGCTCGCAGGCGTTCAGGCTATCCAGGATTTCCTGATGATTGTGGCCGTCAATCTCCACGGTGTGCCAGCCGAAGGCCTCCCATTTCCGGGCCAGCGGTTCGATGCTCATGACCTCTTTGGTGCGCCCGTCTATTTGCAGGCGGTTGCGGTCCAGGACGGCCGTCAGATTATCCAGCCCATAATGGGAGGCGGTCATGGCCGCTTCCCAAACCTGCCCCTCCTGCACTTCGCCGTCCCCCAAAAGGGTGTAAACTCTTTGACCGGTGCCGTTAAGCCTCAGGGCCAGGGCCAAGCCGTTGGCTATAGAGAGCCCCTGCCCCAAAGAACCGGTGGGCACTTCCACACCCGGAGTCAGGGTGGCATCGGGGTGCCCTTGCAATGAACTGCCGAACCGGCGCAAGGTGAAGAGTTCCTCCCGGGAGAAGTAGCCCAGGCGGGCCAAAACGGCGTACAGGGCCGGCGCGGCATGGCCTTTGGACAGCACGAAATAGTCGCGCTGCGCGGCTTTGGGTTCGCCGAATTTCAGGCGCATTTTGCCGAAAAACAGGGTCACCAGAATGTCGGCGGCCGACAAAGACCCGCCGGTGTGGCCGGAGCCGGCCCGGTAGAGCATCTCTACAATGTCCAGGCGGACCTGGCGTGCGATTTCCCTTAGCTGGCCGGCATCAATGATGCGCTTCATGATGGCGAGTTGAGTCCCCGGGTGGAAAAGACAAATTTTCCCTTGGCTATTTGGTATCACAACGCCGGCAATCCTGCAAGAGCTTAGAAAGCCCAAGCAAATTTTCCAGGCAAACCCATTTATGGAGCATAAAAGCTCAAAAGCCGGAGAACCGGCGGAATTACTTTGATGCCTCAAGCCTACTTGAGTATATAATAATCGTCCAGCATAACCGCGCATCTTCAATTTTTCGTTAACCGTCAGTGAGGGAACCGAAATTTGCCCGAAAGAGGGCCGCTGGATTTAAGGCATTAAGTAATATCAATTTTTCATAAAGGCAATTCGGTTAAGCGAACTTTCCATCTTTATAAAATGGCAAAGTTTTCTTCCGATAATTTAACTTAAAAAGAAAGCGCCGATGAATTCGGCAGGCAGGAGTAAAGGCATGGCCTTAACCCGTGAAGAGGTGCTGCACGTGGCGACGCTGGCGCGCCTCAGTCTGAAGCCCGAAGAAATCGAGACCTTCACCCGGCAGTTGAACGATATTCTGGCTTATGTGGCCAAATTGCAGGAAGTGGACACCGAGGGGGTGCCCCCCTTGGCCCATGTCATCCCCTTGTCCAACGCGTTCCGGGAAGATGAAGTCCAGCCGTCCCTGGATAGAGACGAGAGCCTGGCCAATGCTCCCGAGCGCGAAGAAGGGGCCTTCGTGGTGCCCCGGGTGATCTGAGGGGAAAGCGCATGAAAGAGTTGCATCGCCTGAGCATCAGCGAGCTTTCACCGCTCCTGTCCCAACGGCAGGTGTCGCCGGTGGAGGTTACCGAAAGCCTGCTTCACCGTATAGCCGCTCTGAACGAGGAGATAAACGCCTACATTACAGTGGACGAGGCCGGGGCTTTGGCCCAGGCGAAGCTGGCCGAAGCCCGCTTGGGCAAAGGCGAGGCCGGGCCGCTTACCGGCATCCCCCTGGCCATCAAAGACCTCTTGGCGACCTGCGGCTTGCGCACCACCTGCGGCTCCCGCATCCTGGAGAATTACTTGCCGCCATATGACGCCACGGTGTGCGCCCGGTTGCGGGAGGAAGGCGCGGTGATTTTGGGCAAGGTCAACATGGACGAATTTGCCATGGGCTCCTCCACGGAAAACTCGGCCTTCGGCCCCAGCCGCAACCCCTGGAACCGGGAATGCATCACCGGCGGCTCCAGCGGCGGTTCGGCCGCGGCCGTGGCCGCGGACCTGTGCCTCGCGTCCTTAGGTTCGGACACCGGCGGCTCCATCCGCCAGCCCGCGTCCCATTGCGGCGTGGTGGGCTTGAAGCCCACCTACGGGCGGGTGTCCCGCTACGGGCTGGTGGCCTATGCTTCCTCTCTGGACCAGATCGGACCAATCGCCAAGGAAGTGCGGGACGCGGCCCTGCTCATGAATGCCATCGCCGGTTATGACAACAAAGACTCCACTTCCGCGCCGGTGCCCGCGCCCGATTATCTGGAAACCCTGGGCCGGGATATCAAAGGGCTGAAAGTCGGGGTTCCCAAGGAATATTTCGGCCAAGGTCTAAACGCAGACGTGGAGACCGCGGTCAAAAACGCCCTGCTCACCCTGGAAGGCCTGGGCGCAGAGATGGTTGAGGTCAGTCTGCCCCACACCGAGTACGCCGTGGCCGCGTACTACGTCATCGCCCCCGCGGAGGCATCCTCCAATCTGGCCCGCTATGACGGGGTGAAATACGGCCTCCGGGTGCCGGGCGCCAATCTCCTGGAGATGTATGCCAACACCCGCACCCAGGGGTTCGGGCCGGAGGTCAGGCGGCGCGTCATGCTGGGGACCTATGCCTTGTCCGCGGGCTATTACGATGCCTACTACCGCAAGGCCTCCCAGGTGCGCACACTCATCCGGCGGGACTTCGAAGCTGCTTTTGAAAAATGCGCGGTGCTGGCCGCGCCGGTGGCCCCGACGCCGGCCCCCCGGCTGGGAGAGATGGTGGCCGACCCCCTGACCATGTACCTTTCGGACATTTTCACCATTTCCGTGAATCTGGCCGGCATCCCGGCGGTTTCCGTGCCCTGCGGCTTCAGCCGGGAGGACCTGCCCATCGGTTTGCAAATTTTGGGACCTCCTTTCGGCGAGCCTGTCATCCTCCAGGCGGCCCACGCCTTTGAACAGGCAACGGACTTTCACCGCCGCAAGCCGCAATGGTGCGAGGGAAAATCCTGATTAGGGCTTGCCGGAATCATAACTATGTGCTTTCGTTATCTCAAATCCTTATGGTTGAGGGCTGAAGCCCAAAACGCCCGAGTCAATGGGGAGCCTTACATGGCCAAGCCATTAAAAGACGTTTCAGGAGGGGAATCCTTCCCCCTGGCGAAAAGGGCCTTGAAAAGATTCTGCTGTCCTGTTGTCTTCATAGGGATTTTTTGTCTGGCCGGAACGGTTCCGGCCGAGGAAGCTAAAAACCAACTCACTCTCGAAGAAGCCGTCCAGGCGGCCTTGAAGCAAAACCCGGCAGTAACCCAGTCCAAAGAGCGGATGCAGGCGGCCAAGGAACAGATCGGGGTCTCCAGGGCCGGTTATTTTCCCCAGGTCAGGTTCACCGGCGACTATTTTTACGGCAACGCCTTCTCCCGGGGCCGGGCCGGAGAGGTTTCCATAACTGCTCCGGGTACGGTAAGCATTCCCACTTCTTTAGAGCGCAAGGCCACCGATTTTTTTATTTACCGGTTTTCCGCCAACCAACTCCTTTATGATTTCGGCAGAACCTCCGGGCAGGTGGCGCAATCCAGGGCGGGCTACAAGCAAGCGGGAGAGGACTATGCCAATACCCGCCAGCAGGTCGTCCTGGACACCCGCTCCAGGTATTTTGAATACCTGGCCTCCCAAAGGGCCATAAAAGTGGCGGAAGAAAACGTGCGCCAGAATCAGGAGCTTCTCAAGCAGGCCAAGGGCTTTTACAAGGTAGGCTTGCGGGCCAAGATCGACGTCACCAAGGCCGAGGCCAACCTGGCTAATGCCGAGGCGGAGCTGATCCGGGCCAAAAACCTGGCGGACGTCTCCCGGGTGGCCCTGATGACGGTGCTGGGCTTGAAAACCTGGCCATACAAAGACGTCCAGGATATCCTGGAAGTCACTCCCAAAGAGATGTCCCTGGAAGACCTCAAAAAAAGAGCCCTGAGCCAGCGCCCGGAGATTCGTCAGAACCTTTACCAGCAGGAAGCCGACAAGGCCGGCATTAAGGTGGCCAGAGCCGGTTATTTCCCCACTTTTTCGTCGACGGCCGCGTACGGCTGGCAGGGAAACGAGCACCCCCTGAATGACGACTGGTGGGTGGGGGCCGGGATGACCTTTCCCCTGTTCGAAGGCCTCAGCACCTATCACTCGGTGCGCCAGGCCAGGGCTCAGCTCAGGTCCTCCGAAGCCAGCGGCGATTCCCTGGCTTTAGCGGTGATCCGGGAAGTGGAACAGAGCTACCTGGACGTCAAATCGGCCTGGGAGGTCATCAAAGCAAGGATCAAGGCCAAAGAATCAGCCGCGGAAAATCTGCGCCTGGCCTGGGGTCGCTACCGGGCCGGGGTGGGGGACATCATTGAAGTGACGGATGCCCAGGTGCAATTCGCCCAAGCCGACCTCGATCTGGTGCGGGCCCTGTTCAATTACCGGGTCTTCGAGGCGCAACTGGACAAGGCCATCGGCAAATCTTTTTAATGCGGTTTTTGGTTTTTGGTTTTCGGCGAAATTTAGAAGCTATTTTAAAACCTTAGAGAACTGCAAGGCCTAATGTCTTCTAGAAACGGTTTAAAACCTCGTGTGCAGAGAAGATTGGTCATTTTACTTCCCCTCACCCTGCCCTCTCCCCAGAGGGGAGAAGGAAAAAATCGCCGGGATAAGGCGAAATTCAAGATAACAGCAGACTGCACGGCTTCTAATGAAAAATTCCTGGATCATCTTTTTTTCTCCTCTCCCCCATACAATGGGGGAGAGGATTGAGGTGAGGGGGTTTTGAAATGTCCTCTA
>JASEFS010000047.1 GCA_030018495.1 Deltaproteobacteria bacterium | reverse complement strand
CCCGCTGCATCAACTGCGGCGTGTGCTCCGAATGCATGCAGTGCGTCATCGCCTGTGAAGCCGGAGCCATCGACCATAAGCAGCAGCCCCAAACCTTGCAATTGGAGGTGGGCGCTGTCATCTTGTCACCCGGTTTTCGGATTTTTGACGCCAAAAAGAAGGCGGAATACGGCTACGGCCGCTATCCCAACGTGGTCACCTCTCTGGAATTCGAGCGCCTGCTCTCTGCTACGGGCCCCTGCGCCGGGCATGTGCGCCGCCCCAGCGACGGCGCGGAACCGAGGCGCATCGCCTGGATTCAGTGCGTGGGCTCCAGGGATGCCAGCCTCAAACGGGAATACTGCTCGTATGTGTGCTGCATGTATGCCGCCAAGCAGGCCATTATCGCCAAGGAGCACGACCCCGAGGTAAAGCCTACCATCTTTTTCATCGACTTCCGGGCCCAAGGCAAGGGCTTCGACCGCTACTACGAACGCGCTCGGGACAACCACGGGGTGCGCTTTATCCGCGCCATGCCGTCTCGGGTCACGCAGGACCCCCGCAGTCATAATCTGGAAATCAGCTATGTGGATGAGGAGGGGCGCATCCAGGCGGAGGAGTTCGATCTGGTGGTCCTTTCCGTGGGCTTAAACCCTCACCCGGCTACGAAAAAGCTGGCGGCGGCGTGCGACATCGAGACGGATACTTACGGGTTTGTCAAAAATCCCCCGTTCCAATTGGTATCCACCAGCCGGGAAGGCGTTTTCACCTGCGGCGTCTATCAATCCCCCAAAGACATTCCTGAGACTGTAGGCCAGGCCTCGGCCGCGGCGGCGGCCGCCGCGGCGCTCTTGTCAGAAGCCAAAGGCACCATGCTGACCACGCCGGAATACCCGCCGGAGCTGGATATCCGCCAGGAAGAACCCAGGGTCGGGGTGTTTGTGTGCCACTGCGGCATCAATATCGCCGGGGTGATCGATGTGGCCGCGGTAAGCCAGTACGCCCGGACGCTCCCCCATGTGGTCTATGCGGACCACCTCACCTTTACCTGCGCCACGGACTCCCTGGAGAAGATGCGGATAGTGATTAGGGAGCAGGGCCTTAACCGGGTGGTGGTGGCCTCCTGCAGCCCCCGCACGCATGAGCCGTTGTTTCAGGACAATTTGAGGAAGGCCGGCCTGAATAAATATCTTTTTGAAATGGCGAACATCCGGGACCAGGATTCCTGGGTGCACCAGGCTGATCCAGCCAAGGCCACGGAAAAAGCCAAGGAACTGGTGAAGATGGCAGTGGCCCGGGCCGCGGTGCTGGAGCCTTTAAAAGAACTGCCCTTTACGGTGAATCAGAGCGCCCTGGTGGTGGGCAACGGCCTGGCGGCCCTGAACGCCGCCCTGACTATTGCGGACGCCGGCTACCAGGTGCATCTGGCCGCGTTAGAGGAGAGGTTCGCGTTCGGCGGACTGGCCCACCGGCAGCGCTACACCCTGGAAGGCTATGAGATGCAGCCCTTTATTGATCGCCTGGTGGAGCGCGTGGACCGGCATCCTCGCATCCGTTGGTGGCCCAACACCCGGGTGACCAGCTTCTCGGGGCATATCGGCAAGTTCCGCAGCACGCTGGAATATCCTAATGAAAAACGCGAACTGCAGTACGGCGCCGCAGTCATCGCCACCGGCGGCGTGGAATACAAGCCCACGGAGTATCTCTATGGCCGGCATGAGCGGGTTCTCACCCAGATGGAACTGGAAAGCCTGCTGGCCGACCAGCCGGAAGCCGCGGCCGGGGCCCCCACCTTTGTCATGATCCAATGCGTGGGCTCCCGCGATCCCGAGCACCCATACTGCAGCCGGGTGTGCTGCGGCGAAGCGGTTAAAAATGCGCTGCGCATTAAGGAAATCAACCCGCAGGCCAAGGTCTTTGTCCTATACCGGGATATCCGCACCTATGGTCTGAAAGAAATTTATTATAAAAAGGCGCGGGAATCAGGGGTGCGGTTCATCCGCTATGAGCCGGAGCGCCGGCCGGAGGTGAACGCCGCGGACCGGGGGCTGACTGTCACGGTCTTTGACCAGAATCTCAAGATGCCCATCAAACTTCAGGCTGATTACCTGGTGCTGTCTGCCGCCATCCGGCCGCATCCATTAAGCGCCGAAATCGCCAAGGTCTTCAAAGTCCCCTTCGACGCGGACGGGTTTTTTATGGAAGCGCACCTGAAGCTGCGGCCCCTGGATTTTGCCTCGAGCGGCATTTTCTTGTGCGGACTGGCCCACAGCCCCAAGTTTTTTGAAGAGAGCATCGCCCAGGCTCAAGGGGCCGCGGCCCGGGCCATCGGCATCCTGGCCCAGAAGGAGATGTTCGCGGGCGGCGCCGTGGCCTGCGTGGATCCCAAGCGTTGCGTTGTCTGTCTGACCTGCTTGCGCACCTGCCCGTTCGGCGTGCCCCGGGTCAACCAGAAAGAAGGCGTTGTTCAAATCGACCCGGCCGCGTGCCAGGGTTGCGGCAATTGCGCCAGCGCCTGTCCGCGCAAGGCCATCGAAGTAATGCACAACCGGGACCGGCAGTTTATTTCCAAAATTTGCGCCATTGAGCCGGAGGAACTGGCGGCATCGTGAGGAGGCTCTAAGCCTAAAGCCTATGGCTTAAAGCTTAAAGCTTAAAGCTTAAAGCGCAGAGCGTGAAACTTATAACTGGAGCACAGCTAAGATGGACTTTATTCCCAAAATCCTAGCTTATGTCTGCACCTACTGCACCTATACGGCCGCGGATATGGCCGGCTCGGCCCGGATGCAGTATCCGGACAGCGTCCGCATCGTCAAGTATCTCTGCACCGGGCGCATCGACCTGCTGCACATTCTCAAAGCTTTTGAGGCAGGAGCCGACGGGTTGCTGGTGGGTGGCTGAGAGGCCGGCAGCTGCCATTTCCTGGAAGGAAATCTGAGAGCAAGAGAGCGGGTTGAGTACGCCCAGCACCTGCTGGATGAAATCGGGCTGGGGCGCGGGCGTTTGGAGATGTACGAAATTGCTGCGTCGGACGCACCCAAGTGGGTGGCCGCAGTCACGGAAATGACCGAACGGGTGCGCGCATTAGGGCCCAATCCCCTGAAGCAGCCCCATGGCCATCCGGCCGACGTTTTGGAGAGCTCCGAGTCAACGGTGGAAGCATGATTATCGCAGAACGCAAACCTTTTAAAGAAATTGCCGCGGCTGTGGCCCCTTATGACAAGATCCTGATAGTGGGCTGCGGCACCTGTGTGGCCGTCTGTCTGGCAGGAGGCGAAAAAGAGGTGGGGCTGCTGGCCTCACAACTCAAGCTGGCCGCGGGCCTTAAGCACCGCCGCATCGAAGTGGGGGAAATCACCGTCGAGCGCCAGTGCGATCTGGAGTTCCTGGAGCCGCTGTGCGACTTCGTGGCGGACTTTGACGCCATAATTTCCATGGCCTGCGGGGCCGGGGTGCAGTTTCTGGCCCATATGTGCCACTTCAAGCCCATTTTCCCGGCGGTGGACACCACCTTCATCGGGGTCAACAACGCCGTGGGCTATTATACCGAGCGCTGCCGGGCCTGCCGCCGCTGCTACCTGGGCCTCACCGGCGGCATCTGCCCGGTGACCATGTGCCCCAAGGGCCTCTTAAACGGCCCCTGCGGCGGCACCTTGAACGGCAAATGCGAGGTGGACCTTCAAAAGGATTGCGCCTGGAGCAAAATTTACCAGCGCCTGGAGTTGGAGGGCCGCCTGGATAATCTTAAAGAGATTGTGCCGCTGCACCCGCACTCCCGGGGCACTACGCCGGGCACGGTGATACATCCGGCCTACAGGAGGAGATACGGCGTCGATGAGTAAACTGTCCGAGGCATTGGCGTTGAATAATTTTGCTGTGGTGGCGGAATTGACGCCCCCCAAAGGGATCAGCGTGGCAGCCATGCTGGCCCCGGTTGCGTCCCTTAAGGGCAAGGTCCAGGCTTTCAGTGTGCCTGACAATGAACATGCCAGGATGCGCCTGTCGGCTCTGGCATGTTGCCGGTTGGTTCAGGAGGCGGGAGGCGAGGCGCTCCTCCATCTCGCCTGCCGGGACAAAAACCGGTTGGCGCTGGAAAGCGAACTTCTGGGCGCGGCGGCCCTGGGTATTGAAAACCTGCTCCTGGTGAGCGGCGATTACGTCACCCTGGGGGACCACCCGGACGCCAAACCGGTTTACGACGCGGACAGTGTTCAACTTCTGCAAATAGCCGGAGGCCTGATGGCCGGCCGGGACAGCACGGGGCAGGCGCTGGACGGCAGCCCCTCGTTTTTTCTGGGCGCGGTGGTGATCCCCGAGGCTGAACCCTGGGGTCCGCAGTTGGTCAAATTTGAGAAAAAGCTGGCCGCGGGCGCACAATTCTTCATCACCCCACCGGTTTTTGATCTGGAAAAGCTCAAGAGTTTCCGACAGCAGACCACTGCTTCGGCCGCCAAATTGTTAGCCGCGGTCAAAGTCTTGTCACCGGAGGAGGCGGCCCAGGCGAAAACCGGCGAATGGCGTAAAGTTTATGCCATCCCGCCGGACTTGCTGGCTCGATTTGAGGGCAAGGACGGGAACGATTTTTTTCAGGCCGGAGCGGAGCTGGCGGGGAACTTGGTCGGGCGCATTAAAGATGAGAAGCTGGCGGATGGCATCTATCTCAAGGCCGAGGGCCGGCCTGATTTACTTGGTAAAATTTTGGAAGTCGCGGGTATGTGTTGACGGTACCGAGGCGCTTCGGAAAAAAATAGGAACCTCGACGCAGGCTGAAGCCTGCGCGGTTGCCGGGAGAATATCTGAGTTATGGCGCGCATCGGCATAATTACTTGTTCCAACTGCACCCAGGAAGTCAACTGCGCCGCGGTGGTGTGCCTGGGTGATATGAGAAAGCGGCGGGGTTTTTTTGAACGCTACCCCCAGGACGAGCCACTGGACCTGGTGGGTCTGATAAGCTGTGCAGGCTGCCCGACTAGCGCGGCTCCGGACAAAATTTTGAGACGGGTGAGATCAGTGGCGGAATTTAAGATCGATGCCCTGCACTTTTCCTTTTGCATGACCGCGGTGTGCCCGTTTTTGAAAAAATACTCGGAAATAATTCAGGAAGCATATCCCAACCTCAAGCTGGTCATGGGAACCCACCAACCGGTGGATAAGCGGCAGTTTATGGATGGTTTGCATGAGCTTCTGTGTCCTGCCGTGGCTCCGCCCCAAACCATGGTCGATATGATTCGGGGAACCTTAAAGCTGCCGAACAAAGTTGAAAAGTAAGTGAAGCAAATGAACTCTCCAAAACATCCGGTGGTCATCCTGGGCGGCGGCATCGCCGGCATCAGTGCGGCCCTGGAACTGGCCAAATTGGGGCATGAGGCCGCCCTTATAGAGAAATCTCCATTTTTCGGGGGACACGCGGCCCATTTCTGCTGCAAGGCCACGGACAAGTGCCAGAAATGCGGCGCCTGCCTGGTGGACCAGCGGCTGCGGGAGCTGTTCCAGGCCCCCGATATAGCGCTTTACCCCCACACGGAACTCACGCACGCCGAGCGCGGCAACGGCCATTTCAGGCTGGCTTTCAAAAGTAAGCCGGACATCATTGATCCGACCCGCTGCATTGATTGCGGCATCTGCTACGATGAATGCCCGTCCATAGACAAGGGCGCGGTCCTGGTGGCCGCCTCCGCAACGCAGCACCCCCGCTATTTCATCGACCCCGAAGGCTGCCTGCTGTCGCACGAATGCCTGTTGCAGGGCTGTCAGCGCATGTGCCCGGCCAAGGCCATTGACTTGACCAGGGAAGACTCAGCCTTTGAGCTCGAGGCCTCAGCCGTGATCGTGGCCACCGGCTATCAGCCTGCTGATCCGGCCAGCCGGCCGCATTATGGTTACGGCCGTCTGCTCCAGGTAATAACCGGCCGGGAGCTGGAAGAAAAACTCCGGCTGGGTGAGGACTTGACCAGGCCCGACGGGCAGCCGGCCCGCCGCCTCGGCTTCATCCAATGCGTGGGCAGCCGGGACCGGCTTCACCCGTACTGCTCGCGGGTCTGTTGCGCCTACGGCCTTAGGTTGGCTAAATTGATCAGACACCATCACCCGGAAGTGGAAGCGGTCACCTTTTATATGGATATTCAAAGTATCGGCGCGGACCCGGCCGGTTTCCAGGCGGAGGCCTGCCAGGCGGTGCACCTGGTCCGGGCCATGCCGGGAGGCCTGCAGGCATCTCCCGAAGGTTCTCTCATCGCGCGCTATCTGGATGAATCCACGGACCAGCCCGTGTCCAGGGAATTTGACCTGGTGGTGCTGGCAGTGGGCATCAGCCCCGGCAAGGACAACCCCGATCTGGCCGAAATGCTGGACCTCACGTTGACGCCTGAGGGATTTTTTCAGTCCCTGGACGGCGAACACCGCACCGGGACCACCCAGCCCGGGGTTTTTCTGGCCGGCACCGCAGAGGGCCCCCGCTCCATTGCGGAGTGCATCTCCCAGGCCGCGGCCGCGGCCAGAGAAGTCCACGAGTATATCAAGGCCTTAGTATGAGTATTCTCCGTCCCCTGGAAATTATTATCGCTCACGGCCCGGAATTAGCCGCGGCGGGATTGGACCCGCATGAGTTCGCCTTGGCGGTGGGCGGCTTCCCCAAGACCCGCATTCTCCTGTTGGACCCCGCTCTGCCCGAGGAGGAGCAGCAAGACCGGCTGCGCCGCTTCCTGGGAAAAGGGCATCGACGTCCCGTAGTAATCGCCAGCACGGATCCGGAGAGCCGCGCCGCCGCTACCTTGCGAATTTTACGGCGCACCTTTCAGTGTAATCCCGAGCGGCTGTCCGTAGTTGATCTTCAGCCGGCGCTGGAACAACGCGACAAGAAAAGCCGCCGCCTTAAGGGCCTGGAGTTGATCCGGCTGGCCGCGGCCCATGTCACCCGAGCTTTCCCCATTCATCCGGAGGAAGTGCCGGTGAGCACCCGGGTTCTGGTCTGGGGTGATTCCTTTGCGGCCCTCAAGGCGGCCCAGGAGCTTGCCGCGTCGGGGTACCCCGTGACCCTGGCCGGTCCCAAACCGGAGTTGCATCCTTTGGACCCTGAAGTGCCACACTTGCCGGTGTCAGCCGGGCTGGCGGCGCTGGTCGGAGAGGTTCTGAGCACAGACAATATCCGGGTTCTTACAGAGGTTTCGCTCCTGGCAGTGGAGGGCGCAGCCGGCAATTTCACCGTGCGTCTGGAGCTGGCCCGGGAAGTTCTTGAGGAAACTGCGGGAGCGGTGATCCTGGCCCCGGAATTGGAAATTGACAGCCATCACCAGGCCTTCGGCCTCCCCGCTCATCCCCGCCTGATTTCGCTGACGGAGGTGGAACGCCTGCTCGAGAAGGGGGAACCGACAAGCTTTGCCCCTGAAGAAGGCGGAACCGTCGCATTGCTGGCAGGGTTTTCTCCGGAAAGCAGCCCTCCGGGGCTGCGCCGGGTTTTGGCTGCGGCCGCTCAACTGCTGAAGCAGGCAAACCTGCAGGTTTATCTTTTCCTGGGCCAGGCCCGGGTGGCCGCGCCGGGGCTCGAAGCGGCGCTGGAAGCGGCCCAGGAAAACGGCCTCATTGTCTTTAAGTTGCCCGACATGCCGGAAATTGCGCCCGCCGATGGCGGAACGGGGCTGACCGTCTCCTTTGTGGAACCCGTTTTGCGGCGGCCTGTCAAGCTGTCCGTGGAGGCGGCGGGGTTGGAAGAAATTTACTGCGCCGCAGCGGCTAACGCCGCTCTGGCGAAAGTTCTGGAAATCCCCCTGAACCCCCGCGGTTTTCTTCAAGGCGATAATGTGCATCTAACGCCGGTGGCCACTTGGCGGCGCGGCATCTATAGCGCCGGGCCGGGCCGGGGCGTTATGGGGCTGGACCAAGCCCTCATGGATGTAGAGGCCGCTGTCGCTGAAGTGCAAAAGCTCCTGGGCCAAGGAGCGGCCCATGTGCCCCAAGGCCGGGCTGTGGTGGACCGGGGCCTCTGCGTTTTGTGCCTGACCTGTTACCGCGTCTGCCCCCATAGGGCCATCACTTACGACAACCGGGCCCGCATTGAGGAAATAGCCTGCCAGGGATGCGGTACGTGCGCCAGCGAGTGCCCCCAGGAGGCCATCCAGATCCGCAATTATACCGATGACCAGGTGACCGCCCTCTTTGAGTCCTTTGACCCGCAGTTATCCCCCCGCATCGTGGCCTTCCTGTGCCGGAACTCCGCCTGGGAGGCCTATCAGGCGGCCCTCAAGCTCAAGCACGCCGATATTCCTCCGGGGCTTACGGCCATCAAAATGCCCTGCGCCGGCAAGATCGACGTCGATTATCTGCTCAGGGCCGTGGTTTATGGCTCCAAAGCCGTAATGGTGCTGGCCTGCCATCCGGACAATTGCAAGTCCCGCCACGGCAATGAATTCGCCCGGTGGCGGGTGGAACAGGTGCAAACCTATCTGGCCGAGGTGGGTTTGGATCCGCAGCGGGTCCTCTTTAAAAGCCTGGCGGCCAACGCGCCCCAGGATTTCCTGGATGCTGTGGCCGAAATGGAAGCCCGGCTCGGGGCAATGTCAGGCGCGCCTCCCAAAGCCGCCGTCCGCTGAAGTCGTTTCCCGTTTTCCGCCGATTGCGCTCCCAAAAAGGAGTGCTTATGTTTAATAACGACCGGAGCGGGGTTCCCATACTTTGGAGTCCCCGCGGGAAAGCGGCTTTACGCGCCAGAGAGGAGGTCCCCATGCCAGCCAAAAGTATGGTGGAAGAAACGGAAGGACGCGACCTGGATTCTTATGACCTCATTACTGTTTTGGGCCTCTTGAAGGAACATGATTGGAAGGGCGTCTGGGGCCGGTACAGCCCCGGCGGCACCATGGACGGCAAGCTTAACTTTCTTCTAAACCTGGAAAATTATTACGTTGAGATGACCGTGGAAAGCCTGGCCTCCCTGGCCCTTTCCCCCAAGTATCAGGCCAGCCCACACCTGATGCAGGCCCTTATCCGCCGGCTGTTATGCGGCCACCGGCATGGCTTGATCCTGGATAAACTGCGGAGCTACGGCGTTCCCATCCAGGATGAGAATCAGATAAATTTATCCTGTTCCATCGGCACCGTCGGGGTGGACCTGATAGCTAACCGGCATCCGGGGGCCCCTGAATACCGCTTCCGAAAGTTCGGCACCTCCAGAGTGGAACAAGACGAGCAGCGCCCCCTGGACCATTATGATGTGGTTTCCATCCTTTACCTGGCCCAGCAGAACCAGACCGACCGCATCATTAACCGGTATGTGCCTCAGGAAATCCTGAACGAAGGCGCCCCGGAGGAACAGGTGGTCAAATTCTCCAGCCGGGCCGGAGACTACCGGGTGGAGTTTTCTTTCAGCCGGATAAAAAATGACGAACCCCGGCAGGTGCCGGAGCGGGGCAATGTGTCCTCGGCCACCATGCACCAGGTGCTCCGCCGCCTGTTCGCCGGCCATGCCCCGGAGCTGGCCGCCAAGGAACTCACCGATAAAGGCATCCTCATCAGTGCTGAGGAAGTGGAGAAGGAATTCACCCTGGCCCGCATTCTCAACGACAACCATATTGCCATTAATTTTAAAAAGGACTGAGGCAGCATTTAGGAAAACCGCGGAACACTGAATTGTTCTTTCTAAAACCAGGCAGGGGCGACACGGGGTCGCCCCGTTTGCTTTTGCAATATTCGGCTACGTTACAATGATCACCGCCAGGCCCCGGGAGTTTTGCACCACCTTGTTGGTCACCGAACCCAGAACCAGGGATTTCGCGGTGCCCAGGCCGCGGCGGCCCATAACGATGGTGTCGCATCCCTGAGCCAAAGCCTCGCTGACCAGGTCTTCCGCCACATCGTAATATTTGGGTTTAAACAGGCTCGAAACCTTGTCCGCCGGGAAGCCGGCCGCGGTCAGGCGGGCCTTGGCCTTGTCCACTAGGCCATGCCATTGCTTTTCCTGTTCCGCCTGCCACCTGGCTTTCCGCTGTTCCCGTTGCTCCCGCTCCTTGTCGTCCAAAATATGCCCGTCATCCCAAAAAGCGGGCGGCAGACCGGAGAGAATATGTCCCAGGATGACTTCCACTTCCGGGGTCCTGCCAAAGGTCCGCCCTACATACTCCACGGCGTGCCAGGCCCCCTCAGAACTATCCAGCGCGATCAGCATCTTTTGAGCCATTTAACGCCTCCTTTCTCATTCGCATCAAACACTGAACAACCGGCACTCTTTTATTACTATAAGAACGGCAAGCTTGGGGGACAATGCCGGCGGCGCGCGGAAGTCCAGCGCCTTACAAATTCCTTGCTATCTCCTCTTTGGAAACTTATTATCTCATGAGGGCGTTCATGAACGAAAAAAAGGATTTTCAGGCGCACTTAAGCGATTTGGGCACGGTGGAGCGCATTCTGGCCTGCATCGAGTTTTCCAAGGCCCTGGTAAGCGCTTATGATATGGAAACCCTCCTCAAGGCGGTGTTGGAACGCATCAGCATCCTCATTCCTGCCAGCAACTGGTCCCTGCTCCTTCGTGATCAAAAGACCGGCGACCTCTATTTCGCGGTCACCGTGGGCCTTGACCCGGAAAGGTTGAAGGGCATCCGGCTCAAGATGGGGGAAGGCATCGCCGGGGTTGTGGCCCAGACCGGCAAGCCCGCGTTCATAGCAGACGCCCGGAAAAACCCGCGCTTCAGCCCCAAGGTGGATGAGGTCACCGGGTTTGAGACGCGCTCTATCATCGCCCTGCCGCTGCATCTGCGGGGGGAAGTGGTGGGCGTCTTCGAAGTGGTGAATATTGAAAACCAGGACTTTTTCCGGGAAAAATATCTGCCTCTGCTGAATATCCTGGCGGACTACGTGGCCATTGCGGTGGACAACGTCAGGAATATGCAAAAGCTTCAGGCCCGTACCTTTATCGACGAAGTGACCGGTTTTTACAACACCCGGTACCTCAGCGCCAAGCTCGACCAGTTTATCAGGGACATCATCAATCATGGCGGGGAGCTGTCCGTGGTGTTTCTGGACTTGGATAATTTCAAGGCCATCGTCGATTCCCAGGGCCATCTGAGGGGAAGCAAGGTCTTGTCAGAAGTAGCCCGGGTGCTCCATTCGGTATTGGGACCCGAGGACAGTCTGGTGCGCTACGGCGGCGATGAATTCATCGTGCTGCTGCCTCACCAGAACCAGGAACAGGCCCTCAATGTGGTCCAGGCGCTGCGCCGGAAATTGAACAGCACCCGGTTTCTGGCCGAGGAAGGCGTCAACGTCCGGGTCACCGCCAGCTACGGAATCGCCACCATGCCGCAAGACGCCAAGGATAAAGAAAGCCTGCTTCTCATTGCCGACCGGGCCATGTTCCGCTGCAAAGAGTCAGGCAAAGACTGCATCATGGTGGGACATTCCCTCGCTCCGCTGCAGGAAGCCTCGGACCGGCAAGGTCAAGTGCCAACCTAAAATTTAAAAGGAGCGGTCATGAAGCGTATCTGGTTTTTTCTCACGGTGATGTGCTGTTTGGGCCTGGCGGCTTGCGGAGCTTCCGGAGAGAAATCCTCCCCGGGCCAGGAGAAGCAAGCCCAGGAATGGCTGGAAAAGGGTATGGCCGAGTTTCAAAAGCAGGAATACGACGCGGCCATCGCCAGTTTTAACAAGTCTGTGGAGCTGTACCCCAAGAGCGCGGTGGCTTACAACATGCTGGGCATGGGCTACCGTTTCAAGTACAACCAGGTGCGCAATCAGGAACTCAAGGACAAGGAAATTGCCGCGTTTCAGAAGGCCGTCGACCTGGACCCCAACTACTGGATAGCCTTGATCAATTTAGGCGCCACCTATTATTTCATAGGGGAGAAGGCCAAGGCCGCGCCGCTTTTTAAAAAGGCCCTGGAAGTGAATCCCCAGCATCCGGAGAAAGAGGAAATCAAGAAACTGATTGCTGAAGGAGAGAAGCAAACATGAGAACTGCGGCTTTTCTGGCGGCATTGGCTTTGCTGGTGCAACTGTCGGCAATCCCGGCCGCGGCCCGGCCCGCGGCGGAGGAACTGATCAACCGCTTGGGCTGTTTGAGTTGCCACTCTCTCCAAGGCAAAGGCGGCGATAAGGCCCCGGCTTGGGACGGGGTGGGGGCCCGCCGGAGTCCTGAGGCAATCCGGAAACAGATTGTCTCCCCTCGGGGCCGCATGCCCAGCTTTGCCCAACTCAAGCCGGAGGAATTGCAGGTCCTGGTAACTTATCTTTCCGGCTTAAATTAAGGGTCTGGGGCCCTTCCGAGGAAGCGGCATTCGGATAGGAGCAGCGGCTATCAACTTTTTGGCTTCCTGGCGGCCGGGATAAGTTAAAATGTAGCCGCAGGCTTGAGCCTGCGGTTTTTTTTCGTTAATTTCGAGGGAAAACAGCTAATTTGAGCAAAATGTTTTGGCGACTCTTTATAGTGCTGGGCATTCTCACCGCCGTTCCCGGGGCGGCTTTCTCCCAGGAAGTGCTGGAATCCCAGGGCATCCGCTTCCGCCTCATCCCCGGCGGGGCCTACTTCATCGGCAGCCCCCCCAATGAGCCGGGCCGTTATGCCGATGAACCCACTCCGTATCAGGTCAAGCTGGCGCGTTTTTACCTTTCCGAGACGGAAATCACCAATGCCCAGTACAGGCGCTTTCTTAAAGATACCGGCCGCCGGCCGCCCTTGTACTGGCGCGACAAGAATCTTAACGCCCCGAACCAGCCGGTGGTGGGCGTCACCTGGTTCGATGCCGCGGCTTTTGCGGACTGGCTCACCAGGCTCACCGGCATCACCCACCGCCTTCCCTACGAGAAAGAGTGGGAAGCCGCAGCCCGGGGCGGCCTTGTCAGCGAACCTTATCCCTGGGGGCGGGAAGCTCCGGACGCCGGCGGCATCTACCGGGCGAACTACTACCCTAATGATTTTGACGACGACGGCTTCCGCCTGACCGCGCCGGTGGCTTCATTTCCGCCCAACGGCTTCGGCCTCTATGATATGGCGGGCAACGCTGCGGAATGGTGTCTGGACCACTTCTTTGCCGAGGGCGAGCGCGGCCCTTATACCAACCCTGAAGCCCGGGTGCTCAAAGGCGGCTCCTGGTACTCCCGGGCCCGGGAGCTGCGTTGCGCCGCCCGGCGCTTCGCCGCTCCCCAAAATGCCGACGGCTTTATCGGCTTCCGCATCGTACGCCTGCCGCCTGATTCCAAATAAAGCAACTCTGAATTTTCCGCGCAGGTGATGACGGATCCCCAGCCGGCAAAATTCAGCCTGAATTGGATTGGCAGCATTCAGGATTTTTTGGAATATACAATATATAGTATTTGATAAATTATGTGCGCCATATATATAATGCCATATTTTATTTGAATAAGAATGTAGCGAGTCCATTTCCCGAGTTCGCCAATATCTTTCAGGCCTTTCAGGATAAGTTACCAACCGGCTTGACATTGACATTATTTCGTGTAGGATTTTATCTATGGATAAGTTTTGCTCACAGTGCAAAAGGAGGCACGTATGGCCGAATTAGAAAAGCTGACAATGGACGAAGCGGCTCAGGAGATGCTCAAG
>JASEFS010000010.1 GCA_030018495.1 Deltaproteobacteria bacterium | reverse complement strand
GAGTTTCTTACTGCAAACCGCTTTTAATCGCCTGGGGGCTGGTAATCAAAACCACCTATAGCCGAATTCTTTGGCTTTTTCGAACACGGCTACACTCTGAGGCACTTTAGGATCAAAGCAGGAAGGGTCACTTTTTCTGTAACGAAGAAGATAAAATAGAAGTCTGATCTGTTGGAAGAAATTAATTTTGAAGTTATGATTCATCTGCTCATTTAACAACCTTTGGAGAGCACGATTGGCGAAAAGCTGCGCTTTGTCTCCATCAAGTCCTCTTTCGCCATCCCTTCTTAGCATTAATACGTTGCAAATTGCCCGGGCGGCATTGATCGGAAATGTTTGTAAATCAAAAGGATCGCTTTTGGCTCGACGTGCAATTGCTTGGAAGTAACGGATGTCGTTCTGGAGTACGTAATTAGGCCTGGGAGCAGGAGGAGGGGCTGACACATTCTCTAAGAAGGGCGTTCGGGTTAGCTCAGTGCAAAGGTTAAGGTATTGGCGAACTAATATTGCTCTCTCAGACTGTCTCAATCCGGGGTCGTCCCCCACTTCGGTCTTGTTATACCGACGCCCTTCATGCGAACACCGGTGGAGGAAGTCTTTCATCACTCTGTTTTCAAGGGTATCAAAGACGCTTCTCCTGACATAAAAGGGGGGAGAAAGACGATGAGACACCGCAATCATTCCAAAAATTCGCGGCATCGACCTGAGCACCGACAGCGCCAACGAATGTCTGGGAGAAGTCGCTAGGAAGGATGGTATTTGTTAGAATGGCCAGACCAGTTCGAATGATAGGTATGAAAAGAATATCAGATAAGTGAAGTTATTCAGGATGTTGTCGATATATGGCAGTTAATAGCAGCGGAGAAACATCATGTTGGCAGCGGTTGACTGAACTTTCAGCATCATGACCTAAAGCTTGGGTTTCTGGCGGGGTTCCCAGGTGACGATCTTCAAGTCCATCACGAAGATGCTGTAAAACACCGGCACCAGGAGCAGGGTGATGAAGGTAGCCACTGCCAGGCCGCCGATCTGGGCGTAGCATAGTGGCTCCCAGAGCGGCCCGCCGTGAAGGGCCAGAGGGATGAGGCCTAAGACGGTGGCCCCCACGGTGATCATCACCGGTCGCAGCCGGATGATGCCCGCGTCCAGCAACGCCTCCTCCAGGGGCTCGCCCTCGGCGTGCTTCTCTTCAATAAAGTCAAAGAGCACGATGACGTGGCTGATGATCACCCCCACCAGGCTGATGATTCCCAGGAAGGCCATGAAGCCGAAGGGCTGCCCCATGAGCAGGAGAGCAATCAGTGCCCCCACCATGCCGTAGGGAATGGTGGCAAAGACGATGAAGGGTTTGATGGCGTTCCTGAACTGAATCACCAGGGCTACGTAAATACAGATAATGGAAATCAGCAGGACGATGGTCAGGTCGTGGAAGCCTTTATCCTGCTTCTCCTGTTCACCACCGATCTCCATTTTATAGCCGGGCGGCAGTGTCTTTTTAAATTTCGCCAACTGCGGCCCGATGGCTTGCAGCACCTGGGAGGCCATGACGCTAGACGCCGGGAAGCAGTTGACCTCAATGGTGCGGAACTGCTGGCGGCGCTGCATCTTCTCATTCTCCATGCGGTAGTCCAGGCTGGAAACCAGCCCTAATGGAACCTTGTTGGAATTTTGAGAGGAATAGACGTAGAGGTTAAAAAGATCGGCCAGCCGGGCCCGCTCACTCATGATCAGACGCGCCTTGATGGGAATCTGCTCATCGCCTTCCCGGAGAATCCCGACCTGGTAGCCGTTCATGCCCACGGCCGAGGCCGCGGCCACATCCATATTGGTAACCCCCGCGAGATTCGCCCGGTCCGGGTCGACTTGGAGCCGGGCTACCAGGTTTTCCGAACCCCAATTGTTCCGGCAACGCTCCGCCAAAGGTGTGGAATGGAAAATTTTTTCAAGTTCCGCGGCCAGCCGCCTGAGGGTAGGGGCGTCTTGACCGCTGAGCCGGATGGAGACTGGAAATTTGATGGGCTCGCCGGTATCCAGTTGCTTGACGTCCACCCGGGCTCCAGGAATGGCACCCAACAGGGCCTGCTGCAGGGGAACTACCAGGTGATGAGTGTCATGTTTGTCTTTCACCTGAATGATGATCTGGGCGTAGTTGTTCTGCCGGGGTTCGGGAGCTAAGGAGTACCAGAAACGGGGACCGCCGCCGCCGACAAAGGACGTAAGGAACTCCAGCACCTCCCGGGGTTTGCCGTCGGGTCCGGGATGCTCTTTCCCGTATGCCGCTGCTGCCTGCCGGAGGACGGCTTCGACCTGGCGCGTGGTGGCATCCGTGGCTGCTACCGGCGCATCCTCCGGCAGCCAGACATCCACATACGAGAGATAGGAAAGGTCCTTAGGAAAAAAGGCGGTATGCAGATTCCACATGGCAATGGCCCCCAGGGCCAGGAAGAGCACGGAGGCGGCCATAAAACGCCAGCGATGCGCAATCATCAGGCGCCCGAACTTGTAATAAACGCCCAGGAAGCCATGCTGGCGGCGTTCGGCGATGGGCGCCTCCAGGGTCTTGGGCGGTCGGAGCAGATAGTACCCCAGCAAAGGTATGAACGTCATCGACACAATACGGGAGGCGATCAGCGAGCAGGCCAGGGTGATTGGCAGGCTGTAAATGAAGCGCCCGGTATCGCCGCCGACCATGAGAAAAGGCAGATAAGCCACGATATTGGTGATGGTGGCAAAGATCATGGCGGTGCCTAGCTTGGTGGGTCCGAGCCAGGCCGCAACCAGAGGATTTTGCCCCGCGCCCAGTTCCCGTTTGATGGCGTCGCCAGCCACCACCGGGACGTCCACCAATAGCCCCAGGGCGATGATCAACGAGGCGATGGACACCTGCTGCAGGTCGATCCCCAGAAGATACATCATCCCGAAAGTCATGGCCAGGGTCAGGGGGATGGAAATGGACATCAGCAATGCCAGGCGCCAGCTCCAGAAGCCGATCCAGGAGACCAGGACCACCAGGGCGATGGCCTCATAGAGGCTATTCATAAAAAGGTCGATGTTTTCTTTGACCTGCAGGGGCTGGTCCGAGGTCCGGGCCATTATCAGGTCCTCGGGCAGGATATTCTTCAAGTCGGCGAGAGCCTCATTCACAGCCTTGCCGAACACGCCGATCTTTTCCCCGGCGCGCATCTGCACCGCCACGGTAATGGCCCGGGAGCGCTGCCACTGGCCCTTGGCGTCCCGCGAGTTGAAGAAATTAAGGAACCTGGGCGGACTTTCGTATCCCCGATAAATTTCGGCGACATCCCGGAGATAGACCGGCACCCCGCTTGCGGTGGCAGTCATCATAACATCGCCGATTTCTTTTTCGCTCTTGAACTCCCCCGAAGGCTGCACCGTCACTTCCTTGCCTTCCACCTCCACGACGCCACCAGGCACCGCGATGTTGCGGGCCGTCAAAATATCCGGGAGTTTGGTGACGTTGCCGCCGTAGGAAGCCAGGCGTTCCTGGGAGTATTCCATCCACACCACCTCGTCCAGGACGCCGCTGCGGCTCACCTTGGTGACGATGGGGGTCTTATCCAGGGCCACGGTTACACCCAGCAGGGTGCGCTCGATCAGCTTGGTGAAGTCGTCCATCTCCCTGTAGCTGTACTTGTCGCCGGGGTGCTGAGCCAGGACAGTGGCGGTCTCGGCCGGGTCCCGGATAAGCACCGGCTCCCAGACGTCAGGGTGCAACTCAGAGGCCCGCAGGCGCTCCCGGATGAAGCGGTCCAGAAAATTAATTATTTGGGCGTCGCTGGCGGTGGTGGCGCCGTCTATCCCCACGAATCCCGGCCCTTCGATGAGGAGCACATCCCGGGCCAGCCCTGCCTTTTGAATATGGGCGGCAAACTGGTCAATGGACGGATGGACTATTCGGGGGATAATGGAGATGGGGAAACCGACCACCAGGGTGACTCGGCGCACTTCAGGTCCAGTAAGGGCCTGTTGCCGCACCTGACGAATCGCCTTCTCAATATCCCGGGCGCGAAGTGCGATCTCTACCTCGCTCACTTTGGGGCTGGCGACGGTGAGCATCAGGGCCGCGGTATTGCCGTAATCCTTGAAGAACTGGATGGGTCCAGCTCCTTCCGGAAGGTTATGGATGGAATCCAGGCGATATTTGATGTCGTCGAACTGCTTGTCGGTGTCAGTTACCTTGTCATCCAATTCCACCGTGATTACAGAGAGGCCCACCCGGCTGGTGGACTCGATTTTTTTGATGTGGACGTTTTCGGCCACCTTCAGTTCAATAGTGCGGGTAATCAACTGCTCTACTTTTTCGGTGACCATACCCGGCCAGGGGCAGATGATCTGGGCCTCGCGCACCGGAATGTCCGGGTCCTTGCGCTGCGGCATTGAGGTATACCCGTAAACCCCCCAGATCAGTGTGGCAATCAGCAGCACCCACGTAATATGTGGGTGTTCTACAGAGAACCGCTCCGTGTTGTGGGTCTCTTTGATGTATTCGTCGTCAGTCTTGTGTGCCATGGTAAGTTGCTATTCTTTTATCGTTCCCAAGCTCCGGCTTGGGAACGGCATTTTTGCCCAAGCTCAGCTTGGGCATCTGTCCGGCCTCTCTTCAGTCTGCGACACCGCTCTATCTTTTGTGCCAAGCAGGAGCTTGGCGGTTAATGGGGTTCCCAAGCAGAGCTTGGGAACCAGGAGAGGGTGCGTCTCCCACCCCAAGATGGCGAACAAGACAAAGTTACATTTGCGTCTCCGGCGGCGGAATAATCCTCACCCGCTGCCCATCGGTCACCAAAGTGGCGCCGGTGACGACGACCGGTTCGCCGACTTTGACCCCCTTGGCAACGGTGATCTTGTTCCCGAAAACCTCACCCAATTCGATGTTGTCCCGCAGACGGGCGATCTGTTTGCCGCCCTTCTCTTCAACCACAAATAGGGCGTAGCCCTGGGGGTTGGTCCGGGAGCGCACCACGGCAGTCAGCGGCACCACGGTACCCGTTGTGGGAGCCTCGCCGGTGGCCACTGCCACCGCGGCAATCATACCCACCTTCAAATCCTGGTCAGGGTTGGGGAGGGTGATCTCCACATCAAATACCCGGCTCTTGGGGTCGGCCGAGGGCGAGATGGCGGTTACCTGGCCGCGGAATTGACGACCCCGCAGCGCCTCAGTGGTGACGGCCAACTGGTCCCCCAGCTTTACATATTTCAGCATCAGGTCAGAAATGCCGAAGACCACCTTAACCTTTTCGGTGTTGGCCACGATGAAACCCACGGTGCCGGCGTTGACGAGGTCGCCCACTTCTACCTTGCGCTTCAGCACCAGGGAGCCGGTGGGGGCCTTGAGTTTGGTATCCTCCATGGCGATCCGGGCCTCTTTGACCTGGGCCCCGGTTGAGGCCGCGGTGCCCATCGCCTCGCCGTATCGGGCCACGGCTTTATCGTAGTCGGATTTTGTCATGCTGTTGGCCGCATACAGATTCCGGGCCCGCTTCAAGTCCAGGCTGGCGTGCTCCAACGCAGCCCGGGCCGCGGCAGCCTGGCCGCCGGCCTGCGCCAGCTTGGCCTCGTAATCGCTTTGGCGCACCTGGGCCAATACGGCGCCCCCTTTCACGTAATCGCCTTCGTGGACGTTGCGCATCTTGCCGTCTACGCCCTTGACCTGGAGAATGTTGGTGAGATAGCCCCCTGATTTGAAAGCCAGCTCGACGTGGGCGTAGGGCAGAATATTGCCGGAATAGCGGACCTCGCCGTTCCCCTGGTAGGCCTCAGCGAGGCTGACTACCACGGGGATTGGGGGCGGTTCAGGCTTTTCCGCCGGACCGCATCCGATAAACAGAACGGCCAAAAGCAGCCATGGCAGGGCGGTCCCTGGAAATTTATAAAGCGTCATGCTCATTTCTCTTCCCCCGTGGCCTTTTCAAATTCGGCCTTGGCCGTCCAGAAGCCGGACAGAGATTTTTGATATTCGCTGTCGGCCTGGGCCAGATGGGTCTGGGCTTGGAGCACGTCCTTGATTAGCGCGGCTTCGTTCTTGAAAGCGTCCATCGTTTCCTTAAGCTTTTCCCGCGCCGCTTGCTGGACGGCCCTGCTTGCCTTAAGCTGTCCCCGGCTGGCCTGGAGATTACGGAATTTGCTGTCCACGTCGATGAGCACCTGGGATTCGGTTTCCCGGCTCATATTTTTCGTCTGGGCCACAGTTTGGGTCTTGCTCGCCAGTTCGTGGCGCTTGCGACCCCAATCAAAGGGCTCCCAAGTCATCAAAAACCCGGCAAAGCCCAGATTTTCCGGGACCGGCGATAGATTCACGGTCCTGGCATAAGAAGCGATGAAGCTGATATCAGGGATATATTCTGACTGCTTAATCCAGCGGTCATACTCCGCCTGCCTAACTTTGAGCCTTGATTCCTGGACCTCCGGACGCTGCTGTAAAGCCCGGGCCCTAGCCCCATCCAGGTCGTTCTCCTGGGCGGTAGCCTCGGGTACCGGATTGACCCGAAACTCCGTGAGGATATTGCGGCCCATCAGGTCGTTGAGCTGCTGCTTTTGGGTGGCCAGCTGGTTATGCAGCACAATCTGCTGCTGCTCCTCTTGAGCCAGTCTGGCCTGGGCCTCCAGGAGTTCGGACTTGAGAACCGTCTTTTCCTTGAGATAGCGGCTGGACAACCGGTTCAATTCCCGCAGGAAGCGGATGGTCTCCTCGACGCTCTCCAGGGAGCTCTGGGTCTGGAGAATCCCGTAATAGAGGCGCTTCACCTCGCTGGCCACGCTCTGGCGTTTGGCCCGCAATTGCTCCCGGGCAATATCCCGCATCACGTCGTGCATGGAGATGTTCAGGCCGATACGGTATTGCTGGCTCAAAGGCTGGGCCATTAAACCCGTCATTAAGGCAGTAGGCTGCCGGTTTGAGACAAGATTCGTTGCGCTGGTAATCGGAATCGGAATCGGCAGCACGCCCGGAGCACCGCCGAGGGCATTGAAATTCTCCGGGGGGTTAAGGAGCCAGTTCTCTCCCACAATTACATCGAAACTCGGCCAGCGGCGGGTGCGCACCGCGGCCAGCATATGCTCCGATTTCGAGACCTCCAGGGCGGCATTCTTCACTTGGCGGTTATCTCGCAGGGCAGTGCTTACCGCCTCCTCCAGGGTGAGGAGGTTTCTGGCCGCAGGCGGCTGAGACTGGGCCCAGGCCGGCGCCGTCAGGGTCAACCAAATGAAGCAAAAGAACAACCACATGCCGCAGCTCCTCTAATCAAGAAGTTTAGAACATTAGCAGAAAGAATTTGGGCTCTCATGAAACTTTCAGTGCAAATGATATGGCCTGCTCCCAATAGGTTACCTGCCCATCCTTAAACTTGATGAACCGGGCATTTCCGTCCTGTGAAATTACGATCCCCAAAGCTTCGGGAACCTGGTGACATAAGTAATAGACGGAGCGATGGCGCGCGCCGACATTCTCGGTCAACTCCTCCTGCCGGTGCTTCCCTTCTATATCCAGGGCCCTGGCCACCGTCGTCACCCGGTCATAGTCGCCTAAGATAAACCCGCCAAAACCGAGCATACAACCACCTCTAGTCAACAAGACCGCTCCGTCAACCATCGCAAAATCGGACAATTGATGGGATAATTCGAACCACGCTTCTTCCAGGCAAGCCAGTTTTTCGCTGTCACTACCGATGTACTCTACCCAGGTAACTTTTTTGCCTGGATCAATTTTGTGGGCTTTTTCCTCTGCCAGGGTTTGAAGAGTTTCGAGCATTAGCCTCAGAAAGCGATATCGCGTCTCATCTTCCTTGAATTGGTATTTGATGTTTATCAGCGGGTTTCTTGAAGTAAATTCATGAGAGTGTTCATGGGGGACAATAATGAGGGTGCCGCCTTTGCGGGCCTCGCGCATGGTACTGATGATACGCATGACTGCCTGTCTGACAATGATCCCGGGTAGATTCGAATCAGTAATGGCAGGCCAATTTTGTTTCTCCAACAGTCTAATATATATTTCAGGCCACTCGAACTGAGCCCAGTCAAAATAGTCTCTCAGCCAGATCGATTCAAAGACATTGATCGAGGGAGTGATAATGCGGCCTTCAGTCAGGGTCGCCAAACTCTCGGTTCCCCTGAGAACGGTTAAGCGTCCGGGGCCCTTTATCCAGATGACTGGCGCATCGGGAAAGGCCGGGGGAACTTTACGGCCGCCATGATGATGTTGCAGCCACCGGGTTCCAGACAGCACCAGTCCCCATATCTGCCATTCACCTTCTTGATTCAGGGTGGCCCCCACTAGAGAGCGAGAAAAGTCTACTGCGGGAGATAATTTTTTCAATTCAGTTTCATTACAAGGCCGCGGTTTTGTAAATACCAAGCGGTGGAGTCCCATAGGGGGAAACTCTTGATTAGAAAACAGCTCAGGCCCCGCCAACAGAATACGGAGACTTACAGGTCTTTCTTCCTCACGCAGCATACTAACCTGATAACAGATGGAGAGGAGATTTTCAAAGAAGGGAGGAGCAGGAAGGGGAACGGCCGGAAATTGACCCCTCTCCATCCGGTCTTTGGCCACAGTTGGCCAACGATCACGAATCAATCTGGCTAAATCATCATGATAGGCATACATAACTTTCGGCCTTTCTCTAAACAAACCCGATCCCGGGCCTACTCCACATTTATGAGCTCCGCATGTCCCCAACCAGGTAAGATATTCAGAGGATTCTCCTAGACACCAGGCACTTCAGCCCTGAGCCTCAAAGGTCTGCTGGAAATTTTCCCTCAAATGAAACTTATGAACCGTGGCGTTATCGATCAATTCCATGGTGCTCCTCCATTATGAATTCTGCCTTACTCTGCTCAAACTAGGTCCCTGGGTTGCCCGGTGATGGCCAGAACGCTGTTCCAAATCCAGCCTTCGGGATCCAGTTTTTTCCGCTGCGATACTGCCAGGGAAATGGGCACGTGAGCCCCCTGGTGATTCCAGTAGGCCACAATCATATCGGTCCTGCCGGCCATCCCCGCGTGCACCGCATATTGTCCCAGCAGCAGGCAAAATGCCGAATCCCAGGCATCGGCCGGCAGGCTTCGAATGGTGTAGCTGGGATCGATATATTTAAGTTCCACTTTTCGTCCGGTTTGGCTGAAATGCTCCTTAATCCGGTCTTTCAGGAAAATTCCGATATCGCCGTACCGCACGTTGCCGGAAGCGTCACATTCAGATGTCTGTGCCAGAAGGTCCTGGCCCGCCCCTTCAGCCACTACGATGACGGCGTGCCCCCGCTGCGCCAGCCTCTCCTCCAGGGCCTTAAGGAAGGCCTGCAGCTTAAAGGGCACCTCCGGCACCAGGCAGAAATTAACGTGACTGTTGGCCAACGCAGCAAAAGTCGCGATAAAACCGGAATCCCGCCCCATCAGCTTCACTAATCCGATGCCGTTTCTGGCTCCCTCGGCCTCACAGTGGGCCGCGTTAATGGCTCGCCGGGCTTCGGAGCCGGCGGTGTCGAAGCCGAAAGTTTTTTGAGTGAAAGAGATATCATTGTCAATGGTCTTGGGAATGCCGATGACGCCGATCTTTAAACCGCGCCGGCCGACCTCCCGGGCGATGGCCTGGGCGCCCCGGAGGGTCCCGTCCCCGCCGATGGCAAACAGAATACCGATATTCAGACGGGTCAGGGTGTCCACCATGTCGCCGATATCCTGGCTGCCCCGGGAGGAGCCCAGAATGGTGCCCCCTGTTTCATGGATGGCCCTCACCGCCTCCGGGGTCAATTCCAGAGGAGCGTGATTGAACTTGGAGCTGAGCCCTTCATAGCCATAACGGAAGCCCAACACCCGCTTCACCCCGTACTGGTGGGTAAGGGTCAGGGTGATGGACCGGATAACGTCATTTAAACCTGGGCATAAGCCCCCACAGGTCACAATGCCGCACTTAAGGTTGGTGGGGTCAAAGAAGATTTTCTCCCGGGGGCCGGCCATTTCCAGGCCAGGAGGCTCTCTTCCGGAGTCAAGATAGCTCTTGAGTCCCTTAAGCTCGGAATGGTAAAGCACGCGCTCCCCTTCACTGACAAAGCGCGCCCCGGTAACGGGTGAAGTGATCCGGCCTTCACCCAGCTTCGAAACCGCAAAATTCAGGTCAATTTCTTGCATTTTGTTTACTTTCCCGGCGGGTTGCTTTTTTAATCCCCTGGCCGATCTAGCCGGCTTTAAGACAGGGGACGAAGACGTGCCAATAATGATAGGTCCTGTTTTGGCGGGGGTCGAGAGTAACCACCTGTTCAGGCCGAGGCGAATCTATGTCCCCGAATAGGAGCAATTCTACTCCGGTGGCGCCTTTGGCGAAAACGCTGAAATTGACCCCTTCTGGATAAACCGTGGCTCCTAAGGGAAAACTGTGTCCTTTTTCGGCCGGCAAACCCACGGATTTTCTCCCTGCCATCAAAGCGGCCTGACTCCCCAGACCTTCTCGCAATACTCCCTTATGGCCCGGTCCGAGGAGAATTTGCCCATACGGGCGGCGTTGAGGATGGACATCCGGGTCCAGCGTTTCTCATCCCGGAAAATGTAGCCCACTTCATCCTGCCGGTCCACGTAAGAACGATAGTCGGCCAACAAGAGATAGTCGTCGTGGTATAACAGCGAATCCACCAGGGGCTTGAACAGGTCCCGGTCGCCATGGGAGAAGAACCCCGAGTTGATGAGGTCCAGGGCCTCCCTGAGTTCATCGTCTTCGTGATAATAACGTTGCGGGTTGTAGCCTCCGCGCCTAAGATTTTGCGCCTCTTCAGCCGTGAGCCCGAACAGAAAGAAATTTTCCGGTCCCACTTCTTCCCTGATTTCCACGTTGGCGCCGTCCAGCGTGCCGATGGTGAGGGCGCCGTTCATAGCGAACTTCATGTTGCCGGTGCCGGAGGCCTCCTTGCCGGCGGTGGAGATCTGCTCCGAGAGGTCGGCCGCGGGGTAAATGAGCTGACCGTTTTTCACATTGAAATTTGGGGAAAATACCACCTTGAGCCGGTCCTTGAGGTCGGGATCGCTGTTCATCACCTCAGCCACCGAGTTGATGAGCTTGATGATCAGCTTGGCCATCAAATACCCGGGCGCCGCCTTACCCCCGAAGATAAAGGTGCGAGGAGTGATATTCTGCTCCTGGTGGCTTTTCAGGCGATTAAATAGGGTGATGATGTGCAGCACATTTAAATGCTGCCGCTTGTATTCATGAATGCGCTTCACCTGGATGTCGAAGAGGCTTTCCGGATTGACCACGACTCCGGTCCGCTCCCTGATATCAGCTGCCAAAGCCTGTTTATTCGCAAGCTTCACCCGGAGCCAGTCCCGGTGGAATTCCGGATCTTCAGCAAATTCCTCCAGGCGCCTGAGTTGTTCCAAATTTTTTACCCAGCCAGGACCGATTTTGTCAGTGATAAGCCCGCTCAGTCCAGGGTTGCTCAGGGCCAGAAACCGCCGGGGGGTCACCCCGTTGGTGACATTGAGGAACTTCTCCGGCCATAGATCATAAAAGTCCTTGAGCACCGTCTGTTTCAGGAGTTCGGTATGGAGAGCCGCCACTCCATTGATGGCATGGCTGCCTACAGAGGCCAGGTTCGCCATGCGCACCGATTTGCCCCCGGTCTCGTCAATCAGCGACAGCCGCCTGACCTTCTCCTCGTTACGAGGAAATTTGAGGCGCACCTCATCTAAAAATCGTTGGTTAATTTCATAGATGATTTCCAGGTGCCGGGGCAGGTGTTCGGCAAAGAACGCCTGCGGCCAGGTCTCCAGGGCCTCGGGCAAAAGGGTATGATTGGTATAGGCCATGGTGTGCCGGGTGATCTCCCACGCTTGCTCCCAGGGGAGGTAATGTTCGTCCACCAGCAGCCGCATCAGCTCCGCCACCGCGATGGCGGGGTGGGTATCGTTGAGCTGGACCGCGAAGCTCTCATGGAAGCTGTCCAGATCTTTTCCCCTCAGCAAGTGAATATGGATCATATCCTGCAGCGAACAGGAAACGAAGAAATGCTGCTGGGCCAGTCTGAGCATTTTCCCAACTGCGGGCTCGTCATTGGGGTAAAGCACCTTGGTGACGGTCTCCGAGACCACCTTTTCCTCGACGGCGCCGTAGTAGTCTCCAACGTTGAAGTCAGCAAAATCGAAGGACTTCACTGCTTCCGCTTTCCATAAACGCAGGAGGCCGGTGATCCGGTTCCGGTAGCCAGAGACCGGATAGTCGTGAGCCACACCTTTCACCATGCGATCCGGAAGCCAGCGCCGCTGCTCTTGGCCGTTAGTATCAAGGTAGATTTCTGTGCGGCCCTTCCAGCCTACCCGATAAGCAATCTCCGGTTTGCAGATCTCCCAGGGATTGCCCATTTCCAGCCATTTGTCACTGACCTCCACTTGCCATCCATCCCGTATTTCCTGGTCGAAGATGCCGAATTCGTAGCGGATGCCGTAGCCGATGGCGGGAACGTCCAGGGTGGCCAGGGAGTCCAGGTAGCAGGCGGCCAGCCTTCCTAAGCCGCCGTTTCCCAGACCGGGCTCGCCTTCCTGTCCGAGAAGATCTTCCAACTTGAGTCCGTTTCGAGACACGCCTTCCTTGATTTGCTCCCAGATGCCTAAATTGATGAGGTGATTGCCCAGCTGCGGTCCCAGCAAAAATTCCGCTGAAAGATAACTCACCACCTTGATGTCTTCCTTGAGATGCTTGAGGGTTTGCACCCATTTATCCAGCAGCCGGTCCCGAACCGTATGGGCCAGGGCCATATACCAGTCGTTCTTGGTGGCCAGTTCAGGGGGGCATCCCCGGATGTAATAAAGGTTATCCAGGATGGCCTGGGCCAGGGTCTCCGGGCTGGTTCCGGTGCGAGGTCTTTCTTTTCCTTGAGACTTTTGCCGATTTTCCATGGTTCACCCTTACAGAGTCTCAGGCTTTCCCGGCGCTCATAAGCACCTGCTCGTTCTTGTACTTGACCATCTTGATGAGTTCGTCCCGGGCGGACCCCAGATATTTGCGGGGGTCGAACTCTCCCGGGTTTTCAGCGAAAATTTTTCGGAGCACCGCGGTCATGGCCAGGCGGCCGTCGCTGTCGATGTTGATCTTGCAAACCGCCGAGCGGGCGGCCCTTCTCAATTGCTCTTCGGAGATGCCCACCGCCTCTTCCATCCTGCCGCCAAAGCGGTTGATCAGGTCCACGTATTCGGGCATGACCGAGGAGGCGCCGTGCAGCACGATGGGAAATCCCGGCAGGCGGTTTTCGATCTCTTCCAGGATGTCAAACCTCAGGGGCGGCGGCGTTTCGCCTGCCTTCACCTTGAATTTGAAGGCTCCGTGAGAGGTGCCCATGGAGATGGCCAGGGAATCCACCCCGGTCTGTTTGACAAATTCTTCCACCTCGGAAGGCTTGGTGTAATGAGAGGCCGTGGCGGAGACTTCGTCCTCCACTCCGGCCAACACCCCCAACTCTCCTTCCACGGTGACGTCCCGTTCATGGGCAAAGTCCACGACCTGCCGGGTGAGGCGGATGTTTTCCTCGAAAGGATGGTGAGAACCGTCAATCATCACAGAAGAAAAGCCCGAGTTGATGCAGGACTTGGCCAGCTCCAGGGTGTCGCCATGATCCAGGTGCAAGGCGATGGGGATTATTGCGCCCAGCGCTTCCATCATCTCCACCGCCCCCTTGACCAGATGAGGCACCATAGCCTCGTGCATGTATTTCCGGGCGCTGCCCGAACACTGTAGAATTACCGGGGATTTCGACTGGATACAGCCGATGATGATGGCTTCAAGCTGCTCCAGATTGTTGAAATTATAAGCCGGCACGGCATAGCCCCCGGCCATAGCCTTTCGAAACATCTCCCGGGTATTCACCAGCCCGAGTTCCTTATAATGAAATTGAGCCATTGTTCAAACTCCCTTGGATCAGATATCCTGGTCTAGCCCGTCCTTCAAGCCTACGCCGCTTGCGGCCCGGCCTGGCCTACCTCCGCACTCACCTGGTCCGCAAAGGTCTTGAAGTTTTCCGCAAACATGCCAGCCAGCTTCTTGGCTTGGGCATCATATGCCGCCTTATCACTCCAGGTGTTCCGGGGGGTGAGCATTTCCGCAGGCACCCCGGGACATCCTGTGGGTACGGCCAGGCCAAAAAGCGGTTCGGTCGTCATGGGGGTCTGGGAGAGTGAGCCGTCCAAAGCTGCATGGACCAGAGTCCGGGTGTGGCCGATGGCCAGGCGCTGCCCCACCGCAGAGCGCCACCGTCACCGCCACCCCCAAGAGTACAACGCCCGCCGCCAGCAGATTTAACGACAAGCCTTGGCGTCTTAATGAAGCCGCGAACCCCGGACCCACTTGCAGACCGATGGTGTATACGAAGAGGACCAGGCCAAATTCCTGGATGAAGGCACGGCATGACGGGTCCACATTGAAGCCGAAATGGGCAAAGAAAAGGCCGGCAAAGAGCGTTCCTGCGATGCCCAGGCTGAATCCCCGGAGCCGGATGCTTCCCAGGGCCAGTCCCGAGGCTGCCACCAGACAGAGAACGATGACGCCCTGGGCGATGGGTTGGGTCTTTGGAATATCGGCCAGCCAGTTAAGCAAAATTCATTTCCTTTTACGAGTGAGGCAGTCATTGGCCTCCTTGGTTTTTTTACGAGGCACCTTTTGGAAAAGAGATAACCGTAGTCAATTATTATTTGCTTCTCTGACGGCAACCTGGCTGATTTCCTTCATCAGTTCCACCTGAAGCTGCTGAATATCCATCAGATGGTTGCCATTGATGCATCAGGAGATGGTCCATCCTCTCGTGCAGCTTGCGAATCTCGATTTCCGCCTTGAGATTGATCTCATAGTCATGTTCGGCCCGGAGGCGGTCTTTGGCCTCCTGGCGGTTCTGGCTCATCATGATCACCGGGGCCTGAAAGGCGGCGAGACAGGATAGCACCAGGTTAAGCAGGATGGTGAAGCTCAGGTTTTTTCATTAAGTGGCGCCGCGGTTAGCTTTAAGTTACTTCTCTCACAATCCATTCCCTTATGTATGTCGGGCAATTCTTGACCTTGACACCATTCTCTTCACAACTAGCCAAAAATCTCACCCCCTCCCGATCAATGAGGTAGATCTCTTTTAAATCGAGAACCACATATTTCTGTTCTTCGGCAGCCAAAAGTCTTCGCAACTCAGGTAGCTCTTTGGCGTCGATTTGACCGCACAGGTTAAAGATGGCGTTATCCCTTTTGATAGACCTCTGGATTTTCAACGTCATCGCTTCTCTCCTGGAATCACCAACCTGTTTAGTGCAATGCCAATGCCAATCGTAAGTCGTTGAAAATACTGGGATGGCAAAACCTTATTAATTGTGATTCTTCGGAAATTTGCGAAAGTTCGTGAAAATTGAGTTGATTCGAGTGGTGCAGCTTTTAGATGGATTTTTTGAAGAGGTATTTGTTTATTTTGAGAGATTTGATCTTCGATTCCAGGGTTGAGGCCGGCATCCCCAGCTTGGCGGCCGCACCTGACGGTCCAGACACCCGGCCGCCGCTTTCAGCTAAAGCAGCCTCGATCATCTCTTTGGTTTGACTGACCAGCATATCGGAGAGCGGTTGGCCGACTGGCTGAGGCTGACTGGAATCCTTAAGGAACCAATTCTCATCGACCGAAAAAATCTCGGTGTCACAGACGATAATCGACCGTTCAATCACATTCTGCAACTCTCGGATATTGCCCGGCCAGGAGTATGACTGAAGGAGCTCTAATGTCTTCCTGCTGGCGCCCCGGATTTTCTTCCCCAACTTGCTGGCATATCGATGAATGAAGTATTCCACCAGTATGGGGATGTCCTCTTTGCGCTCACGCAAGGGAGGTATTTCGATGGGAAATACATTGAGCCGGTAGAATAGATCGCGCCGAAAGCTGCCGGCTTCGATGGCGGATTTCAAGTCGCGATTGGTGGCGGTAATCACCCGGGCATTGGCCCGAATCGGCTGGTTGCCACCCAAACGCTCGAATTGTTGATCCTGCAGCACCCGGAGCAGGGCGATCTGGGTCTCCATCGGCAGTTCTCCGATTTCATCCAGAAAGATGGTGCCTCCTCCCGCCAACTCGAAACGCCCGAGGCGCCGCTGGTGGGCTCCGGTGAAAGCTCCTTTTTCATGACCGAATAATTCGGAAGCGATCAAAGGTGCGGGAATTGCCGCACAATTTACACTCACAAAGGCGAGCGCGGCACGCGGCGACCGCTTGTGGATGGCTCGAGCCACAAGTTCCTTGCCCGTTCCCGTTTCGCCGCTGATGAAGACGATGGAATCAGTCGGCGCGACCTTGTCGATGCGGGCCAGCACAGCTTTCAGAGCCGGCGAGGCCCCTACGATCTCCTCGAACATTGAGGTTCTATCAACTTCTTCGCGTAAGACAATATTTTCCTTGGAAAGTTGCTCCTGCAACTTTTTGATTTCGTCCAACGCCTGCAGGAGACGGGCCTCAGTGCACTTTTGGTTTTCGATATCCACCAGGACGCCGTACCACCTGACGATGTGTCCTTTTTCGTCTCGCAAGGCTGAGTTGCGGGCCAAAAACCAGCGATATTCTCCATTGGCCTGCCGAAGGCGGTGTTCGTTCTCTCTCGGTTCCCCCGTGGCCAGGGATTCACGCCATTTCTCCACCGCCCGGTCGCGGTCTTCGGGATGGACCAGGATCGTCCAATCCCAACCAAGGGCCTCCTTCGGCGAGAGACCCGTATAATCAAACAAACTTTGACTGATGAAATCCATGGAGCCGTCAGGGAGGGCGCTAAAGACATAGGCCGGAATGGTCTCGAGAGTGGTGCGCAGATTCCTTTCACTTTTTCTAAGCTGCTCTTCCGCCTGTCTGTGCTCAGTCTGGTCGAGCCCGACGGCTAATAAACTAATCATTTCCCCGTGCCGATCGTATTCCGGCACAATGACAAACTCCACAAAAATGGTTTTGCCACGGGCACTTGCCCGATTGAACTCTATCCTCTCAGGAGTGCCGGTCTTAAGGACCTGTCGGAGTTTTTCCACATATTTTGCAGTAACCGGAAGTTCGGGAATTTCGTCGGTACGCTTATTTATGACATCTGCGGAGGACAGGCCCATGACTTTTTCCCAGGCAGGATTCACATAAATCCGGCGCAATTCTGTATCGTAACGAACGATCAGAACGGGGATATTCTCCAGTAGGGTACGGTAATCCTTATCCCGCAGAGAAGGTGCTTCTTCCACCTTCTCGGGTTCGGCATCGGCCATCATTTCAAACTCCAGCTCGAAACCTGGATAAAGAAACTTTTAAAAGCCTCATAATGAGTCCTTTTACCGGGTTAGAGGGGTGAGTTGATAAAAATTCTGGGTAAATTTTATCAAAGTCATCAGGCGGTAACCATTAAATTTCACGAATTATCGTAAATTTACGAAGATTCACGATCCCGGAATTGTTTTACCTATAAATATTTCAACAACTTCCAGCGAAACATGATGTAAGGTTTGGTCAAAAACATAAGTTGAAGGAGGAAATCTTCATGTCTCTGGAAGTCGCTTTCCCTAAGAAAGAACTTAACAAATGGCTTAAGGTGCACAAGACCTGGGACCACAACGACTGGCTAAAGCTCCTTGATGACCTCAAGGCCAAAGGTTTTGATAACCTGGTCAGCAATCAGGCAGGTCAAGATTCGGTTGGATTGTATCTTGAGACCAACCGCGACAAGTGAGGCAGGCCGGATCCATAAGACCTGGTCATCATTAAAGTTTCGATCTTCGAATTTTCCATTTGTTTACTGCGAAATCTTCCAGCGGCTGGAGGGAGGAATGATCAGTCGTGACGGACAAAGTCAGGACCTGAAAATAAGTGTTGTGGTGGTGGAGGTCCAAACCGGTGAAAGCAAAGAAGAAGCCTGGCGCCGCTATCTGTCCCACCACCCGGAAAGCGCCGGGGGCGAGGTCAAGATTTTCCACTACCCCAACTCAAGTCCCGCAAATCATAAGGGTCTGGTCCCAAAGATTTCTGGCCTGAAGCGGATTAGCTCAAGGTGTAATTTCCCCACGTTAGCTATCTTCCTAAGGTGATCATGGCTTGGCATTACCCACATAAACGTGCTGTTAAGGCCACAAGCCAAATCGACGCGCGGTTAGTCTAAATTCACATGTATGAGGCATATGTTTTACAAATATTGAAATGAGGTTAAGCCGATCGATAGTAGGTTACTCGAAGTCAATGTCTGACCACTGCAAGCGAAAGAGCTCCCCCCGCTCATGCCGGTGAACAGGGCCATTTTCATGAAGGCCGCCGCCTGAATATTCGATGCTTCACTTATGGCTTCCAGGAGGCGGCTCAATTGCTCCGGGGTCAGGTCCTCGGTTTTGAGGCTGTGCGCCTTGGGCAGTTCGATGGTGAACGCCGGCCCCTGGCAGAGCTGCTTTTTCACACCGAAGTTGATGAGCCGCCGCAGGAGTTCCAGCGTGTTCCTGACGGTCCCCGGCTTCCGCGTCTTGAGCATGGTCAGCCTGAGCTTATCCACCTCGAAAGGGGTGAAGGGCTTGGATGTGAATCTGAGCCCTTTTTTGCCTTTGGGGATTTTAACCGCTCCTTTAAACTTCCTGAGAAATCCGGCCAAGTTTCCCGAATTTGCGAATTCCTCCATAAAACCTCATAGCCCCGGCGCATGACTTTAGCTCCCTGAGCTCACTCCTCATCCTTGCCACGGTTTATCTGCCGGATTGTTTCTAGGATGAAGCATTTTGTTTTTTAATTAATAAATTATAAAAAAATACTTATTTTAATTTTTTCCAAAAAATGACATTCCTTCCTTTATGGCAGTTAATGAGACTTCTGGGGACCTTCCCTGCCTCCCAAAAACTCTAAGTATTTCAGCTTGGTAATCTTATCCAGATGCAAATAACCTTAAATGGCCTCGGGACTCAAAAGCTGGAAACAGCAGCATCCTCCCAAAGCCGACTACAAGGCTTTTCTCTCAAATCGATCCTTTCGCCCGCCCAAATTATTTTGGGACTGTTGGACAGCGTCGGAATCAGCTAAGCCCGGGATATATGAGCTGGTTGTGGGGATTCCTTTATAGAAGGAATTTAGTTTAAGTATTTTTACCTACAAACAAACGCGTAATTTTACTCATTGTTGATAGTTTTAATCGTATTTATCCTGCAATAAAGCACTTAGCTTAACTGAGGAGTGGGAGATGAAACGACGGGATTTTATCAAGATCACGGCGGGGGGTGTGGCCGCTCTGGCTTTGGGCTCCGGTTTGGCGCCCGTATTCAGGCGTTCTGAGGCCTATGGGGCCGTGGGCGATGCCACCAACTTTTTTCTGGACATCATGGAGGTCGAGCACGAGATGGTGGACGGCAAGCTGGTCTACAGTTGGGCCTACGCCGTCAAGGAGAGCGGGGTCCAAGTGCCCAGCTTGCCGGGACCGACTTTGTTTGTCCGGCAGGGCAGCCCGGTTAACGTTACCCTGACTAACACCATGTCTGACAGACCGACAGGCGAAGCCCACGGCTTCGCCATCTTCGGCAAAAACGGACCCATCGTGCAGAGCGCGCCCCTGGCTGCGGGCCAGAGCACCCAATTCACCATCCCCGGCAACCTGGCGCCCGGCACTTACATGTACGAGGACTGGGTCAACCCGCCGGTGGGCCGGGTCCTGGGCCTGCACGGTGTGCTGGTAGTAATGCCGGCTGCCCCGGCCGGGTCCCCCTACGAGCTCTATCCTGACACCGCGCCACCCGTTCCCGGGTGGACCCCATATGGCATCTTGCCCAATGGCCATCCCGTGCGGGAGCTTTTCAACGACCTGGGCCAAACCGCACACTTCCCTGGCGAGCCCTGGCTCCCCAGCCGGCAGGTCATCTGGGTCTTCAGCGAGGTCGACCCGTTTTTCAATGAGTTGGCCAGTACCGAGCTCATCGATGCCGGCGATTTCCAGCGGAATTTCCTGCCCCAATATTTCACGGTGAACGGCCGCTCCGGGTACTTCTCCGCGGAAGACCACACCCACGACACCACCCATGTGCACGTGGACTTCAACCAACCCCTGTCCTACATCCTCTCCGGCGAAATGGAGAGCGCCCTGGTGGGCAAGGTGGGCCAGCCCATCCTGATCCGCAACGTCCACGTGGGCCTGGACACCCATTCGCCCCACACTCACGCCAACCACTGCTACTGCGTGGCGGTGGACGGCGAGGTTCAGGATTTGAACATCGACTCCAACGGCTTCCCGGTGAACGGCAACCCCAGAAACCTGGGGCTCTGGTGGTGGGACACCTGGACCATGCTTCCCGGAGATCGGAAGGACGTGCTTTATCCCATGATGATGCCGCCGGACATCCCGCTGGAAACCATAGAAAGGATAAGGGCAGGGGCCTGGCATCCTCAACTCAATCCCAACGGGACCCAGGAGTACATGGTCTTTGACCCCAACGATACTGACGGTTCCTCCATTGAACCCTTGAACGTAGGCCACCCGCCCGCCGCCCCCACGGAATTTACGCATCTGGCTTACCCCATGCACTCCCACCAGGAGATTTCCCAGACCGCGGCGGGGGGCAACTACCCCATGGGTCTGATCATCCACATCATGTTCACCGGGCTTGCGCCAGGCGTGTAAGACGTCAGGTAAACATGATCTTGAGATAGTTGTAAGAGAGGAGATAAGGAAATGTCACTTCCCATCATATACCGCGATCCAAAGCAGTTGGCAAATTTTGGCAACCACCCGGATTTTTTTGAACACATGAAGGTGTTTGTCGATCCTCCGGTTTGGGCGGGCATCCCCACCCCGGATTTCATCCAGCCAGATCCCAACGCCCTGCTCCCCGACGGTATCACGCCCAGGTTCGCCGCCGCGAATCGCCGGGTCAATAACCAAAACCGGGAGATGACCAATGACGGCGTGAACACCGAATCGGTGCAGTTCTGGGGTTTTTTTGACGATAACGAGCCTGGCAATGAGTACCGCTTCCCCTCACAGCCCATCCGCCTGGTGGAGGGGCAGATCTTCCATGGCTTCCTGCACAACACCAGCATCGGCGGACGGCACACCATCCACTGGCACGGCATGGAGCCCACGTCCCATAATGACGGGGTAGGCAAGCTCTCCATGGAAGTCGGGAGTGAAGGTTATGAATATCAGTGGTTAGCTTCGGCCGCGGGGACCTATTTCTATCATTGCCACCGCAACACCGTGCTTCACTTCGAAATGGGCATGTACGGTATGCTCATCATCGATCCCCAGAACCCCAATCTGAGGGCGGGGCGGCGGCCGCGACGCAACGAGCTGGTGGCCCCTTATGCCTTCGGCGGGCCGGGCTACGTGCGGCGGGGCAACGACATCGTGCCCTATGACGTGGAGGCCATCTGGGTCTCCGATGACGTAGATCCGGTCTGGCACGGCTTGTCCCATAACCAATGGCTCTCAACCCCCAAAACCGAGCCCGACGGCGACAATGATGCCCAGGGCAATGATCTGGGAGTGAAGTTTACATCTGTGAACCGGCTTGACTCTAAAGGCCTGCATAACTTCAATCCCCAGTACTTCTGCATCAGCGGGGTGCCCCATCCCTGGACGAAGCTGGATGTGCTTCCCGTGGAGGTGGACGAAAATCTGGCCTTCCTGAGCCCCATTCCGGCCACCGTAGCCCCCGGGCAGACCCTTCTGGTGCGGCTGTTGTGCGCCGCCTATAGCCTGAACCGCTACACCTTCGAAGGCCTGGACGTGGAGGTCATCGCCATGGACGGCCGGGTTATGGGGCAGACCCCCTACACCCGGTACTCCGCACCTTTCAAGATCCCCGCGGGGGTGCCCTTCGAGCTCACCGCGGCCCGTCGCTTCGATCTCCTGATCCGGCCCACCAGCTCTCAAGTGGGCTCCCACCGGGTGCTGGTGGAGTTCCAGGACCATATTACCAAAGTGAATATGGGCATCGCCGAAACCTTTATCAACGTGGTGCAACCAGCACGCGGTAGGGGCAGAGGAGAAGGGCCCAACCGCTGAGCGGGCTGATGAGACAACCTGAGGAGGCGGGACCGGACCCTGCCTACTCATTTCTGACCGAAGGGGATAATGATATGAGAAAAAAGGAGCGACAGCTTAAATTGACGAAATGGAAAGGCCGGGGGACTGCAATTCCGATGCTGGTCTCCTTGGCCCTGGTCCTGGCCGGAATGCCAACCGTTCCCGGGGCCGCCTGGTCCCAGATCGTCATCCAGCAGATAATCTTTGATGAGCCGCCGCCGTCTTTAAAGACTTTGCCGCCGCCCAAGCCCGCCAACCTGGCCGAGTATGTCAAGGACGAAGAAGCGGCCATCCGGCTGGGCAAAGCCCTGTTTTGGGACATGCAGGTGGGAAGTGACGGCATGATGGCCTGCGCCTCCTGCCATTTCAAAGCCGGCGCCGACCCCAGGTCCAAGAATCAGCTCAACCCCGGCATGAACGGCGGGGACACCGCTTTCGGCAACAGCGCGGTAAAGGGCGCCTCGGGCTTCAAACAGTTCAAGCCCAACTACCAGTTGCAGACCACGGACTTCCCGTTTCATCAGCGCCAAAATCCCGAGAGGCAAGCCTCGAAAATCACCCGGGACACTAATGACGTGGTGTCTTCCCAGGGCGTGGTTTTAAACAAGTTCGAAGGCGTCGAGGCGGGCCGCGATGTGGACCTGGCCTCGCCCCTGAGCGACCAGGTATTCAAGGTGACCAGCGGCAAAGGCAGGAATGCGACGCAGACTAATGTGCGGCGAGTGGAGCCGGTGAACGCCCCCAGCGTTATAAACTCGGTGTTCAATTTCGCCAACTTCGTGAACGGCCGGGCCAACCACTTCTTCAACGGCCAAAACCCCTTCGGCCCGGCGGACAATACTGCCGGCGTCTGGGTCAACGAGAGCGGCAACATAATTTACAAGCCCCTCAACGGCCAAGAGGGGGGCCTGCCGGTGCTGGATTTCTCCAGCGTGGCCTCCCAGGCCACGGGTCCCCCGGTGAGCGACCTGGAGATGTCCTGGCAGGGCCGCACCTGGGCGGAAATCGGCAAGAAGATGCTGAGCCTCGAGCCTCTGGCCAAGCAGTTGGTTGATCCCGACGATAGCGTGCTGGGGCCGTATTCTAAAGATCCTGGTCCGGGCATCACCCTCACCTCCTATGCAGATATGATCCGGGCTGCCTTCCACGCCAAGTTTTGGGATGCCAGCCAGCCGACCGTCGCCACCGCCGGCCAGAGAAGCCCTCAAACCAGGCAGGTCATCCAGCTTGACACTTCCAACGCGCCTCTGAAGAAGCCCGACAAGCAGGACCCCCGAACCTTCAAGCTCAACAGCGGCAAGGGCCAGGTTAAGGAAGTCTCTGCGGAGCAAACCCTGGCGGCCGATCAGTTCGAACTCATGGAAGCCAATTTCGCCCTGTTTTTCGCGCTGTCAGTGCAGCTCTATCAGACCACCCTGGTGTCCGACGACACCCCCTTTGACCGCTTCCAGGACGGAGACCCGGGAGCTTTAAGTGAAGCGGCCCAGCGGGGCATGCAGGTCTTCTTCCTCCAGGGCCGGTGCAACCAGTGCCACGGCGGCTCGCTCTTTACCAACGCCGCAGTGGATGTGATCCTGGGGTTGAATGGCTTGCCCCTGGAAGGATTGGTCGAGCGCATGGGCGTGGCCCAAGGCGAGGCCTTCTATGACACCGGCTTTTACAATATTGCGGTCAGGCCCACGGCAGAGGACCTGGGCCGGGGCGGCACCCTGCCCTCTATCCTGGCCAACCCGGCGGACAACGGCAATCCTTATCCACTGTCATTCTCCCGTCTGGGCCTCCTCAAACAGGAGGGCAAACTGCCTCCCTGGTATGACCCCTTCGTTGATCCTTTGCCCGGCAACCCCGGCTCCCTGACCAGGGTGGCCGTGGACGGGGCCCAAAAGACCCCGGGGCTCAGGAACGTGGAGCTCACCGGACCGTACTTCAGAAACGGCGGGGCCGCCACCCTGATGCAGGTGGTGGACTTCTACACTCGGGGCGGCAACTTCCCGGCCGCCAACATCGACAACCTGGACCCCTTCATTGCCGAAATTCCCTTCCTTCAGGGCAATGAAGCAGCCCAGCAGGATCTGGTGGCCTTTATGCTGGCGCTCACCGATGAGCGGGTGAAGTACGAGAAGGCGCCCTTCGACCATCCCCAGCTCTTTGTGGTCAACGGGCATAATGACTCCACCCTGGCCGACATCGTGGTGGAGGTCCCGGCGGTGGGCGCAAACGGGCGACCTTCTGATGATCCTCTTCGACCCTTCCTGGCGCCGGCCGGAGCGGACTCTTTCATCTTCCACACCACCCCATAACCTCAGACCGGGTTGCCTGTTCCGGCGGGCAACCCATTTTTGACCTGGCCTTGGAGTCAAATCAGGAAGATTCCTGGCTGACCATAAAACTTTTTAACAGGAGAAAGGAAGATGCAGAAAAAAACAAACTTGTAGTTCTGGCAATGGTCCTGGTCCTGGCCCTGGCCCCCGCGGCCTTCGGGCAGCAGTATCTGACGGAACTAGGACCTATCTCGACGGTCACGGAAACAAATGGAACTTTTTCCGGCGGCCATGGTTTTCCCCTGTATATCGGGGATTCCAACGGAACCAAACTGGACCTGGCGGTAGTGCTTGATCCGGTTATCACCAGCAACCCGTTTTCGGTGCACACCGGCTTCGGGGCGGAAGGCTTTTATTTCTTGGCTGCCGCCGATATGCCCATTCGCGGCGGCCGCGCCCTTCTGGATCTGGGGGTGGAAGCGGCCTATGGGGCCGAAGAACCCATGAACGGCGACCAGTTCCTCTTTGTCCGCACCCGGATGCGCATCGACACCCCGGTGGCGGGCACTTACACGGTATACCATCCCTGGGGCCAGGAAACCTTTGAGGTTGCAGTGGCCGGTGAGGGCATCAATTTCACCTATGACTGGGGCGGGTTCGGTCCCCTACCCGATTGTTTAAACCCAACCCCATGCTTACCGGGTAGCGAGGCGCCAGGCTTCGAGCGCATCCTGACATCTCCCAAACAGGGGCCTTTCCTGCTTCAGGTAAATCCGGCACCCCCTGAGGGCTGCATCGGCGACGGGACCCCGGCTACGGTAGTTGGCAGCCCCATAATGTTTACGGATCCGGTCCTGGGCACCACTATCGCTCAGGATTTTTTCCGGGTCCAGGGACCCGCGGGTTCCAATCTTAGCGGCAACGGCAGCGATTTTATCCAGACCGACTTGTTTACAGTTTGGGGGCATATTTATGTCCCAGGCGTAGACCCGATCAAAACCCCGAACATCGTTTGCGGTGCGGCAGCTCCCCCTCCGCCGCCGGCAGAGGAGACCGATACGGTGGCCATTACCCGGGCCCGGTTTAACTCCGATAAACGACAACTGGAAGTCCGGGCCACCTCCAGTCTAGGTCTCCCCATGACCGCGTATTGGTATAGCGGCAGCGTCCTTCTCGGCGAAGGCGGCCTTGCTGGTGGCAGCTTGAAGGTTACTGTTACTAATGGAACTCCTGATATTGTGAGGGTGGAATCCAAACGGCCCGACGGCACCATCGCCGGCTCCGCCATGGCTAATGTGCAGATCAGGTAATCAGGCAGATAGTTGACTATCAAACCGTAGCCCGGCAAGCTTGAAGGCTGCCGCGCTTTATTCCCGGACAACGAAAGGCGTGTAGCGCTAGGATCAGCGCCACACGCCTTTTCTTACGGCCCGATCAGATAATTTTTTTACAAGCCGGCATATCTCCCGGCGGGCGAGGTGCCGACGTCGGCGCCCCCGCCCAGCACCGCATAAAGCCGCACCTGGTTGGCGAGCTTCGCCAGGCGGATGGCGATGAGCCCCTGTTGCGCGGCATAGAGTGAGCGTTGCGCGTCCAGAACGTTCAGGTAGATGTCGATCCCTTTTTCATATCTGGCATTGGAGAGCTGATAGGCTCTGGCGGTGGCCTCCAGCAAAGATTGCTGCGCCTCCATCTGGTCCCCCAGGGTGCCTCGTCGGGCCAAGGCATCGGCCACCTCCCGGAAAGCCACCTGGATCGCCCTTTCGTATTGCGCCAGGGCGATTTCCCGTTCCACCTTGGAAGCTTTGAGCGCCGACCAGGTGCGGGCATCGAAAATCGGCATTACGACCCGGGGAGCGTAATTCCAGACGAAGGTTCCGGACGCGAAAAGGCCCGACAGGTCGCCGCTGGCGCTGCCTACCGCGGTCGTGAGGGCAATGCGCGGAAAGAAAGCGGCCCGGGCCGCGCCGATATTGGCATTGGCGGCCCTGAGCAGGTTCTCCGCCTGAAGAATGTCAGGGCGGCTCAACAGCACCTCGGAGGAGGTGCCGGGAGACACATCCGGCAGCGGCTGGACGACGCTCAATTCCTCCGGCAGCAGGTCGGCCGGCACCGGTGTGCCCGCCAGCAGGTCAAGGGCGTTTTCATCCTGGGCCGCCAGTTCGGTGAAGCGGGCGACGTCCACCCGGGCCGCGTCCACCCTGGTTTGCACCTGGCGCAGGTCCAGTTCGGGCGCGAGCCCCACTTCAAAGCGCCGTCGGATTAAATCATAAGCGGCCTGCTGGGTCTCCAGGGTGGAGCGAGCCAGTTTGAGGTTTTCCCGGTCCGCGGCCAGGGTCAGGTAAGCGTTGGCAACTTCGGATATCAGCAATATTTGGGCACTGCGGCGGGCCTGCTCTGTGGCGAAGTATTCCTCCAGGGCGCTTTTCGACAAGCTGCGGATGCGGCCGAAAAAATCAATCTCCCAGGAACTGACGCCCAAATTGACGCTGTATTCCTCCAGGGTGACCAGACCGTCGCCGCGGTCGCCGTCGGAAATCCGGACCCGCTGCTTGAGCGCGGTGAACCCGGTATCCACCGTAGGTAAAAGCTCGGCGCGCTGGATGCGATAGAGAGCGCGCGCCCTTTCCACGTTCAACGCGGCAATCCGGAGATCACGGTTGTTTTCCAGGGCCGTGGCAATGATCTTTTGCAGCCGCTCATCCGTGAAAAATTGCCGCCACCGCAGGTCCGCGGCAGCCGGAGCCTCTTTGGCGGCGAGGGTCTCTTTATAAGCCGGGCCGCTCGGCCAGTTGACAGGAACCGGGGCTTCGGGCCGGGTGTATTTGGGGATCATGGTGCAGCCGGTGAGCAGAACGACCGACAGCGCCAAACAGGAAGACAGCCTCTTGGTCATGTCACTGCCCCTTTGAAAGACTCTCAGCATCCGGAACCGGCTCTTCCTCCGGAGCCCTTTCCTTTTTGCTAAACAATTGCACCACCCCCACAAAGAAAAGGGGGATGAAGAAGATGGCCAGGAAGGTGGCGGTAATCATGCCGCCCAGAACGCCGGTGCCGATGGCTATCTGCGCGCCGGCCCCGGCCCCGGTGGCCAGAGCCAGGGGCAGGACGCCGAAGCCGAAGGCCAGCGAGGTCATGACAATGGGTCTAAGCCTCAGTTTGGCCCCTTCCAGGGTGGCTTCGACCAAGCCCATGCCTTCCTCCACCTTGGCCATGGCGAACTGCACGATCAAAATAGCGTTTTTGGTCGTGAGTCCCAAGACGGTGAGCAGCCCGATCTGGAAGTACACGTCATTGGGCAGTCCCCGCAAGGATGAGGCCACCACCCCGCCGATAACGCCGAGCGGCAAGGCCAGCATCACGGAAATGGGAATGGTCCAGCTTTCGTAAAGGGCCGCGAGGCAGAGAAAAATCACGATAATGGAGAAGGTATAGAGCAGGCCGGTCTGGGCCTTGGCCATACGCTCCTGGTAGGAGATCCCGGTCCAGTCATAACCGACGCCCTTGGGGAGCTTCTGAACGATCTCTTCCATGGCCTGCATCGCCTCCCCGGAGCTCCTGCCAGGCGCCGGCTCACCCCAGATGTTAAAAGACGGGAAGCTGTTGAACCGCTCCAAAAGCGGCGCCCCCTGGAACCAATAGCCGGTGGCAAAGGAGGTGAAGGGCGTCATCGTACCTGCGGCATTGCGGACATAGAGCCTCTCCAGGTCCTTGGGCAGCATGCGGTAGGGCGCGTCGGCCTGCACATACACCCGTTTGACCCTGCCTCCCTGGATGAAGTCGTTGACATAAGCGCTGCCGAAGGACGCGGAGATGGTATGATGGATGGCGTTGATGGGAACCCCCAGGGCGCCCGCCTTTTCCCAATCCACATCGATGCGGTACTGGGTTACGTCTTCCAGGCCGCTGGGGCGGACGCGCACCAGCCTCGGGTCCTGGGCCGCCAGGCTGAGAAGCTGATTGCGAGCCGCCATCAAGGCGTTGTGTCCCAACCCGCTGCGGTCCTGCAATTGAAAGTCAAAGCCCCCGGCGCGCCCAAGCTCCAGGACCGCGGGCGGCGGGAAGGCGAATACCTTGGCGTTGCGGAGCTTGGAGAACTTGGCCATGGCCTGTTTCACCAGGGCGTCCACTTTCAGGTTTGCGCCGGGGCGCAGGTCCCAGTCCCTGAGCTTGACGAAGGCCAGCCCCACGTTCTGCCCGGCTCCGGAGAAGCCTCGGCCGGCGACCGTGAAAATCGACGCCACCGCTTCCTTCTCATCCTCCAGAAAATGTCTGCGAACCTGATCCTGGATTTCCTGGGTCTGCTCCAGGGTCGAACCCGCGGGCAGCATGGTTTGGACGAACATGATGCCCTGGTCTTCGTTCGGGAGATAGGCGGTGGGCATGCGCTGAAACAGGAATATCAGGGCCGCCACGATCAGCAGGTAAACAACCAGGTAGCGCAGCTTCCGGGCAAGGATTCGGCCCACCAGGGCCTGGTACTTGTCCCTGGTCCACCGAAACGTCCGATTAAACCACCGGAAAAAGGGTCGGAACAGAAAAAAGCCGCTTTCCCCGGCCCCGTGCCCCTTGCCCACCGGCTTGAGGATCGAGGCGCAGAGCACCGGGGTCAGGATCAGGGCCACCACCACCGACAGCAGCATGGCCGCAATGACGGTCACGGAAAACTGGCGGTAGATGACCCCGGTGGAGCCGCCGAAGAAGGCCATGGGACCGAACACCGCGGCCAGCACCAGCCCGATGCCGATCAGGGCGCTGGTGATTTCTCCCATGGACTTGCGGGTGGCCTCTTTGGGCGGGAGACCCTCCTCGCTCATGACCCGCTCCACGTTTTCCACCACTACGATGGCATCGTCCACCAGGAGGCCGATGGCCAGCACCATGGCGAACATGGTCAGCATGTTGATGGAAAACCCGAGCATCCCCAGGACCGCGAACGTCCCCAGGATCACCACCGGCACCGCCAGGGTGGGGACCAGGGTGGCCCGGAGGTTTCCCAGAAAGACATACATCACCAGAAAGACCAGCAGAATGGCTTCGAACAGGGTCCAGACCACCTCGTTGATGGCCACCTTGACGAAGGGAGTGGTGTCATAAGGATAGATGACCTTCATGCCCGGAGGAAAGTATCTGGAAAGCTCCTCCATTTTGGCCTTGACGGCATCAGCGGTATCAAGGGCATTGGCGCCGGCGGCCTGGCGGACCGCCAAAGCGGCTCCGGGTTGGCCGTTGTAGAGCACCTTACTTGAGTAGCGTTCGGTGCCCAGTTCCGTCCGGCCCACGTCGCGCACCCGCACGATGGAGCCGTCAGGATTGATGCGCAGCGGAATGGCGGCGAACTCCTCCGGGGTCTTGAGCAGGTTCTGGACGATGATGGAGGCGTTCAGACGCTGACCCGGGACTGCGGGCACTCCGCCGAACTGGCCCGCGGAAACCTCCACATTGTAGGCCTGGATCCCCTTGATGACATCTTCCACGGTCAGGCGGTAATCATTCAATTTATCCGGATTAATCCAGATCCGCATGGCATATTGGGGCGAGAAGGTTTCCACCTCACCGACACCCGGCACCCGGGCCAGCACCTGCTCGATGTTGGCTTGGGCGTAGTCCGCCAGGTCGTATTCATCCATGCTGCCGTCTTCTGAGGTCAAGCCCACAATGATGAGCCAGTTTCGGGTGGACTTGCTGACCTTGACGCCTTGGCGCTGCACCACGTCGGGCAGACTCGCCATGGCGAGCTGGAGTTTGTTCTGCACCTGGGCCCAGGCGAGATCCGGATCGGTCCCCGGAGCAAAAGTGAGCTCGATTCTCCCGGCGCCGGACGCATCGCTGCTGGCGGACATGTACAGCAGCTTGTCGAACCCGGTCATCTTTTGCTCGATGATCTGGACCACGCTGTTTTCCACGGTTTCGGCCGAGGCCCCGGGATAGAAGGCGTCAATCGCGATGGACGGAGGCGCGATGGGAGGATACTGGGAAATGGGCAAATTGTAGATCGCCAACCCGCCCGCCAGCATCATGATAATGGCGATAACCCAGGCAAAGACGGGGCGGTCCAGGAAGAAGTTCGACAACATCGGCAATCCCCTGTCAGTTGGTGCTTCCAGGAAGCGGACAGGCCTGGCCCGCGACCGCCGACCCCGGCTTGGGACCCTCCCAGACAACGGTTTTGACGGCCATGCCTGGCCGCACATTCATCATGCCCTCAACAATCAGGCGGTCTCCGGCCGACAGCCCGGATGACACCAGCCACCGGTCGGCAATGGCCCGATTGATGGTCAGCAGCCGCTGCTGGACTTTGCCGGCCTCATCCACGATCATCGCCACGGGCTCTCCTTTGGGGTTGCGGTTCACCCCTTGCTGCGGCACCAGGATGGCCTGCTCCGCGATTCCTTCCTGCACCACGGCCCGGACGAACATGCCCGGCAGAAGCAGGTGCTTGGGATTGGGGACCACAACCCGCAGGGTGAAAGAGCCGGTGGCCGGGTCCACCGTAATGTCGCGGAATTGCAGCTTGCCTTCCAGCGGATAGGGGGTGCAGTCCTCCATGAGTATCCGGACGTTTTTCCCGTTTCTGCCGTTCTCGCTGAGCTGGCCGGCTTCCAGGCTGCGCCTCAGGCGCAGCAGTTCGGCGGACGATTGGGTCACATCCACGTAAATCGGGTCGAGCTGCTGAATGGTGGCCAGAGACATGGGCTGATAAGCCGTCACCAGCGCGCCGTCCGTCACGCTGGACTTGCCGATGCGCCCGGAAATGGGCGCGGTGACCCGGGTGTAGCCCAGGTTGATGCGGGCCGCTTCCACCTGGGCCTTCCAATATTCGATGTCGGCTTTGGCCTGTTCCATGGCCGCGGCCGCGTCGTCATAATCCTGCCGGCTGACCGCTTTGTCCACCAGCAATTCCTTGTAGCGTTCCGCCTTCAGCCGGATGGACGGCAGATTGGCCTGCGCTTTGCCGAGGGAGGCCTTGGCGGAGTCAAGCGCCACCTGAAAGGGCGCGGGATCAATCTGGTATAGCAGTTGCCCGGCCTTGACATCGGAGCCTTCCTGGAACAGGCGCTTCTTGATGATGCCGTTGACCTGCGGGCGGATTTCCGCCACCAGGTAGGGGGACGTGCGGCCCGGCAATTCGGTGGTCAGCTCCACCTGCCGGGGCTGAATAGTTATTACGGCCACTTCCGGGATAGGTGGAGACGCGGGTTGCTGACCCTGCCCGCTGCCGCAGCCGCCCAGGCCGATGGCCGCCGCCAGCAAAGCCGCGACCAGTTTAAAAGATTCAGGAACCTTCCTGTTAAGTTGCATCAAAAATTCTCCAATAGCAGCGATGAAACTTTTTCGGTGAGGCAGCGCGTAAACGAATCACGAGGGAATCAGTCCTTTGAAGAAAATATTTAAAATAGTGTCCGGGTCTTCCGGATAAGGAAAACGCTCCGGCGCATCAAGCCAGAGGAGCAGAGAAGCATCCAGGACGCTGTCGAGCGCCACCGCCAGGTAATAAGGATCGGCGATTTCCTTAAACCGCCGGTTTTTCATGCCGCTGTCAAAGATAGAGGCGATTTTCTCCAGGAAATCATAGTAGCGTTTGCGCAACTCGTCATTAAGCCCGGCTTTGATGTTGAAGCTGACCCCCCGGCTTTCGGCCAGAAACAGGCGGACAAAAGGGAGATTACGACGGAACCGGTCGCCTTTGACCCGGATGTAATTGCGCAGTTTTTCTACCTCGTCCTCCGGCTTCTCAATGGCCCGGGTGATGGCTTCCTCAAACTTGTCGCATTGCTCCAGCACCAGGGCTTTATAAAGATCCTCCTTGTTTTGGAAGAATTTGTAGAGGGTGCCGGTGGCAAACTCGGCCTGCGCGGCGATCTCCTGCATGGAGACGTTATGGTATCCCTTCTGCGAGAATAGGTCCAGGGCTGTGGCCAGCATCTCCTGACGCTGCCGCAGCCTCTCCCGTTCCCGCCTGGGGAGCTTCTGGTTTGCCATCGTTTGCCCTCCGATGCTGAATGATTGTTCATAAAATGAATACACCTTCAGAGTATAGAATTATATTGCATAGTGCAAGGCAAATTCAGGGGCATCGTCGTCAACCGGCAAATGTTTTGGGTGGTTTTTTTTCCCGATTGGCAATCAGGCGATTTTGCGCTCCAGCCGCGGTCAGAAAATTAAGGGGTTGGACCGAAATCCAACCCCTTGTTTAGCTATAAAATCCAATTAAGCCCCATTTCCAGCCGGCCCGGGCAGGAATGCAGCCGTGTGGCCGGGGTGAGACCGTCTTAGCCCTCCTTTTGCCAGCCGCCGCCCAGGGCTTTGTACAGTGCGATGAGGTTGGTGCCCAGGGTGAGGGTGCTCTGGGTCAGGGCGTCCTCTGTCAGGAAGAGGGAGCGCTGGGCGTTGAGGACATTAAGGAAGTCCGTCCGGCCGGCCACATAGAGCTGCATGGCCAAATCCACGGCCTGGCGGTTGCTGGCCACGGCCGCGGCCAGGGAGTTGCGGTGCTCCTGCTCCTTGGCGTAGGCCACCAACGCGGTTTCCACGTCCCGGAGCGCGGTGAGCACCGTCTTTTGGTAAGCAAGCAGCGCCTGTTCCTGAATGGCGTCCTGCACTTCGATATTGCCGCGGATGCGGCCGCCCGCGAATATCGGCCAGACAACGCTGGGACCGAAGGACCAAAACCGGCTGTTACCCACATTCCCCAGCCTGTTCAGGTCAGTGCTGGAGATACCGACACTGCCGGTCAGGAAAAACCTGGGGAACAGGTCCGCCGCGGCCACGCCGATGCGGGCCGTGGCCGCATGCACCTGGGCTTCGGCCCGGCGGATGTCCGGGCGGCGCCGGACCAATTCGGAGGGCAGCCCCACGGGAATTTCCGGCGGAACGGGCGGGATCGGCGCCGCCTGACTCAACTCCTTCGCCAGAACGGCCGGTTCGCGGCCCAGCAGGACCCCCAGGCTGTAAATGGCTGCCCGGGCCGAGGCTTCCAAACGCGGTATCGCGGCTTCGGTGGTGGCCACCTGGGCATCGGCATTGGCCACATCCAGGCGGCTTACAAATCCGGCCTCAAAGCGGCGGTGGGTGATGTCCGCGGTCTTTTTCTGCGCCTCCAGGTTCTTCCGGGCTATGGCAATCTGCTGCTGAAAACCACGCAGATTGAGGTAGTTGGTGCCCACATCGCCCGCCAGGGTTATCAATACATCCCGGCGGTCCTCCACCGCGGCTCTAAGGTCTGCGGTCGCGGCCTCCAAATTGCGCCGGGTGCCCCCGAAGATGTCCAATTCCCAGGAGGCATCCAGGCCCACTTGAAATAATTCCCTGACACCCCTCGCCGTGGCAATGGCGGTACCGCCGGCGGGTCCTACCGCGGCGCTGGAGCTCTGGCTGCGCTCATAGACCGCAGAGGCATCCGCCTGGGGCCATAGCGGCGCGCCCGCCACCACCCGGGCGGCCCTGGCCTGGCGAATACGGGCTTCGGCCTGGCGCAAATCCAGATTGGCGCGAATAGCCATTTCGATCAAGGAGGTCAGGGTGGGGTCCTCAAAAGCCTGCCACCACTCCACCAGCTCCACCGGGTCGGTGGAGGTCTTGCTGGCCTGGGCCGCGGTGACCGCGGCCTGCCCGTCCCAGTCGGACGGGACTTCGGTCTTGGGCGGATGATAATCCGGGCCCACGGCGCAGCCGGCAACCATAATAAAAAAGCAGGCTAAAATCCATAACCGGCTCTTTCTCGCTTTTTGGCTGCAACCAATCACACTGAGCATGAGGCCATCCCATCTTGAGAGAATCATGAAATCAACTTTGCACAGGCCGGGAAGCCTGTGCCACCGGGTTTTGTCCTGCCAGGCTCTTTTTTCCGAAAGGAGATCAGATAGAGCTTTCAGATACTCCGAGTTCCATAACCCTTTTCAACCCGTCCGCTGCCAAGAAAGTCTTGTCGGTGGCACAGCCTTTCCAGGCTGTGCATTCTCACCCTGCAACATTTGGCCTTTCCCGGCTCCCAAAAGGAGATATAGTCTTTCGAACCCCTTATCAATCCTGAGCCTTTCCCCAGCGCGGCGGCACAGCCCTTCCATACTATGCCCAGCTCCTTTTCGAGCTCTTCACCTAAAGCCCCTATTCATACCTGAGCGCCGTAATCGGGTCCAGCCGGGAGGCCTTCCAGGCCGGGTAGTAGCCGAAGATGATGCCCACGGTCACCGACACGGCAAAGGCGGCCAGAATGGCTTCCAGGGACATCTCCGTGGGCCAGCGCAGCAGCGCGGTGACCAGCAGGGAAATGCCCCGGCCCACCAGGATGCCGGCAATGCCGCCGCAAAAGCACAGCAGGACGGATTCCGCCAGGAAGTGCTGGAGGATGTCCCGGCTCCAGGCCCCCACGGCCATCCGCAGGCCGATTTCCCGGGTGCGTTCCGTCACCGACACCAGCATGATGTTCATGATCCCGACGCCTCCCACCACCAGCGAGATCAGGGCCACCACCAGCAGCAGTTTGGTCATCATGTCAGCAGTGGATGACAGGGCTTTGGTCATTTCGGTCATATCCCGGATGTTGAAATCATCCGGCTCGCCGGGGCGGATGCGGTGGCGCTCCCTGAGCAGCTGGGTCATCTGCTGAATGGCGTTGGGGATCTCCGAGGTGGACCGGGCCGCCGCTAGGATCTGGTCCACGTTGGTGAAGCGCACCGGCTGGGGGTTGTTGGCCAACTGGGCGGCGGACTGCTCCGGGTAGAGCTTAAGCTTGGTGGTGGGGTAAAGCTGGTTCAAGGTGTTGACCTTCTGGGAAGTGGCGTCGGAACTGCTGGCCTGGGCGCTTTGATTGGCGTCGGTCATGGAAGAGCCGGCGACCCGGTATTTGATGGCTGTCCAGGGGGCCAGCAGGATGTCATCCTGGTCGATGCCCATCATATTGGCCCCTTTAGGGCTGAGGATGCCGACAACCTTGAAGGAGACGTTGTTGACCCGCACTTCCTTGCCCAGAGGCGGCTCATCCTGAAAAAGCTCCCGCACCAGGCGCTGCCCCAAGAGGGCCACTTTGCTGGCATTGCGGACATCCTGCTCGGAGAAAGACTCCCCCTCGGCCAGCGGCCATTCGCGCACCTCCAGGTAAGCCGGCGTGGTCCCATAGATAAATACCGGCACCCAGTTGCGGTTGCCGTAAATGACCTGGGTGCGGGCCCGCACTACCGGAGCCGCAGCTTTTACCGCCGGGCATTCCCGGAGTATGGCTTCAGCATCCTGGGGGGTAAGGGTCATGACGGTGCCCGCGCCGAAGCTGACGCCGCCGCTGGACGCGGTGCCCGCGCGCACCATCAGGTTATTCGCCCCCATGCTTTCGATGGTTTTTTGGATGGCGCTGGAAGAGCCCCGGCCGATCTCCATCATGGCGATGACCGCGGCCACCCCGATAATGATCCCCAAAGTGGTGAGAGCGGCCCGCATGACATTGCGGCGCAGGCCGTGGAGCGCGGTGCGCAGCAGCCAGCGCAGATGAGACAGGCCCCTGGCCGGCCGTCGACCGGCTTCGCCTTCTGCCTCGGGGGCGGGCTCCGGGGCAATCACACCCGGAGCTGGTTCATCCGCTTGCACCATGCCGTCATGAATGCGGATGATGCGCTTGGCAACGCGCGCCACATTTGCATCATGCGTCACCAGGATAATGGTGACTCCTTCTTCGTTGAGCTGCTTAAAAAGTTCCAGCACTTCCTCGCTGGTCTTGGAATCCAGGTTGCCCGTGGGTTCGTCGGCGAAAAGCACGGAAGGCCGGTTGACTAATGCCCGCGCTATGGCAACCCGCTGCTGCTGACCGCCGGAAAGCTGGGAAGGTTCGTGGTCCAGACGCTCTCCCAACCCCACCCGCCTGAGGAGGTCCTCGGCCCGCTGCCGCGCCTCCTGGTCCGACAGGTTGACGCCGTTATAGGATAAGGGCATGATGACGTTTTCCAGGGCGCTGGTGCGGGGCAGCAGGTTGAAGGTCTGAAATACGAACCCGAGTTTTTGATTGCGCAAAAGGGCCCTGTCGTCGGAGGACAGCCCGGTGGTGTCCCGCCCCTCCAGCCAATACTCACCCGAAGTGGGCCGGTCCAGACAACCCAGGATGTTCATGAGGGTGGTCTTGCCCGATCCCGAGGTCCCCATGAGCGCCACAAACTCCCCCTGCGACACGGTGAGGGAGACGCCCTTGAGCACCGGCACGTCGATTTCGCCTAGATTGTAGGTCTTATAGATGTCCTTGAGTTCTATGAGTTTCATGATTATGGCTATCGGCTTTAAGCTATCAGCTATCAGCTATCAGATTTAGGGCTTCTTCAAACAAGCAGTTTCGGCTTTTTCCGAGTAACCTTTCATGCCTTAAGAGAACGATTGGGAATGTAGAACCGTCGCCCCCGGCGGTTCTGATTCACAGGCCAGGCGCCGGCGCTGCATTTTCATATATGCGAAGAAGTCATCTGTTGCGCTCAGAAGGCTAACTTTTCCAGATTGCTTGTTGTTAGACATGTTTGATTCAAATATTTCAGCTCATATTAAATGTTCTTAGCTGACTGCTGACCGCTGACTGCTGACTGCTCACCTCCGGTCTCCCCGAAAGAGTTGCGGGGTAAACGGGCTGGCCGCCGGGCCCGAGCCGTTTTCCCGCTGCTGTTCGCCCACCACTACCTGCATGCCTTCTTTGAGCTCAGGGCTCTGGACCTCCGTGAAGGAGCCGTCGCTCAGACCCAGGCTCACGGCGACCGGCCGGACGTACCGGCCTTGGGCCACCCAGACGGTCCCCTGGCGCTGCCCCTTGCTCTCCGGGTTGGAGGCGGACCTTCCAGCGCCCGACTTTCGCTCTTGCCTTTTGGCCGGCTCCCCCCGGAATTTCGGAGATATCTGGTCCGGCACAGGGGTCCAGCGCAGGGCCGCGTTGGGAACCATCAACACGTCCCGGCGCTCCGCCACCAAAAACCTCAGGTTGGCCGTCAGATAGGGGATGAGCCTGCCGTCGGAATTGTCGGTGGTCACTTCCACGGTATAGGTCACCACGTTCTGGGTCATGGTGGCGTTAAGCCTGATCTTGCCCACCTCACCCTGAAAAATTTCCCCGGGATGTGCGTCCACTGTGAAGTTGACCGGTTGGCCGGGGGAGATGCTGCCGATATCCGCTTCGTTCACTGAGGCCCATACCTGGAGGCGCTTCAAATCCTTGGCAATGAGAAAGAGGCTGGGAGCATTGAGGCTGGCCACCACTGTCTGGCCGATGTTCACCCGCCGGTCGATGATCACGCCCTTGACCGGAGACTTGATAGTGCAGTAAGCCAAATTTTGGGCAGCCCTCCTTAGAACCGCTTCGGCTTGGGCCACCGAATCCTTGGCCTGCACCAGCGCGGCTTCACCCACCTTCAGGTTGGCTTTGGCGATTTCATAGGCGGACAGCGCGGCATCATAGTCGGCCTGGGACAGGGCGTCGGATGGGCCCAGCTTTTTGGCCCGCAGCCAATCCCGTTCGGCCTGGTAAAGCTTGGCCTTCAATTGCCCCAAATCAGCTTCGGCCCGCTTGACGTCGGCCTTATTCTGTTCCAGTTGCGCTTTGGCGTTGGCCACATCCGCGGCGTACAGAGCGTCATCGATTTGGGCCAGGATCGTGCCGGCTTCCACCGCGGAGCCGTAATCCACCACTTTGCCGTCCTTGTCCTGGCCGAAGGACACGATTTTCCCGGCCACCTGGGCCCCCACGTCCACCACTTCTTCCGGCTGCACCGTGCCGGTGGCGCTGATGGTGGCCTGCAAATCGCCCTTGACCACCGGAGTTGTGCGGAAAGAATTGGAACCCTGGTGGTTCCGGTACCAGAACCAGGTGACCCCGACTAATATGACGACCGCAAAAAGGATCAGGGAAAGCTGCTTTAAGGAGCGCCTTTGTAAAAAAGACGATATTTTTTTCGAAAGACCATCAGACATGTAGAAATCCTGCCATAAAAATTATCAAAATTTTCCTCCTGCTTTTCTGCAGGCGTATTAGTTCAGGGCATAATTCCTAATAGTTATATAACACGAATCACTGCCATATCCGACGCTCCGCCCCATCATTTTTTTGTATAGGCAAATGGGCGCAGGAAACGCCGGCGACCTTCACAGAGTCGGGTCGGGCGGCCGCGCCACAGCCAGTTTGAAGAGGACTCAAAGACTGCAGCCGTCCGCTCTTTCCTCGAGCCCTGCCCTTCACGCGAAAATAAAGGACATTTTGAAGCGGTGATTATTCGTGGAGGATTAATTGGGAGATGCTGCTGACCGTTGTTCAGCCGTTGCCGGCCGCGGCCCTGTTCTTCAGAGCCAGGAAATAACGCAGCACCATGGGCATCTCCAGGTCATTGGCCTGGAGCAGGGCCTCGTCGGTAAGGATTTTTTCGGGGGAGCCGTTGGCCCGGATGCGGCCCTGGTGCAGCAGCACCACGCGGTCGGCGATAGTCAGGACCAGTTCATAATCGTGGGTGGCAATGAGCTTGGTGCCGGGAAATTCCTTGAGGAGCTGGGTGACCTCTTTTTTGCCCCGGGGGTCCAGGTTGCTGGTGGGTTCATCCAGCAGCATGATTTCGGGCCGCATGGCGTAAATGGTGGCCAGAGCGGCCCGGCGCTGCTCCCCGGTGCTCAGATGGTGGGGAACCCGGCGTTCAAACCCCTCCAGGCCCACCGCGGCCAGCGCCTGGGTCACCCTGCCTTTTACCGTTTCCGCATCGAACCCCAGGTTGATGGGGCCGAAGGCCACGTCATCAAACACCGTGGTGCAGAACAATTGGTCTTCGGGGTTCTGAAACACCAGGCCCACCCGGCTCCGGACGGCTTCCACCGCTTCCACGGAGGTCAAGGCCTCCCCCAGGACGGTCACCTCCCGGGGAATTTTGCGCAGCAGCCCCAGGATATAAAGGAACAGGGTAGTTTTGCCCGCGCCGTTGGCGCCGATGAAGGCCACGGTTTCGCCCTCCCGGACGCTGAGATTGACGTCCGCCAGGGCCGCAGTGCCGTTGCTGTAAGCGAAGGTTAAGCCGTCTATCCGAAGAACTTCGGCCATAAGCGATCCACTCCCACCAGCACCGCGGCGGCCAGCAGGATTCCCAGACTTTTGCCGGCATCGGGCCAGGTAAAGGAAAATTCAGATAAGGTGCCGAACTTGTTTTTGAAGCCGCGGGCCAGCATGGCCTGGTAGATGCGCTCGGTGCGCTCGTAGGCCCGGACCACCATGAGGCCGATAAGGTTGCCGAAGGTGCCCAGGGTCCGCCGGTTGCTGCGGGGCTTGAAACCCCTGGCCCGGGCGGCCTGCTGCATGGTGCGCACTTCTTCGGCGAACCCGAAGAGATACCGGTAGGTGAAGAGGATCATGGCCACCAACCGCTCCGGCACCTTGAGACTGGCCAGGGCCTTCATGGAGACATGAAAAGGCGTGGTGCCGAACATGGGAAAGACTACGAGGACCATGGCCAGGCCCTTGATGAAGATAACCCCCCCCTGTCGAAGGCCCGCCTCCCAACCACCGGGGTGAGTCAGGGGCAGGAGGATCAGGAAGGGGGACAGAAACAGCATAACGGCCTTTAAGCGGCGGCAAATGAAGCTCAAGGGGATGCGGCTTAAGACGACCCACCAGAAGGCCAACCCTAAAGCCAACAGCGCTCCCGGCAAATGGCGCACCAGTGCCGCGGCCACCAAAAAAACCAGGAAGACCGTGATCTTGGCCCGGGCGTCCAGGCGGTGCAAGGGCGAGGAAAGATGGGCGAACCGGTCAATCTCGGGATGCATAGCGCCTCAGGTCAGCCTTGAGCCGGAGCACCATCACAAAAGCCGCCAGCCCGAAAATAAAGCCCAAGCCGGCCAGTATATTGATCCAGGGAATAGCCTCGCCGGCGGGAGCATCCGAAGAAGCGGCAGACCCAGCCGCCGGCGCGGTGCCGGCAGGCGCCGGGGGAGCAGCCGCGGCAGCTCCTTGAACGACGATTTTCGTTTCCCCCCGATGACCCAGGGGATCGCCGGCTTCCACCCGATAGGCCCCCGGCTTGAGGCCGGAGAAGCGGCAATTGCCCTGGGTGTCCGTTTGCGCGTTGAGGGGCGGCGAACCGTCCGCAGGGGCAACGGTCACGGGAATTTCCTGGGCCGGACTGCCGTCCGGGAAAAAAGCCTGAACCTTCAGGTCATTTTTCCCTTCCACCACCGCGGCCACCAGGAGTTTGTGCGCCATCGCGCCGCTGGTCAACAGACCGGAGATCAGCAACGCCCAAAGGCTAAGGTAAAACGCTCTCGTCAACCGCATGCGTCTTTCTCCACAAAATTTCCGGCTTGACCTTGGCGAGGAAGGCCGCCGCGGCGGCGCACACCAGTCCCTCCACCACCATCAGAGGCAGACAGGAGGCCAGCGCCAACCGCGCTATGGTAAGGAATTCCCGCCCCGCGGTCATGAGCCACAGGGCCAGCAGGAGGCCCGAGAAAAAAATGGCCAGGGACCCGGCCAGAAAGCCGGCCACGGCCTCCCGATGACTGAAATTGCGCCTGCTGACCAAGGCATATATTTTATAAGCCGCCAACGCCGGCAGGCCCAGCATCAAGGTGTTGGCCCCGATGGTCAATAAGCCGCCGTGTTGAAACAGCAGGGACTGGAGGATCAGCCCCACCAGGATGGCCGGAAAGGCCAGGGGGCCCAGGACGATGCCCACCAGCCCGTTCAAAGTCAGGTGGATGCTGGTGGGTCCCAGGGGAACATGCACCAGGGAGGCCACGAAAAAACCGGAAGTCATCACTGCGGCTTTGGGCAGGGCTTCAAACGGCGCTTTTCGCAGAGTAAGCCCGGCCACCACGCCGGTGCCGACCCAGCCGGCCGCGATGCTGGCGAGCGGCAGGACGCCGTCGGCAATATGCATTCCAGCCCCTCCTCTGCTCTTAATAAAAAAAAACCACGATACCGTCCGCCTGCCGGCGTCCTGGCCTTCGTGGCTCCGTTTGATTCGAACGTAATGAGCTTGCAAAGGCGGAGTTCATCTCCGCGATGTTTTTTGTTTATCCTCTGCCCTTGCGTCTGTCAAGGTAATTTTTACCGGGCGCCGCCTCACCATTTGCAGGCTTCCGGGAAAACCTGGAAAAATCCTGCTGTTTGGGATATGATTTAAATTTAATTTGCAGGAAATGCGTTTGCTATGAAAGAAGACTTCAAGCTTTATCTGCGCATGATGACCTATGTCCGGCGCTTCTGGCTCCGGTTCCTGGTCGCCATTCTGGCCATGCTGGGAGTGTCTGGCCTTACCGCGCTCCTGGCCTACCTGGTCAAGCCCGTATTGGACGACGTCTTCCTGGCCAAGAAAATCTCCATGCTTTACATTCTACCCCCGCTGGTAGTGCTGGTCTATGCGGCGAAGGGTGGTCTAAGCTTTCTGCATAACTATCAGATGAGCTATATCGGCTTCAGCACCACCAACCGCCTCAGGAATGAACTCTACCGCCACTTGCAGCGGCAGCCCCATGCCTTCTTCGACCAACAGGCCACCGGGGCTCTGATGAGCCGCATGAACTATGATGTCAATCAGCTCCAGAGCACCGTTGCCAATGTAGTGACCAGCTTTTTCAGGGACTCCTTTACGGTGATCGGCCTGCTGGGGGTGATTTTCTACCGGGAATGGCGTCTGGCGCTCCTGGCCACCGCGGTGCTGCCGCTGACCGCTTTCATCATCGTCCGCATCGGCCGGCGCATCCGCCGTTTATCTACGGCCACCCTGCTGTCGTCAGCCGAACTCAACACCCTGCAGCAGGAGACTCTCACCGGCCACCGCATCGTCAAGGCCTTTGTCCGGGAGGATTTCGAGTACGAGCGGTTTGTCAGGGTCAACCACAAATTTTTGCGCCTGCGGCTTAAGCAGGCGATAGCACGCGGCGTCTCCGGCCCGTTAATGGATCTGCTGGGGTCCGTGGCCATGGCGGCCATCATTTTTTACGGGGGCTATAATGTCATCCAGGGGACGTCCACCCCCGGCACCTTCTTTTCCTTTTTGGCCGCGCTGCTGATGCTGTACTCTCCCCTGAAGAACCTGAGCGGCGTCCATAATACCATCCAGGAAGGGCTGGCTGCGGCCCACCGGATTTTCGGCATGCTGGATATGGAACCGGTCATTCAGGATCGCCCCGGCGCCCCGGAATTGCCGAAGCTGCAACAGGAAATCCTCTTCGACAACGTAAGCTTCGCCTACGAAGACCGGCCTGTCTTGGAGGACATCAATCTCCGGATCAGCAAGGGCGAAATGGTGGCTCTGGTGGGCCCCAGCGGCGCCGGCAAGACCACCCTGCTCAATCTCCTGCCCAGGTTTTATGACGTCACCCGGGGCGCCATCCTGATCGACGGGGTTGACATCCGGGACGTCACTTTGGCTTCGCTGCGCGCCCAAATCGGCGTAGTCACCCAGCAGACCATCCTCTTCAACAATACGGTGCGCTTCAATGTTGCTTATGGGAAGCCGGAAGCCGGCGAAGAGGAGATCATCGCGGCCCTGAAGGCCGCCAATGCCTATGATTACGTTATGGCCCTGCCCCAGGGGCTGGAAACCGTGGTGGGGGAAAAAGGGGTGCGCCTTTCCGGCGGCGAACAGCAGCGCCTGGCCATCGCCCGGGCCATATTGAAGGACCCTCCCATTCTCATTCTGGATGAAGCCACATCTTCTCTGGATTCCGAAGCCGAGCGCATGGTGCAGCAGGCCTTGGACCGGCTTATCAGAGGCCGCACCACCCTGGTCATCGCCCACCGGCTCTCCACCGTCCGGAACGCCGACCGCATCGTGGTCATGGACCAGGCCCGCATCGTCGAGGTGGGCAGTCATGGGGAACTCCTGAAAAAAGGCGGCATTTACCGGCGACTATACGAGATGCAGTTCGCCCAGGAAAAGGAAGCTCCCCTTACCGAGCCGGTCGTCCAGGCGGTGAGATAATCGAGGCTGCGAAGGTGCAAGGCGGCAAAAAACCCGGCGGCCCGGGCGCCTCGTCCGGGCAACCTGAATCAGCGAAGCTGTCTAAAGATAATCTTATTGCCTGCCAAATTAACGCCATTGCCGGCGGCCGGCCAAACTTCGGGTTTTGGGAAAGGAGCAGGACCGCCTGGCAAAAACATTTCCGGCGCGGTCTTCAGATAAATACACCGGAATTTCCTTTTCCCGTTAATTTTCTGGCCGCGGGTCTGGCGTCGCTCTATGGTGTTGCGGTCAGAGCCAGGCGGGAACTTTACCGGCAGGCGCGGCGCCAAGCCGGACGCCTGCCCGCCCCGGTGCTCAGCGTCGGCAACCTGACCGTGGGGGGGACCGGCAAGACCCCGATGACGGCTTTTCTCGCCCGGGAATTGCAAAAGCAGGGTCGCAAAGTGGCCATCCTGAGCCGGGGCTACGGCGGCCGGCGCCGGGAGCTTACCCGCTTATCAGACGGGGAGCATATTTTTTTCAAGCCCCCCGAAGTCGGAGAAGAGGCCTACTGGCTGGCCCGAACCCTGCCGGGAGTCATCGTCTATACCTGCCCCTCCCGCTATGAAGCGGGTACGGCGGCGTGGCGGGACCAGCGCCCCGACTTGTTCCTGCTGGACGACGGCTTTCAACATTTCCAATTGCACCGGGACCTTGATATCGTGCTCCTGGACGCCCAAAGCCCCTTCGGCAACGGCCGCCTCCTGCCCGCGGGCCCGCTCCGGGAGCCGGTTTCCGCTTTGGCGGCAGCCGATATCCTTATTCTCACGCGCTTTGACCCCCGGCGGCATGAGGTGCAGCTTCAGGAATTGCAGGCGGCCTATCCCGACAAAACCGTGCTCACTGCGGCTATCGGCCCCACCGCAGTGCGGCGATGGCCCGCGGGTGAAGAATTTCCCCTGGAGGCCCTAAAGGGCCTTCCCCTTTACGCGTTTGCCGGCATCGCCCGGCCCCGGGTCTTTCTGGAGACCCTGGCCGGTTTGGGGGTAAAGGTAAAAGGCGGCCTGAATTTTTCAGATCATCACGCCTTCACCGCGGCGGACCTGGAGGCCGTTGTGGCGGAAGCCTCAGCCGCCGAAGCCAGAGCGCTCATCACCACCTCCAAGGACTGGGCCAGGATGGGGGAGAAGTGGGAAGGCGCCTTGCCCCTGTGGGTCTTGGAGGTGGAGGTTGATTTGGCTCAATCTGACCTTCTCCTGGACCGCATAAACCAGGTTCTTGAGCATTTCCCCAAGAGCCCGGGCGGGACGCTTGTTACACCTGTGACCAATCCTCAATCCACCCTTGTCTCTGCTGCCAAATCCGGAATTTGCGGAGAAGGCGACAAGGATATCGCCGGAGCCGGTGGTACAGGCGTCCTCAACTATGGCTGGACCTCTGCCGCCACCCTGCCCTTGCCGCCCGAGGTGCAGCGGCGGTTCCAAGGGATCAAAATTCAAGGAAAATTCAACCTTAAACGGGCGGAAGTAAATAACATCATCGTACGAGTGCCCAACTGGGTGGGGGACGCGGTCATGGCCCTGCCGGTGCTCCCTGGTCTGACCCGGCTTTTTCCCCAGGCCGGTCTCTCGCTATTGGCCGGGCGGCGGGTGGCGCCTCTTTTCGAAGCCCACCCCCAAGTGGCGGAAATCATCCCATATCCCGATGGACTCGAAAAATTCAGGCTCCTGTATGGCCTGCGGGGGCGGTTCGATCTGGGGCTGGCCCTCCCCAACTCCCTGGAGTCGGCCCTGGGCCTGTGGCTTGCCGGGGCCAGGGCGCGGGTGGGCTACAACACCGACGGCCGCGGCTTTCTCCTGACTACGTCCCTGGATGGGCCGGAAAATCTTCATGGCGTGCATACAGTTTTTTATTTGCTGGCAATTTTGCAGGCTTTCGGAGATGTTAATGATTTCACGCCGCCGCAGCTCTACCTTACTGAAGCCGAAGTTGCCGGGGCCCGCCGACTGCTCGGGGCGCACCGCGGCCCCTGGGTGGCCCTGAGCCCCGGCGCGGCCTACGGCCCGGCCAAGCGCTGGCCCCCGGAGCGCTTCGCCCAAGTGGGGGACAGGTTGAAAAAAGAACTGGGAGCCGGACTGGCGCTCCTGGGCGGCCCCGAAGACCGGGCGGCTGCCGAGGCAGTGAAGGCATATTCAAGCGAAGGCTGTCTCGATCTGGTGGGGAGGACGGACCTGCGTCAGGCCATGGCCGTGCTTGCCCGGATGCAGCTTCTTGTCACCAATGATTCCGGCCTGATGCATGTGGCCGCAGCTTTGGGCGTGCCCGTGGTGGCAGTTTTCGGTTCGACCGACCCCAGCGCCACGCGGCCGTTCACCGACCAGGCCGCGGTAATCTATCACGGCCTCTCCTGCAGCCCATGCCTCAAGCGGACCTGCGAGATCGGCTATCCCTGCCTGACCGAAGTCAGCGCAGATGAAGTTTTTGAGGCGGCCCGCGGCTGGCTGGACGAGATATCATGGATCGGGGCATAGAAAAGCTCTCCCGAATTTTAAATTCGCCGGGAGCATGGACTTCCGTGCGGCGCAGGCAAGATGCCTGTGCTCCCGAATATAAGGTGATATGAGCCAAATTGCCGTATTTCTGGACCGGGACGGCACCATCAACGAAGAGATGGGGTATGTCAACCACGTGGACCGGCTTGTCCTCCTGCCCCGTACCGCCGCCGCCATCCGGCTTTTAAATCAGGCCGGTGTAAAGGTGGTGGTGGTTACCAACCAGTCCGGCGCGGCCAGGGGCTACTTTGAACCTGCCCTGGTGGATGAGGTGCACCGCAAACTCGTGCAGTTGCTGGCCGCCGAAGGGGCTCATGTGGACGCCATTTACACCTGTCTTCACGGCCCGGATGAGGGCTGCGCCTGCCGCAAGCCCAAGCCAGGTTTGATCGAGCAGGCCGCCCGGGACCTCGATCTTGATCCGGCCCGCTCCTATGTGGTGGGTGACCGCTACAATGACATGGAAACCGCCCGAAACGCGGGAGCCAAAGGCGTTCTGGTGTTCACCGGCTACGGCCGGGGCGAGTATGAGCACCAATCCCACACTTGGCCGGCGCCGCCGGCTCACGTGGCCGAAGACCTCCTGGACGCGGCGGAGTGGATTATTAATGAATTCACCGGCCAAGCGCAAATGTAAGGAAAAAACGCTTTTTTTGAAGAGAGACTTTGGTGGCAAAAGCCTGTCCCCAAAGGAATTTTTATCAAAGCAATGAGCCGGGATTTTAAAACCCGCATTCTGCTGGTCAAACTCAGTTCCTTCGGGGATGTCATCCATGCCCTCCCCACCCTGGAGGCCCTGCGCGCCCTTTATCCCCAGGGGCACATCACCTGGCTGGTGGAGGATTCCTTCGCAGCCTTATTGGCCGGGCACCCGGCCCTGGATGAAGTGTGGCCCATTCCCCGCCTGCGCTTCAGCAGACAGATGCTGGGCAGGGAGGCTGCGGCCCTGGCCGGCACGGCGCGCCGCCTGCGCTCCCGGCCCTTCGATGTGGTCGTCGACCTCCAGGGATTGCTCAAAAGCGCCATCTGGGTGGCCCTGGCCAGAAGCCCCCGCAGGATCGGCTTTGACGGCACCAGGGAGGGAAGTTACCTGGTATTGACGGAGAAGCTGCCGCGCTATGATCCGGACCGGCATGCGGTGCTGCGCTATCTGGACGCGGCCCGCTACCTGGGAGCCCCTGAGGCCGCGCCGCGTTTTCGGCTGGAGCATCTCTTGACCGGACGGGGCAACCCCCTGGGCGAGAAACCGGCCAGACCTTATGTCGTCCTGCACCCCGGGGCTCGCTGGGCCACCAAGCTCTGGCCCGCAACTTCCTGGGCGCGTCTGGCCGAATGGCTGGCCAAGCAAGACCTGGCCGTGGTGCTCACCGGCAGCTTGGCGGACCGGCCCCTGGCCGCGGCCGTGGCAGGGGCAAGCCAGGCCTCTGTCATCGACTTGGCGGGACGCACTACCCTGTCGGAATTGGCCGCGGTGCTCAGAGGAGCCGCATTAGCCGTCACCACGGACACCGGCCCCATGCACCTGGCCGCGGCCCTGGGTACGCCAGTGGCCGCGCTGTTCGGTCCCACCGCGCCCTGGCGCACCGGACCTTTCGGCGAGGGCCACGAGACCGTGCGGCTGGGGCTTGATTGCAGCCCCTGCTTCCGGCGGCATTGCCCAAACCCCCGGTGCCTGACGGAACTGCCGGTGGAGATGGTGATGGCAGCCTGCGAGAAAATGCTGCTGTCTTGCCGCGATACTCCTGTTAATATACAGATACTTCCCGGTAGGTAAGGAAAGGGGAAGGAGCTTTGTGGAGCATCAAACTTCTTAAATCGAGGGGAGGGCGGAAGACCACAGGCCCCCGCCCTAAACCCCGCAGGGCGGGAAAGCAAAGCGCATCCCGCCCTGGGTTATGAATACAACCAGTAAGCGAGGGTATTATGGCAATAAGTAAAGAGCTTCTGGAAATTCTGGCCTGTCCCAAGTGCAAGGGGGATGTCCGCCTGAACGAGGCGGGCGACGGCTTGATTTGCGACAACTGCAAACTTCTCTATGAGATCAGAGACGATATCCCGGTGATGCTCATTGAGGAGGCCAAGCCTTTGAAATAGTGGCCAGTGGTCAGTGGCCAGTGGCCAGTGGCCAGAAAAACCTGAATTCTTTTTATCTGCTACTATCAGCAAACTGAAAGAAGCCGGTGGGGGCGGGCCGCCGCGCCCGCCAAAAAAAGGGCATAACAGCCCACGCCCTTAAATTTGCCTGATGAAACTATCCATCACCGTCATTGCTTTGAATCAGGAAGCCAATATCGTCCCCTGCCTGGAGTCCGCCAGGTTCGCCGACGAAATCGTGCTGGTGGACACGGGCAGCACCGACCGCACGGTGGAGTTGGCCCGGGGCTTCACGGACCGCATTTTCATCACTGACTGGCGGGGCTTCGGCGCCACCAAGAACCATGCTTTGGACCAGGCCGCCGGCGACTGGGTCTTCAGCCTGGACACGGACGAACGCATACCGGCAGGCCTGCAAGAAGAAATCATGCAGGTGGTGCGCCGCAACGGCCCCCTGGCGGGCTACCGGGTGCCCCGCAAGAACTACTTCGCGGGACGCTGGGTGCGCCGGGGAGGATGGTATCCCGACCTGACCCTGCGGCTGTTCCGGCGGGACCGGGGCCGCTTCCGGGAGCGGGAAGTGCACGAAGAAGTACTGGTGGACGGCGCGGTGGGGGTATTGCACACCCCCCTTGAACATTACTCCTATAACAGCGTCAGCGAATACGTCACCCGCATGGACCGTTACGCCCGGCTGGCCGCCCGGGAGCTGGCCAAGGCCGGCCGGCGGCCTTTTGCCGGCGAACTCCTGTGGCGGCCCGCGGCCGCGTTTGTCAATCGCTATATTATCAAGCTCGGCATACTGGAAGGGCTGACCGGCTACACCCTGGCCGTGCTTTTTGCCATGTACACGTTTTTAAAATATTATTACCTGCGGCAACTGCTGCACGAGGAATCTCATGCGCATCGATCCCAGCGCCCGGATAGCCCCTGAGGTTGAGCTGGCTGAAGACGTTGAGGTGGGGCCGGGAGTCATCATCGACGGCCCGAGCAAAATAGGGGCCGGCACCCGCATCCTGGCCCACGCCTATATCGGTCCCTTCACCACCATCGGCGAGGGCAACGTCATCAGCTTCGGGGCCATCATCGGGCATGAACCCCAGGATTACGCCTTCAAGGGGGAGGAAAGCTACACCATTATCGGTGATTACAACATCATCCGGGAGTATGCCACCATTCACCGGGGCACCAAGCCTGGAAGCGCCACCAGGGTGGGAAATCATAACTTCCTTATGGCGCTGAGCCACCTGGCCCACAACGCGCAGTTGGGGGATCACGTCATCGTGGTGAACAACGCCCTGGTGGGCGGCTACGTGGAGGTGGCGGACCGGGCCTACATCTCCGGCAACTGCGTGATCCATCAGTTCTGCCGCATCGGCACCCTGGCGCTCATGCGGGGCGGCTCCCGCACCTCCCGGGATGTGCCTCCCTATTGTATTATGGATGGCGATCATACGGTGCGGGGCCTCAACCTGGTGGGGCTGAAACGGGCCGGGTTTACCGCCGAACAAATCCGGCCGCTGCAGGAAGCCTTCCGCCTGCTCTTCTTCAAGCGCAGCAACCTCACCAAAGGCCTTGCCAAAGTGGAGGCCAAAGTGCCCCGAACCCCTGAAGTCGTCCATCTTTTGGAGTTCATCGAAGCCTCGCAGCGGGGCGTGGCCTTAGGTCCCCGGCAGGAAGGCGATGGCGGAATATAGCCGCATCCTGGTCATCAAGCTCAAACAGCCGGGCGACGTCCTGGTAAGCACCCCGGTGCTGGCGGCCCTGAAGGAAGCCTGGCCCGAAGCGAGGGTCAGCTATCTGGTCCGGCGCGGCACCGAAGAGATGCTGGCCGACCATCCCTTGCTGGACGGCCTTTACGCAGCGGAGCGTGGCCGGGGTTCCTGGCGCGAGTCCTGGCGGTTGATCCGGGAACTCCGGCGGCAGCGCTTCGACTTGGCCCTGGAACTGTCCGGCGGCGACCGGGGGGCGTTTTTCGCCTGGGCAAGCGGCGCCGGGGAGCGGATCGGCTTCGCCCGCGCCCGTCAACCCTTCTGGCAGCGCTGCGGCCTGTTTACCCGACTTTTGCCCCGGCCGCCGGCCAGGCTGCACATGGTGGAACATGACCTGGAAGCCGTGCGGGCCTTGGGCGTTTCGCCCCGCAGCCCCAGGCTGCAGTTTTTCTGGAACCGCGAGGCCGAGGCCAAAATCCAGGCTTGGCTGGCGGACCGGAGATTGAGCCCGCAGAACTATGCAGTCATGCACCCCGGGGCCGGCTGGCGCTTCAAATGCTGGACTCCTCAAGGCTATGCCCGGGTAGTTGAATCCCTTATGAGTGACTGGCATCTGCCGGTGGTGCTCACCGGCTCCCGGGCGGAGCATGAGGGCGAGCTCCTGCGGGAAATCCTGGCGGAATGCCGCACTCAGCCCTTGAACCTGGCCGGAGAGCTGACCCTCAAGGAACTCGGCGCTCTGATCGCCAAAGCCCGCTTCTTTTTCGGCATGGACAGCGCCCCCATGCACCTGGCTGCCGCGGTGGACACCCCGGCGGCGGTTTTATTCGGACCCAGCGGGGTCTTTAATTGGGGGCCCTGGGGGACGGGACACCTGGTGATCACTAAAGATTGGGAATGCGTCCCCTGCGGCAGAGACGGTTGTCAAGGCAGCAAAGTGAGCCGCTGCTTGGTGGAGCTCAGCCCCGAGGAAGTGCTCCAGCGCCTGTCGGAGTGGGCGGCGGCCAATCAGTTAAAGTGAGGAGCGAAACATGGCTCGAACTTTAGGAGACAGACTCGTAGTGAACGTGGCCCGCAAACCCGGTGAGGAGCAAATCCTGGACCTGGTGCGCCTTTTTAATGACAATCCCAACCGGATCATCGCGGTGGCCGCGACCGTGGGCGAGGCCGGGGCGCCCAACACCTGCCCCATCTCCCTTATCTATGCCAAAGACGAAAAGACTCTTCTGGCCGCGCTGCTCAGAAACAGCGCCACCAGCGCCAACCTGAAAAGGGACGGCCGGGTGAGCCTGGAGGTCATCCAGGCCAACGATGTGGTGGTCGGCATCCAGGGGACGATGCGCCTCATCAAGGACCCCATGGATTTCAGCGAGGCCATGGCGCTTTGGGAAATGCAGGTGGAGCGGGTGAAGCAGGATACTTCCCCGGCGCAAAGGGTCACCCAGGGGCCGGCTTCAGTTCCCCGGAACGACAAGGCGGAGGCCTTCGAAAAAGCGGGTTTTGCGGAATTAATGGCCGCATCCCGGTGAGGCGGCTCCCGCAGTATTCCTAATTTCATGAAAATCGCCATCTTGAGGCAGCGGGTGAGCGGCTTCGGCGGAGCAGAAACCACGCTGAGACATCTGGTCCGAGGCTTGGCCGCGGCCGGGCACGACGTGGTGTTGTGCTCCACGGACGACCCCCTGGAAGTCAGTGGAATTTCAGGCCCCGGAGTGCGGCAGGCGCGAGTGCCGGTGTGGGGCAAAAAAACCGCCCGGCTCCTGTCGTTTGCCATCAATGCCCGTCGCCTGCTGCAAGAACTCGATGTACAGTTGGTCTTCAGTCTGGAGCGCACTTTTTTCCAGCATGTGTACCGCTGCGGGGACGGCTGCCACCGGGAATGGCTGGCCCGCCGCTCTCCCCATATATCCGGCCCGGCGCGCTTGGCCCAGCAGCTCAGCCCCTTTCATCAGACCATGCTGCGGCTGGAGGGGCGGCTGTTCGCCGAGCCGGATCTTAAGCTGGTAATCGCCAATTCCCGCCAGGTCAGGGAGGAAGTCGTGCGCCATTACGGCTTTGACACGAACCGAATCCGCCTGATTTACAACGGCCTGGACCGGGAAAGATTCAAGCCTCTTTCGGAAAGCGAGCGGCGCAACACAGCCCGGCGCCTGGGAGGGCCCGAAGGCGGCAAAATCATTTTGTTTGTGGGCTCCGGCTTCGCGCGCAAAGGTCTGGCTTATCTTATTGAGGCCCTGGGCAGTCTAAAGGATGACACCGTGCGCCTCTGGGTGGTGGGCAAGGGCAGGAGCGGCCCGTACCTGAAGCTCGCGGCCAGGCTCGGCGTGGCGGACCAGATTACGTTTTGGGGTCCGAAAGAAGAAGTGGCGCCTTTTTACCAGGCGGCCGGCGTGCTGGCCCTGCCCACCCTGTACGACCCTTGCAGCAACGCGGTGCTGGAGGCCCTGGCCTCGGGCCTGCCGGTGGTGACTACCAGCGCCAACGGGGCCTCGGAATTTATTCGGCCGGAGCAGAATGGCGCGGTGTTGTCCAGGCCGGATGATATTCAGGGTTTGGCAGCGGCTCTTAAGTTCTTTCTGGAGCAGGACGGTGATCGTAAGGTGCGGCAGGCGGCCAGCGAAGCCGTGGCGCACCTGAGCTGGGAAACGACAACTTCCCGGACCGTGGCGGCCCTGGAAGAAGCCGCGCTGCTGGTGCAGACCTGAATATCGAATTTTTGCAGTCAATCAGAATGACTTTAGCATTCCTCGCTTTTAAAATCTCTTTTCTATGCAGGCCCTTTATTACGACGGCGACCTCCGGTTAAGGGATTTGCCGCTCCCGGAGCTCAAGTCCGACGAGGTGCTCATCCGGGTGCTGCTGGCCGGGGTGTGCCGCACCGACCTGGAGGTCATACGGGGCTACCGGGCATTCCGGGGCATTCCCGGCCATGAATTTGTGGGCCTGGTGGCAGGCCCAGAGGACTCCCCCTGGCTGGGCCGCCGCGTGGTGGGAGAGATCAACATCGCCTGCGGCGCCTGCGACCTGTGCCTTAGGGGATTGTCCCGTTATTGCCGGGGTCGCCGGGTACCGGGGCTCAGGGACCGGAACGGCACCTTTGCCGAATACCTGACGCTGCCGGCGGCCAACCTGCATCAAGTGCCCGATAATATTGCGGCTGAGGCCGCGGTATTCACCGAGCCCCTGGCCGCGGCCCTGGCGGTAACGGACGCGGTTCCCCATCTGACCCAAAGTCGGATTCTGGTGGTGGGCGACGGCGTCCTGGGCCTGTTGTGCTGCTCCGTATTGGCTCTTCAAGGGTCCGAGGTGCACCTCGCCGGTCACTACCCGGAGCACTTGCGCCTGGCCGAAGCCTATGGGGCAAGCGGCTTTTTGGAAAGGGAGCTGCCGGGAGGGGATTACGACGTCATCGTTGAAGCCAGCGGCTCTCCGAGCGGTTTAACCCTGGCTCTGGAACGGGTGCGGCCACAGGGGACGGTAGTCTTGAAGAGCACCTACAAAGGCCAGGTTGCTCTCGATACCGCCGCCCTGGTAGTCCCGGAAGTACGCCTGATGGGCAGCCGCTGCGGGCCGTTTCCTGCGGCGCTGCGCCTCCTGGCCCGGGGCTGGGTTGACCCCCGCCCCTTGATCGCCCGAAGTTTTCCCCTGGCGCAAGGGGTCGAGGCCATAGAATTCGCCCGACAACCGGGGGTGTTGCGAGTGCTTCTGGATTGCCAGTGATAATGGTTCGACGGGTAGAAAGGCATTCGCCAAAAATTTTGTTAAAATATTTAGCATCCAAGGGCGCAGTGTGCCCCATGATATTTTTCTCGTAGATTGAAAGTAGTTTAACTCGAAGGGAGAGCCGAGGACCGCAGGCCCCCAAGCTCCCACCCATTCGTCCAACCCGGCGATACGGGAGCACAGGCATCTTGCCTGTGCACAGGCTGGAAGCCTGTGATCCCGATTACCTGTAAGGGTTTGGGAAGTTGGGGAGGAGCAGGGATTTATGCCCATCGGCGCCCTCCCAAAAACAAATTCGGTCCTCTGCTGTTAAACATCTTTAAGAGTTTACCGGCAAAATTCACCATGCAGTATATTATCGAATATGAAGTCATCCCCAGCGAGAATGTGCCTGAGGGCATGGCGCGTCAGCAGTTGATAGTAATATCCCCCATGTGGCGGGGCCTTTCCCTGGAACTGGAATATCCCGACGGGGAGTTGCGGACGCTCGTGGGCTGGAGCAGTTCCGGTGGCGGCCGGCCGGCTGAACTCCGGGTATTCTGGACCCGCCATGAGCCCGGCGCACCAGCGGTCTGTCTGGCCATAGGCGGCGATGCCGGGGTCAGGGACCTGGGTCAGCCCGGCGGAGAGGAATTCCCTCAGGGGAAGCCCTTTCTGGCCCTGGCGTCAAGTATGGTCCCGGCTGAGGTTCTGGAGGTTATCGGGCCGCCGCCCGCGGAGGAAATGCTGCTTCTTATCTGACTATTGCCGAATATCAGATTCCGCACATTTTGTGAACAGACTTGAATGAAAGGAAAGACACAGGAGGATGCTGATGAAATCACGCTTTTGGTTTGTTTGTCTTCTTGTGATATTGCTGTCTGCCGGCCTGATGGCGGTATGGCCTGCCAAACAGGCCCAAGGCGTCACCGCCATGGGGCTTCAGGAGGACTTCATCCGGGTGGTGGAGCGGGTCAAACCCTCGGTGGTGAGCTTAAAAGCCGTTCGGGTGGTGACCCGCCGGCTGCCCGGATTGCCGAATGACTTTTTTGAGGGCACGCCCTTTGAAGGGGTCTTTCGGGATTTCGGTGGTGCGCCTACCATCCGTCAGCGCCAGGTAGGCCAGGGCTCCGGTATAATCATCGACCCTTACGGCCACATCCTCACCAACTCCCATGTGGTGGCCGGGGCCCAGCAAATCCAGGTGAGCTTTGACGACGGCCGGCAGGTGACCGGCCAAGTTGTGGGCAGCAGCGAGCGGTTTGACATCGCCCTGATCCACGCCCCCGCGCCGAATTTGCGGCCCGCGGTTTTGGGCGACTCCTCCCGCATCCGGGTGGGGCAGTGGGCCATTGCCATCGGCAGCCCCTTCGGACTGGAGCAGACCGTCACCGTGGGGGTGATCAGCGCCACCGGCCGCCGGGGCGTGGGCAAGGGCACCGTGGGCGACTTCATCCAAACGGACGCCTCCATCAACCCCGGCAACAGCGGCGGGCCCCTGTGCGATTTGGACGGCCGGGTCATCGGCATCAACTCCATGATCGTCTCCAGCGCCCAGGGCATCGGCTTCGCCATTCCCATCAATCTGGCCAAACGCATCATCTCCCCCTGGTTCAGGAGGCAGTAAGCCGTCAAACTCAAGGTCTATTGATCTTCGGCTCTTTGGAAAGCCGGTCAGAAAGAAACCTCACGAACTTTTATATCCGGTTCCCAAGCCCCGGGCTTGGGAACCTCCTTTTTGTTTGCCTGCCCCCCCCAACTTGCGGCCAAGAAAACCCTGATAAAAAACTTTTGCATGATCCAGCCTCTTTGGCATGGGCCGATCCGATAAAAATTTTCTGCTTTGGGTGCTAGATTTTTTTATAGTTTGTGTATAACCTTTCCTGCTTGGGGTAAAAAGGTATCAATGCGGCATTTTTACCCATTGTCAAAATTACGCCTGAATTCTACTAGTTAATTTATCTATAAGCCAATCCTCGCCAAGGTTGTCCCAGCTCTGGACCTGCCAGCAGAAAATTCTCCCCGTGCATAAGTAATTATATTTAAAGGAATTTCTGCTTAATGCGCCATTCGGCACAAGCCTTGCTTAAATTTTAATCAGAAAAATGCGGCGTATAAAGGGGATGGACCCCGTAATGGAAAAATGCGGGACACTGCTGGTGGCCGAACGGGGCTACGGTTTGGCAACTGAGCTCTCTACCTGGGCCCGGGAAAACGGCCACCGCCTCCTTAGCGTCGACAATCTCAAAGATCTGATCATAACGCTGCAAAAGCAGAAGATTAACGTCCTGGTCATGGATATCTGCCTGCCGGACGCCATGGGTGCGGAAGCTATCCCCATCATCAAAGGCATTTGTCAAAAGCTCCCTATCATCGTCACAGCAGAGGAAAACAACCCGGATCTGGAGAGCCGGGTGCGGCAGAAAGGCATTTTTTATTACCATGTGAAGTCGTTCGGCGTGGACGAACTGATGCTGGCCATCAGTAATGCGATGACGCGCTCATCATTTTGATGCGAAGGGACTGTGATGCGATTACAGGAAAAGCTCGAAGCCAAGGAATTCGTCGTTTTAGCGGAAATGGAGCCGCCCAAGGGAGTTGATATTTCAGCCGCGGTATCCAGCGCGATGAGCGTCAAGAATGCCGTAGACGCCTTTGTGGTGCCGGAAATGAGCAACGCCGTGATGCGCATGAGCTCCCTGGGAGGAGCCATGGTCCTGGCCAACAAGGGCCTGGAAACGGTCATCCAGGTGTGCTGCCGGGACCGCAACCGCCTGGCCCTGCAGGGAGACCTCCTGGCGGCTCATGCCCTGGGCATCAAGAACGTTATGGCCGTGGCCGGGGAGGATATCAGCTTCGGCGACCACCACAAAGCCCGGGCCGTGAATGATATCGATCTCCTGGAACTGCTCGGCGCCATCAAGACCCTCATGTCCGGCAAGGATATGGCCGGCATTGAACTCAAAGGCGCTCCCGATTTTTTTGTGGGTTCCACGGTCAATCCAAGTACCAGCGCTCTGGAATTGGAGATTCAGGAACTGGACCGGAAAATCGCCGCGGGTGCCCGGTTTTTTATTACGCCTCCCATCTTCGACATTGCGGTGCTGGAGAAGTTCCAAAAGCGCCTGGAGGGCCGCCAGGTTTTTATCATTCCCACGGTGCTGCTGCTGAAATCCGTGGGCATGGCCCGCTATCTCCAGCGCCATTTCGAGCAGGTGCACCTGCCGGAGGAATTTATCACCAGGATCCAAAAAGCCCCGGAGCGGGTGCGGGAATGCGTGCAGATCGCCGGCGAGCTGGTGGCCGCCTTGAAGGCCCGCGGCGCCAGCGGCGTGCACCTTGCCACCATCGGCTGGGAGGACAAGCTGCCCGCCATCCTGGCCACAGCCGGAATTTAAAGACAGCAGTCAGCAGTCAGCAAAAATTAATTGATGGCTGGAAGCTGAAAAGCTTTAGAGGAATAAGCTATGGCACAAAGCAACGAACATCAAGGCGGCAACGGCAAAGTGGGTTCGGTTTTGGTCGTGGGCGCCGGCATCGCCGGCGTGCAGGCCTCTCTGGATTTAGCCAAATCCGGGTTTTTCGTACACCTGGCGGAAAAAAAGCCGGCCATCGGCGGGGTCATGGCCCAACTGGACAAGACTTTCCCCACCAACGATTGCTCCATGTGCATTCTCTCGCCCAAGCTGGTGGAGTGCGGCCGGCATTTGAACATCCAGATACACACCTTGACCGAAGTGACCGCTATCAGCGGCGAACCGGGCAACTTCAAGGTGACCCTGGCCAAGCAGCCCCGCTATATCGACCCGGGCAAATGCACCGGCTGCGGGGATTGCACCAAGGTCTGCCCGGTGCTTGTGCCTGATGAATTCAACGCCGGCCTGGCCGATTGGAAAGCCGCCTACCGCCTCTATCCCCAGGCCATCCCGGCGGCGTTTGCCATCAAGAAGCTGGACCGGGCCCCCTGCACCCTGACCTGTCCCGCCAAGATCAACGTCCAGGGCTATGTCCAGCTCATCAAGCTGGGCAAGTACGAAGAGGCGCTGCGCCTGATCATGGAGCGCCTGCCCCTGCCCGGGGTGCTGGGGCGGGTCTGTCCCCATCCCTGCGAGGACAAGTGCCGCCGCCAGGAGTTGGACGAGGCCGTGGCCATTTGCAGTTTAAAGCGCTTTGCCGCGGACCAGGTGGACTTGGGAAAATTCACCCCGCCGCCCGTGGCCGCCCGGCCCGAAAAAATCGCCATCATCGGCTCGGGCCCCGCGGGGCTGGCCTGCGCCTACCACCTGGCCCTGAAGGGCTACCGCCCAACCATCTTCGAGGCCCTGGACAAGCCCGGCGGCATGCTCCGGGTGGGCATCCCGGACTACCGCCTGCCCAAGGAGGTGCTGGACCGGGAGATCGACAATATCCTGCGCCTGGGCGTCACCCTCAAGACCAACACCGCGTTCGGCAAGGATTTCACCCTGGACGAGCTGTTCGAGGACGGCTATCAGGCCGTGTTTCTGGGTCTGGGCTGCCATGTGGGCAAGCCCTTGGGGATTCCCAACGAGGACGCAGAAGGCGTCATCCAGGGGGTGGAGTTTTTAAGAAAGACCAATCTGGGTCAGCCCCTGACCGTGGGCAAGAGGTTGGCGGTCATCGGCGGCGGCAACGTGGCCATCGACGTGGCCTGCACCGCCCGGCGCCTGGGCTCGGAAGTGACCATCGTGTACCGGCGCTCCCGGGAGGAGATGCCCGCGTTTCACCATGAAATCGAGCAGGCATTGTGCGAAGGCGTGGAGATCGTTTATTTGGCCGCGCCCGTCAAAGTGGTCACCGGCGGCAACGGCCAGGTCATAGGACTCATCTGTCAAAAAATGGAGCTGGGCGAGCCCGACGCGTCCGGGCGGCGCAGCCCCAAGCCCATTCCGGGCGCGGAGTTCGAGTTGCCGGTGGACATGGTGGTTCCGGCCATCGGCCAGGAGGCAGCCCTGGGCGCGCTGGCGGATTGGGGCGTCAAAGTCAGCAAATGGGGCACCATCGAGGTGGACGAGACCACCTACCAGACTTCCCGGGAAGGTGTGTTTGCCGCGGGCGACGTGCACACCGGCCCCTGGATCGCCATCGAGGCGGTGGGCGGCGGCATCGAGGCCGCGGAGTCCATGGACCGGTATCTCAGAGGCCTGGACTTAAAAGAAGGCCGGGTGCTGGGCCAGGAGGCCCACCAGCGCTGGCGGGAGATTCCCAAAGACGAAGAAGGCCGGCCCCGGGAGGTCATGGCCACCCTGCCGCCGGAGCATACCTGCGCCTGTTTCGACGAAATCGCCCTGGGCTTCACCGAGGCCCAGGCCCAGGCGGAGGCGGCCCGCTGCATCAACTGCGGGGTGTGCTCCGAGTGCATGGAGTGCGTGGCGGCCTGCCAGGCCGGGGCCGTGGACCACAACCAGCAGCCCGAAACCGTAGAGGTGGAGGTAGGTGCGGTTATCCTGGCGCCGGGTTTCAAGACCTTCGACCCCACCCGCATCCAGACCTATCATTACCTGAAATTCCCCAATGTGGTCACCAGCCTTGAGTTCGAGCGGATACTCTCGGCCAGCGGCCCCTTTGAAGGCCACCTGGTCCGGCCCTCGGACCACAAGGAGCCCCAAAAGATCGCCTGGCTGCAGTGCGTGGGCTCCCGGGACGTGAAATACAACTCCTACTGCTCATCCGTGTGCTGCATGTACGCCATCAAGGAGGCGGTCATCGCCAAGGAGCATGCCCCCTACGAGCTGGACACGGCCATTTTCTTCATGGACATGCGCACCTATGGGAAGCAGTTCGAACAATACTACAACCGGGCCCAGGAGCAGGGGGTGCGCTTCATCCGCTCCCGCATCCACAGCATCGACCCGGCCGAAAACGACAACCTGCTCATCACCTATGTGGATGAGAGCGGCGAGCGCCACAGCGAAGTGTTTGACCTGGTGGTCCTGTCCGTGGCCATGGAGGTGAGCGAGGACGCCCAACGGCTGGCCGAGAGTCTCGGAATCGATATCTCCGAGCACAAATTTGCCGAGACCCACCCGTTCACCCCGGTGTCCACCTCCCGGCCCGGCATTTACGTGTGCGGCGCCATGCAGGGACCCAAAGACATCCCCGAATCGGTCATGCAATCGTCCGCCGCGGCCGGGGCCTGCGCCTCCTCCCTGGGCGACGTCCGTTGGACCCGGACCCGCACCAAGGAGCTGCCGCCGGAGAAAAAGGTATCGCCGGAGGACCTGCCCCGCATCGGGGTGTTCGTCTGCAACTGCGGCATCAATATCGGCGGCATTGTGGACGTGCCGGCTATCCGCGATTACGCCAAAGAGCTGCCGGGCGTGGTTTACGTCGAGGACAATCTCTTCACCTGCTCCCAGGACACCCAGGTCAACATGCTCAAGGCCATCGAGGAGCATGACATCAACCGGGTCGTGGTGGCGGCCTGCACGCCGTTGACTCACGAAGCGCTCTTCCGCGAGACCATGATGGATGCAGGCCTGAACAAGTATCTCTTTGAAATGGCCAACATCCGCAACCAGGACTCCTGGGTGCATATGCAGGAGCGGGAGGAAGCCACAGAAAAGGCCAAAGACTTGGTGCGCATGGCTGTGGCCCGCGCCTCCCTGCTCAAGCCCCTGGTGGAAATTCCCCTGGAGATCAACCAGCGGGCCCTGGTGCTGGGCGGCGGCGTGGCCGGCATGAACGCCGCGCTGAATCTGGCCGACCAAGGCTTTGAAACCATCATCGTGGAAAAGGAGCCGCAACTGGGCGGCTTGGCCCGCCGGGTGCAGCACACCATCGAGGGATTGGACGTGCAGGCCTACCTGGATGGCCTCATCGAGCGGGTGCAGAACCATGAGAAGATTCAGGTCCTGACCCAGGCGCTGGTGGTGAGCTTCTCGGGCTATAAGGGCAACTTCACCACGGAAGTTCTGGTCGGCCCCGGCATGTATGAGCGCAAGATCGACCACGGCGCCACCATCGTGGCCACCGGGGCCCGAGAATATCGGCCCCAGGAGTTCCTCTATGGTGCGCATGACCAGATTATGACCCAGTTGGACCTGGGCAAATTCCTGCATGACCGCAAGGAGGACGCGGCCGGGTGGAAGCGGGTGGTGATGATCCAGTGCGTGGGTTCGAGGAACCAGGAGAACCCCGACTGCAGCCGCATCTGCTGCCAGGGCGCAGTGAAGCACGCCCTGGAGCTCAAGGGCCTCAATCCCGAAATGGACGTCATCATCCTTTACCGGGATATGCGGACCTACGGCATGCTGGAGGACTATTACCGGGAGGCCCGGAACCAAGGCGTGCTGTTCAGCCGCTTCGATCCGGACCACCCCCCTCAGGTGGAGGACAAAGACGGGCAATTGCAGGTGAGCTTCATCGACCACGTGCTCAACCGGCCTCTCACCATGCCGGTGGATGCCGTAATTTTGAGCGCCGCCACCGTGGCCGGGGAGCACGAGGAATTGGCTTCCATGCTCAAGCTGCCCCGCACGGCCAACGGCTTCTTCATCGAGGCTCATGCCAAGCTGCGGCCCGTGGATTTCTCCTCCGAAGGGATTTTCCTGTGCGGCACGGCCCACGGTCCCAAGTTGATCACCGAAAGCATCGCCCAGTCCCTGGCCGCAGCCTCCCGGGCGGCGGCCTTCCTGGCCGACACCGCTCAGACCATCAGCGGCGTCACCGCCGGGGTCGCCATACCGGAGCGCTGCGCCGCCTGCCTGATCTGCGTCAGGGTTTGCCCCTACCACGTGCCGGCCATCAACAAAGACAACGTCAGCGAAATCAACCGGGCCCTGTGCCAGGGGTGCGGCATCTGCGCCTCGGAGTGCCCGGCCAAGATAATTCAACTGTCCCATTACGAAGACGACCAGCTTATGGCCAAGATTAAAGCCATGTTCTAAGGAGAGGCGCGATGGCGGATTTTCATCCCAAGATTCTGGCGTTCTGCTGCATGTACTGAGCGTACTCCGCGGCGGACCTGGCAGGTTCGATGAGACTGCAATATCCCCCGGACGTGCGCATCATTCAGGTGCCCTGCACCGGCAAAGTGGACATCCTGCACCTGCTGACAGCTTTTGAAGAGGGGGCGGACGGCGTCTTTGTGGCCGGCTGTCTGGAGGGCGACTGCCATTTTATGGAGGGCAACCTTCATGCCAAGCGGCGGGTCAAACGGGTGAAGGAAATCCTGGACCGGGTGGGCATCGGCGGTGAGCGGGTGGAGATGTTTAATCTTTCCGCCGGCCAAGGCGGCAGGTTTGCAGAAATTGTGCGCGACATGGATCAGAAAATTCGGGAATTGGGTCCCAGCCCGATCAGGGTCGCCCATATGAAAGGGTCGGGACTACATGAGGAGGTTGCCGCATGATCAGGGCGGTGGGAAAACCATTGGAAGAAATCATCGGCATGGTGCAAAACTTCGACCGGATCCTGCTGGCGGGCTGCGACGGCTGCGTGACCGTATGTGAGGCCGGCGGGTTGAAGGAAACGAAAGTGCTGGGTTCGGCCTTGCGACTTTACTTCACCCAGGCGGGACAAAACAAGGTGGTGGACGAGACCACCCTGACCCGCCAATGTGACAAGGAATACCTGGCCCAATTGGGAGACAGGATCGACAACTACGATGCGGTGGTGTCCCTGGCCTGCGGCGCGGGGGCCCAGTTCATGGTGGATATGTACAAGCACAAGGTGGTCTTCCCGGGGGTGGACACCTGCTTCATCGGGGTTACGGAAGAACGAGGCTGGTACACTGAGCGCTGCCAGGCCTGCGGCCGCTGCATCCTGGCGGACACCGGCGGCATCTGCCCCATAGCCCGTTGCTCCAAGCGCATGTTGAACGGCCCTTGCGGGGGCTCTGAGGGCGGCAAATGCGAGGTCAGCCCCGAAATGCCCTGCGGCTGGCAGTTGATTTACGATCGGCTGAAGACTTTGGGGCAACTGGACCGCTTTGAGAAACCCGTGGATCCGAAGGATTGGACCTCCAGCCGGGACGGCGGCATCCGCAAGATCATGAGGGAGGATTTACGGATATGAGCTTCATGGACATCGATACTCCCAGCAAGTTGCAAAAGATCATCAAGGCCGGCCACTTGGCGGTCACCTCCGAAGTGGGGCCGCCCCGCAGCGCCGACGGCAAGGTGATCGAAGAAAAAGGCAACCTGATCAAGGATTATGTGGATGCCATCAACGTCACCGACAACCAGACGTCGGTTTGCCGCCTGTGCTCGCTGGCTTCGTGCATCCGTCTGAAGCTCATGGGCCTGGAACCGGTGTTGCAGATGGTAACCCGGGACCGGAACCGCATTGCGCTCCAGAGCGACATCCTGGGCGCGGCGTCCTTCGGGATCAACAACATGCTGTGTCTCACCGGCGACCATCAGCACTTCGGCGACCACGCCAACGCGGTCAACGTTTTTGACCTGGACTCCATCCAGCTTATTCAGACGGTGAAGATGATGCGGGACGAGGGCAGACTCATCGGCGGCCATGAATTTGACGTCAAGCCCCAGATTTTCATCGGCGCGGCGGCCAATCCCTTCGCGGGCCCCAACGTGGAGCTGCGCGTCGCCCGCCTCGCCAAGAAGGCCGCCGCGGGGGTGCAATTCATCCAGACGCAATGCATCTACAATATGGACACCATGAAAACTTTCATGAAGCTGATGGTGGACCGGGGCCTGCATGAAAAGGTGGCCGTTCTGGCCGGCATCACGCCCATGAAAAATGTCGGCATGGCCAGGTATATGCAGAAGCGGGTGCCGGGCATCGACGTCCCGGATGCCATTGTGGACCGGCTCAAAGGCGTCCCCAAGGAAAAGCAAGCCGACGAAGGCATCAACATTGCAATCGAACAGATCGAGGAACTCAAGGAAGTAGAAGGCATCCGCGGCTTCCATATCATGGCCATTGAGTGGGAAGAAAAGGTTCCTGAGATCGTCGAGCGCGCCGGCTTATACCCCCGTCCGAAAGTGAACGGCGGCTAATCCTTAATTGACAAGAGACCCCGAATGGCGATATGAATTAGGTATTTTCAGGTCATAGCAAACTCTGAAGCTGAACTGGAAGGAGATAAGGAGAGAACTCATGTCCAAAAAGTACGTATTGGTCGTCGACGACGATCCGGACCTGGTGGAAACCGTAGGCATGCTCCTGGAGAACAAGGGCTTTGAAGTGGGCAAGGCGTACGACGGCATCGAAGGGGAGGAGGCCATCAAGAAGCGCCGGCCGGACGTGGTGATCCTGGACGTCATGATGCCCAGAAAAAACGGCTACCAGCTTTGCAAGGAACTGAAAGACAATAAATGGACTAAGGACATACCCGTCATCCTGCTGACCGCGGTGGGCGAAGCCGTTCCCACCACCACTTATACGCATTATGAGGGTATGACCATTGAGGCGGAGGATTTTATCCCGAAGCCGGTGGACGCCAACACCCTGGTCCAGGCCGTGGAAAGACTGTTATAAGCAAACTGGAAGGCATGAGCCTGAGGACCATTGCGACCAGACATAAGCAAGCTCAAAGTCGGGGGCCTGAAAATCCTGGAGGAGGGCGCCGGGGTGGCGTCCTCCTTTCCGGGCGGAGCCCGGCATTTAATGAACGGTATTTGTTCTCCCTTGGCCCGAAGCAGGATCAATCTTACTTTTCTGAGCCACGTCGCGGGCGCCTTCGGCTCAGAAGACTATACGGTCTTCTGCACCGCCCTGGCAGCCGGCATGGACGGCTTCACCCAGGTTAAGGCCTACGCCGGCGCCTCAGGGCATGTCAGTCTGCATGCGCCCACCTGCATTATCTCTCTTTATCCCCATGACAAGCGCTCTGACATCAAAGGCGGCTTTATCCGCGCCCTGGGCCGGGCCCGGGTTATGGTCCTGAGTCTGGCCAGTTCTCCTTCAGCCATTTCCGCGGTGCTCTCAAGCCGGAACAAGGACCGGGCCGTGGAGAGATTGTTTACCATCTTTCAATTTCCCGGGTATGCAACGCCGGCGGAATTTTATGCCATGCAGCGCCCCCCTGAAGCCCTGGTGCGGGAGGTGGTGGCCGCGTATCAGGAAAAAGTCATTAAAATCTACCACCTGATTCAACTTGCTGATCTGGATTTGTGGAGCTTCAGCATTCCCTCCGCGGCCCTGCTGGAGAGTTTGGGCGCCGCGCTGATGGCCTTGGGGGCCCGGGACGTGAAAATTCCCTTCCTGGTGGCCCTGCCGGGACCGGAGGACCGGTTCGTCTGCTCATTTTGCACCGCCGCCGCCAGAACCGGGGAAGTAGTAAGCCTCTTGGAAGAGCACATTCCGGTCATTCCGCCGGAGCGCCTCTCGCCGGTGGCGGCGCTGTTTTTTCATGGGCCACATTTCGGAGACCGCTACGGCATTGCAGATACGCTGGTGCAGGCCTTGGAGGGGGTGAACGTCTCCCTGGTGGCGCTGAGTTGCACGGTGTCGTCCATCTCGCTGGTCATCCGACAGGACGACCTGCCGGCTGCGGTCCGGATTTTAACGGAGACTTTTGAAGACCAGTCGCAAGCAGCCGCACAAAGCTGAACGGCTGTCTGGAATTACTTGATTGTTGCTGTCATCCCGCCGGTTCGGCGCGATGACGGTTCTTCGGCACCTGTTGCGGAAGGCATTTCGTTATGGCGCGCAGATCAACCAAAACCGTCGAGGAAAAAAGGCCGCCCGAGATGCAGGCCGCGCTGACGCCGCTGGAAACCTATATTCCCTTGCTGGCTGATTTTCCTGATCCCGCCATCCTTACCGACCGTCAGCAGAAAGTGGCGTTCCTCAACCGGGCCGCGGAGACCTTGTTCGGCGGCGCAATCAAGGAAGGCGACCCCTGTCCCGTCTGCTCCCCGGATTCAGGGCTCATGCTCAAGGAGGAAGTGAAAGGCGCGCTGCGTTGCGCCGCCCTGAAGGGCCAGGCGGTGCACCGGGCGCCCATAGTTTTCAGAGATAGCCAGGCCAGGCACCGATCCCTTATGGTCACTTCCACCCCCATAAGGGCAGGCAGCGGCCGGCCCGCGGGGTGCTTCACGGTCTTCAGGGACATCAGGGAGGATCTTCAGACCCACCCGAAGCTTGAGCTCCAGATGGCCACCCTGGCCAGCATCCTGGAGAACTTCCCCATGCCCCTTTTCACGGTGGACCCGACGCTGAGGGTCACCTACATGAATGAATCCATGGAAGCCCTCACCGGCTATCGACGCCAGGAAGTGATCGGCAAATTGACCTGCGGTGACGTCCTGAATACCAAACAATGCCGGACGGAGGAGTGCGTCCTGTGGCGGGTGATGAAGACCAAGGAGCCCATCTTTGGGTTGCGCCGAACCATGGTGGATCGTCAGGGTCGGGAAATCCACGTGATGGTTAATGCCTCGGTGATCACCGACCACCAGGGGCACGTGATCGGCGGGTTCGAGGCCGTGCGGGACATTACCAGCATAGTGGAAGCCGAGCAAAAGATTGAAATGTTTTCGGAGTTGACCCACGAAGGCATTATGATGGTGGATGCCAAGCAGCGCGTCCAGTTCGCCAACTCCATGATGGCCAAGATCACCAATCTCTCCAAGGAAGAAATGATCGGCAAAGACCTACGCGAAGTGCTGACCCCTCAGCATCGCCGGTTATCCGTGAGTCTGTTTCAGCAGGCCCAATATGGTTATTGGCTGGAACGGCATTTTATCAACACCCTGGAGCCCACCCCTGATTCGAAGGGGGAGCGCCGCGTTTTCGAAACCTGGATGGCGGTGTCCTGCATCGGCAAAAACACTTACAACTATATCTTCATGCGCGATCTCACCAACCGCATTAAAATGGGGCGGGAACTGCACAAGGCCAAAAATTTTCTGGAAAACATCATCAACCGCTCGGTGGACGGCATCGTGGTGGTGGACGCCAAAGGGATTCCCTTGATTTTCAATGAAGGAGCCGAGCGCATTCTGGGCTTCAAGGCCGAGGAAGTGATCGGCCATCCGGAGGTGCTGTTCCGCTTCTATCCCGAGGAAACGGCCAAAGAGATGATGCGCCGCATGCGCAGCGACGACTATGGACCCCGGGACAAGCTCAACTCCACCCAAATCACCTTTTACGATAAGCAGGGGAAGGAGGTGCCGGTCAATTTCTCTGCGGCCATAGTGCGGGAGGGGGGCCGGGAAATCGCCAGCGTCGGCATCTTCTCGGACCTGCGCGAACAACTCAGGATGCGCCGGGAATTGGAAGATACCCAGGTTCAATTAATGCAGGCGGAGAAGATCGCGTCTTTAGGGCGCCTGTCCGCGGGCGTGGCCCATGAAATCAACAATCCTCTGGCCGGCATTCTGATCTACGCGGAATTGCTGGAGCGGCAACTGCAAAACGGTTCTTTTGACCGGGAGTACCTTACCGAAATCATCAACCAGACTCTCCGCTGCCAGCAGATCGTCACGCGGCTGTTGGAATTCAGCCGCCAGTCCCTGGGGCAGAAGACCTATTTCGATGTTAACGATACCATTTTCCGCTGTATTGACCTCATCAGCCATCAGGCTATTTTTCACAATATCGAGATCAAAACCGAGGCGGCTCCCGACCTTCCCCGGATCCTGGGCGACCCGGGGCAGCTCCAGCAAGTATTTACCAATCTTTTGCTCAATGCCGCCGACGCCATGCAGGGGCAGGGCAAAATCACGGTAGTCAGCCGGCCCACCCCTGCCCGGGACGGCATCATCCTGACCTTTACGGACACCGGCTGCGGCATGCCCCCGGAGGTTCGGGACAAGATCTTCGAACCTTTTTTTACCACCAAAGCCCCGGGAAAAGGGACCGGTCTGGGGCTGTCCATTGTTTACAGCGTCATTCAGCGGCACGGCGGCACCATCGAGGTTGACAGCGCGCCCGGCGGCGGCACCACCTTCACCATCAGGCTGCCTCTGGAGGCGCCTCCGGAAATGGCCCAATTTGACTTTGTATAAGTGGTTCAAAATTCAAGGTTCAAAGTTCAAAGTTAAGGCACATATAGACTTTTAAACCCACATTCTTTGTTGGAAAGGGTTTGTAGACCCGTGATGACTCATTTGACTTTACTCTAAAGGGAGTTTGCCAAGGTCCACGTTCCATGGCCATATTATTGTCATAAATGCTCACGCAGCCGTTGGCCCGGACCAAACCTTGAACTTTGAACCTTGGACGCCCGTGAAGGTGAATAATGTCCGATCGGTACACCGTGTTGGTGGTGGACGACGAAAAGGTGATCCGGGACGGCTGCACTCTGATTCTGCAGCCGGAAGGATACCTGGTGAGGACCGCGGCCAACGGCCGTGAAGCCATTGAAATTTTGGAAACAGAGCCGGTGAATGTGGTGCTCTGCGACCTGAAAATGCCGGTCATGGGCGCGATCGAAGTACTGGAGGAAGCCCGGGAGCGGTTTGCCGAGGTGCCCATCATCATCATCACCGGCCACGGCACTGTGGATGACGCGGTGGCCTGCATGAAAAAAGGGGCCTACGACTTCGTCACCAAACCCTTCCGCATCGACCACCTGACCCTGTGTGTCAGGCGGGCTCTGGAAAAGCAGCTTTTGGAGCGGCAGGCCCGCCAGCTCCAGGAGGAACAGGCCCGGAATCTCTATAACCTGGCCCTGGAGCAAAGCCGCCTGCACACCATCGTAAACTGCATGGCCGACGGGGTCCTGGTGACCAACAGGGAGATGGAGGTGGTGCTCTGCAACCACACCTTCACCCAGCTCTTGGGCCTCAATACGCCCCCGCCGCTGCCCGGGCCGCTGTCGGCCTATTTCGATGACGCCGCTCTCAAGGAGGCCATTCAAACCTTGCTGGCCGGCGGAGAAACCGGCCCGAACCTGTGCCTGACCCAGGAAATCACCAGAGACCGCCTGCACTTGAGAGTCATGACCGCCCCGTTTTATGGACCGGACCGGGAGACTTTGGGTACAGTGACGGTCCTCCACGATATCACCGGCTTTAAGGAACTGGACCGGCTAAAGAGCGACTTCGTTAATCTGGTGTCGCATGAATTGCGCTCCCCGCTGTCGTCCATTATCATGCAGCATAAGGTAATTCTGGAGGGCCTGGCCGGGGATTTGACCGACAAGCAGCGGGAGATGCTCACGCGGGCCCACGACAAGATGCAGGGACTTCTGGACCTGATCAATGACCTTCTGGATCTGGCCAAAATCGAGTCGGGCCATCGCCATTTGGAGCAAGTCCCCCTGGACCTCGGAGAGGTGATAAACGAGGTGGCGGAATTTTTACGGGTCAAAGCCGAGGAGCAGAACATTTCCCTCGAGGTGTCGCTGCCGCCGGAGCTGCCGCGGATTCTGGCGGACCGGCGGGGCATAGAGGAAGTGTTCACCAACCTCCTCACCAACGCCATTAAGTATTCCCCTGACGGCGGCGCCGTCCGGATAGCCGCGGTGTCCCACGTTGACTATGTGGAAGCTGCGGTAAGCGACCAGGGCATCGGCATCGAAGAGGATGAAATTCCTAAAATTTTTGATAAATTTTATAGAGTGAAGCATCCCAAGACCCGTCAGGTTCTGGGAACCGGCTTGGGATTGGCCATCGTCAAGAACATCATCGAAGCCCATCGGGGCTCCATCAAGGTGGAAAGCCAGCTCGGGAAAGGCACAACCTTTAAGGTGCTGCTGCCTGCGGCCGCCGAGGTGAGGAGTATGTCGGATGCCCGAGTCTGAGGTCCCTCAGACTGTCCTGGTAGTGGACGACGAACCCGGGGTGCGCAAAGGCATCGCCCGGGTCCTGAGCGATCAGGGACATGCGGTGCGCACCGCGGCTGACGGCCGGGAAGCCCTGAGCCTTATCGCCGAGGTTGCGCCTCAGCTTGTTTTGCTGGACGTCCGTCTGCCGGGAGTGGACGGCATTGAACTGCTCAAGTTCATCCGCCGGGAGCACCCCGACACCGGGGTGATCATGATCACCGCTTACCCTAATATCGAGGGCGCGGTGGAATGCATGAAACTGGGGGCCCTGGATTATGTGGTCAAGCCTTTCCGCATCGATGATCTGGAAGCCGCGGTGGAAAAGGCCCTGGACGCGCTGGCGGAAAGGCAGGAGGTGAAACCCCTCAGGCCGGAAAAACTCCTGGAACCGGGGATAGACAGCATCATCGGGGCCAGCCCCGCCATGCAGCAGGTATTCGCCAAGATCAGGCGGGCTGCGCCCAGCGACAGCACCGTGCTCATCACCGGCGAATCCGGCACCGGCAAGGAACTGGTGGCCCGGGCCATCCACAAGTTGAGCGACCGGGCCGAGAGGGAATTCGTGGCGGTGGATTGCTCCGCCTTGGTGGAGAGCCTCCTGGAAAGCGAGCTCTTCGGACACGTCAAGGGCTCCTTCACCGGGGCCCACCAGACCAAACACGGCCTGTTTGAACTGGCCAACCACGGCACCTTTTTCTTCGACGAAATCGCCAACTTGAGCCCCAACATCCAGGCCAAGCTTCTAAGGGTAATCCAGGAAAGGGAATTCATGCAGGTGGGCAGTCAGCGGCGCATCAAACTGGATATCCGCATTATCGCCTCCTGCAACCAGGATCTAAAAGAAGCCATCAAAGCCGGAACTTTTAGGGAAGATCTGTATTACCGCCTCAGCGTGGTGCCCATCCACCTGCCGCCGCTCCGGGAACGCCAAGGCGACATTCCGCTTCTGGCCGAGCATTTCCTGCGCAAGCACGCCCAAAAAAGCCACCGGGAGGTCAAGGGAATCTCCCCCCGGGCCATGAAGATGCTCTCCGATTACTCCTGGCCCGGCAACGTCCGGGAGCTGGAGCACACCATCGAGCGCATTCTCATCTTGGAAGACGGCGAGATCATCCAGCCGGAGCACCTGCCCAGCTTCATTTCCCAGCGGCAGGCGGAGTTTCAGGTTTTCTCCGACGGCGAGGCCAGCCTGGAGGAAGTGGAAAAGCGCTACATCCAGTTCATCCTGCGCCGCACCAAAGGCAAGCGCCAGGACGCCGCCAGAATCCTGGGCATCAACCGCAAGACCCTGGCGCACAAGATTGAGAAATACAGCCTGCGGGTAGACTGGAAATCGTAAAAAGCTGTTTTCTGTTTTTGTTATTCGGTTTTATCCAAGGCAAGGCCTGCATGCCCCCAAACCTGGGTTATCACCTCTGCGGCCACACCCCCCGAGTCAAGGCTGTTTTAACGGCTTGGCGGGTCATTTGCGCCCTAGCTTCACACCTGGCTATAAGCGGACATTCACTGCCCAATGAATCTGGGGGTTCGCTTGTCCAGGAAGGCAGCCACCCCTTCCTGACCATCCGCTTTGCCTGCCATTTCCGCAATGGCGCGTGATTCTTTCTCCATCTGGGATTCAAGGCTCTCACTCACGCCGGCAAGGATCAGGCGCTTGGCTTCACCCAGAGCCAAAGTCGGTCCTTGGGCCAACTGAGACGCCAGAGCGAGCGCGGCCGGCAGGACCTGGTCATCGGGCACCACTTGATTTACGAGTCCCCACTCCAGGGCTTGTCTGGCCGACAAAACCGGGTTTAATAGCGCCATCTCTTTAGCGCGGCGCAACCCCACCAGGCGCGCCAAAAAGTAGCTTGCGCCTCCATCCGGGGTCAGGCCGATTTTGGTATAGGCCATGGTGAATTTTGCTGACTCCGCCGCAATGGCGATATCAGTGGTCAGCGCCAGGCTGAAGCCTCCCCCCGCGGCCGTGCCGTTAATGGCTCCAATCACCGGTGCGTCCATCCAGTTGAACCGGGATATCACTGCGTGAAAGACCTGGGTGACTTTCTTAAGATAAGCGGGGAGCCTTTCCCCTTGGGCGGCAAAGGCCTTCAGGTCCCCGCCGACGCAAAACATCTTGCCGCTGCCGGTCAGCACCACCGCGCGGATTTCAGGGTCTTCATCGCAGCGCAGGGCCACCTCCAGCATCTCGCCGGCCATTTCCAAGGTGACGGCGTTGCCTTCATCGGGGCGGTTGAGACGAATCAACCCAACCCCATCCTTGACCTCAAAAACAAGAAAGTTGTAGGACATCGTTAAGGTCCTTTGAAGTATAAAATTTTAGATAAGGAGGGAGTTATTTTCTGAAAACTCTTCATGTCCAGGATATATCCTGAATTTTTCTCCTTCAAGGGATAAATTGGGCCTTGGCAGGCGGGACGCCTGTACCACCGACCATTTAGGAGTTTTGGGCGGCCGGAGTTCTCCGGTGCACCATTTGCCGGTAGCGGCAAAGCTAAATGTGACCGTCAGGACCGAACCGCGGCGGCGGTCTCCAGGTCCGCCAGCAATTTTTTCAGATCCAGGCGGTATTTGGCCGCAGCTTCTTCCAGGGTGTCAAACAAGGCCTCGCAGAGAAGACACACTCCCGCCTGCTTATCGTAGCCCCGGAAGACATCTTCGGTGCCGCGGTGTTGAGATACGATCTCCAGCAAAGTCATACCTGGTTCAATGAGCGGGACGGGTTTCAACATTCTCCTAAACTGCCGCTCTCAGGTCAGAGAGATGACCTTGTCGGCCAGTTGCATGTGGGTGACGATGTCCAGCATATTGGTGGTTTCGCCCACCTGCTTTTGCTCCAAAAGCTGGAAATGATTGAGGCAGGTGCCGCATACTAAGATCATGACCCCTTCCTTTTCCAGTTCTTTCAGCCCGCCCAAAATTTCGGAACCGGCCGCGGCGAGCTTCACCCCGGCGTTTAGAAGCACCACGCACCACAGTTCCCGGCCCATCTCCTTGAGGGTCGAAACAAAACTGGCCATGAGCCTGCGCCCCAAAACGTCGTCCCCCGTGCCTACACGGTCGGTGCCGATGAGGACCAGAATTTTTTGGGCGGCCTGCTCCCGCGTCTCCGCTTTTTCGGCGCCCGACAGAATAACGCCGCGCCGGCCGGTGACGGCAAAGCCCCCCGCCTCCTCGGCCACCTGAACCTCAAACCCGGCGCGATTGAGAAAGCGGCCCACATTTTCCTTGGCCGCGGGGTTGTCCACCAGGACCGTGAGCTTCGCCACGTCGCCTTGATCAATCAGTTCCTTGGTTTTCAGCACCGGGTTGGGACAGGCCAGACCCCGGCAGTCAAGGTACTTCTCAGCCATCTGATTTCTCTCCTTTGGATTTTTTGTTTATAGAAGCTTCCGTCAATGGAGCGCCGCGGGGAAACGGCCCAGGCTTACAAAACTCAACCGGAACCGTCAAAACCACGCCGCCAGGGTGAACGGCCCGAAATCACTGGTTAAGGCCTCTAAAGGGGGGGGCTATCCGGGAAGGGCAGGAGGGAAGTTTAGCCCGCTTTCTTTTGATCCCAGGTGAGCCGCCCCTGCCTCAGCCGCCGGCTTCGGGGGGAGAGCCTTGCCAAGGCCCTCTTGACACCCGGGCTTCAGGATTTCCTGCGAGCCATGAACGCGGTGGAGCGCACCTGAAATCTCCTCTTTATAAACAATTTCTTGCAATATAAAGCATTAATTCGACAGAATCAACTTGCGGGCCGTGCTTTCCATCATTTTGACCGACAGCCAAGCCTCGCATCTTAAGCTTTGCGTGGTGCAGTTGACAGACGGGTCAGGCCGCGGTAAATGATAGCAATTTTTTGCTTCAAAGAAGTGGGGTTATTCGCATGATTCTGTTGTTCATATTTTTGGTGCTCGGCTTGGCCTTTGTGCCCGGTGGCCCGCTGGCCCAACCACCCCCTGGGCGCCCCGCCGCAACCCCGCCGCCTTTGCCGGAAGTGCGCTTGCCTTATTTCCAATTTCCGGAGAACATAACGCTGTGCGGGGAGCCGGTGCCGCTTCACGAACCCTCGGTCAAAGAAGCCCTGGACCGGGAATTCACCGTGATCGTGTGGAGCAGGGCTCAGACCACGCTCTGGGTGAAGCGGGCCCACCGTTTTTTTCCGGATATTGTCCAGCGCCTCCGGGAAAAGCGGCTGCCCCTGGATTTGAAATACGTGGTCCTGGTGGAAAGCGACCTGCGCCCTTATGCCCGCTCTTCGGCCGGGGCCTTGGGGCCGTGGCAGTTCATGGAGCCCACTGCTCAGCGCTTTGAGCTTAAAACCACGGAAAGCATCGACGAGCGCCTGGACCTGGCCACGGCCACCGAAGCGGCCCTCAGGTATCTCCAAACCTTATACCGGCAATTCAACAGCTGGCCGTTGGCGCTGGCGGCCTATAACTGCGGCGAGGGTCGGCTGCGCAAGGAGATCGAGGCCCAGGGGGTGAACGACTTCTACCACCTGGATTTGCCGGAAGAGACGGAACGCTATATTCACCGCATTCTGGCCGCCAAAGTCATCCTGGAAAACCCTGCCGTTTACGGCTACGAACTGCCCGACCAGGAGCATTATCAGCCGCTTGAGTATGAGGTGGTGGAGTTGGTGGCGGTTAAAGAAGTGGCTGTCCGGGATGTGGCGGCTGCCTGCGGCACTTACTATAAGACCATCAAAGAGCTCAACCCCTGGATAAAGGCAAGGAGCCTGCCGCCGGGAACCTACCGCCTCAGGGTCCCTCAAGGCGCTTCCCCGCGTCTCAAGGAAATGCTCAAAGGTCTGATCAGTGCAGCAGGGGAGCTGAAATAAAACGTGCCCCTGGTTGGTACGATGAGGAGTATGGCATGCCTGAACCTGAGCAGGAGTCCGTTTCCCGAATAATCACCGCGGGCTGGGTGGTCACTCTGAATGATGACCGGGAGGTCTTCTCTCCCGGGGCGGTGGCGATACGGGGGGAAGAAATCGCCGCGGTCGGCCCTCTTGCCGACATCAGCCGCAGCCATCGCAGCGACCAAGTGCTCAGCTACCCGGACGGACTCATTCTCCCCGGTCTGATCAACGCCCACACCCACGCGGCCATGGCCCTGTTCCGGGGTTTGGCCGACGACCTGCCTTTGGAGGACTGGCTCAATTCCCACATCTTTCCCGCAGAGCGTCATCTGAACCGGGACTTCGTGTATTGGGGGACTAAACTTGCCATAGCCGAGATGCTGCTCTCCGGCACCACCACTTTCTGCGATATGTACCTGTTCGCCGACGCCGTGGCCCGGGCCGCGGCCGAAACCGGCATCAGGGCGGTTGTCGGCGAAGTCCTGTATGATTTTCCCTCGCCCAACTACGGCCCTCCGGCTGAGGGACTGCGCTTCAGCGAGGAACTGGTGCGCACTTACCAGGGCCACCCCCGGGTCCGGGTGGCGGTTCAGCCTCACGCGGTTTACACCTGTTCGCCCGACCTCTTGCAGCAAAGCGGCGAATTGGCGGCCAAGCTCAGGGTGCCGCTGATCATGCATCTTTCTGAAACCGCGAAAGAAGTGGCCTACTGCCGGACGTCCTACGGCGCCACGCCGGTGAAGCATCTTTATAACCAGGGGCTCCTTACCCGGCATCTGGTGGCCGACCACGCGGTGGTGCTCACCGAAGAGGACATGGCGCTTTTGGCCGATTCCGGGGCCAAAGTGGTTCACTGCCCGGAATCCAACATGAAGCTGGCCTCCGGCATCGCGCCGGTGACGGAACTTTTGGCCCGCGGCGTGCCCGTGGGACTGGGCACCGACGGCTGCGCCTCCAACAACAATCTGGACATGTTTCAGGAGATGGACACCGCGGCCAAGCTCCAGAAAGTGCACCATCTTGACCCCACCGCGCTGCCGGCCGCCCAGGCACTGGCTCTGGCCACCCGACGGGGCGCGGCCGTCCTGGGTCTGGAGCAGGAGGTGGGCAGTCTGGCGCCGGGATTGAAAGCGGATTTGGTGATTATCGACCTGAATCAGCCGCATCTGACCCCCATGTACGACCCCTACTCGCATCTGGTCTACGCGGTCGGCGGCGGGGACGTGCAAACCGTGCTGGTGCACGGGCGGCTTCTGGTTCAGGACAGGAAGCTTCTGGCCTTCGATTTGGAGGAAACCCTGGCCAAGGCCCGGGAACTGGCCCGGCGGGTGAAAGAGCGGTGACCAGTGATCAGTTAACCAGTTACCAGTGAGTGATTACTGGCCACTGACTACTGACTACTGACTACTGCTCATCAGCTTCGGGCGATGATAAAGACGCCGAGGCAGGTGACGAAAATGCCGGCCAGGCGGATGGGAGTGACGTTTTCTCCAAATAAGTGCCAGGCCAGAAAGGCCGTGAGCACATAGCCCAGGGAAATCATGGGATAGGCGTAGCTCACTTCGGCTTTGGCCAGCACGATGAGCCAGACCAAAAAGCCCATGCCGTAGCAGAAAAGGCCCAGGATCACAAAGGGGTTGAACGCGGCCTTGAGAAAGACCGGCAGAATATTGCCGGCGGAAAGGGCAAAATTGCCGATCTTCGACATGCCGAATTTCAGCGAGAGTTGCCCCGCTACATTGAGGAGGACGTCAAAGAGAATCAAAATAAGAACTAGATAATTCACTCAATTATCCTTAAAGTTTTTATATCCGCTTAGCTTGGGATTTTTGGGGTAATCGGGCCGAGCATTTCAAGATTAAAAGAAATTCACCTGCCACAGTCAAAGTTCATCCGGTCAGCATTATATAAAGACTGATTTTCGACAAAGTGAAATCCTGATGCAAGAAAATAATGGCCCCCGTGTCCCGGCGCATCCCTTCCAACTGCCTGAGCCTGCCTAATAAGGGCCAGAATCTGCCTCAAGAAATTGACCATCAGGTTCTGGCTCCTTCAACCAGAGCCCGGAATTCCGTCACCGCCTGGGGGATAAGCCGGCGGACGAAGACCCGCCGGTCTATGGGAGGGAGTTTTTCATAGGCGGCATACTCCGGCCGGCCGGGATCCAGATCCGGCACCGCCGCGGCAAAATTCTCCTCCTGGGACCAGGCCTTCTTGACCAGCGCGATGAGCGGGGTGTCCTCGTCCGGCGCGTTTATCACCCAGCCCAGGCGCCGCATAACTTCGAAGCGCACCCGGTCCATCAGGGCGAACGCGGTGTCCATTATTTTTAGTTTGGTGGGGGGGGCGATATCATCCAGGCGAAACCGGGCTGAGCCCCCCAGACCGCCGGCCCCCATGATCAAATCAAAAAAAACATAGAGGTGCTCGTCGCCGGGAGTGGCCAGGTAAAGAAGCGTTGCGTCGGTCAGATCTTTCAGGCGGGTGTCCGGCCCGAACTGCTCCTGGAAGCGGGTCAGCCAAGTGTGAAACCCCTTGTCGGCCATGAGCTTGCGGCGAAATTTTTCCAGATCAATCAGCTCGGCCATGCTTTCACCTTCTAATCCGCCGGGGTGCGCCCCACCCGTTTCAGTTCCCGATAAACATACTGGATGCCAGACAAGGCGGTCACCCCGCCGACCAGCCAGAACCAGGCGGTCAGGAAATTGGCGTTGAGGGGCCACAACGTCCCAACCAGCACCAGCAATACCGTCATCACCTGCAAGGCCGCGGTCCATTTGCCTGCTCTGGAAGGTTTGATGATTACCGGCATGTCCGTCAGCTTGAGGAGAATGATCCCCAATACCAGCGTCATATCCCGGCTGATCACCACCACCGTCAGCCAGGCGGGCATCAGCCGGAAGACGCTTAAAGCCACAAAGCTGGAGGACAAAAGGAGCTTGTCCGCCAGCGGGTCGAGAAAGGTCCCCAAGGGGGTTTTCTGCTGCCAGGTGCGGGCGATGAGGCCGTCGACCAGGTCCGACAAGCCGGCCAGCAGAAATACCAGCAGAGCCTGGCCGTAGCGCCCCTGAATCAAAAGGATGATGAAGAGCGGCGTGAGCAGAATGCGGATGATGGTGATGATATTGGGAAGAGTGAGGCTGTTTCTGGATGAGACGTTCATTTAAGGCGTTTTTGGTTTTTGGTTTTTGGTTTTTGGTTTCGGTTGATGTTAGCGCGTTGTCAAGGCAACAATTAGAAAATAAAATTTTAATTTATCAGAAATCGGGTGGAATACCAAAAGCTTTGAGGCGGATTCGCGGCTGCTTTCTGAAGCTCGCGGTTTAGCGCCTGCCGAAAAAATCCTCAAGCAGGGCGAGCATCTCCCGGCTCTGCTCCGGGTGAAACCAACTCACCTCGGGGTCGCCCCTAAACCAGGTAAGCTGCCGTTTGGCGTAGCGGCGGGTGTCCTGCTTGATCTGCGCCAAGGCCTTATCCCAGCCCATGTCGCCCTGTAGATAAGCGATCAAATGCCGGTAGCCCAAGGATTTTAGGGGCTTGATGTGGGCGCCGTAGCGCCTGAGGAGTTGCTCCACTTCGGCGAGCCACCCCGCGGCCAGCATCTCGTCAACCCGCCGCTCGATGCGGGCGTAAAGCTCCTGTCGGGGCAGGTTCAGGCCGATTTTCAAGACTGAGTAGGGACTGTCCCGGAAGCGGTGTTCCTTAAGGAGCGCGGACATCGGCCGGCCGGCTGATGCCGCGACTTCCAGGGCCCGCAAAATGCGGTAGGTGTCTCCCGGCGGCAGACGCCGGGCGGTCTCCGGGTCCACCCGGCCCAGCCGTTCGTACAGGCCGGCCAACCCCTCGGTGGACAGCTCCTGCCGCAGCCGCGCCCGAGTGTCCGGGGATACGTCCCCCTCAGAAAAAAGGCCATGGAGAAGCGCCTTGATGTAAAGGCCCGTGCCGCCCGCCACCAGAGGAGGAACGCCCCGCCCGACCAGGTCGGCCACCGCCCGGCGGGCGTCCCGGCTGTAACGGGCGGCATCGTAAGGTTCGTCGGGGTTGACGATGTCCACCAGGTGATGGCGGACCAGGGCCCGCTCTTCAAGGGTGGGTTTGGCGGTGCCGATGTCCAGTTCCCGGTAGACCTGAAGGGAGTCGGCATTGACGATTTCGGCTCCCAGGTTCAAGGCAAGGCCGACGGCCACGGCAGTTTTGCCCGCCGCGGTGGGCCCCACCAGGACCGCCACCTTGGGGCGACTCATATCACCCTCGGGGCCGCCGGAAGCTCAAATTAAGCTCGGCAGCGGAAATCAGGCGCCACACCGGTCGGCCATGCGGACAATGGCTGGGAATTTCGACTTCGTCAAGCCGGGCGAGAAGAGCGCGGATTTCTTCCGGGGCCAATTGCTGGCCGGCCCGGATGGCTCCGTGGCAGGCCATGATCAGGCGGGCCTGCTCCGCCACCGCCGGCGCTTCCTGGGAATTCTTCAAGGGAGCAAGCTTCTCCACCATTTCCAGCACCATCGCCTCCAGGTCCGCGTCTTTCAGCCAAGCCGGAGTGGCGGTGATTAAAAAAGAGGGGCCGCCGAAGGGCTCCAGCACCAGGCCCGCCCGAGCCAGAAGCTCCAGGTTGTTTCTGACCCAATCGGCCTGCTGCAGCGGCACTTCCACCAGACGGCGCAAAAGCAGGGGCTGCCGGCAGACATTTGCCGTTTTATCCCCCAACGCCTCATAGAGCACCCGTTCGTGCGCGGCATGCTGATCAATGATCACCAGGCCTTCGGGGCTTTGAGCCAGGATATAGGTGCGATGAAGCTGGCCGATAACCGCCAGGTCCTGGAAGCGAAAGGCGCGGCCGGCCGAAGGGTGCGCCGCCTGAGAAACAGCAGGGGCCGCGGCCGGAGGCGGCGGCGGCGAAGCGTCAGGAAATAACCTGGCCCCGGTTTCTTGAGCCGCGGGGGGCGGCTCGGGCTGCCAGCGCACCGCATAGACCTGGGGCGCGCCGGCCAAAGGCCCCAGCCCCTGGCGCAAGGCCGTCAAGAGCAGGGCATAAACCCGGCCCGGGTCCGCGAAGCGCACCTCCGCCTTGGCCGGGTGGACGTTGACATCCACCTGGTCGGGAGGCACGCTGAGGGACACGAAGGCCGCCGGGTGCCTGCCTTTGGGGAGCCGCCCCTGGTAGACTTCTTTGAGAACCGCGCCCAAAATCCGGTCCTGCACCACCCGGCGGTTCACCAAAAAAATCTGAAAGCGGCTGCTGGCCAGGGAAAATTCCGGGTCGGAGATCAGGCCCACCGCGGCCAGGGGGCCGTTCTCCTGAAAGGGCAGGAGCCGGGCCGCCAATTCCGTGCCATAAAGGGACGCCACCCGCTCCAGGAGCGTTTGGGGGGCGGGCGCGGTCACCAAGGCGCGGCGCGGCGTCCCCAGGTGGAACTGGACTTCGGGATGCCCCAGGGCGAGCCCCCGCACCGCTTCCACGATGTAGCCCTGCTCCGTGTCTTTGGACTTCAAAAATTTCCGGCGGGCCGGGGTGTTGAAAAAGAGGTCCTCCACGGTGACCTGGGTGCCTACGGGCGCGGCCCAAGGGGACAGTTCCTGGAGGTCCCCGCCCACCACAGTGAGCCGGCAGCCCCCATCCTCCTCCCCGGTGCGGGTGATGAGCTCCAGGCGCGACACCGCGGCAATGCTGGGGAGGGCCTCTCCCCTGAATCCCAAAGTGGTGATGGCCAGCAAATCCGCTTCGGCCCGGATTTTGCTGGTGGCGTGGCGCTCAAGGCTGAGCGGGGCCTCGGCCGCGCTCATGCCGCAGCCGTCGTCCACCACCCGGAGGCGCCTTCGGCCCCCCTCCTCGATCTCCACGCTGATGCGGCGCGCCCCGGCGTCCAAAGCGTTTTCGATAAGCTCCTTGACCACGGCCGCGGGCCGGGTGATGACCTCCCCCGCGGCGATCTGCGAGGCTATCCTGGGCTCCAGGACCTGAATGCGTCCCACGCTTACCCCTTGCCTTGCGGCGGACCTTGGTTTATGATTTTTTCCCAAGGAGGGCTGTGCTCCGGTTCTTCTTAAACCCACCCCGCCGGTCATGGAATTGGCCTTCTTCTGGCCGGCGGGGCTTATGTTGAGTGGCCAGTGGTTAGTGGTCAGTGGCCGGTTTATATAGCCTTCTGGCAATTAATACAGGTTTTTTTCCATTGACGACCGCCGCTCCCTAACCGCTTTCAACTATATCAGAAAATCGACGGCTCAGGGAGGCCGATACCGTGGCCCACAGCAAAGATTCGAACCCTGCCCTGTCCGCCAGGGAGGAGCTCACCCTCAAGGTGGCCAAGGAAATCGTGGTCAAGTTCATCGAGGTGGGGCGCCTGTCGCCGGCCTCTTTCCCCGAGACTTTTAAAATGGTCATCGACACGGTGCGCCATTCTCTTGAGGAGTAGGTGTCAGAGGCCTTGTTCGCCAACTTTACCATCGGCTGCCGGCGATTTTTTTTGGAGACCAGGTTTTCCTGACACCTGACACCCGACACCCGGCATCTTTGTCAAGGAGGTCCGATGCGCCGCAGCCGCGGCCGGGAATTTGATGCTTTGCGACCGGTGGGCATCGCCCCCAATTATCTGGATTTCGCCGAAGGCTCGGCCCTCATCACCTGGGGAAAAACCCGGGTGCTCTGCGCCGCCTCGGTTATGGAAGAGGTGCCGCCGTTCAAGAAACACACCGGCGAGGGCTGGATCACCGCGGAATATGCCATGCTGCCTCGCTCCACCCCCACCCGTCAGCTCCGGGAGGGACTTGGCGGCCGGGTACGGGGGCGCTCCCAGGAAATCCAGCGGCTCATCGGCCGGTCGCTTAGGGCCGTGGTGGACCTGAAAAGCCTGGGCGAACGCCTGATCGTCATGGATTGTGATGTCCTGCAAGCCGACGGCGGCACTCGCACCGCGGCTATAACCGGGGCATTCGTGGCCCTGTGTCTGGCCCTGGAGTCCTTGCGGCGCCGGCAGAGCCTGGCCTTTATCCCGGTCACCGACCCTGTGGCCGCGGTGAGCGTCGCCCTGGTGGACGGCCGCCTGCTGCTGGACCCGGATTATCAGGAGGACTCCCAGGCAGAGGCGGACGCCAATTTCGTGATTACCGGCAAAGGCGAGCTGGTGGAAGTTCAGGTGACCGGCGAAGACCGTCCTTTTCCGGCAGCTTTCCTCGACGACATGCTGGCCCTGGCCTTAAAAGGCGTTCAGGATTTGATCCGCCTCCAGAAGGAGACCTTGCAGCCATGGCTTCCCTTACCCTGGTGACGGCCACCAAAAATCCCGGCAAGGTGCGGGAACTGGCGGCCCTGTTGGCGGATATGGACGTCAGGCTCCTGAGTCTGGCGGACTTCCCGGAGCTGCCGGACATCCCCGAAGAGGGGGCCACCTTCGCGGAAAACGCCCGCTTCAAGGCCAAAGAGACGGCCCGGTTGACAGGCCTGCCGGCTTTGGCCGATGACTCGGGCTTGGAGGTCGCGGCTCTGGGAGGCCGCCCCGGGGTCTTCTCGGCCCGCTACGCCCAGGACCGCACCGCGCCGCGCCCCCCGACCGATGAGGACAACTGGCGAAAACTCCTGGATGAAATGCAAAACGTGCCTTGGGGAGAGCGCCGGGCCCGGTTCGTCTGCGAAATCGCTCTGGCCCTGCCCGACGGCCGCGTGTTCCGGGCCAAAGGCGAGTGCCCCGGCTATATCGCTTTGCAGCCGGAAGGGGAGCAGGGTTTCGGCTATGATCCCGTCTTCTGGCTGCCGGAATACGGGGCCACCATGGCCTCCGTGGGCCTGGAAGTAAAAAACGCCATCAGCCACCGGGCCCGGGCGCTCAACGAGCTGAAGAAAATTCTTCACAAATTGGCAAGGGAAGCGGCCGCCGCAGGAAACTGAAAAACGATTTTTTGGCGACTAAACCTTTATTAGCAAATCGGCAACTGCAGACGGGACGTAGCGCAGCCTGGTCAGCGCGCCTGCCTTGGGAGCAGGAGGTCGGCGGTTCAAATCCGCCCGTCCCGACCAACGATTTCAATAGGTTAGCCGATCAACTCAACTTCCCTCACCTTTCTGTGTGAGAGTCTGTGTGAGACTTTTGGCTGACCTGCTCAAAAATTGCCATGGCCACTCGTGTATCTTCCCCCATGCTATGGAGGTATAATTCCGTAGTCTGACGGTCCTCATGGCCCAGGATTTTTTGGATCGTGCCAATGGGTACCCGGTTTCGGTCGAGAGTCGAAGCCCCTCTCAAACTACTTCCCCATTTCGGGAAAGGCGTTTGCGAGGCTGGCGGCGGCCGAGACCGCTAGCTCTCGGGACGACCCACCGGCCGGTCCGGTCACAATGATCAGGGCTAAAGCCGCAAAGAAGCCCAGCCACATCTTTCTTGCCATAACAATTTCCTACCTCTAAAAGACCTACCAGGGGTATGCTCTAAGCATTGAGGATTTGAGGACCAAGGGCACCGAGACGATGGCTGCCAGGGATGGATCGGCGGGTGGTTGCAGGATACGTTCGGCATCTCTTTGATCTTTACTTGGCATGGAGCGGTGCTGGCACTGTGGGTGGCAACACCAGGGGCAAGGTGGACAGGGCCTCCAGCCAGTCCCGTCCCCAAAAAGGCCGGCGGGCAATCAAGAAGGCCAAAGCCACCCCCACCAGAAAGGCCAGAAATGTAGCCAAGCCGGCGACGCATAAGGTTAGCCAAAGGGGCCTAAGATCGATGACACAATCATGATTCGATTCCCTTAGGACCAAGAAGCTATCATTGCCCCTCGAAGGAACCAGAGTTACCCGCAGCCGCTTCCCAGTCCTTTAGCCTGGCAGCCTTTGGCCAGGCCGCCACGGCGGGCCTTGAGAAAAGAGACGGTATTGCCCTCATAAACGGCCTGCAGGCCCATCTCGATGAGGCCGGACATTTCCAGCGGCAGGGTACCGGCTTCGGTGAGAATCGCTTTTGGAGTTTCGCCAATGGCGCTCACCAGCACCGCCCGGCAGTCCTTGAGGATTTCCGCCAACGCCCACCAGCGATGGTCGCCGCCGCCGGCGGGCGGGGCCGGGCGTTCTTCCAGGAGCCGGAAGTCCCGGCCATTGGGACCCCAAATCTGAAAGGAACCGGCTTCTCCCAGGTGGAGATTGACCAGGGCGCCTTCCCGGGTAGCCACGGCCACATAAGGCCGGGTTTCGTCCATGGGGGGAGGCAACTGACTGCAAGCCGAGAGACAATCGCGCAATTCCTCAGTACGGTCTTCGTTCAGCAGGCCCACGGCATCGGCCCGGCATCGGGTGCAGTGGCGCATCTGTGGCACAAACTCCTCGGCCTCCGCCCGAATCTCAGCCATCTGCTCGGGTCCGGGCTCGTGCAGGTGCCCGAAAGGCGTATCCGCGTTGGGATAGACCGGCATGCAGTTGAGCAAGTCCACGCGCAACTCTTTCATCTTCCTGGCCACCGCTTCCACGTGCCGATCGTTAATGCCAGGGATAACGATTGTATTGACTTTGACCACCATCCCCCTATCCTTCAGTCCGGCAATGGCCTTCAACTGACGACTCAGCAGGACTTCGGCGGCCTTCCGACCTCGATGGACCTGCTTGCCGTCCCGGACCCAGCTGTAAATCTTGGTCCCGATATCCGGGTCCACGGCGTTGACGGTGACCGTCACATGAGACACTTGGTGCTCAGCCAGCTCATCCAGATACGGGGGCAGCCCCAGGCCGTTGCTGGCCAGGCAGAGCAAGAGCTCCGGGAACCGGCGACGGATCAGCCGCAAGATCTCCATGGTCTCCCGTGGGTTGGCAAAAGGATCCCCCGGGCCGGCAATACCGGCCACGGCGATGCGGGGCTCGGCCTCCAGCACCCGCTCCAAGTAAGCAATAGCCTGGGCCGGCGGCAGCACCGCACTGGTAACCCCGGGCCGGGATTCGTTGACGCAGTCAAACTTCCGATTGCAGTAGTTGCAGAGAATGTTGCACTTCGGGGCCACCGGAAGGTGCACCCGGCCACACTCGCTCTTTGCCCCCATATTGAAGCAGGGATGCCGATTCAACTCCCGCATGGTTCTCATGGCTCAAATTCCTTAGTATTTAAAAGCTAGGGGTGTTCCGCTTGCACCCGCCGCTGGAGATAATCAGCAAGAAAATCAACACGAACCCAATAATATAGGGAGCATGGGCAGCCAAACAGAGGATCAGGTTCTGCATCTTGCCACCCTCATAGATAGCCGTAGCCCACCGCTGAGTCCTGCTGTTTCTTTTCCAGGACCGCGTTGACCAGGCGGTCAAACAATTGTTGGGCGCCGCGATAGCCCAGGTGGAGAAGCCGCTGGCCGCCAAAGCGGTCATGAATGGGGAAGCCCACCCGAATTAACGGCGTTTGCAGGGTTTGGGCCATTTTATAACCCTTGCTATGGCCGATGATCAGGTCCGGGGCCAGCCCTTCAGCCGCCGCGGCTATTTCATAGAAATCCGCTCCTTCCATCACGAGCGGCGGCTCCGGCGCGATCTCACCGGTGACTTCGGCTATGGCCTCCTGGAAGTGCCCGCTCTTGCCACCCGAGGCGCAGAGGACCGGCTGGACGCCGATCTCGGCCAGGAACGAAGTCAGCCCCACTACCAGGTCTTCTTCTCCGTAAACCACCGCCCGCTGATTAAAAAGATACTTATGGCCATCCACGTAGGCATCGAGAAGGCGGCCCCGCTCCAGGGCATGCAGGGACGGGATGGCGCGGCCGGAGGTTTCTTCCAGAACTTTGAAAAACCGATCAGTTTCCTGCAGGCCGATGGGCATTCCCAAAGCATACCGGGGAACTCCGAAGCGGGTTTCCAGCCAGCGCCCTGCAGTTTCCTGGCCGAGCAGGCTCCGGCCGCATTCCAAGGTGGCCCGGGAGCGGCCCATGGCCTTAATAGAAGCCAGCGGCGTGCCCCCCGCGGGAATCTTCTCATAGTCCAGTTGCGCCGGGCCGTCCAGGGTCTCGGAAATATCCGGCAGGATAATGCCGGGCAGACCGAAATCCTCCAGAATCTCCTTCAGGTAGCGGATGTCCGCCGGTGACACTAAGCCGGGTAGCAGGTTGATGGCATCCGTGGGTTCCCCAGGTTCGGCCAACTGCTTCACCAGGGCCTTGGCCGCGGCGTGGAAACCTTCCATGTGGGTCCCGGAGTAGCTAGGAGTGGAAACCGTGACGATCTCTGCCGGCGCCGGCTCTTCGCCTTGAGCCTCCTGGCGAAATTCCCGGACGATGCCGGGCACGTCGTCACCGATAGTTTCGGTCAAACAGGTGGTGGCCACCCCGATGAGCCGGGCACCATATTTTTTCATGACATTGCTGAGGCCCTGCTTGAGGTTCGGCCCACCGCCGTAAACCGCCTGCTTCTCTCCCAGGGAGGAGGAAGCGATGTCCATGGGTTCCCTGAAATGGCTGATGATGTAGCGGCGCATATACGTGGCGCAGCCCTGGGAACCGTGGAGAAAGGGTACCGCCCCCTCCACGCCCCGGAAGGCCAGGCACGCCCCCAGGGGCTTGCAGAGCTTGCAAGCGTTGGTGGTGGAGATATATGCCGTGTCGTGGTTTTCCTCGCTATCCATGGCTTTTTCCTCGGAGTGCCCCGTTTTCGTCCCCCCTTGGTGAAACCCAGGCATGTTCTTAAGGGTTATGCATATCAACTGCTGCTTTCCGGGGGACGAATCTCCAAACCGGACTCATCACTGTGTTATAGACCTCCCGGGCGAAATTGAGCATGCCCACAAAGCCTTCCAGGCATTCCTTGCGTTCGTGGTTGTGGTCGCAGAAGCCCACGCCCAGCTTGTAAGCAATGGGCCGTTCCTTGACCCCCCCCACAAAAATGTCCACGTCCTTTTCCTTCAGAAAGCTCGACAGCTCCAGGGGGTTGGAGTCGTCCACGATAATGGTCCCCTCGTCGGTGATGTCGTGCAGCTCCTGATAGTCTTCTTTCGTACCGGTTTGGGAGCCCACTAGGACCACCTGCATCCCCAACAGCCGGAAGGCCCTGACCAGCGAGAAGGCCTTGAAGGCGCCGCCCACATAGATGGCGGCTTTTTTGCCTGACAGGGCCGCGCGGAATTTCTGGAGTTGAGGCGTGAGAGCGGCTATCTCCTCTCTTACCAGCGCCTGGGTGCGCTCCATTATCTCCGGGTCCTTGAAAAAGCGGGCCACGGCATAAAGGGATTCGGCCATGTCCTCCACTCCGAAGTATGACACCCGGATATGGGGGGTGCCGTAGGCTTCCTCCATCATCTTCGCCAGGTCCATGGTGGAGCCGGAGCATTGCACCAGGTTCAGGGCCGCCCCGTGGGCCCTACGGAGGTCGTCCACCCGGCCGTCGCCGGTGATGTTGGCCACCACCGTAACACCCATACGGGAGAGATACTTGCGGATGACCCAGATCTCCCCGGCCAGATTGAAGTCTCCCAGGATGTTGACGCTGTGCGAGCTGATGCCGCTGACGTCGCCGGTGCCCATCAGTTGGAACATGGCCTGGCAGGCGGCATGATAGCCGGCCCGCTTATTACCTTTAAATCCTTCGGACTGGACCGGCAGAACCGGGATGCCTCTTTCCTGGCCGACTCTTTTACAAACTGAGTACAGATCATCGCCGATGATCCCGACGATGCAGGTGGAGTAGACAAAGGCCGCCTTGGGCTGATGTCGGACGATGAGTTCCGTCAGGGCCTTATACAGCTTGTCCTCCCCGCCGAAGATGATATCCATCTCCTGCAAATCGGTGCAGAAACTCAGGCGATGCAGTTCCGGCCCTGAGGATAAGGCGCCCCGGATATCCCAGGTATAGGCGGCGCAGCCGATGGGGCCATGCACCAGGTGCAGGGCATCGGCGATGGGATAGAGCACCACCCGGGAGCCGCAGAAGACACAAGCCCGTTGGCTTACCGCCCCGGCCAGGGACTCCTTGTCGCACTCCAGGTCAAAGGGGGCTTCGCCCTTGCGGTGGATCTGATTTTTGCGCTCTACAAAAATTGCCGGTTCCATGTCAGCCTCTGAGATGGGGCGCGTTGGGCGCATTACAAGGGTGACCCGGCGGTCGCCCCTATGGTTAATCCACCAGATAGTCCTTCGCCGGGCCGCCATTTTCCAGGCTATCCAGGATGGCGTCGATGGCGTCTTCGCCCTCCACCCCGGCGTACCAGTAACCTTCCGGGTAGACCAGCAAAACCGGTCCCTGGTCGCAGAGCTTCAGGCAGCCCGTGGTGGAGACCATGACGTTTTCCAAGCCCCGGTCGGCCAATTCCGACTCCAGATAACCCAGGAGGTCCGGAGCGTTTTTCTTGAGGCACTTGCCCTTGGGCTCCAGGCCCCGGAAACTCATGCACACGAAGATATGATGCTCAGGTTTTTCCATGATTCTTTTCCTTTTTTGTGGAGCAAACAGGCCGGACGCCTGTGCCACCAAATTGTTGTTACATCACCAGTTCGAAGCTCTCCTCCGGGGCGTCCCGGTCTTGGCGGTCCAACAGGGTGTCCAGGATCTTTTCCAGGAGACGCAGGCCGCCGCGGTAGCCCACGGTGGGGAAATAGCTGTGCCCGATGCGGTCCAGGATGGGGAAGCCGAAGCGCACCAGGGGGATGTCTTCGTCCCGGGCGATGTACTTCATGTAGGTGTTTCCTAAAAGGAGGTCCACCGGCTCGCTTTTTAGCCATTGATGCAGCAGGAACAGATCACCGGTGGCCCGGACGTTCACCGGGTGCGGCACCTCCCTGGTGATTTCTTTGATCCGCTTTTCAAACTTCTTTCCCGGGGTGCCGGTGACGATATGGATGGGCCACATGTCCAGGTCCACCAGGAACTCGGTGAGGGCCACGAGCTGATCCGGGTCTCCGGCCAGGGCCACCTTGCGGTGGTAGAAGTATTGGTGCATGTCGGTGATCACGTCCACCAGCCGGCCGCGCTCGATATTGATGGACTCGGGCACCGTCACTCCGGCGATTCTACGCAGAGTGTCGATGAAGGTGTCCGTAGATCTGAGACCGATGGGCAGGTTGAGGATTTCGCAGGGCACCTTGCACTTGGTATCCAAGGCCCGAGCCGCCGGTCCGGAGGCCAGGGGGCCAAGGGCCACTGTGCCGATGCTGCTGCCAGCGGCGATCAACTCCTCCACCTTCGTGCCCCCGTCGGGATAAATATGGAACTTACCGGTCTGGGGGCCATTGAGGACGTTGGAGGTGTCCGGGAACATGATGACCGGCACTCCCAGCTCTCCGGCCAGGCGCTTGATCTCCTCCATGTCGCAGGGCTCTACGTAGCCGGGGATGAGATTGATCCGGTTTTCCTTATGACCATTGCTGGCCGCCAGGTAATCCACCATGCCCTTGACCATGCTGGCGAAGCCGGTGACATGAGAACCCACATAGCTCGGGGTGTTGGCGTGGATGACGTAGCGGCCCGACGGAATCTTGCCCTCATCCCTGGCCTTGGCGACGATCTGGGGAATGTCATCCCCGATGGTCTCCGACAAGCAGGTGGTATGCACCGCGATCACCTCCGGCTCATAAACCGTGAATATGTTGCTGATGGCCTGCAACAGGTTGGCCTGCCCTCCGAAGACCGAGGCCCCTTCGGTGAAGGCGCTGGTGGCCGCCATCACCGGCTCCTTGTAGTGCCGGGTCAAGGTGCTGCGGTGGTAGGCGTAGCACCCCTGGGAGCCGTGGCTGTGAGGCAGGCAGCGATGTATCCCCAGGGCGGCGTACATGGCACCGATGGGCTGGCAGGTCTTGGCCGGGTTGACAGTCAGGGCCGTGCGTTCATGGACTTCCTTGGGTGTATGTCTCAGTAACATGTTCTTTTCCTCTTTGCATCTTTGCGGCTTTGCATGAAAATTTCTCTCGCCAAGACGTCAAGTTGCCAAGACCGCTTGCGTGACACGATCTCATTCCCAGACATATTTCGCCGCCAGCTCCGGGTGCTCCTGCCAGGGCGCCTGCAGGTATTTCCAGACCTTGCTGTTGACCAGGCGGTCAATTTCCCGCCAGAAGTTGATGGCCCCCTGAAAGCCCGCATAGGGACCGCCGGAGTCGTAACTATGCAACTGCTTCATGGGTATGCCGCTCTTCTGGACGGCGAATTTTTCCTTAATGCCGGCGCAGATAATGTCGGGCCGGTAGATTTCAATGAGCTTCTCGGTTTCGTACTGGCTGATGTCGTCGATCACCAGGGCGCCGTTTTTCATGTCGGCCATCATCCCCTGGTATTCGCTGAGCTTGATGCCCTCCTGCTCCAGCCGGGCGATGCCGGCCGCATCCAGCCGGGGGCGGAACCGCGCCGGGTCCGCTTCCACCTGCAACTCTTCAATGTTGCGGCTATCGGCGTCCACCTTGAGGTTAGGCAGCACCCGGCGGCCTTCGTAGTCGTCCCGGTGAGCGAACTCGTAGCCTGCGGCGATGATCTCCATGCCAATTTCCCGGAAAAGCTCCTGGTAATGGTGAGCCCGGGAACCGCCCACAAAGAGCATGGCCCGCTTGCCGGCGCACCGCGACTTCACCTCTTCCCGCACCGCTTCCACCGCCGGCAGCTCCCGGGCGACGACCTCCTCCACCTTGGCCGTCAGCTCCGGGTTTTCAAAGTAGGTGGCTATCTTCCTGAGCGACTTGGCGGTAGCCCCAGCCCCGATAAAGTTCACCTTGAGCCAGGGGATGCCGAATTTTTTTTCCATCATCTCGGCCACATAGTTGATGGAGCGGTGGCACATGATCAGGTTCAGGTCCGCAGTATGCGAATTGGCAAATTGATCGTAGCTGGAGTTGCCGCTGAAGCTGGAGACCAGGGTGACCCCGATGTCCTCGAAGAGCCGCTCAATCTCGAAGGCGTCGCCGCCGATGTTGTATTCCCCCAGCATATTTATCTTGAATTCGCCTGCCGGCTCGGTGTCGTCCAGACCCACGATGTGAGTGAAGACGCCGTTGTTGGCGATGTGGTGTCCCGCCGACTGGCTGACCCCTTTGTAGCCCTCGCAACTGAAGCCGAAGACGTTGATTCCCAGCTTTTCCTTCATCTCCCGGGCTACGGCGTGCACGTCGTCGCCTATTAGGCCCACCGGGCAGGTGGCAAAGATGCCGATGGCCTTGGGCTTGAAGATGTCGTAAGCCTCCTGGATGGCCTGCTTCAGCTTCTTCTCGCCGCCGAAGATGATCTGCTCGTCCTGCATGTCTGTGGAGAAGCAGTAGGTCATAAAATTGTGGTCTTCCGGACCCTTGGGCCTGGTTTGATTACGCCGGGTCAGCCAACTGTAGAAGCCGCAACCGATGGGACCGTGGGTGAGGTTCAAAATGTCCCGGGTGGGGCCCAGCACCACGCCTTTGCAGCCCGCATAAGTACAGCCACGCTGCGAGATAAGGCCGGGAACCGTCCGCACGTTGGACTGGATTTCCGGCACCGTCAGGTCCGGCTCCACCTGGTTGGCGACGATCTGCTTGGCGCGCTTGCGGGCCACCTTGGTGGGATATTTACCGACCAGCTCCTTTTTTGCTTCATCAGCTCCGATATCCAGGACCAGGGAGCCAAGGTCTTCTGGTGTCAATGTGGCCATGTGTCTCTCTCCGTATGGGTGCAACCCGCACACCCTTAAATTCTTTCTGAAGCCGTTTAGTGCCTAAGACGCAGCCTACGCTTCGTCTAACACCGCCTCGCCGTTTTCCCCGGTACGCACTCGGATGGAGTCCAGCACCGGCAGGACGAAGATTTTGCCGTCACCGGATTTGCCGGTCTGGTTCACTGCAATGATGGTTTGCACCGCCTTGGTGACCAGTTTGTCCGGCACCACCACAAAAAAGACCCGCTTGGGAATGAGCCGCTGGCTCTGGCCCAACTGGGCTACGGCTTCCTCATAGCCCTTTTCCGCACCTTCCAGCAGGCTCAGGTCCACCAAACCCTTGCCCCGGCCCAGGGTGTCCCTGGCCGTGATGGAGGAGATGCCCGCCTCCGCCAGGGCCTTCTTGGTCTTGTTCATCATGTTGATGCGTACGATGGCCATGATCTCTTTCATGGCTTCACCTCGGCAAGCTCCCCGCCGCTTTCCTTGATGCCGGAGCTGATGGTGTAGACTTCCTCCACCGGCGAGACAAAGATCTTGCCGTCGCCGTAAGCGCCTTTATCACCGCTGCGGGCCGCTTTGAGAACGGTCTTGATGACAAAGTCCTTGTCGCCGTCGTTGACCACCATGAGGAGCAGCTCCTTGGGGATTTCGTCATAGGTGATCTCCCCGATCTTGATGCCCCGCTGCTTGCCCCGACCCACCACGCCCATTTTGGTGACCGCGGGAAACCCCGCTTCCATCAGGGCGGCCAGGACCACGTCCACCTTCTCCGGCCGCACTATGCTTCTGATCATGATCATGTCTTTGTCCTCCAGGGGAGTTCTTCCAGGAATAGCTCCGCTTTGGCCGACATTTCCGCCTGTTCCGTAAGGAACGTCGCCAGCCAACCTTTAGCTTTAGTCCACATCTTGATGAAACTCATGATTCCTTCTCCTGCCGTTATGGGCTCGCCTTATCTCACGGAGACCCTGGCGACCTGCCGGGTCATCTCAGCAGCCAGCCCGACGAAATCAGGTACAGGGACAGCGTCAGCAATTGCATGGCCATGGTCCGACTCCTCAGCTCAGCCTGCCAGCCCATACTCGATGAGCAGCTTTTCCAGGTCATCGGTGTGCATGGGTCTGGGGATGACGTGCATGTCATTGGCTTCGATCTTCCGGGCCAGGGTCCGGTACTCATCGGCCTGAGGATGGCTGCCGTCATATTCGATGACGGTCTTGCGGTTGATTTCCGCTCGCTGCACCATGTTGTCCCGGGGCACGAAGTGAATCATCTGGGTGCCCAGCTTTTTGGCCAGGGCCTCAATCATCTCTTTTTCGTTGTCCACCTTGCGGCTGTTGCAGATGAGGCCCCCCAGGCGCACGCCGCCAGCCTCGGCGAACTTGACGATACCTTTGCAGATGTTGTTGGCGGCATACATGGCCATCATCTCCCCGGAGACCACGATGTAGATCTCCTGGGCCTTGCCTTCCCGGATGGGCATGGCAAACCCGCCGCAGACCACGTCTCCCAGGACGTCATAGAAGGCATAATCCAGATGCTCGTCATCGGCGTAAGCCCCCAGCTGCTCCAGCAGGTTGATCGAGGTGATAATGCCCCGGCCGGCGCAGCCCACGCCGGGCTCCGGGCCGCCGGATTCGACGCAGATCGTGCCGCAAAAACCGTTGCGGCGAATATCCTCCAGGTCCACGTCTTCACCTTCTTCCCTGAGGGTGTCCAAAACGCTCTTCTGGGCCAGGCCGCCCAGCAGCAGGCGGGTGGAATCCGCCTTGGGATCGCAGCCCACCACCATCACTTTGCGGCCCATTTCGGCCAGCCCGGCCACAGTATTTTGAGTGGTGGTGGACTTGCCGATGCCACCTTTGCCATAAATCGCGATTTTCCGCATATGAGACTCCTGGTCAGTATTTTCGATAGAGATAAAGGCAATGATTGTGCCAACTATTGCCGATAATTTCATAACTTACTGTTATTATGGAATAATTTAATTTATTTAAAATCGGGGGTGGGTGGGCTATCTGGAGCAAATATACAATATTGAATAGATTAAAAACCATAAATATACTAAAATGTATTTTAGCGATTTCTTATCTATACATTTGTGTAACAAAGATAGGTGGGGTTGACTTAGCAAAAGACTGGCTGGAAACGGTACCGGATTCGCATGCCGGATAAGTCGTTATGCTGCTGCTGGCCTTGGTTAAGACCCCGGCGCAGGCTGGTCGGAAGGGATTAGAGAAAAGGCGAGGATTTATTCGAAGAAGTGTACAGACATTTCAAGTCTGGATGCTGCGGCTCCCCTTTGCGCGAGATCGAGCTAAGTGCTGAGAGCTGCCCTGATAAGAAACTTATCAGGCTGCGAAAAATTCAACTTATTCATGAGACATCGACAGATTTTATGTGGGCGAGGCCTCTCTCGACCTCGCCCTGGCCTGCATTTCGTCACTCAGACGCTGGCCGCTTTTCAGGCCGAAATCCTCCGGGCGCTGGCCGGCAGGCTCAAATCCTGCGGCCAGACGCTCCAAGAGGTCAGCGGGGAATAGGGCGCCTTCTGTGGTGGTGGCGGTGAGGGCCATCAGGAACCGCCTCCCGGAACAAGCACATAGCAGCCGAGAATATCCGGCGGGGTGTGGGGCTGGATGGTGAGTTTCGGGGCTTTGACCAGTTTGCGCAGCCGCTGGTGGGATTCCTGCAGCCGGTTGACACGCCAGGAGACCAGGGGGGTGAACCAATCCCCTCCTTTAAGCATGTCCAAAGCCCAGGCCACCTGGGCGGCCCGCTCTGGCGGAGACATGTTGGCCACGACACGGCCGGCTTCCAGGAGTTGCCGGGGGGCCTCATCCAGGGGCTCCAGCCAGACCAGCCTGTTTTCATGACGCTGAAACCCCGCCAGGATGATTTCTTTGGCGAATTCCTCCACTTGCTCCTTTAACAAGTAGCGGCAACGGAGAAGCAGGATGCAGGTCCGCAGGCGCACCGCGTCGGTATAGATGGCCCCGGCCCGAGCAAAGAGTTCCCCGGGTTCGGGGGCGAAGGCTTGCCCTAAAACCTCACTGCAATATGCTTCTATCAAGGGATGGGTGCGACCCAGGTAGACTGCGGTTTCATCTTTCAGCCGGTCGAAGGTCACCCGCAGGGGAAATTGATAGCCTCCCAGAGAGGCGAGCTTTGGCTGCAAATCTCCGGGAATGAGGGTGAAAACCCCGTCTTTCTCCGCGGGGTCCAGTCTCCCGTTAAACCGTTGTGCGGCATTGGCCAGAAACTGCTGCACGGCCTGGGGATCGCCCAGGACTGGATCGGTGGCTTCCAGTTCTTGAGCCACTTCCTGGGGCTTAATGCCGTGCTGCGAGAAATAGGCTCTTTCCCTGCCTTCCTGGTCGGCGAAGGCATCCCATTCGGCATGAAGGCGGCTGACCTCGGGGTCGGTGAATCCCAAGGAGAGTTGCACTCCCTGGGGCTGGCGACGCAAAAGGACGCTCTCCACCACGGCTTCCAGAACCTGTTCGGCCCCGGCCGGAACAGGAACCGAGATGCCCAAACGGCTGCGGATGGTCTTGGCCTTGCGCAGCAAGACTTCCAAAACTACGAGGTCCACCTGGTTGTCCGCGCCATACAGCAAAACGGTCTTGATTTTCTCACGGCGCTGACCGAAACGGTCCACCCGTCCCTACCGCTGCTCCAGGCGGTTAGGGTTCCAGGGCAGATCATAATGGATCACTGCGTCAAAGTGCTCCTGGAGGTTAATGCCTTCGCTCAGGCAGTCGGTGGCCACCAGGACGCGGACCTGCTCTTTTGCCAATTCCTCCACCCGGACGCGGCGCACTTCATCGGCGATCTTCCCGGTTACCGCGATGACCCGGAGATCAGGAAACTTAGGTCTCAAAAGCTGCGGGAGCCAGGTTTCCAGATATTCGGCGGTAGGAATAAAGCGGCAAAACACGATGGGGCGATAGCCCTCAGCCAGGAGTTCCGACACGGCCTGGGCCGCAGCCGCCAGTTTGCGGTCTGATGCAGGCCCCGCCAAATGGCGGGCGCTTCTCAAGAATTGGGACAGTTTCCTTTTCTCTGTCTCACTCCACCGGGCCTCTTTGTCTTCCAGGGGAGCGCTGGGAGTTAAATCCCCTGAATCTTCTTCTGCTGGCGGGTCCAGGACTTGAGGCCGGAAGGCTTGATCCACCTCCTCTACAGATTGGAAAATTTCTTCAAAACCCTTTTTGCGGGCACGTTCCCCCAAAACGGCTTCGGCGGCTTGGGGGCTGGAGAGGACACAGCGGAGAATAGCGATGGCGGCCCAATGACGCACCCGCTGTTGCTGAACCTTGAGCCCCTTGCCACTTTCCACGGTCTCCCGGCAATAAGAAAGGACCTGGGTGAAAAGGGAGCGGTAGGCATCAGACAAATTGTAAGTAATTTCCCGAGGGTCACGTTCCGGGAAAGGGGTTTCTGCCCCGAGCCAGCGCTCCAGATCCCGCCGCCGGCGCTGAACCACATGGGGAAGCAAAACTTTCCGGTCGATATGCCCGCCCACATCAAATCTTGGATTGAGCAGACCCAAGAGGGACTGGAAGCTCTCTTCGATGCCGCTGTGAGGGGTGGCGGTTACCAGCAGCAGATGGCGGTTAGGGTCTTGGGCCAGTTCACGCAAAAAGGCATAACGCTGATGCTGCACCCGCTGGAGGTCGCCCCGGGGTCTCGCGGCAAGGTGCGCTTCATCTACAATAATCAGATCGGGAGCATTCTGGAGAAAATGGTCCCGGTGCCGACCGGCCTTGATGAAATCTATGCTTACGACCAGATGAGGATAATATTGATAAATGCTCAGGTCTTGCCTGGGGAGGTTTCGCTCCAGTCGCGCGATCCTGGAGGGTTGGATAACGGCGGGGTCCAGACCGAATTTCTCCTGGAGTTCCGCCTCCCACTGGTCGCAAAGATGGGCCGGGCAGATCACTGCCAGCCGTTTAGCCAACCCGCGGTCCAGGAGTTCCCGGGCGATCATGGCGGCCTCGATGGTTTTGCCCACACCCACGTCATCAGCGATCAGCAGGCGCACCTGTTCCTGCCGCAAGGCCATGATTAAGGGGACAAATTGATAAGGGCGCGGAGTTACTGAAAGACGCCCCAGAGAACGGAAAGGCGTGGCGCCGGAGCGAAGACTCAGGCGGGCGGCGTCAAAAAGGAGGAGGCTTCCGGCCGCATCACCGGCTTGTTCAGGCTCGGGCGGGAAAAAGGAAGTGGAGGATACTGATTCTGCTTCAATGGGAAGATAAATCCCAACTTCATGACCATCCCACCCTGTCAAAGGCCGCAGTCTCAGAACATCCGCTTCCTGGGACGGTAACACTATCCAATCTCGGCCCCTGGCTTTTACGAGGGTGCCGGGAAGATATTTTTGATCAACATGATTCACCTTCCAGTCCACCCTTAAAGAAAGGCCTTCAGGCAACCACCTCGCCATGTTGCGGCGGTTAACTCGTTGCCGAGATAGCCTGCTATATCAGCACATCCTCCTAAATTTATGCCTCAGAATTAGGCGTTGGTCAATTTTTTTGCGAAAATCATTAGAGGCAATTCAGGAAATGGATGATATGGATATGGAAAGACAAGAAGGCGAATTGCTCAAAATAACCTTAGATAGGATCATGGTTCTTGATGGCGGCAGGGTATTGCTTTTCACAGTAAAGCGAGCTTGCCGCATGAGGTCCCCTCCTCCCCTAAACCCCATGCGTAGGTTGGAAATAGGGTTGGAAAGATTTCAGAAGGCGAAAAAGAAGGGGTTAGATTTTGACCTAACCCCTTGAAATTCCTTGGTAGCGGGGGTTGGATTTGAACCAACGACCTTCGGGTTATGAGCCCGACGAGCTTCCAGGCTGCTCCACCCCGCGTCAGATTGTAGGCCTTTTTTATATCAACTTCTTTTCCGCCTGTCAATGGCATCTTTGCGGAAAATTTTTTCTCTGGTTAGAAATTATCAATCTATTTAAATGGTTATTTTATATGTGCCGCGGATTCCAGCTCCCCGGCCTTAGCCAAGTCGGCCACCAGGTGGCGCAGGGCGCTCATAATGAAGACCACCGCCAGCGCCAGCGCGATGATGGTCAGGGACACTCCCCATTGCAGGTTAAAGCGGTCCGAGGCCCAGCCGATGAGAAAAGGGGAGGGGACATCGCCCACCAGGTGGATAACGACGATATTCAGGGCCACGGCGCGGGCCCGCCGGACCGGCCCCGAGATGCTGACGATGACAGAGGTTATCACCCCGGGATTTAAGAAAAGCAGGAAGATGGACAGCACCAGGGCCGGGACATAGAGAACCGGCTGGCGGGAGAATATGGTCAGGCCTGCCAGCGGGACGGCCAGGGCCACTCCCAGGCCGCTGACCCAAAGGGGGGCGCGGGGAGTATAGCGCAGGAGGCGGTCGCCGAGAAAGCCTCCTGCCAGGGTGCCCAGGCCCCCGGCCACGGTCACCGACCCGAAAAGCAGGTAATTGGCCTGCGTCAGCGTCAGCCCTTTGGCCACCTCCAGATACCGGGGCATCCAGAAAGCCAGGCCCCCCAGGGCAAAGGTAATCATGCCGTAGCCCAGGGTCAGGCGCAGCAAAGTGGGAATCTTTAGCAGCGTCCGGGTGGAGGAGAGAAACCGCGGGCCGATGTCGGCCGCGGAAGCGGCGCGCCGGGAAGGCAGGGGAGGGGTTGCGGGCAGGCGAAAGACCGCGGCGGCCAGAAGCAAGCCCGGCAGGCCTCCCAGGAGAAACGCGGGCCGCCAGCCGAAATGGCCGCCGATGAAGCCCCCGGCCAGATAGGCCAGGGCCGAGCCCAGGGGGATGGCCACGTAAAAGATACCCAGGGCCCGGGACCGCCGCCCCAGGGGGAGGATGTCCGCCAAGTAGGCGGGAGACAGGGTCCCGAAGGAGGCCTCCCCCACCCCCACCAGCCCCCGGGCCAGCACCAGGGTGGGGTAGGTGGTCACCCAAAAGGTGAGGCTGGTGGCCATACTCCACAGGACCGCCCCACCGGCCATGAGGCGGATGCGGCCGAAGCGGTCCCCCAGATAGCCGAACACCGGGGAAGACAGAAAATAGACCAGAAAAAAGGCGGTGCCCAGAAAGCCGAAGGCCTTGTCCGACAGGCCCATCTCCGCTTTCACCAGGCTCCCCAAGGAGGCGATCAGATAGCGGTCCAGGTAGTCCAGGAGGTTGAGGCTGGTGAGGATGAGCAGGGCGCGGGTTTCCAAGGGACGGTCAGCTATGCCGGTTTTTTTCAATAGAGACCGAAACCTGAGGGCCTCAATTGATCCAAATATTCCCAAAACTCCGGGAAGGATTTTTTCACACAATCCGGGTCCTTGATGACGACCCCCGGCACTTTTAAGCCCGCCACGGCAAAGCTCATGGCGATGCGGTGGTCGCCGTAGGTCTCGACCTCGGCCCCGTGAGGTTCTCCGCCGGTGAGGCGCAGCCCGTCCTCGGTTTCCTGGACGTTCACTCCCATTTTGGTAAGTTCTGCGGCCACTGCGGCCAGGCGGTCCGATTCCTTATAACGCAGGTGGCTGACGCCGGAAATTATGGTTTCGCCTTGGGCAAAAGCAGCCACCACCGCCAGGGTGGGGACCATGTCGGGCATGGCGGACATGTCCACTTTGACGCCCTTGAGCGGTGCTCCCTGGACCGTCAGGCCGTCCTGGGTGGAACAGACGCGGCAGCCCATCTGGGCCAGGACGGTGACAAAATCCACGTCCCCCTGTGAGGTTTCCATATTCAAGTTGGCCACGGTCACCCGTCCGCCGGTCAGGGCCGCCGCAGCCCAAAAATAGGAGGCGCTGGAGGCGTCGCCGTCGATATCGTATTCCCGGCATTGATACTGCTGCCCGCCGGGAATCTGAAAGTAACGGTACCCTTGGCGAAAGTGGGAGATGCCGAACGCGGCCTGCACGTCCAAAGTCAGGTTGACGTATGGCCGGGACACCAGCTCGCCGGTGATTTGGATTTCCACCCCCAGGGGCGTCAAGGGTGCAATGAGCAGCAGAGCCGAGAGATACTGGCTGCTCACCGCCCCCGACAGGCGGGCGCGGCCGCCGGTTATGCCGCCGGTGACCGTCACCGGAGGAAACCCTCTGCCCTGCACCGATGCAACCTTGCCTCCCAGTTGCTTCAACGCGGCTATGAGCTCTCCCATGGGACGTTCACAGAGGCGGGGGGAGCCGGTGAGGCGGTAGTTCCCCTGACCCAGGGTCGCCACCGCGGTAAGGAAGCGCAGGGAGGTGCCGGAATTTCCCAGGTAAATGGGGTCGTCCGTTGCGCCCGGTCGCCCGCCGGTGCCCCGGACGCGCAGAGTGCTGTCCGGCCAATCAATGCCCGCGCCCATCTGGGCCAGGGCCTGGGCGGTAAGCTCCGTGTCTTCGGCTCTCAGAGCGTTGCCAAGAGTGCTCGTCCCCTCGGCCAGAGCCGCGGCGATCAGCGCCCGGTGGGTGTAGCTCTTGGACCCGGGCAGGGTGAGGGTGGCATCGATATGATCCAGGGGGATGATTTCCTTTGTCACTCGTGTGGTCCTGAAAAGTTCAAGGTTCAAGGTTCAAAGTTCAAGGTTGACAACCTGAAGTTCCATTGTCTCGTAAAGAATCATAAGCAGCCCGGGCCATGACCTCTACCGGCGGCTTTTGGCCCGTCCACAGCTCAAATTGGGCCGCGCCCTGGTAAATGAGCATCTTAAGGCCGTCGATAATCCGGCAGTTTCTATCAGCGGCCTCCCGGAGCAGCCTGGTTTTCAGGGGCCGGTAAACGATGTCCATCACCAAGGTGAAGCGGCCCAAGAGCTCGGGATTGATGGGGATGTCATCCACCTGCGGGGCCATGCCTACCGGGGTGGCGTTAATCAAAATATTGGCCTGACACCGGGAGAGGTCGTGGGGGGCCAGGGCCTCAACGCCAAATTCAGCGGCCAGCGCCAGGGCCCGGCCGGCATCGATGTCCGTCAGGCTGACCCTGCCGCCTTCCTCCAGGATGCCGAAGAGGATGGCCCGGGAGGCGCCGCCCGCGCCCAGGATAAGGAAATGGTTGCCCGCGATGGCGGTTTTTTCCTTGAGGGCCGCCACCGCGCCCGGCGAGTCGGTGTTGTAACCTTTAAGGAGGCCTTCACGGTTGACCACGGTGTTCACCGCGCCCATGCGGGCCGCCTGCGGGTCAATGGCATCAAGCAGGGGGATAATCTCTTCTTTGAAGGGGATAGTGACGCTTGCGCCGCGGATACTAAGACCCCGCAGGCCCGCCACCGCCTGCCTCAGATCGGTCACCGGGAAGGCCACGTACACCGCGTTCAGGCCCAATTCACGGAACGCGGCGTTGTGCATGGCCGGGCTCAGGGAATGCTCCACCGGTCGCCCCAGGATGCCGTATATCTTGGTGGTGCCGTCAATCATGGCAGCAGTCGGCGGTCAGCAGACAGCAGTCAGAGGTGCTGTGCATTTTATTTTAAAGTTTTCCACATGCGGCGCATTTCATTTACCGTAATCTGGCCCGGGGCTGAGCCTTTCTTACGGCTGAACGGCGCGAAGGTCAGAAAGCTTCCCAAAAACGGCGCGGCCAGCCTGGACCAGGCCCCCAGGGGACCCATGCAAAACGCGATGATCTCCCGGCCGGCGGCCAGGGCCCGGGGAATAAGCGACAGCACCCGCAGGTTGTCTGCCGGCGCTGCGGCCCAGGTGACGATTTTCAGGATATCGGCATCAGCGGTCAGCATTTTCTCCAGGGTTGCCGTCAAGACGCGATTATCCGGCGTTCCCGCGAAATCGTGCCAGGAGAGTATTAACCGGGTCTTGCCCCGGCGCGCATAAAGCTCACGGCGCCAGCCGGCCTCGCTGGCCAACTCCACGTCCAGGCCGTGTACGCCCAGGGTCAGGGCCTCTTCCAGCAAAAGCCGGCGGGCTTTTTCCGAACCCTGCCACCTGCCGCCCTCATCCCGGCGCCGGTTGGTGGCGATGACGCTGCCGGGCAGAGTGCGGAACAGCTTTTTCAGGTCGGGTTTTTCCAAATAATCCAGCCTGATTTCCGTCCAGAACCCCCGCCTGGCGGCCCTGAGATAAAGCCTCCGGGCCTTGATGACCGTGGGCTCCACCACCGGCACACAGAGGCGGAGGGCGTTTTCCGTTTTCCGTTTTCCGTTTTCCGTATTCATCCTTTAAGAGGGCAGATTGTCAAGGCGACAGCTCATGAATTTGATTATACAAAACTGAAAACTGAAAACTGAAAACTGGAAACGGTTTTTATTCAGCTCAATTGTTCCACGCCCGCGGCTCGGGGGAAGGAGCCCAACAGCTTGAACCAGGCGCTCAGGCGTTCGATTTCTTCCAAGGCTTCGCCTACCCGCGGGTCTTCCCGATGACCGTCGAGGTCGACGAAAAACCGGTAGCGCCAGGCCTCCGTCTTGACGGGCCGGGACACAATGCGGCTCATATTGAGGCCCCGGTCCGCCAGCGGCCGCAAGGTGTGATAGAGGGCGCCCGGTATGTCTTCCACGGAGAAGATGATGGAGGTTTTGTCCGAGCCGGTGGGACCTGGGGCATCCGGGCCGATGACGAAAAAATGGGTGACATTGCCGGGATTGTCCTCGATGCGTCGCTCTATCACCCGCAAGTCGTAGAGCGCGGCCGCAGATGAGCTGGCAATGGCCGCGGAGTTGGGGTTTTTGGCGGCCTTCTGGGCTGCGACCCCGGTGGAGGCCACTTCGATCACCGCGATGTCCGGCAGATGCGTGGCCAGCCAGCGGCGGCACTGGCCGTAGGCCTGCGGGTGGCTGTAGATCACCTCGATGTCCTGGCGCTGCCCGGATTTGGACAGGAGGTCGTGGGAAATCTCCAGAAAGATCTCGCCGCAGATCTTGAGTTCGGTGGACGCGAACCGGTCCAGGGTGTCGTTCACCACCCCTTCCGTGGAATTTTCGATGGGCACCACCCCGTACTGGTATTTGCCCTTTTCCACTTCGGTAAAGACTTCCTGGATGGTGGCCATGGGTCCGAAGCGGGTGGCGTGCCCGAACTTTTTGAGGGCCGCCAGGTGGGAGAAGGTGGCCTCCGGCCCCAGGAAGGCCACGCTCAAAGCGCCCTGAATCTCCCGGGCCGCGGAGATGATTTCCCGGAAAATATTCCGCAAGGCCTTCTGGGTCAGGGGGCCGGGGTTTTTATGGAGGATATGGGCGATGACCTCCTCCTCCCGCTGAAAGTCCAGGGTGCGGGCCCCTTCCCGGTTTTTTATCAGGCCGATTTCCTGGGCCAGGGCTTGGCGGCGGTTCAGGAGGGCCAGAAGTTCCTCGTCCAGGGCGTCAATCTGCTGCCGCAAAGATTCTTTAGCCGTCATAATCATCTCTCCAGGATGGTTTCCTGGATTTTGTGGCCGAAATGCCGGCCTGCCTCTTCCAGGGCCGCCAGCACTTCATCGCCGGGTTTAAGGCTGACGATGGACACCGCCTCGCCGTCAGGGCGGGTCAGGCGGATGGTTTCGGCGTTTTGCAGGATGGTGGTGATTTCCTTACCCCGGGCTTCGGCGGTCACCAGCATCAGGGGCCGGCTTTCCACCTTGACCCGGCCCACCACTGCGGGTCTTGTCCGGCCCTGGTGATTGACCACCAGGACTTCGTCCCCCGCGGCCAGCTCCCCCAGGTATTTGGTCTTGCCGCCGGTCACCCGGATATAGGCATGGACCGGGCCGGCATTGACCCGGAAAGGACGGGGCGCCACGTAAGGATTTTCCAGGGACTCGGCATGCACCAGGAACAGGCCGCTGGAGGAGTTGCCCACCAGCATCCCTTCCCCCAGACCCATATTGGCGCAGGTGTCCACGCAGACCCGGTCGCCCATGCCCAGTGGACGCAGCCCGGTGATGCGGGCGGCGGTCAGCTCCACCGGCGGCGAGGCTTCCTTCACCAGGCGGGCGACGGCCTTGATAACGCCGGGGTTGTCGGTGTTGACCACCAGGCCGTCCACGCCTTTTTCCAGTACGCCCAGAAAGGTCCGGGCGGCCTCCAGGTCACTGACCTCCACGAAGAGATTGTCGCATTGGGCCACCAGGTTTTCCAGAGGGATTATGGTCCAGTCGGGGGTGCGCACCACTACGGGCTTGTCCCGGGCCAGGCGCACTACTTCGGTCTCCTGTTCGGTGCCGGTGATGGTAACCTCCGGCACATCCCGGCCGGGAACGAGGTCGCCGTCCGGCGCGATTACTTGAATAAGGCCCAGGGCCTTGACTTCATCGACTTTGCCGGGCGGCACCCAAACCGCGTCCGCGCCGCTCTCCAGGGCCGTGGTCACCAGCTTCTTATTCCAGGGGTCCACTTTGACCCAAAGTTTTTTCATGATTCAATCCTAACAATTGCAGCCGCAATTTTTATCTAAATGCAAAACCTGCAGCTACATTTTAAAGTATCGCTCCCTGAAGCCTAGAGCTTAAAGCTTACAGCCTAAAGCCATACACCTACACTGCCTGCAAAAAGGACAACGCTTCATCCACTCCGGCGTTTTCGTGGACGATGAGGCTGATGGCGCCCACCATGCGGCTGGGGTTGCGGTGCTGGAAAATGTTGCGCCCCATGGATACGCCGGCGCCGCCGGCCTCCACCGCGCCCTTGACCATTTCCAGGATGTCCCGGTCCGAGCTCATCTTGGGACCGCCGGCAATGACCACCGGCACCGGGCAGCCCAGCACCACCTGCCGGAAGGACTCCACCGAGCCGGTGTAGGAGCACTTGATGATGTCCGCGCCCAGTTCAGCGCCCAGCCGGGCCACATGCTTGATGACGTTGACGTCATACTCGTCTTTGATCTTTTCGCCTCTGGGGTACATCATGGCCAGGAGCGGCATGCCCCATTCGCTGGCGGTGCGGGCCACTTGGCCCAAGTCCGAGAGCATTTCCCCTTCCGAGCCGTTGCCGATGTTGATGTGCACGCTGACCGCGTCGGCCCCCAGTTTGATGGCCTCCTCCACGGTGCAGACCAGGGTCTTGGCGTTGGGGAAAGGCGACAGCGCGGTGGAGGCCGACAGGTGGATAATCAGCCCGACGTCCTTGCCCCGGCGGCGATGGCCGCCCTCCACCAGCCCTTTGTGGATCAAAATGGCGTTGGCCCCGCCGCTGGCCACCTGATTGACGGTGTTCTTCATGTCAATGAGGCCTTCGATGGGACCGACGGTGACCCCGTGATCCATGGGCACGATGACCATGCGCCCGGTCTCACGGTTCATAATGCGTTCCATGCGAATCAGTTTCCCAACCACGTTTCCTCCTCCCGCGGCGAATCCGGCTCTTGCGATTAAGAAGCGGCCACCGGTCCCCAAAAATAAAAAAGCCGTGGTCGCCTCGCCTGCGCCACGGCTTTTAAAAGAATTTTTTTTGAATTTAGGGTCTTTTAAAAGTCGAGGCGCAGCTCGGGCCCCAAAAATAATAATAGCTAAAATAAAAGGAGCCCTGCCAGAGCTGCATGGTTTGGTTGTCCTCGACTTTGTTCACCTCTTCACATAAAATATCCGCCAAACTATGTCAAGAAAAATTTTGGTATAATTTCGCTGGCGCTTTTATCGGCTCTGATTGTTATAAACCCCCCTCACCTCAATCCTCTTCCCCAAGGGGGAGCGGAGGTAAAGATAGCCATGTTTTTCTTTGAAATGGCAGGCGTGCTTGCCGTCAGAATAATGGTTTGTTAAGAGTAGGTTATTCGAAGACATTGACGATTTTCTCCTTCTCCCCGTTCGGGGAGAGGGCCGGGGTGAGGGGATTTTTTTTGCGGCGGGCGGTGGTCCGCCCCACAAAAAATGGGTGGAAGGACGGTAAATTTCCAATATTACAGTAATTCAAAATTGAGACCTCTGCGAAACAAAGGTCTATAAATAGATGCTGTGCTGCATGGTA